>JADKCZ010000005.1 GCA_016718565.1 Anaeromyxobacter sp. | reverse complement strand
CCGGATCAGCGGCGGGGCCCGCGGCGGCCTCGCCCCCGGATGGCGCAACCTCCCGTCATCCTTGACAGGCGCGGTGGGCGGATCGTATAGAGCCGCCTCCCGGAGGGTCGGGTCGGCGCGCCGCCGTGGCACCAGGCGGAGAGCGCTCCCGGCGAAACTCCAGTGATTCCAAGGAGCAAGCGATGTACGCGGTGATCAAGACCGGCGGGAAGCAGTATCGCGTGGCGCAGGGCGACAAGCTCAAGGTCGAGCTCCTCGAGGCCGAGGTGGGCGGCGTGGTCAGCTTCGAGGCCCTGATGGTCGGCGGCGAGGGCGAGGCCAAGGTCGGCGCCCCCGTGGTGGCCGGCGCCGCCGTCGAGGGCAAGATCGTGGCCCACGGCAAGCACAAGAAGGTCATCCACTACCGGAAGAAGAAGGAGGGCTGGACCAAGAAGCGCGGTCACCGCCAGTCCTTCACCGAGATCCTCGTCACCGCGGTCCGCGGCTAAGGAAGGACGGACTCACCATGGCTCACAAAAAAGGACAGGGCTCCTCCCGCAACGGCCGCGACTCGGCCGGGCAGCACCGCGGCGTCAAGATCTACGGCTCGGAGAAGGTCATCTCCGGCAACATCCTGGTCCGCCAGTGCGGCACGCTGTTCCACCCGGGCGCCAACGTCGGCCTGGGCAAGGACTTCACGCTCTTCGCCACCTGCGCCGGGACCGTGAAGTACACCAAGACCCGCGGCGACCGCCGCGTCGTCTCGGTGATCCCCGAGGCCGAGGCCAAGGCCTAGCCTGGTCTCCCGGCGGGCCACCCGGCCGGCCGCAGCACGGCGCCGCGACCCACACCGGGTCCGCGGCGCTCGTCGTTTCAGGCAGGACCACGCCACGCCCCGAGGCACGCCATGAAGTTCGTCGACGAGGTCCGCATCCACGTGAAGGCCGGCGACGGCGGGGCCGGCTGCATCGCCTGGCGCCGCGAGAAGTTCATCCCGCGCGGTGGCCCGGCCGGCGGCGACGGCGGCGACGGCGGCGACGTGGTGCTGGTGGTGGACCCGCAGATGTCCACCCTGCTCGACTACCGCTTCATCCGCGAGCGCAAGGCCAAGAGCGGCGAGACCGGCCACGGCCGCGACATGAACGGCCTCTCCGGCCCGCACCTCGAGCTCAAGGTGCCGCAGGGCACGGTGGTGCGCGACGCCACCAGCGGCGAGGTGATCGTGGACATGTCGCAGGTCACCGAGCGCTTCGTCATCGCCAAGGGCGGGCGCGGCGGCCTGGGCAACCTCAACTACGCCACCTCCACCAACCAGGCGCCCCGCTTCGCCCAGGACGGCACCAAGGGCGAGGAGAAGGAGCTCTTCCTCGAGCTCAAGCTGCTGGCCGACGTGGGCATCGTGGGCTTCCCCAACGCCGGCAAGTCCACCCTCATCAGCCGCATCAGCAAGGCCCGGCCGAAGATCGCCGACTACCCCTTCACCACGCTCACCCCCAACCTCGGGGTGGCCAGCTGGCGCGGCGAGCGGAGCTTCGTGGTGGCCGACATCCCGGGGCTCATCGAGGGGGCGCACACCGGCGCCGGCCTGGGCCACCAGTTCCTGCGCCACGTGGAGCGCTGCCGCGTGCTGGTCCACCTGGTGGAGGGGGCCAACCCCGAGCCCGGCCGCACCCCGGCCAGGGACTTCGCCGGCATCAACCGCGAGCTGGCGCTCTACTCGAAGGAGCTGGCCACCAAGCCGCAGGTGGTGGTGGTCACCAAGGTGGACCTGCCGGAGGCGCGCGCCGCCGGGCTGGCCTGGCAGAAGGTCATGGCCCGCCGGGTGGTGCCGGTGCCGGTGCTGCTGCTCTCCTCCGCCACCGGCGAGGGGCTCGACGCCCTGCTCGACGCGGTGGCCGGCGAGATCTGGCCCGAGGTGTCGCCGCGCCGCTCGGCCCGCCCGCGCAAGGCCGGCCGCCCCCGCGCCGGCGCGGTCGAGGAAGCGCCGCCGCGCGCGGCGGTGCAGGCGCCCGCTCCCCGGAAGGCGGTCGCCGCCAAGGCCGCGCGGAAGCCCGCGCCGAAGGCGGCCCCGAAGGCGGCCGCGCCGAGGAAGAAGCCCGTGCCCAGGAAGGCTGGGGGCACGCAGGCCGCCGGCACGAAGGCCGCGCCCAGGCGGGCGGCGGGCAAGACGCCTGCCGGCAAGAAGGCCGGGGCGCCGCGGGGCCGGCGGTGACCCAGCGGCTCGGCCAGCCGGACTTCCTGCTGCCCGGGCGGCAGGCCCGCATCGACGAGGTGATCGCCGGGCGGACCCGCACCCTCACGCTGGTGATGGAGGCCTTCGCCGACGTGCAGAACGTCAACGCCGTCCTGCGCACCGCCGAGGCCTTCGGGGTGCAGGAGGTGCACGTCATCGAGGGGCCCATGAAGGCCTTCGACCGCAACAAGAAGATCAGCCTGAACGCCGACAAGTGGCTGGACGTGGTCCGCTGGAAGACCAGCCAGGAGTGCCTGGGGGCGCTCAAGGCGCGGGGCTTCGCGGTCTACGCCACCCACCTCGGCCCCGGCTCGCGCGACCTCACGGCCCTCTCCTTCGCCGGGCCGGTGGCGCTGGTCTTCGGCAACGAGCACCGCGGCGTCTCGCCGGAGGCGCTGGCGCTGGCCGACCTGAGCTACGCCATCCCCATGCGCGGCTTCAGCCAGTCGCTCAACGTGTCGGTGGCGGTGGCGGTCAGCCTGTTCCGCGCGGTGGAGCGGCGCCAGGAGGAGCGCGGGCGGCACGGGGATCTCACCGAGGCCGAGACCGCCGACCTCCGGGAGCGCTTCTACACCTGCTCGGTGAAGCAGCGCAGCCGCATCGCCAAGGCCGAGCGGGCGGCCGAGCGGACGCCCCGGCCGCGCGGCCGGCACGGCGGCCACGGTGGGCAGGTCGGGCACGGTGGACCGGGCGGGCAGGGCGAGCAGGGCGGGTAGGGCGAGCAGGGCGGGTAGGGTTCCGGGGCGGCAGGAGGACGCCGCGCCCCGGCCGGGATCCCGGCGGGCCCCGATGGGTCTGGCATGAACCCTCGGGCGGGCGGTGGGTCTCTCTCCTCCCACAGGAGGCTTCGCAAAAATGACCAAGCTCTTTCGGACGCTGATGTTGGGTGTGGTGCTCTCGGCTGGCTTCTCCGGCGTGGCCCTCGCGGGCGAGGAGAAGGCGGCCGTCAAGAAGGAGGCCCCCGGCCTCAAGGCCGGCGACACGGTGCACGTGTGCGGCTGCGGCGAGGGCTGCCACTGCAGCTCCATCAAGGCCGAGCCGGGCAAGTGCGGCTGCGGCAAGGACCTCATCCCGGCCAAGGTCACCAAGGTGGACGGGACCACCATCACGGTGGATCGCGGCGGCAAGCCCGGCGAGACCTCCTTCAAGGCCGCCTACAAGTGCGGCTGCGGCGCGGCCTGCACCTGCAACACCGTGGCGCTGGTGCCCGGCAAGTGCCACTGCGGCAAGGACCTCGTGAAGGTCGAGTGAGGCCTCACCCCGGTCGAGGCGCGCCCCGCTGACGCGCCCCGCTGCGCCGGCCCCCTCCCCCGAGGGGCGCCGGCGTCGTCGTCTCAGGGGGCCGGCGCGGCCCGGCACCCGTCCCAGAACCCTTGCAGGTCCGGCGGCAGCGGCGCCTCGAAGGCCGCCGGCGCGCCGGTGCCCGGGTGCGGGAAGGCCAGCCGCCAGGCGTGCAGGGCGTGGCGCTCCAGGCGCAGCGCGGCCCGGTCGGCCTCGGTGAGCGCCTTCTTGGTGAAGCGGTCGAAGATCAGCTCGTCGCCGCCGTAGATCTTGTCGCCCACCAGCGGCAGGCCGGCGTGGTGCAGGTGGGCCCGGATCTGGTGCTGCCGGCCGGTGCGGGGGTGGCAGGAGAGCAGCACCACCGCCGCGCCGTCGGGCGCGGTGCGCCGCCCCAGCACCTCGAAGCCGGTGTGCGCCGCGGCCCCGGCGAAGTGGACGTGCATGCGCACCCGCACCTCGCTCTGCAGGGTCAGCGCCAGCGGCGCGTCCACCTCGAAGGCCTCGTCGGCGGGTGAGCCCAGGGCCAGCGCCAGGTAGACCTTGGCCACCTTGCCGTCGGCGAAGGAGCGCTTCAGCCGGGTGGTCCACTCCGGCGCCGTGCCGCAGGCCAGCAGCCCGGAGGTCTCGCGGTCCAGGCGGTGGGCCGGGTCCACCTTGCGGTCCGGGTAGCGCCCCTTGGCCACCGCGGTGAAGGTGTGCTCGAAGTAGCGCGCCGTGGGGTGGATGGGCAGGCCGGCCGGCTTGTCCACCACCAGCAGCTGGCCGTCGTCGTGCACCACCCCGAAGTGGAGCGGCGTCTCCGGCTCCGGCTCGGCCTCCCGCCACAGCGAGAAGGCCAGCCCGGGGTGGACCGGCGAGTCGGGCGCCAGCCGCCGGCCGTCGGCGGCGTCGAGGCGGTGCTCCACCAGGAAGGCCGCCTTCTCCGGGTCGAGCCGGCGGATCTTCTCCATCAGGTAGCGGTCGAGCCGCCACCCGGCGTAGTTCCGCTCGACGGTGAAGTGGGCCCGGACGACGCGCGGCACGCGGCGCACCGTAGCACCACGCGCGGCGCCAGCGGGAGGACGGCCGGCGGCCCCGCAACCCCCCGCCACCAGGGGCCGTCCGGAGGCGCCCGAGGTGGGGGAAACCGCCAATTGACGCCCCGGATCCCGGGGCGTAGGTTGACGCCCCGGGTTGAGACGAGTCGCCGTCATCATTCCGGCCCGGTACGGATCCAGTCGCTTTCCCGGGAAACCCCTCGCCATCCTGGCAGGCAGCCCCGTCATCGCCCACGTCGTCAGGCGGGCACGGCGGGCACGCGGCGTGGACGTGGTGGCGGTCGCCACCGACGATCCACGCATCGCCGCTGCTGCCGAGCAGGCGGGGGCCATCGCCATCATGACCGGACCGGCCGCGACGGGCACGGACCGCGTGGCCGAGGCGGCGAGGCAGCTCGTCCCGAGGGCGGAGCTGGTGGTGAACCTGCAGGGCGACGAGCCGCTCATCGAGCCGGAGGCCATCGAGGCCTTGCTCCAGGCCATGGCCGGGAGCGACGCCGAGATGGGCACCCTGGCCCGCCCGCTCGAGGCGGGCGAGGCCGAGCGGTCGCAGGTGGTCAAGGTGGTCACCGACCTGACCGGCCACGCCCTCTACTTCTCGCGGGCCACCATCCCGCACCGGCGCGACGGCGGGGTCAGCCCGCTGTGCCGCGCCCACGTCGGCATCTACGCCTTCACGGCCTCGTTCCTGGAGCGCTTCGCGCGGCTCGCTCCCGGCCGGCTGGAGGGGGAGGAGGCGCTCGAGCAGCTCAGGGCGCTGGAGAACGGGATCCGGATCCGGGTGGCGGACACCGCCTACCGCGGCTTCGGGATCGACACGCCGGAGGACCTGGCGCGCGCCCAGGCCCTGCTGGCGGCGGACGTCTAGGCGAAACGGAGCGGAGCCATGGTGAAGCGGGGCAAGAAGACGAAGTACCTGTTCGTGACCGGCGGCGTGGTCAGCTCGCTCGGCAAGGGCCTGGCGGCCGCCTCCATCGGCGCGCTGCTGGAGAACCGCGGCCTGGAGGTGATGCACCTCAAGCTCGACCCGTACATCAACGTGGATCCGGGCACCATGAGCCCGTTCCAGCACGGCGAGGTCTTCGTCACCGACGACGGGGCCGAGACCGACCTGGACCTGGGGCACTACGAGCGGTTCACCACCGCCAAGATGACCCGCAAGAACAACTACACCACCGGGCGCATCTACCAGAACGTCATCAACCGCGAGCGGCGCGGCGAGTACCTGGGCAAGACGGTGCAGGTGATCCCGCACATCACCGACGAGATCAAGGCCTGCATCCGCGAGGCGGCCGGCGTGGCCGACATCCTCATCGTCGAGATCGGCGGCACGGTGGGCGACATCGAGTCGCTGCCCTTCCTCGAGGCCATCCGCCAGATGAAGTACGACGTGGGCGAGGAGAACGTGGTCTACGCCCACCTCACCCTGGTGCCCTTCATCGCCGCGGCCGGTGAGCTCAAGAGCAAGCCGACCCAGCACTCGGTCAAGGAGCTGCGCGAGATCGGCATCCAGCCCGACATCCTGCTGTGCCGCTCGGATCGCGAGATCCCGCGCGACATGAAGGACAAGATCGCCCTCTTCTGCAACGTCGACCCGGGCGCGGTCTTCACCGCGCTGGACGTGAAGTCCATCTACGAGGTGCCGCTCGAGCTGCACCACGAGGGGCTCGACGACAAGCTGGCCGAGCTCTTCAACATCTGGAGCCGCGCCCCGCGGCTGGAGAAGTGGGAGACCATCGTCGAGAAGGTCAAGAGCCCGCGCTTCGGCACGGTGCGCATCGGCGTGGTGGGCAAGTACGTCGAGCTGCAGGAGAGCTACAAGAGCCTCAACGAGGCGCTGGTGCACGGCGGCATCGCCAGCGACGTCCGGGTGGAGAACGTCTTCATCGACTCCACCAAGCTGGAGGAGGGCGACCTCTCCGGCCTGGACCAGGTGGACGCCATCCTGGTGCCGGGCGGCTTCGGCATCCGCGGCACCGAGGGGAAGATCCTGGCGGTGCGCCACGCCCGCGAGCGGAAGATCCCCTTCTTCGGCATCTGCCTGGGGCTGCAGATGGCGGTCATCGAGTTCGGGCGCGACGTGCTCGGCCTGGACCGGGCCAACTCGCTGGAGTTCGACGAGCAGACGGCCCACCCGGTGGTGACGCTGATGGACGGCCAGAAGGGCGTCACCCAGAAGGGCGGCACCATGCGCCTGGGCAGCTACCCCTGCCACCTCACCGAGGGCACCAAGGCGCGCGAGCTCTACGGCAAGGAGGTGGTGGAGGAGCGCCACCGCCACCGCTTCGAGTTCAACAACGCCTACCGGGCCCAGTACGAGGCCGCCGGCATGATCTTCTCCGGGCTCAACACCGAGCTGGGCCTGGTGGAGATGATCGAGCTCAACAACCACCCGCACTTCGTGGGCTGCCAGTTCCACCCCGAGTTCAAGTCCAAGCCCTTCCTGCCGCACCCGCTCTTCGCCGGCTTCGTCAAGGCGGCGCGCGAGCACCGCGACGCGCTGCAGCGGCAGCCGGGCGCGGCGGTCACCAAGCTGCCGGTCGGGAAGGCCTGAGTGGCCGGGGTGTTGGCCCGCATCGGCGGGCACCTGGTGGGCGACGGCCAGCCGCTCCTGCTCATCGCCGGCCCGTGCGTCATGGAGGGCGAGGCCCACGCCCTGGCCCACGCCCGCCGGGTCAAGGCCCTGGCCGAGAAGCACGGGCTGCAGGTGATCTTCAAGGCCAGCTTCGACAAGGCCAACCGCTCCAGCGGAAAGTCTTACCGCGGCCCCGGGCTGGAGGTCGGCATGGCCGCCTTCCAGGCGGTCAAGCGCGAGACCGGCCTGGCCTGCACCACCGACGTGCACGAGAGCTGGCAGGCCGAGGTGGTGGGCAAGGTGGTGGACCTGCTGCAGGTGCCGGCCTTCCTGTGCCGGCAGACCGACCTGGTCATCGCCTGCGCCACCCACGGCAAGAGCGTCACGGTGAAGAAGGGGCAGTTCCTGGCGCCGCGCGACATGCGCCACGCCCTGGCCAAGTGCCACGAGGCCGGCAACCGCGACGTCATGTTCATCGAGCGGGGCGCCAGCTTCGGCTACGGCAACCTGGTGGTGGACATGCGCGGCCTGGTCATCATGCGCGAGCTGGGGGCGCCGGTCTGCCTGGACGCCACCCACTCGGTGCAGCTGCCCGGCGGCGCCGGCGACGTCACCGGCGGCGAGCGGCAGTTCGTGGCCCCGCTGGCCCGCGCCGCGGCGGCGGTGGGCATCGACGCCCTCTTCATGGAGATCCACGAGGACCCCTCGGTGGCCAAGAGCGACGGCACCAACAGCCTCGACTTCCCCATGGCCGACCGGATCCTGGGCGAGGTGCTGGCGGTGCGGCGGGCCCTGGGGCAGCGGTGAGGCGGCCCGGCCAGCCCTGGAGCCGCGCGTGAGCCCGGTGAAGCCCACCTCCCGCAGCAAGCTCTCGCCGCGCGCCCTGCTGGCCCGCGCCGCCAGGATCCGGCTGGTGCTGCTCGACGTGGACGGGGTGCTCACCGACGGCCGGCTGTACTACGGCGCCGAGGGCGAGCTGATGAAGGCCTTCGACGTGAAGGACGGCCACGGCATCGTGCTGCTGCGCGACCACCTCGACTTCGGCGTCATCTCCGGCCGGCCCGGCAAGGCCACCCAGCGGCGGCTGGAGGAGCTGCGCTTCAAGCACCTCATCTTCGGCCAGCTCGACAAGCTGGCCGGCTACGCCCAGCTGGCCCACCTCGGCCTGCCCGACGAGGCGGTGGCCTACATGGGCGACGACGTGAACGACCTGCCGCTGCTGGCGCGGGTGGGGCTCTCGGCCGCCCCGGCCGACGCCCGGCCCGAGGTGCGCGCCGCCGTCCACTTCGCCACCCGCGCCCCCGGCGGGCGCGGCGCGGTGCGCGAGCTGTGCGACCTGCTGGCGGCCGCGCAGGGGCTCGGTCACCGGGCCTGAGGCAGCCCTCCGGCTCCGGCACCGCGCAGGCCGTCCGGCGCGTCGCCTCGCGACGGCGGGGCGCAGGCCGAGGGCTCCCGGCGAGCGGCGTGGCCGCGCCGCGCCCGCTCGCTCACCGCTCCAGCGTCGAGTCGGTCACGACGGGCGCGCCGCGCCCCAGGTAGAAGATGCCCGGCAGGCCGGCGGTCTCGAAGCCGTGGCTGGGGTTTCTGCGCAGCGTGGAGCGGTCGATGGCCAGGGTGCCGCTGAGGTCGTTGCTGACGAAGAAGACCGCGCCGCCGCCCTCGAGAGCGTCGTTGTCCTCGAGGCGCGAGCCGCACAGCGCCAGCGAGAAGGTGTTGCCGTCGAGGTAGATGGCCCCGCCGCTGCCGCCGCCCGGGGTGCCCGGGCGCTGCGGGTTGGCGCCCACCCCGACCGCCTGGTTGTGGGTGAAGACCGAGTTCTGGACGCGCCAGGACACCCCGATGCTGGAGAGCGCGCCGCCGTTGGCGCCCACGTTGCCGAGCCCGGGCGCGCCGCCGAAGGTGCTGTCCACCACGTGGACCGGCAGGCCGGCCGACTGGCTCAGGGCGCGGATGGCGGCGCCGCCCACGTCCGGTCCGGTGAGGTCGCAGCGGTTGCCGACGAAGCGGCAGCCCACCACCTTGAGCCGGCCGCCGCGGGCGAAGATGGCGCCGCCCCCGCCGCCGTCGAAGGTCTCGCCGGTGGCGTCGCCGTCGGCGAAGGTGAGGTGCTGCACGGTGAGCGCCGGGGTGGGCTGGTCCTGGCAGTGCGAGGTGGTCCAGACCTGGGCCGGGTCGCAGGTGTCCTGGTAGAGGATGCGGACGCGGCCGCCGCCGCTCAGGGTCACCCTCCCGCCGCCGTCGATGACCACCTTCGGCCCCCGGTCGTTGAACACCTTGGCGGTGCGGGTGAGCAGGATGGTCGCCGGCGCCGGGCCGCAGTCGAAGGTGATGACCCCGCCCCGGGCCACCGCCGCGACGAACGCCTCGCCGGTGCAGGAGGCCGGCGTGCCGGTGCCGACCACCGTGGTCGGGGAGGAGACGTCCTCGGGGAGGGCGTCTGCCGAGGGCGCGCAGCTGGCGGCGGGCGCCGGCGCCTGGGACCCGCCGCAGCCGGCGAGGAGGAAGAGGGTGGCGGTGGCCAGGGCGGGGCGGAGCATGGCGGGCACGCGGTGGGACGGAGTGTGCCACGGCCGGAGGGCGCCCGGCTTGATCAACCGTGCGATCGTGCGAGAGTGCTCGCCAGAGGCGGGCGTGTGTGGCCGAGGCAGGACCGGATGCGGCGCAGGCCTGCACCAGGGCGGCTCCCGGGGGAGGGAGAGGCGTGACGAACAGCATCCAGCGTACAGGTCGCCTGGTGGGCCTGGGTCTCGCGGCGATGGGCGCGTGGGTCCTCCTGGCGGCCGGGCTCTACCTGGTGTCTCCAGGCCTGGGGAGAGCCTTCCTGGTGCTCGGCGCTCCGGTGTCGGTCCTGGTCGGCGGCCTTGGCGCTCGCCGGCGGGCCGTGCCAGGCGGCCCGGGGCAGGAGGCGGGTGGTGGGGCGGTGGCCGCCTCGTCGAGCGGGGAGCGGGGTGGCACGGGGAGATCGCTCGCCGATCTCCTGCTCGGTACCGTGGGGTGCGCGCTCCTCGTGGTGGATGGCGCGACGCCGTTCGAGGTCGCGTTCCTGCCGCAGGGGAGCCTCTTCGTCGGCGTCATGGCGAGCGTCGTCGCGACCCTGCTCCTGGCCTGGCGTGCGGGAGGTGGGGTTCGTGGAGCGTCGCCAGCCCTCCTGCTCCTGTACGTGGGCGGCATGGCGGGGCCGCGGTGGTTCTCGGCGGCAGAGTGCGCCGTCCTGGTGGGGGCCGCCGGCGCCTTCGGGGTGGCCAAGGGGCTCCTCGAGGCGCGGAAGCAGCAGCACCTCGCGCTGCGAGAGACCGGCTGACGAGGGGACCTTGCCCGCCACCCGGCCGCGTGCCAACTTTCCGCGCGCCATGCCGGTGCCGCTGCACAAGCGCCTCAAGCGCTCGGTCCGCTCCTCGCTCATCGCCGGCCTGCTGCGCCTGGTGCAGCTCATCCCGCTCGGCCCGGCCTACCGCATCGGCGGCTGGGGCGGCGCGCTGGCCTACCGCGTCTTCGGCCGGACCCGCGCCCTGGCCCTCACGCACCTCGCCCTGGCCTTCCCGGAGAAGACCGAGGCGGAGCGGCGCGCCATCGCCCGCCAGGTGTTCGTGAACCTGGGCCGCTCGGCCATGGAGATCGCCTCCATCTCGAGCTACGACCACCGGCTCACCGCCTACATGCAGGAGCGCGACCCCGCGCTGCTGCGGCAGGCGGTGGCCGCGGGCAAGGGGGTGGTCTTCGTCACCGGCCACCTGGGGAACTGGGAGCTGATGGCGCGGCTGGTGGCCCGGGTGGGCGCGCCGGTGTCGGCGGTGGCCAAGCGGGGGAGCGACGCCCGCCTCATGGGGCTCATCGAGCGGTGGCGCGCCGGCGGGGGGGTGACCACCCTGTGGCGGGAGGATCCGTCCACGGCCCGGGCGCTGCTCCGGGTCTTCAAGGAGGGGCGGGTCCTCGGCATCCTGGTGGACCAGGACACCCGGGTGCAGGGGGTCTGGGTGCCGTTCTTCGGGCGGCCTGCCTATACCCCCCGTGCCCCGGGCGACCTGGCGCTGCGCACCGGGGCGCCGGTGCTGGTGGGCACCAGCCACCGCCGCGGGCCGAACCCGGGCGACGGCTTCCTGTTCGAGGTGACCGAGATCCCCTACGACCCGAAGCCGGCCGACCGGGAGGCGGAGGTCCTGCGGATCACGGCGGCCTGCCAGGCGGTCATGGAGGAGGCCATCCGGCGCCACCCGGCCGACTGGGTCTGGATGCACGAGCGCTGGAAGACCCCGCCGCCGACCGAGGGCGCCGCTGAAGGTGACCCGGTCGAGGCAGTCTGAGCAGGGGCCTGGCGCCGGATCCACCGCCTGGGCCAGCTGCCCTCTGAAAGCAAAGAAGATGCCCGGATCCAAGGGGTTAGGTTGGAGCCCGGACCCGCCGACTAGCAAGGGCTGTGCCCGTGGTTTGGCACGAAAAAGAGTGCTAGGGTTCGGCGCACTTGCATGCGCTCCAGGCCTTTCAACCCCGCGTTCGTCGCCTCCCTCGTGGCCGCAGCCTGCGGCCTGGCCGCCTGCGGCATGGGCCGGCCGCGGGTGGCCGCGGAGCTGGTGCCCGAGCTGGCCCTGGAGGGCGTCACCTTCCGGATCGACCGGGGCGGCGTGACCCGGGCCACCGGTGAGGCCGACCGGGTGACCTACCGGCGCGACACCACCGCCGTGGCGGCCACCGGGCTGGTCCTCCTGCTGGCGGGCGCTGAAGGGCCGGTCCGGGTGACGGCGCCGTCCGGCCGGGGGATCGTGACCGAACGCCGCTTCGAGGCGGTGGGCGGGCTGGAGGCCTCCCGGGGCGCCGATCGGGCGGTCACCGCCGCGGCCCACTACGAACCCGCCGAGCCCAGCCCCGCACACCCCGAACAGGCTGGGCCCGGTCCAGGACCGGGCCTGGTCCGCGGGACCGACCCGGTGACCCTCTCCGGTCCCGGCTACCGGCTCACCGGCACCGGCTTCACGCTGGATCCGGCGTCGGGCGTCATCGTGATCGGCGGCGGAGCCCACCTGGTGACCGGCCTCCCGGTGGCGAAGTGATGCTGGCCCCCCTCCTCATGGCCGCGGCCCTGGCGGCCGCCCCGGCCGCGGCCCCGACCCCGGCCTCGACCCCGGCCTCGACCCCGACCTCGACCCCGACCTCGACCCCGGCGTCGCCCCCGCCCAGGAAGGCCTCCGCCGCGCTCCCGCCGCTGGCCTCCGACAAGCCGGTCCGGATGGACGCCGAGGAGGTCCGCTTCTCCTGGCGCACCCGCCAGGTCACGGTCATCGGCCGGCCGCTCGTCACCATGCACCACGACGACGCCACCCTGTCCTGCCGCAAGCTGACCGGCGAGAACGACGCCGCCGGCAAGCTCCGGCAGGCCACCTGCGAGGGCCAGGTGAAGATGACCCGCGGCGACCGGACCGTGACCTGCGAGCGGGCCACCTACGACCGCGACGCCGCCAGGCTGGTCTGCACCGGCAACCCGGTGCTGCGCGACGCGGGCGGCACCGAGGCCCGCGGCACCACGCTCACCTACGACCTGGGGGCCGACGAGGTCCGGCTGGAGGGGGCCGCCCAGGTGACCGTGCCGGCCGGCCAGATGGACCTCCTGCAGCGCACCTCGCTGCGCGGGGCGCCCCAGGCGACGCCCGCCGAGCCGGCCACCCCGGGCGCCACCCCGCCGGCGCAGCCGCCCGCCCCGGGGGCACCGCCCACCCAGCCGCCGCCCGGCGGGGCCCGCCCATGAGCACCACCGGGCTGCTGCGCGCCGAGGGGCTGGTCAAGAGCTACAAGCGCCGCCGCGTGGTGGACGGGGTCTCCTTCCAGGTGGCGCCCGGCGAGGTGGTGGGCCTGCTCGGCCCCAACGGCGCCGGCAAGTCCACCAGCTTCAACATGGTGGTGGGGCTGGTGACGCCCGACGCCGGCCGGGTGCTGCTGGGCGACCAGGACCTGACGCCGCTGCCCATGCACCGGCGCGCCCGGCTGGGGGTGGGCTACCTCCCGCAGGAGGCCTCCATCTTCCGCAAGCTGACGGTGCGCCAGAACTTCACCGGCGTGCTGGAGGCGCTGGGCATGGGCCGCCGGGCGCGCGAGGCGCGGGCCGACGAGCTGCTGGCCGAGTACCGCCTCGAGAAGGTGGCCGACAGCCTCGGCGAGACCCTCTCCGGTGGCGAGCGGCGCCGCGCCGAGGTGGCGCGCAGCCTGCTCTCCAACCCGCGCTTCATCCTCTTCGACGAGCCCTTCGCCGGCGTGGACCCCATCGCGGTGGGCGAGCTGCAGCGGCTCATCGGCGGGCTGCGCGACCGCACCATCGGCGTCCTCATCACCGACCACAACGTGCGCGAGGCGCTGGGCATCTGCAGCCGCGCCTACATCCTGTCCGCCGGGGCCATCCTGGTGGCCGGCACGCCCGCCGAGATCGCCTCCAGCCAGAAGGCGCGCTCGGCCTACCTCGGGGAGAAATTCCGCCTCGAAGACGTCCCCGCGGAGCGGAGCCCATGAGCCTGGAGCTGAAGCAGCACCTCAAGATGACCCAGCAGCTGGTGATGACGCCCCAGCTGCAGCAGGCCATCAAGCTCCTGCAGCTGTCGCGCATGGAGCTGGTGGACCTGGTCCAGACCGAGATGAACGAGAACCCGCTGCTGGACGGGGCGGACGACGGCGAGGAGCCGGCCGCCGAGTCCGGCTCCAGCCCGGCCGAGCAGCAGGCGGCCGAGTCGGCCCCGGAGCCCAAGGCGGCCGAGAAGTCGGAGGAGGTCAAGGGCGAGGAGGGGCAGAACGAGATCGACTGGGACCAGTACCTCGACCACTACCAGCTGCAGGGCCACACCGCGCCGTCCAACCGCGGCATGGCCGACGAGGAGCTGCCCGGCTACGAGGCCACCCTCACCCGCAAGACCGACCTGACCGACCACCTGGTCTGGCAGCTGCGCCTCTCCAAGTTCACCGAGGAGGAGGAGCGGGTGGCCATGCTGATCATCGGCAACCTCGACCAGGACGGCTACTTCAAGATGCCGGCGGTGGAGGGGGACGACGCCGCCGAGGACGCCAGCCCGCGCGACCCGCTGGTGCGGGTCTCCTTCGAGGCCGGGGTGGGCCTGGCGCGCTGCGAGCACGTGCTCAAGATGGTGCAGACGCTCGACCCCATCGGCATCGCCGCCCGCGACCTGCGCGAGTGCCTGCTGCTGCAGGTGGCGCACCTCAACGCCGACACGCCCGAGATCGTGGCCATCATCGAGCGCCACCTGAAGCACCTGGAGTCGAAGAACTACGCCGCCATCGCCAAGGACCTGAAGATCTCCATCGACGAGGTGGTCAAGGCGGTCAAGGTGATCAGCCGGCTGGAGCCCAAGCCGGGCCGCGCCTACACCGGCGAGGAGGCGCAGTACATCACCCCCGACGTCTACGTGCACAAGATGGGCGATCGCTACGTCACGGTGCTCAACGACGACGGCCTCTCCAAGCTGCGCATCTCGGCCACCTACCGGGCCGCCCTGAAGAACGGGCAGGCCGGCAAGGCCAAGGACTACATCCAGGACAAGCTGCGCAGCGCGGTCTGGCTGATCCGCTCCATCCACCAGCGCCAGCGGACCATCTACAAGGTCACCGAGTCGATCGTGAAGTTCCAGCGCGACTTCCTGGACAAGGGGATCGCCTTCCTCCGGCCGCTCATCCTGCGGGACGTGGCCGAGGACATCGGCATGCACGAGTCGACGGTCTCGCGGGTCACCACCAACAAGTACGTGCACACCCCGCAGGGCATCTACGAGCTCAAGTTCTTCTTCAACTCGGCCATCAACAAGACCGGCGGCGACGAGATCGCCAGCGAGGCCGTCAAGAACCACATCAAGCAGATCGTGGCGGCCGAGGACCCCAAGAAGCCCCACTCCGACCAGCACATCGTGGAGCTCCTGAAGGGCCAGGGCATCGAGATCGCCCGCCGCACCGTGGCCAAGTACCGCGAGGTGCTGGGCATCCTGCCCAGCTCCAAGCGCAAGAAGTACTTCTAGAGTCAAGGTCCTGACGCGCCGGGCCGTCACGCCCCGAGCGGGCCGCCGGAGATCGCCACGATCGACGTGCCGCTTTCCGGCGGCCTGCTATCATCACTCCAGCATGTCGGTAGCCGGCAGCTCCATCGGCCGCGGCACCAGCGACGCCAGATCCGGCGCGCGGGCCGCGGCCGAGTCCGTTGGAGCATCCCCACGCAGAGGAGGCGGTCCATGCAGGTGAACATCACCTTCCGGCATCTCGAGCCCACCGAGGCCCTGAAGTCGCACGTGAAGGGACGCGTCGAGCACGTCCAGAAGTACATCGACCGGCCCAGCGAGGCCCACGCCGTGCTGCACGTGGAGAACCTGGCCCACCACGCCGAGATCACCGTGAAGGCTGGGCGCTTCCTGCTGCGCGGCAGCGCCAAGTCGAAGGACATGTACGCCTCCATCGACGAGGCGGCCGACAAGATCGAGCGGCAGCTCCTCAAGCACAAGGGCAAGCTGGCCGACAAGAAGAACGGCAGCCAGGCCGAGACGCTGCCCATGGAGGTGCGCCACGACGTGCTCGACATCATCGACCACCCGGAGCGCCCCAGCCACCGGGTGGTGAAGAGCACCGCCTTCCAGGCCAAGCGCATGACGGTGGACGACGCCATCCTCCAGCTCGACCTGCTCGGCAGCCAGTTCTTCGTGTTCCAGAACGCCGGCGACGGCGCCGTCAACGTGGTCTACCGGCGCGAGGACGGCAGCCTCGGGCTCATCGAGGCGCGCACCGCGTGAGCGGGCGCACGGCGACGACGTGAAGCTCACCGAAGTCCTCAGGCCCGAGGCGGTGCTGGCCGACCTCGGGGGCACCACCGCCCCCGAGGTGCTGGCCGAGCTGTGCCGCCCGGTGGCCCGCCTCCACGGGCTGGACGCCACCCGCCTGCTGCAGACCCTGCTGGACCGCGAGAAGCTCGGCTCCACCAGCGTGGGCGAGGGGGTGGCCATCCCCCACGGCCGCCTGGCCGGGCTGCCCTCCCTCACCGCCGTCTTCGGCCGGGCCCCGGCCGGCGTGGAGTTCCGGGCGGTGGACGGCAAGCCGGTGCGGCTCTTCCTGGCGCTCTTCGCCCCGGAGAACGCCGCCGGGCTCTACGTGAAGGTGCTGGCGCGGGTGAGCCGGCTCTTCCGCTCGCCGGCCTTCCGGGAGGCCATCCTGGCCGCGCCGGACGCCGCGGCCATCCTCGAGCTGATCGGGGTGGAGGACGCCCGGGAGTGAGGCGACAGGCTGCCGCACCACACCAAACGCCGCGTCCGCAGGCGTTTGACGCGCGCGAGACGGCTCAAGTAAGGTCCAACGCTTCGGGCCAGGACGGCCCGCTCCGGGAGACGGCTTGACTGGATTCAACGTCATGAAGATCGACTGCGCGGGCATGCGGTGCCCGCAGCCGGTGCTGAAGCTGGCGGTCGAGACCGCCGAGACGCCGGCCGGCACGGTGGTCGAGATCCTGGGCGACTGCCCGACCTTCGAGAAGGACATCCGCACCTTCTGCGAGCGGCGCAAGAAGACCCTCCTCTCCATCCGGTCCGACGGCGTCAAGACCGTCATCCAGATCCAGTACTGATGGTGTGACCGGGACGCCGCCGCCGGGGCCCGCCGAGGCCCAGCAGCCCGCGGCGCCCCGCACCGGCCTGGTCTTCTGCCGCTGCGGACCCAACCTCGGCACCCTGGTCCAGCTCGGCGCCCTGGAGGCCCCGGCCCACTGGCCGGAGGCCGCCGACGTGGTGGTCCACCCGGTGCTCTGCTCCGCCGAGGGGCAGGCCTGGCTGGCGGCGCGGGTGCAGGCCCTGGGCCTGGAGCGGCTGGTGGTGGCCGCCTGCTCCCCGCGCGAGCACGAGCAGACCTTCCGCGGCGTGATGACGGCCGCCGGCCGCAGCCCCTGGCTGGTGCAGCTGGTGAACCTGCGCGAGCAGGTGGAGTGGATCGGCGGCGCGGCGGCCGACGCCACGGCGCGCGCGGCGCGGCTGGTGCGGGCCGGCCTGGCGCGGGTGGCGCTGCACCGGCCCATCGCGGCGCGGGAGGTGGAGGTCTCGGCCGACGTGGTGGTGGTGGGCGGCGGCGCGGCCGGCGTCTCGGCGGCCCTGGCGCTGGCCCGCAAGGACCGCCGGGTGGTGCTGGTGGAGCGCGCCCCGGCGCTGGGCGGGCTGGCCAACCGGCTCGACGAGATCTTCCCCGACCTGGCCTGCGCCTCCTGCTTCATGGAGCCGGCCCTCGACGAGGTGCTGCACCACGAGCGCATCGAGGTGCTCACCTCCGCCGAGGTGGTGCGGGTGCGCGGCTCGGCCGGCCGCTTCGAGGTGGAGGTGGCCCAGGCCCCGCGGTTCGTGGACCCGGCCGCCTGCGTGGGCTGCGACCGGTGCGCCTCGGTCTGTCCGGCCGACCGGCCCGACCCGTGGTCGGGCGGGCTGGGCCGCGCCCGGGCCATCGGCCTGGCCTACCCGGGCTGCCTGCCGCACGTCTCGGCGCTGGACCAGGCCAGCTGCCTGCGCTCCCACGGCCAGGCCTGCGAGCTGTGCCAGGCCGGCTGCGCCTTCGGCGCCATCGACCTCGGCGCCGCCCCGCGCCGCCGCACCGTCACGGCCGGCGCGGTGGTGGTGGCCACCGGCATGGAGCCGGGCGCGGTGGCGGGGCCGCCGGGGCTGGTCTCCACCTACCAGCTGGAGCGCATGCTCCACCCCAGCGGCCCGACCGGAGGGGCGCTGCGGGCCGCGGGCGGCGCCGCGCCGCGCACCCTGCTCCTGGCCACCAGCGCCGCCGAGACCGACGGCGAGCTGGCGGTGCGCGAGCTGCTCAAGCTGGCCCACCTGGTGCGGACCCGCCACCCGGAG
Organism: Anaeromyxobacter sp.; assembly: GCA_016718565.1. NCBI lineage: Bacteria > Pseudomonadati > Myxococcota > Myxococcia > Myxococcales > Anaeromyxobacteraceae > Anaeromyxobacter > Anaeromyxobacter sp. Next base: position 641,960 of record JADKCZ010000005.1, on the reverse strand, counting down.
GTGGAGGTGAGCGTGGCCGGGGGCCTGGGGCGCGCCCCGGGCTACGCGGCGGCGGCCCGCCAGGCCGAGGCCGACGGGGTGGAGCTGCTGGAGGCCGACCTGGTGCCCGGCACGCCGCTCGACGCCGGCGGCGCCGTGGCGGTGCGGCTGGCGCAGGGGGCGCTGGAGACGGCGCGCACCTTCGACCTGGTGGTGCTGCACGGGCCGGCCACCCCGGCCGCAGGGTCGCAGGCGCTGGCCGCGCTCCTGCGCCTCCCGCTCGGCCCGCGCGGCTTCGTGGAGGAGGGAGCGGCCAGCCCGTTCGAGCCCACCGCCACCCGCCTGGCCGGGATCTTCGTGGCCGGCGCCGCCGCCGGGCCGCGCCCCATCCGGCAGGCCATCCGCGACGGCACCGCCGCGGCGGGCCGGGTGCTGGCCACGCTGGTGCCGGGCGAGCGGCGGGTGGTCGAGCCGCTGGCCGCCGAGGTGGACGCGGCGCTGTGCGGGGCCTGCGGGGCCTGCGTGTCGGCCTGCCCCTACGGCGCGGTGGTGCGCTCGCCGGAGGGCGGCAAGGCGGAGGTGGAGCCGCTCCACTGCCACGGCTGCGGCACCTGCGCGGCGGCCTGCCCCACCGGCGCGGCCTCGGCCGCCCACTTCACCCGCGCCCAGCTCGGCGCCGAGATCTCCGCGCTCCTGCGCGGGCCCGGCGGCGGGGCGGACCGCTGACCGTGGCCCACCAGCCGCGCATCGTGGCCTTCCTGTGCGACCGGTGCGCCTACGCGGCCGCCGACCAGGCCGGCCGCTCGCGCCTGGAGTACCCGCAGGCTCTCCTGACGGTGCGGGTGCCCTGCACCGGCCGGGTGGAGCCGGCCTTCGTGCTGCAGGCGCTGCGGGAGGGGGCCGACGGCGTGCTCATCGCCGGCTGCCACCCCGGCGACTGCCACTACGTGGACGGCAACCTCAGGGCCCACGCCCGCCACGCCCTCCTGGTGCGGGCGCTGGGGCAGGCCGGGGTGGAGCCGGGCCGCTGCCGGCTGGCCTGGACCGGCGCCAGCGAGGCCGAGAAGTTCGCCGCGGTGGTGCGCGACATGGTCGCCGAGCTCACCGCGCTGGGGCCGCTCGACTACCAGCGGCGCGCCCTCGACGCGCCGCCCGCCGGCGGGACCCCCGACGGCGGGGCGCACGCCACGACCCCAGGCGAGGCTGCCGCGCACGCCGCTTCCGGACACGCCGCCTCCACCCAGGCCGGCGCCGCGCACGAGCCCGCTGGCGCGGCCCAGGCCCACCGGCTCCCCCCGGCGGCGCTCCCGCCGCGGGCCCCCGGCAACCCGCGGGTGGCCTTCTACTGGAACGCCTCCTGCGGCGGCTGCGAGGAGGCCGTGGTGGACCTCGGCGAGGGGTTCGCCGACCTGGCCGAGCGGGTCGAGATCCTGCTCTGGCCGGTGGCCATGGACTGGAAGCGCGCCGACGTGGAGGCCATGCCGGACGGCCACCTCGACGTGGCCTTCCTGAACGGCGCGGTGCGGCTCACCGAGCAGGACGAGTGGGCGGCGCTCCTCCGGCGCAAGGCCCGCACGGTGGTGGCCTTCGGCGCCTGCGCCCACCTGGGCGGGGTGGTGGGCCTGGGCAACCTCTCCGAGCCCGGCGACCTGCTGGAGACCGCCTACCGCCGGCAGCCCAGCGTGTCCAACCCGGGCGCTCCCCTGCCGGGCAGCCGCTTCACCGAGGGCGGCCACGACCTCACCCTGCCGGCGCTCCTGCCGCGCACCCTGCCGCTGGCCGAGGCCGTCCGGGTGGACTACGTCATCCCCGGCTGCCCGCCGTCGCCCGCGGTGATCGCCGCCGCGGTGGGGCAGCTGCTCGGCGACGCCCCGCTGCCGCCGCCGGGCGCGGTGCTGGCGCCCAACGCCTCGCTCTGCGACTCCTGCCCTCGGAAGGACTCGAAGCCGGACCGGCTGCAGCTCACCCAGCTGGCCCGGCTGGCCACCACCCAGCCCGACGAGGCCACCTGCTTCCTGGTGCAGGGGCTGGTCTGCCTGGGGCCGGGCACGCGCCAGGGCTGCCAGCCGGGCTGCGTGGAGGTGAACGTGCCCTGCCGCGGCTGCTTCGGGCCGCTCGACGGCATGGCCGACGCCGGCGCCGCCACCCTCTCGGCCTTCGCCTCCATGCTGGCGGGCGGCGAGGCCGACCTGTCGCGGCTGGTGGCGTCGCTGCCGGACCCGGCCGGCACCTTCTGGCGCTACGGCTACGCGGCGGGGCTCCTGCCGAGGCGGGTGCGGCCGTGACCAGGCGGATCACCATCGACCCCATCACCCGGCTGGAGGGGCACGGCAAGGTGGAGATCCTGCTCGACGCGCAGGGCGACGTGGAGCAGGCCTACCTGCAGGTGCCGGAGCTGCGCGGCTTCGAGCGGTTCTGCCTGGGCCGGCCGGCCGAGGAGATGCCGCAGCTCTCGGCCCACGTCTGCGGGGTCTGCCCGGCCTCGCACCACCTGGCCTCGGTGCGGGCCCTGGACCAGCTCTACGGCGTGGCCGCGCCGCCGGCCGCCCGGGCCCTGCAGGCCGCCTACTACGGCCTCTTCCTCTTCGAGGACCACCTCCTCCACTACTGGTACATGGGCGGGCCGGACTTCGTGGTGGGCCCCACCGCGCCGGCGCCCATGCGCAACGTGCTGGGGGTGATGGCCCGGGTGGGCGCCTCGCTGGGCCGGCGCATCCTCTCGGTGCGCAAGGAGGCGCGCGACCTGATGGCGGCCATCAGCGGCCGCACCGTGCACCCGGCCTTCGCCCTGCCGGGCGGCTGCTCCCGGGCGCTGCCGGCCGAGGCGCTGGCGCGGCTGCGGGAGGGGGCGCCGCGGCTGGTGACCTTCGCGCAGGACACCCTCGAGTCCTTCCGCCAGGTGGTGCTGGAGAACCGGGGCTGGCTCGACACCATCCAGGACGAGGCCTACCGGGTGCGCAGCCACTCCATGGGCATGGTGGACGGGCGGGGCCGGCTCGCCTTCCTCGACGGGGAGGTGCGGGTCATCGACCCGGACGGCGCCGAGCTGTGCCGCTTCCAGCCGCACCAGTACCTCGAGCACCTGGCCGAGCGGGTCGAGCCCTGGAGCTACGCCAAGTTCACCTTCCTCACCTCGCGCGGCTGGACCGGCTTCACCGAGGGGCCGGAGAGCGGGCTCTACCGGGTGGGTCCGCTGGCGCGCCTCAACGTGGCCAGCGCCATGGCCACGCCGCTGGCCGAGGCCGAGCGGCAGCGGCTCTTCGAGGTGCTGGGCTGGCCGGCCCACCAGACCCTGGCCTTCCACTGGGCCCGGCTGGTGGAGGCCCTGCAGGCCGCCGAGCAGGTGGCGCTGCTGGCGCACGATCCCCTGCTGGAGTCGCGCGACGTCCGCACCGTGCCGGCGCCGCTCCGCGGCCCGGCCTCCGGGGTGGGCATGGTGGAGGCGCCGCGCGGCCTGCTCATCCACCACTACCAGGCCGACGCCGAGGGGCTGCTCACCGGGGTCAACCTGGTGGTGGCCTCGCAGCACAACGCCGCGCCGGTGCAGGTCTCGGTGCGCAAGGCGGCGCGCGGGCTGATCCGCGGCGGGAAGGTGGACGACGGCATCCTCAACCGGCTGGAGATGGCCTTCCGGGCCTACGACCCGTGCAACGCCTGCGCCTCCCACTCGCTGCCGGGCGAGCTGCCGCTGGTGGTCACGGTGAAGGACCACCGCGGCCGGGTGGTCGAGGTGGTGCGCCGCCGCGTGCCGGAGGAGCCGGGGTGAGGGCGCCGGGGTCGGTGTCGCGGTCGCGGAGCGGCTCGCCAGGTCTGGGCTCCCTCTCCCCTCCGGGGAGAGGGCAGGGGTGAGGGGCGCCGCGGCCCCGCCGCAGGTCCTCCTCCTCTGCCTCGGCAACGCGCTCCGGCAGGACGACGCCGTCGGCCTGCACGTGGCCCGCGCGCTCGAGGCCGACCCGCCGCCGGGCGCCACCGTGGCCACCAGCGCCCGCGCCGGGCTCTACCTGCTCGACGACATGGAGGGGTTCGACCGGGTGGTGGTGGTGGACGCGGTCCACACCGGCGCCCACCCGCCCGGCGCGGTGCACCGCCTGCCCCTCGAGGACCTGCACGCCCCGGCCGGCCCGTCGCCGCACGCCCTCGGACTGCCCTCGGCGCTGGCGCTGGCCCGCGCCGCCGGCGCGCCGGTGCCGACCCGCGTCTGGCTGGTGCTGGTGGAGGTCGAGACCTTCGACACGGTGGGCGAGGGGCTCACGCCCGCCGTGGCGGCCGCCGTGCCGCTGGCCGTGGCGGCGGTGCGGGAGGCGTGGGCCGAGCTGCAGGCCTGACCGACGGCACCCGCGCCGCCCCCTCGAGCGCCGCGGGAGGAGCCGCGGGACCCGAGGAGGCGGGGTTGGTGGTCTGTCTGGTCACAGCGTCAGCAGGAAGGCCAGCGCCGTGCCGAGCCACCCGGCCAGCAGCAGCGGCGCCAGCGGGAAGACCAGCGGCAGGCGGGCGCAGGCCTCGGCCGAGAGGCAGTCCAGGCGGCGGCGGCCGCCCAGCTGGCAGCGCAGGCAGTCGCCGGCGGCCGGCGGCCTGGGCGCGGCCGGCCGGCGCGTCGGGGCGCGGCCCAGCGCGACGAGGGTGGACGGGAAGGTGGGCGCGACGAGCTTCTGGGTGTCCATGGGGTCCTCCGGATCCGCACCTCGGCGGACGGTCTGAAGATGGCGCCGGAGTGGTCTGCTCGTTAGGGCCATTCACGCGTGCCGAACCAGACCATTCGGGAGGAGCCATGAAGCGCGCCGCCGGCGCCCCGCTGCCGCGCCTGGCCGGGGCCGAGCCGCCCTCGGCCTCGCGCCGGGTGGCGCTCTACCGCCGCATCCGCGGGGCCATCGTCGAGGGCAGCCTCTCGCCGGGGGCCCGGCTGCCGTCCACCCGGGCGCTGGCCGGGGAGCTCGGCGTGTCGCGCACCACCGTCGAGGAGGCCTTCCAGCAGCTGGTGGCCGAGGGCTTCCTGGAGCGCCGGGTGGGGGACGGCAGCTACGTCTCCTCCGCGGTCCCGGTCCGCCCGGCCGTGCCGGCGGCCCCGGCCCCCGGCGTGGCCCTCTCGGCGCGTGGCCGCCAGGTCATCGGCACGCCCATCCACCCGGACACGCTCACCTCCAGCGCCTTCCGCGGCGGCCAGCCGGACGTGGCGGCCTTCCCGCTGCGCACCTGGCGCCGGCTCCTCTCGCAGCGGCTCGGCCGGCGCGGCGCGCGGCTCCTCGACTACGGCGAGGCGGCCGGGTACCGGCCGCTGCGCGAGGCCATCGCGGCCCACGCCGCCACCTCGCGCGGCGTCCGCTGCGGCCCGGGCCAGGTGATCGTCCTCTCCAGCTCGCAGCAGGCGCTCGACCTGGCGGCCCGCCTGCTCCTCGACCCGGGCGACGACGTCTGGCTGGAGGACCCCTGCTACCAGGGCGCCCTGGGCGCCATGCGGGCCGCGGGCGGGAACGTGGTGCCGGTGCCGGTGGACCAGGCCGGCATGGACGTGGCGGCCGGGCGCGCCCTGGCCCCGCGGGCGCGCCTCGCGGTGGTGACGCCCTCCCACCAGTACCCGCTGGGCGTCACCATGTCGCTGGAGCGGCGGCTGGCGCTGGTCGACTGGGCCGCCGCGGCGCGCGCGCTGGTGCTGGAGGACGACTACGACTCCGAGTACCGCTACGACGGCCGCCCCATCGCGGCCATCCAGGGGCTCGACCGGGCCGGGCGGGTGCTCTACGTGGGCACCTTCACCAAGATGCTCTACCCGTCGCTCCGGCTCGCCTACCTCATCGCGCCGGACGCCCTGGTGGACGCCTTCGTGGCGGCGCGGCGGCTCATCGACGGGCACCCGCCGGTGCTCATGCAGGCGGTGGTGGCCGACTTCATGGAGGGCGGCCACCTGGTGGCCCACCTGCGCGCCATGCGGGCCCTCTACGGCGAGCGGCGCGCCGTGCTGGTGGAGGCGCTGCGGCGCGAGGTCGGGGGGGCGGGGCGGCTCGGACCGTCCGACGCCGGCCTGCACGTCAGCCTGCACCTGGAGGGCGCGCGCGACCTGGAGGTGCGGGCCCGGGCGCTGGGGCTCGGGGTGGACGCCGCGACGCTCTCGGCGCAGGCCATCCGCCCAGGCTCGGTGAACGGCCTCATCCTGGGCGACGCGGCGCTCTCGCCGGCCGTCATCCGGGAGGGGGTGCGCGGCCTGGCCAGGGCGCTCACCGGGGGGCGGCGCGCTGCCGGGAGAGGCGCCGGACGAGGTGGTGAGAGAAGGTCCTGAAGGGCCGGCGCCCGATCGCCGGCCTGGCCGCGTCGGGATCGGCCGCCCCGAGGCGCGCTAGGCTCCCACCTCCCACCTCCCACCGCCTCCGCCAGAGGCCGCCATGCCACGCCGCCACGCCCTGCCCCCCCTCCTCCGCGGCGCCGTCCTCGGGGTCCTGCTCACCGCGGTCGCCTGCAGCGGCGGGGGCGGCGGAGACGATCCGGCGCCGGGCTGCCGCGACTCCGGCGGCCCGAGCGCGTGCCTCGCCAGCCAGGCCGGCGCGTCGGTGGTCGCCTCGGGCAACGGCTGCACCACCGGCCCCCCGGGCGGCGGCGGGCTCGGAGGCACGAGCCCGGCGGGGGCCACCGGCGGGACCGGTCAGGCCGGGCAGGCCGGAGCCTCGCTCGTCATCCCGTGAGCGAGGGCCGCGCCGCTAGTGGGTGACCGAGTGGAACAGCCGGTCCCAGCGGAGCCCGTCGGGCCCCCAGGAGACCAGCGCCACCCAGGCCCGCCCCTTGACGCGCCCCACCGGCACCGGGCCGAAGACCCGGCTGTCGGCGGAGCGGTCGCGGTGGTCGCCGGCCATGAAGACGTGGCCGGGCGGGACCTTCTGCGCCACCACGTCGCCGCAGGGGTGGTCGGGGGCGCAGTGGGTGTGGAAGGCGTGGCCGTCCAGCTGCTCCACGAAGTCGCGGCAGGGCTCCTCGACCCAGCCGCCGCGCTCCGGCTTGTTCCAGTACTGGCAGGCGCCCAGCTGCTCCTGGCGCGGCACCGGCTGGCCGTTCACCTGCAGGTGGCCGTCCTTGATCTCCACCACGTCGCCGGCCACCGCCACCACCCGCTTGATGAGGTCGTCGGCCGAGGGGCCGCCGCTGGGGTTCAGGAACACCACGATGTCGCCGCGCCGCGGGCTCGACCAGGTGGCCTGGGCCTCGTCGGTGAAGGGGAGGCGGGCCCCGTAGGCCCACTTCTCCACCACGATGAAGTCCCCGATCTGCAGGGTGGGGATCATCGAGCCGGACGGGATCCAGACCGGCTCGTACAGGAAGGTGCGGAAGGCCAGCACCGCCAGGATGGTGAGGCCCCAGCCCTTCACCTCCGACCACAGCTTCTGCTTGTTCACGTCGCTCCCCGCTCCCGTGCCAGCGCCGGCCCTCGGGGGCCGGCTACTCGGTCCGCATCGCCTCGACGGGGTCCAGCTTCGACGCCCGGGCGGCGGGGTAGATGCCGAACAGGAGCCCGGCCCCGCACGCGGAGGCGAGGGAGAGTATCACCGCCCAGGCCGGGATGCTCGACGGCACCTGCAGCACCTCGCGGGTGAAGACCGCCACGCCGGCGCCCAGGCCCACCCCGATGAGGCCGCCCAGCAGCGACAGGGTGACCGCCTCGAAGATGAACTGCACCAGGATGCGGCGGCGCCGCGCCCCCAGCGCCATGCGCACGCCGATCTCGCGGGTCCGCTCGGTCACCGAGACCAGCATGATGTTCATGATGCCGATGCCACCCACCAGCAGCGCCAGGGCGCAGACGCCCAGGGTGGCAGCGCCCACCATGGCGGCCAGGTTGTTGAAGGTCTCGTTGACCGAGTCGTTGGTGAAGTACTCGAAGTCGTTCTCGGCCAGCGGGGCCAGGCCGCGCTGGCGGCGCAGCGTCGAGACCACCTCGTCGATGGCCTTGGGGATGTCCTCGGGCGAGGTGGCGATGACCACCAGGTTGGTGTTCTCCACCTTGCCCAGCGCCAGCTCGAAGGCCGTCCAGGGCACCAGGGTGAAGCCGTCCTTGGACTCCAGCCCCAGGATCGAGCCCATGCGCTCGGCGATGCCCACGATCTCGAAGGGCACGCCGCGCACCCGCACCTCCTGCCCGAGGGCCTGGCCGTCCGGGTAGAGGGCGTCCACCACGTCGGCCCCCACCACCGCCACCCGCCGCCCCAGCCGGATGTCCGACTCGTTGACGAAGCGCCCCTCGGCCAGGCTGATGGCGCGGGAGCGCTCGGTGTCGGTGTTGACGCCCACCACCTCGATGACCGCCTTGGTGGCGCGCTCGCGGGTGGCCACCGCGAAGGGGCGGTCGAAGGACTCCTCGATGGAGACGCCCAGCACGTGCGGCAGGCCCAGCAGCGCCTCCCCCTGCGCGCGGGTGATGGGCTTGCGGCGGGCGTACTTGTGCCAGTCGACGTTGTGGAACCCCGGGGCCGGCCACTTCTGCACCTGGAAGGCGTTGTTCCCCAGGAAGGCCAGGTCGCTGGTCACCTTGAGCCGCAGCCCCTCGGTGAGGGCCATCATGGCCACCACCGTGGAGGCGCTGATGACGATGCCGAGCAGGGTCAGCGCCGAGCGCAGCGGGTTGGCGCGGAGGGTGCCGAGCGCCATGGCGATGTTGTCGAGGAGCTGGGTCATTCGTAGCGCAGCGCCTCCACCGGATCGAGGTTGGCGGCCCGCCAGGCGGGCCAGCTGCCGAAGAGCAGCCCCACCCCGGCCGAGAAGCCCAGGCCCAGCGCCACCGCGCCGGGGGTGACCGCCGCGGCCAGCGGCGTGGCCACCGAGAGGATCAGCGCCACCCCGAAGCCCAGGCCGGTGCCCACCGCCCCGCCGGCGGCCGAGACGATGGAGGACTCGATGAGGAACTGCAGCAGGATGGTCCGCTTGCGGGCGCCCAGGGCCCGGCGCACCCCGATCTCGCGGGTCCGCTCGGTCACCGACACCAGCATGATGTTCATGATGCCGATGCCGCCCACGATCAGGGTGATGAGCCCCACCCCCACCGCCACGCCGTAGAGGGCGCCGGTGAGCTGGCCGTAGAGCTTGAGGAACTGGTCCTGGCGGTTGATGTTGAAGTCGTCGGGCCGCTCCGGCGGGACGCGGCGCACCTGGCGCAGGATGCCGGTCAGCTGGTCGGTGAGGGCCTCCACCTGGCCAGGCTCGGTGGCCACCGCCACGGCGATGGAGCGCTTGCCGCCCAGGTCGCGCAGGAAGGTGGTGTAGGGGATGGAGACGTTGCTGTCGAGGTCCATGCCCAGCATGCGGCCGCGCCGCTCCAGCACCCCGATGACGGTGAAGGGGTGATCCTTGATGCGGACCTTGCGGCCCAGGACGGCGTCCCAGGGCTCGCCCGGGAAGAGCCGGTCGGCCACCCCGGCCGCCAGCACCACCACGCTGCGCGACAGCTCCACGTCCGGCCCGGCCAGGAAGCGCCCGGCCGCCACGCTGCCGCCGCCGGTCTGCAGGTAGGAGCCGTTGGTGCCGCGCACCTGCAGCCGGGTCAGCTCCACGTCGCCCACCGTGACGGTGGCCCGGATGTTGGCCATGGGGGCCACCGCGGTGGCCAGGGTGGCCTCCTGCTCGATGGCCTCCAGCTCGGCGCGCCCCACGTTCTTGCGGTTGCGCATCTCCCACCACTCGTTGCCGGTGTTGATCCACTTCCACTTGTCCACGTAGACGGTGTGGGCGCCCAGGTTGCCGATCTGGGTGGCGAAGCTGGCGTCCAGCCCGTCGATGATGGCCACGATGGAGATCACCGTCATGACGCCGATGACGATGCCCATGGTGGTGAGGAAGGTGCGCAGGTGGTTGCCGGTGAGGGCCGAGAGGGCGATGCGCACCCCCTCGCCCAGCTCGGAGCCGAGGCGCGAGCGGCCGCGGCGCGGCCGGCCGGCGGCGGCGCCCGGGCCGGTCACGTGCCCACCGCGCGGGCCGCCTGCAGCGCGGCCACCTCGGCCCCCGGGCCGTCGCCCAGCACCCGGCCGTCCATCAGCTTGATGGCGCGCGGGCAGCGGGCCGCCAGCTTGGCCTCGTGGGTCACCAGGATGATGGTGTGGCCGCGGGCGTTCAGCTCGCCGAAGAGCCGCACGATCTCCTCGCCGGTCTGCGAGTCGAGGTTGCCGGTGGGCTCGTCGGCCAGCAGGATGGAGGGCTCGCCCACCAGGGCGCGGGCGATGGCGACGCGCTGGCGCTGGCCGCCGGAGAGCTCGTTGGGCCGGTGGTGCATGCGGTTGGCCAGCCCCACCGAGCGCAGGGCGTGCTCCGCCATGGCGCGGCGCTCGCGGCGCGGCAGGCCGCGGTAGACCAGCGGCAGCTCCACGTTGGCCGCCGCCGAGGCGCGCGGCAGGAGCTGGAAGGTCTGGAAGATGAAGCCGATCTCCCGGTTGCGCAGGTCGGCCAGGGCGTCGTCGGAGAGGGTCTCGACGTCGGCGCCGTTGAGCCGGTAGGTGCCGGAGGTGGCGGTGTCGAGGCAGCCCAGCAGGTTCATCAGGGTGGACTTGCCCGAGCCCGACTGGCCGACGATGGCCACCCACTCCCCCTGGTGGATGTCGAAGGAGACCCCGTCGAGCGCGCGCACCGTCTCGCCGCCCACCACGTAGTGGCGGGCCAGCCGGTCCACCGAGATGAGGGCGTCGCTCATGAGCCCTTGGCCTTCCCCTCGCCCTTCTTGCCCAGCTCCTCCTCGGTGACCTTCTTGCCGTCGGCCAGCTCCTTGGAGAGCACGCGGTAGGGCCCCTCCACCACCTGCTCGCCGGCCTGCAGCCCGGAGACGATCTCGATCTCGGTGTCGGAGGCCAGGCCGGTCTCCACCAGGCGCACCCGGGCCACCCCGTCCTGCACCACGAAGACCACCTTCTTGAGCGGCTCCTTGCGGGCCTTCTTGCCGGGCACCGGCGGCGCCGGGGCGGGCGCCGGCTGCTCGGCCACCTCGGCCCCCTTGGGCTTGAGGTCCTTGTCCGGGCGCACCGTCACCGCGGCGATGGGCACCACCACCGCGTCCTCGCGGGTGTCGGTGGAGACCGCGGCCTGGGCGCTCATGCCGGGCAGCGCGCCGGCCACCTGGTCGGTCAGCGCCATGCGCACGATGAAGGTGGTGACCTCCTGCTCGGTGCCGGCGTTCTTGACGGTGGCCTTGCGGGCCACCTCCACCACCTGGGCCTTGAACTTGCGCTCCGGGAAGGCGTCCACCTCGATCTCCGCCAGGTCGCCCTCCTTCACGTAGACCACCTCGTGCTCGCCGATCTCCGCCTTCATCTCCATCTTGGAGAGGGTGGCGATGACCATGATGACGTCCTCGGAGAAGTCCGAGCCGCGCACCCGCTCGCCCACCTGCTTGAGCCGCTGGGTGACGATGCCGTCCATGGGGGCGGTGATGGTGGTGAGGGAGAACTGGTGGCGCGCCTCGCGCAGGGCGGCGTCCGACTGGACCACCCGCTGCCCGGCGGCGGCGGCCTGGGCGCGGGCGCCGTCCAGCTCGGCGCGGGCCTTGTCGAGCTCGGCGGCGCTGGCGTTCTGCGAGGCGGCCAGGGCGGCCACCCGGCGGTACTCGGCCTCCAGCGAGGCGGCCCGCACCTGCTGCACCTGCAGCTCGGCGGCGGCGCCGTTGCGCGCCCCCTCGGCCTGGCTCAGCTGGGCCGAGTAGCGGCGGGCGTCGATCTTGCCCAGCACCTGCCCGGTGGTGACCCGGTCGCCCTCGCGGATGGAGAGCTCCACCAGATCGCCGGTGATGTTGGAGGAGAGCTTCACCTCGGTGGCCGCCTCCAGCTTGCCACCGCCGGTGACCACCCGGGTGATGGACCCCTTGCGCGCCGCGGCGGCCTGCACGGTGAGGGGCTTCTCCTCCTTGGGGCGCAGCGAGGTGGCCACCACCCCGGCGATGGCCAGCACGAAGAGGACGGCGAAGATCCGCTTGGGCCAGCTCATGCGGACCGGGGCGGGCGGGGGCGGCGACACTTCGGGGGGCGTGGTGGTCATGGCGTCCATCTAGAGGGCTCCTCCGACGGCGCGGCTGAGATCGGCGGCCGCGACGGCGTGGTCGATGCGGGCGTGCACGAGCGAGAGCTCGGCCTGCGTGAGCTTCAGGGCGGCGTCGCGCACCTCGAGCTGCGAGGCCAGGCCGGCCTCGAGGCGCTGCCGGGCCAGGGAGAGCCCCTGCTCCGCGGCGGCCAGGTTCTCGGCGCTGAGCGCCACCTGGCGGGTCAGGGCCACCACCGCGGCGCGGGCGCCGGACACCTCGCCGGCGGCGGCGTCGAGGGTGCGGCCGGCGGTGGCCTTGGTGCGGTCGGCGCCGGCCTGGGCGCGAGCCGCGGCGGCGTCGGTGGCGCGGCCGGCGAAGAGGTTCCAGCTGAGGGCCAGGCCGACGTAGGCGCTGTAGTTGCGGCTCGGGTCGCCGTAGACGCCGCCGCTGCCGGCGGCCTCCACGCCGCTCCGGCCGTAGGAGGCCTGGGCGGCCAGGGTGGGGTAGTAGGCGGCCCGGGCGGCCGACAGGCCGGAGTCGGCGGCCTCGAGCTGGGCGGCCACGGCGGCCAGCCCGGGCCGCTGCCGGCGGGCGGTGGCCAGGAGCTGCTCCAGCGGGGGCGGCTCGCCCGCGGGCAGGGCCGGCCCCTCCAGCCCGGCCGGCGCCACCAGGGCGAAGGTCCGGTCGCCCGGCTGGCCCATGGCCCTGGCCAGCTCGCCGCGGGCCACCACCAGCCGGGTCTCGGCCTGCTGCAGCGCGATGCGGTCGTTGCCCAGGTTGACGCGGGCGCTCACGGTGTCGGCCTTCTGGGCCCGGCCCGCGGTGTAGAGGGCCTCGGAGCGGTCCAGCAGCTCCTGGCTGCGCACCGCCGCCTTGCCCAGCACGGCCAGCGTCCGCTCCGCCTTCACCACCTCGTAGAAGCGGCGGATCACGTCGAAGGCCACGGTGAGGCGCGTCTCCTCGTGGCCCAGGGTGGCGGCCCGCTCGGAGGCCCTGGCCTGGGCGCGGCGGCTCCAGGCGGCCAGGTCCACCACCGGCTGGGTGAGCCTGAGGTCGAGCGAGTAGGCGGCGTAGTCGGCGGCGCCGCCCGGCACCACCTGGCCGGTGGTGGGGTCCACCTGCGAGAGGCTGCCCGGGCCGAAGAACTGGCGGCCGGCGGAGGAGGTCAGGTCGAGCCGCGGCAGGAGCCCCTGCAGGCTGCCCAGGGCGTCGGCGCCGGACAGCGTCACGTCGGCGCGCGCGATGGCCAGCTCGTGGCTCTCGCGGGCGGCCAGGGCCAGGGCGTCGTCGAGCGTGAGCGGCGCGTCGGCGGCGCGGGCCGGCGCGGCCACCAGCAGCAGCGCCGCGAGCGCCGCGGCGCTGCGGGCGGCGCGCCGTGCGGGGGCGAGGGGGGATCGGGTCATGAGGGTCACGCGCCCCCCTTGCCGCCGGCGGCCAGGGCGGCGGGGGCGAGCCTGAGGAAGGCCACCTGGGCGGCGAAGAGCAGCCCCACCACCGTGGCGGAGCGCAGCCGGGTGGCGCCGGTCACCTGGGCCATGCCGACCACCAGCAGCGCCAGCGCCCAGAGGGTGAAGAGGTCCACCGAGGAGGCGGCCGCCAGCAGCAGCGGCGAGGCCTTGTCGGGCAGCAGCGCCGCCAGGCTGGAGGGCAGGAGCCGCGGCAGCTCGGCCACCGTGAGCGGGGCCTTGAGCAGCACCGCCGGCAGGGTGAGGAGCTGCGCCAGCGCCAGCGGCAGCAGGGCGTGGGCCGAGACCGCCACCGTGGCCTTGAGGCCCGGCCTGGTGCCGGCCACCTTGAAGGCCAGCCAGCAGCAGAGCGCCGTGCCCAGGATGGCGAAGGCCGGGCCGAAGCCGGCGCCGGCGTAGCCCACGATGGCCCCCAGCTTGGCGGCCTGCGCCGCGGCCTGCTCCAGCTGGTGCTGGGTCATGGTGGCCGCCTCGGGGCCGACCGGGCCGCCCTCGCCCGCGAAGTCCAGGCGCGGCACGGCCACCAGGGCCAGCGCCAGCGAGGCCGCCGTGGCCACCAGGAGGGCGGTGAGGCTGCGGCGGCGTGCTGCCGCGGAGGCGAGGCCACGCTCGGGCGAGGTGAGCGTGGCCACGAGGACGGAGCCGTCTTCGGAGAGGTCTGTGGGGGACATGTCGGTGAGCTCGTGGGCCGTACGCGGCCGGCGCCGGGCTATTTCGTGGGAAGTGAGGCTCCGGTCAAGGAACAGGGAGGGTCCGGCACCACTTCCGTGACGAACGTGACGGCCCGGAAGGGGCGATATCGGGGTGGCGGGGAGCCGGGCGGACGCTCACCTGGCCGGGAGCGACCGGACGCGCGCCGAGGCGTCCCGCAGGGTGAAGAGCGCCAGGCCGGTGAGGGGGCGCGGCGACCCCAGCTGCTGCCGGGCCACGAACCGCTCCAGCGGCTCCTCCACCACCAGCTGCAGGCTGGGGCGCCGGCTGGCGTGGCGCACCAGCCGCTGGCCCCGCCGCACCACCACCAGCCCCACGTGCGAGACGCGGGTGACGAAGTCGTCGCGGTCCTGGCGGACCACGAAGGCCAGCGTGCCGGCCTCGAGCCGCCGCGCCGCGGCCGCCAGCGCCGCCACCGGCACCACCTCCACCTCGAAGCGCCCCTCCGGCAGCCTGGCGCGCGGCACCCCGGGCAGCCGGTGGCCGGCCGCGGCCAGCCGGCTCCAGCGGGCCGGGTCGTACCGCACCTCGGCCACCACCGTGAGGTCGCCGGCCACGGCGCGGGAGGCGGGGGCGAGCCAGCCCTTGGCCAGGTTGGCGGGCAGCCACTGCGAGAGCACCTCGTGGTTGCGCCCCGCCTGCGTCGGACGGCCGTCGGCGTAGCGCAGGTCGTCGAGGGCCCGGCGCGCCTCGGCCAGGGTGGCGCTGCTGCCGAGCGCCAGCGCCGTCTCGGCGAAGGTGAGGCAGTCGAAGGCGTCGAGCCGGAAGCGCGGGTCCGGGTCGGGCCCGGCCCCCTCGCCGAGCGGGGAGCCCTCGTACCGCGCGCCCAGCAGGGGGGCGGTGGCGGCCACGGCGCGCGGGCCGCCGGCCGGGGGGCGGGCCGCCAGGGCGGCGGCGACGGCCTCCTCCACGGAGGGGGGGGCGGCGGCGGGGGGCTCCGGGGCCGCGGGCGCCGCAGGGCTCGCGCCGGCCGGGGCGGCCAGCGCCAGCGCGGCGGCGAGGGCGAGGGTGAGGAGCGGGGTGGACACCGGCAGGGTCTACCTACACCGACCGCCGCTCAGTGCACCACCGCCGCCGCCTCCGCCGGGCGCTGGCCCTTGGTGAACCGCACGCCGCCGTCCGGGCCCTCGTCGACCACCACGTGGTCGCCGGCCTTGAACTCGCCGCGCAGCAGCTTGGTGGCCAGCGGGTCCTGCACCAGCCGCTGCAGGGCGCGCTTGAGGGGGCGGGCCCCGTAGAGCGGGTCGTACCCCGCGTCGGCGATGGCCTCGCGGGCCGCCTCGGAGAGCTCGACGGTGAGCTGCCGCTCCGCCAGCAGCGCGCGCAGCCGGCCGAGCTGGATCTCCACGATGCGGCCGACCTCCTCCCGCCCCAGCGGCCGGAAGACCACCGTCTCGTCCACGCGGTTGAGGAACTCGGGCCGGAACTCGGCGCGCAGGATCTCCAGGGCCGCCTCGCGCACCTGGTTCAGGTCCGCGTTGGGGCGGCTGGCCAGCCGCTGGATCTCGGCCGAGCCGAGGTTGGAGGTCATGATGACCACCGTGTTGCGGAAGTCCACGGTGCGCCCCTGGCCGTCGGTGAGGCGGCCGTCGTCCAGGATCTGGAGCAGCACGTTGAAGACGTCGCGGTGGGCCTTCTCGATCTCGTCGAAGAGGATCACGGCGTAGGGGCGCCGCCGCACCGCCTCGGTGAGCTGCCCGCCCTCGTCGTAGCCCACGTAGCCGGGGGGCGCGCCGATGAGCCGCGCCACGGCGTGCTTCTCCATGTACTCGCTCATGTCGAGCCGGATGAGCGACGCCTCGTCGTCGAAGAGGAACTCGGCCAGGGCCCGGGCGGTCTCGGTCTTGCCCACGCCGGTGGGGCCCAGGAAGATGAAGGAGCCGATGGGCCGGTTGGGGTCCTGCAGGCCGGAGCGGGCGCGCCGCACCGCGCTGGAGACGGCGTGCAGCGCCTCGTCCTGCCCGATGACGCGCCGCTCCAGCCGCGCCTCCATGCCGAGCAGCTTCTCCACCTCGCCCTCCAGCAGCCGGGCCACCGGGATGCGGGTCCAGGTCGAGACCACCTTGGCGATCTCCTCCGGGGTGACCTCCTCCTTGAGCATGGCCCCGTCGCGCTGCAGCTCGGCCAGGCGCGCCTGGGCGCGGTCCACCACGGCCTGCGCCTGCGGCAGCTTGCCGAACTTGAGCTCGGCGGCCCGCTGGAAGTCGGCGGCCCGCTCGGCCTTCTCCTGCTCCGCCCGCAGGGAGTCCATCACGGCGCGGGCGTCGGAGAGCTCCTTGATGACCCCCTTCTCGGAGTCCCAGCGGCTCTTGAGCCGGGCGAACTCCTCGTTGCGCTGCGCCAGCTCCTGCTCGGCCGCGGCCAGGCGGGCCCGGCTCCCCTCGTCCTGCTCCTTCTGCAGCCCCTGCCGCTCGATCTCCAGCTGGCCGATGCGGCGGCGCACCTCGTCCACCTCGGTGGGCATGGAGTCGATCTCGATGCGCAGCCGGCTGGCCGCCTCGTCGATGAGGTCGATGGCCTTGTCGGGCAGGAAGCGGTCGGCGATGTAGCGGTGGGAGAGGCGGGCCGCGTCCACCAGCGCCGCGTCCTGGATGCGCACCTTGTGGTGCAGCTCGTAGCGGTCCTTCAGGCCGCGCAGGATGGAGATGGTGTCGGCCACCGAGGGCTCGCCGATGAAGACCGGCTGGAAGCGCCGCTCCAGGGCCGGGTCCTTCTCCACGTGCTTGCGGTACTCGTCCACGGTGGTGGCGCCGATGGCGTGCAGCTCGCCGCGGGCCAGCGCCGGCTTGAGCATGTTGCCGGCGTCCATGGCCCCCTCGGCCGCGCCGGCGCCCACGATGGTGTGCAGCTCGTCGATGAAGAGGATGATCTCGCCCTCGGAGGCGATGACCTCCTTGAGCACGCCCTTGAGCCGCTCCTCGAACTCGCCGCGGAACTTGGCCCCGGCCACCATCGAGGCCAGGTCGAGCGAGAGGAGCCGCTTGCCCTTCAGCCCCTCGGGCACGTCCCCGTCGGAGATGCGCCGGGCCAGCCCCTCGGCGATGGCGGTCTTGCCCACGCCGGGGTCGCCCACCAGCACCGGGTTGTTCTTGGTGCGGCGCGACAGGATCTGGATGACCCGCCGGATCTCGTCGTCGCGCCCGATGACCGGGTCGAGCTTGCCGGCCCGCGCCAGCGCGGTCAGGTCCTTGGCGTACTTGTCGAGCGAGCGGTACTGGCTCTCGGCCTCCTGCGAGGTGACGCGGGCGCCGCCGCGCAGCTCCTTCAAGGCCCCCAGGATCCGCTCCGGGGTGGCGCCGGCGCCGCGCAGCGCCTGGCCGGCGCCGCCCTTGTCCTGGGCCGCCGCCACCAGCAGGTGCTCCGAGGAGACGTACTCGTCCTTGAGCCGCTTGGCCTCGTCGTCGGCCCGATCGAGCAGCTTGGCCAGCCGCTGCGCCAGGTGCTGCTCGCCTCCCTGCACCTGGGGCAGGGTGCGCAGCTCGTCCTCCAGGCGCGCGCCCACCACCCGCGCGTCGGCGCCGATCTTGTCGAGCAGCGGGCGGGCCAGCCCGTCCTGCTGGGCCAGCAGCGCCAGCGCCAGGTGCTCCACGTCCACCGCCTGGTGGTCGCGGCGGCGCGCCTCGGTCTGGGCGTCGTGCAGGGCTTCCTGGGCCTTGGTGGTGAACCGGTCGGGTCGCATGGATGCAGCGTAAGACCTGATCGGTGCAAGGCAAGCGCCAGCCCATCCTGGCCGGCGGGGTGCGACGCGCTGTCCGACCGGGTCGGGGCGCGGCAGGTCGCCGCCCCGCCCCCGGCGGCCGGGAGGGGGCGCCGCGGCGCCTCAGCGCTCTGCGAAGCAGTAGAAGAGGCCGGCCCCGCCGGTCCCCTTCAGCGCCTCCTGGCTGCACCCGCGCGAGCCGTGCGAGGAGTTCCAGGAGGTCATGTGGCGGGTGTCCGCCAGGCCGATCCGGTCGTGGTGGCCGACGATGGCGGAGCCCTCGCCGCTGCTGGTCCAGTTGGCGCAGGTGGTGTCGCCGCCGGCCGTCGAGTAGAGGCCGCCCGGGTCCGAGCCGGTGAGCATGTCGTGCTGGTTGACCGGATCGCCCCGGCCGCTCACCGCCTCGCCCTTCTCGGTGAGCGCGGTCTGCTTGGTGAGGTTGGTGGCGGGCGAGTGCAGCTCGTCCACGGTCCTGGCCACCACCACGCCCCGGGCGTTGCGCCACGGGCCCGGGCCGATGCGATCGCGGGCGTTCACCCCGGCCGCCCCGCCCGGCGCGGTGGTGCTCAGGTAGGCGCGCCAGCCGGTGCGCTTGGAGCCGGCCGCGGCGGCCAGCGCCTGGCAGTGGGCGTCGGCGCCCGCCAGCCCGCCCAGGTCGGCGCCCTTGCCGGAGCCCACGCTGGTGACGAAGAAGCCCATGTCGGCGTCCGGCGGCGCCCCCAGGGCCACGCCGGCCAGCACCACCGAGACCACCACCCCCGTCGCAAGCTTGCTGGCACGAGACATGGACGCTCCTCCTCCTGGCGCCGGACGCGGCGCCCCCGTGCTGTGCGGCCGGGCGGGCCGGCGGACCAGTCACGCGCGGGGCGTCCCTCAACTTTCCCCCCGCCCGGATGGGTCCGATCCGGCGGCGGCCAGGTGTCCGCTTGCGGTCCAGGTCGGTTCGCGCCATCCCTGCTGCACACCACCGGAGCGTTCCCTGACCAGCACCCCGCACCCCGAGATCCTCTCCGTCGGCCTGGCCCTGCCGCCCCACTTCGCCGACCAGGAGACCCTCACCGCCGCGCTCTCCGCCTTCTGGTCACGCCAGCACTTCAACCCCGAGCGGCTGGCCCAGATCCACCGGGCCGCGCTGGTGCAAGGGCGCCACCTGGCCTTGCCGCTCGCCGAGTACGCCGGGCTGCGCGGGCTGGGCGCCCGCAACGACGCCTTCATCCGGGTGGGCCTGGAGGTGGGCGAGGCGGCGCTGCGCGACGGCCTGGCCAGGGCCGGGCTGGAGCCGCGCGACGTCGACCACCTCTTCTTCGTCACCGTGACCGGCCTGGCCACGCCGTCGCTCGAGGCGCGCCTGATGAACCGGCTCGGCATGAAGCCGTCGGTGAAGCGCACCCCCATCTTCGGCCTGGGCTGCCTGGCGGGGGCGGCCGGCCTGGCGCGGGCCTCCGACGCCCTGCGGGCCTTCCCCGGCGAGGTGGCGGTGCTGCTCTCGGTGGAGCTCTGCTCGCTCACCCTGCAGCCGGAGGACCTCTCCATCCCCAACGTGGTGGCCACCGGCCTGTTCGGCGACGGCGCCGCCGCGGTGGTCCTGGGCGGCGGGGCCCGGCCGCCGCGGCCGGCCTCGCCCGGGGCGCCGGGTTCACCCAGGGTGATTGACACGCGCTCGGTCTTCTACCCGGACACCGAGTGGGTCATGGGCTGGGACGTGGTGGACTCCGGCTTCAAGATCGTCCTCTCGGCCAAGGTCCCCGAGGTGGTGGAGCGGCACGTCGGCGGCGACGTCGACGCCTTCCTCGGCGCCCACGGCCTGGCCCGCGGCGACGTCCGGCACTGGATCGCCCACACCGGTGGCCCGAAGGTGCTGGAGGCCTTCCGCGCCGGCCTGGGGCTGCCGGAGGCGGCGCTGGCGCGCAGCTACGCCTCGCTCCGGGAGGTGGGCAACCTCTCCTCCGCCTCGGTGCTCTTCGTGCTGGCCGATCACCTGGCCGCCGGTGAGGCGCGCCCCGGCGACCTGGGGCTGCTGGCGGCCATGGGGCCCGGCTTCGCCGCCGAGCTGGTGCTGCTCCGGTGGTGACGCCCCTGGCCACCGTGGCCGCGCCCCTGGCCGCGGCGGCGCCGCCGGGCCCCGGCGCCACCGGCCCGGCCGGCCTCCCCTGGCCCACCGCGCTGCTCCTCGGCGCGCTGGCGCTGCTGGCCGTGGAGCGGGGGGTGGAGCTGGTGATCTCCAATCGCAACGCCCGGCGGGCCCTGGCCGCCGGCGGGGTGGAGGCCGGGCGCGGCCACTACCCGGCCATGGTGCTCTTCCACGCCGCCTTCCTGGTGGCCTGCGCCGCCGAGCCGCTGCTCTGGCCGCGGGCCTGGCCGATGGGCGCCTCGCTGGCGGCGCTGGCGGCGGCGCTGCTGGCCCAGGGGCTGCGCTGGTGGGCGGTGACGACGCTGGGCGGCCGCTGGACCACCCGGGTGGTGGTGCTGCCGGACGCGCCGCCGGTGACCGGGGGCCCCTACCGCTTCGTCCGGCACCCCAACTACCTGGCGGTGGTGCTGGAGCTGGCGGCCGTCCCGCTGGTGGGCGGGGCGCTCCTCACCGCGGCGCTGTTCACCCTGGGCAACGCGGCGCTGCTCTCGGTGCGCATCCCGGCCGAGGAGCGGGCGCTCGGCGCGGCCTGGGCGCGCGCCTTCGCCGGCCGCGCGCGCCTGCTGCCGCGGCCGCCGGGGGGCGGCCCGTGACGCCGCTCGAGCAGGCCGTGGCCGCCGAGATCCTCCGCCTGGCCAGGGAGGACCTGCGCCTCGAGGGCCCCCCGCCGGAGCCGGACGCGCCGCTGGCCGGCACGCTCGACTCGCTGCTCCTGCTCTCGCTGGTGGTGGCGGTGGAGGACCGCTTCCACCTGGCCCTCACCGACGACGACGCGGCCGAGGCCACCACGCTGGCCGGCCTGGCCCGGCTGGTGGCGGCGCGGGCAGAGCCGGCGCGGCTGCCGGCCGCCGGCGGCGGGCCGCCCGGGGAGGGGCGGTGAGGCTCACCGGACCGCCGGCGCCCGCGCCGCGCTTCCCCACGCTGGTCCACGCCCTGCGGGCGGCGGCCGCCCACCCCGGCGGCGTCACCTTCGTGGACCTGGCGGAGCGCGAGCGCCACCTCCCCTGGCGCGAGGTGCACGCCCGCGCCCAGGCGGCCGCGGCCGCGCTGGCGGCGCGCGGCGTGCGGCCGGGTGACCGGGTGGCCATCGTGCTGCGCACCGAGCCCGCCTTCCTCGACGCCTTCTTCGGCGCCTGGCTGGCCGGGGCGGTGCCGGTGCCGCTCTACCCGCCGGTGCGCCTCGGGCGGCTGGAGGAGTGGGTGGCCGGGACGGCGCGGATGCTGACGGTCTCCGGCGCGCGGCTGGTGGTGTCGGGTGGCGGCACGCGCGCGCTGCTCGGCGAGGTGCTGGCCCTGGCCGCCCCGCCGCTCGGGCTCCTGGAGGCCGGCGGGCTGCTCGAGGGGCCGGCTGGCGTTCCTGGCCAGGCCCACGCGCTCCTCGACCGCGGCGCCGGTGCCGTGGCCGGTGCCGACTCCGCGCCGGGCGGGTCGGGGGCCGGGGCCGGGGGGGCGCCGCTGGCGGCGCCCACCGACCTCGGGCTGGTGCAGTTCTCCTCCGGCTCCACGGTGGACCCGAAGCCGGTGGCGCTGACCCACGCGGCGCTGCAGGCCCAGGCCGACGCGCTGATGGCGCTGGTGCGCCCCACCAGCGCCGACGCCCTGGTGTCGTGGCTGCCGCTCTATCACGACATGGGGCTCATCGGCGGGCTGCTGGCGGCCATGTCCTACCCCGGACCGCTGGTGCTGATCGCGCCGGAGCACTTCCTGGCGCGGCCGGCGCTCTGGCTGCGCGCGCTGGCCCGCCACCGGGCCACCATCTCGGTGGCGCCGAGCTTCGCTTACGCCTACTGCGCCGAGCGGGTGGGCGACGCCGAGCTGGCCGGCTGCTCGCTGGCCAGCTGGCGCCTGGCGCTGGACGGCGCCGAGCCGATCTCGGCCGACGCCATGCGCCGCTTCGCGGCCCGCTTCGCCCCGCACGGCTTCGACCCCGGCGCGCTGGTGCCGGTCTACGGCCTCTCCGAGGCGGCCCTGGCGGTCACCTTCGCCGCGCCGGGCGGCGCGCCGCGCGGGGCCTGGCTCGACGCCGACCTGCTGGCGCGCCAGGGGCGGGCGGTGCGGGTGGCGGCGCCGGCCGGCCAGGCCGCCGGGCCCGGCGCCTGCGAGGTGGTGGCGGTGGGCGCGCCCATCCCGGGTGTCGAGGTGGAGGTCCGCGGCGAGGACGGCGGCCCCACCGGCGAGGGCGCGCTGGGGCGGGTCTGGGTGCGCGGCCCCTCGCTCTTCGAGGGCTACCTGGGCGATCCGGCCGCCACCGCGCGGGCGCTGCAGGGCGGGTGGCTCGACACCGGCGACCGGGGCTTCGTCATGGGCGGGGCGCTGCACCTGCACGGCCGGCAGAAGGACCTGGTCATCGTGCGCGGCGCCAACCACGCGCCGGAGCAGCTGGAGGCGGCGCTGGCCGGCCTGGCCGGGCTCAGGCCGGGCTGCGCGGTGGCGCTGGGCTTCGCGCCGCCCGGCGGCGGCGAGGCCCTGCTGGTGCTGGCGGAGCGGGCCCCTGGCCCGGCGCCCCTGGACCCCGCCGCGCTGGAGGCCGCCATCCGCCGCGCCCTGCTGGAGCGGACCGGGCTCTCGCCGCACACGGTGCGCCTGCTGGCGCCGGGCACGCTGCCGCGCACCTCCTCGGGCAAGCTGCGGCGCCAGGAGGCGCTGCGCCGCCACCTGGCCGGCGAGCTCCGGCCGCCGCGCCGGGTGGACGCCCTGTCGCTCGGGGTGGCCTGGGCCAGGTCGCGCCTGGCGGGCTGGCGCGGGCCGCGGCGAGGGCCGGCGTGAGGGCGGCGCGGTGGCCCGGCCACGGCGCGTCGGCGCCCCGGCCCGGGTGGGGGCCGTGAGCGGGCGGCGCCGCGACGTGGTGGTGGCCGGCGGCGGTCCGGCCGGCCTGGCCTTCGCAGCCGCCTCGGCCGGGCGCGGCCTCGACGTGCTGGTGCTCGAGGCCCGCCCGTACCCGGTGGACAAGGCCTGCGGCGAGGGGCTGCTGCCGGCCGGGGTGCGGGCCCTGGAGGCGCTGGGCGTGCGCGCCCGGCTCGGCCCGGCCGACGCCTCGCCGCTCCGGGCCCTCCGCTGGGTGGACGCCGCCGGGCCCGAGGTGACGGTGCCGCTCCCCGCGCCGGGCGGCCTGGGGGTGCGGCGCACCGCGCTCTCGGCGGCGCTGCTCGAGCGGGCGCGGGAGGCCGGGGCGGAGGTGCTGGAGGCCGAGGTGCTGCACCACCGGCGCGGCGCCGACGAGGTGCTGGTGCAGGCCACCGCGGGCGAGGTGCGGGCGCGCCTGCTGGTGGCGGCCGACGGGCTGGCCTCGCCGGTGCGCCGGCGCGAGGGGCTCGACCTGGCGCCGCCCGGGCCGCGCCGCTCCGGCCTGCGCCGCCACCTGGCCCTGGCCGCCTGGACCGACGCGGTGGAGGTCCACCTCGGGGCGGGGGTCGAGGCCTACCTCACCCCGGCCGGCGCCGGGCGGCTGGGCGTGGCCTTCCTCTTCGAGGGCAGTGCGCCGGGCGGGTGGGCGGCGCTGCTGGGCCGCTTCCCGGCCCTGGCGGCGCGCCTCGAGGGGGCGGCGCCCGCCTCGGAGGACCGCGGCGCCGGGCCGTTCCTCAGGGCGGCGCGGACCCGCACCCTCGATCGCCTGGTGCTGCTCGGCGACGCGGCCGGCTACCTCGACGCGCTGACCGGCGAGGGGCTCTCGCTGGCGCTCGGCTGCGCCCTCGACCTGGCGGCGCTGGCGCCGGACGCCCTGGCCGCCGGCGCCGGCCGGGACAGCCTGGCGCCCTACGAGCGGGCCTGGCGGCGGCGCTTCACCCCCTACGCGCGCTCCACCCGGGCGCTGCTGGCGATCACCCGGCGGCCGGCCCTGCGCCGCGCCCTCATCGCGCTCTGTGCCCGCGCCCCCGCGCCGCTGACGCGGCTGGTGGCGGCGGCCGTGGGGTGAGCGGCCCGGCTGCCGCGGCGGCGACCGCGCCACCGGAGGCCCACCGCCCGGGGCCTCACGGGCGCGGCGGCCGCCAGTGCTCCAGCCAGGCGTCCGCCTGCTGGCGCCGGGAGCGCCTGAGGACGCCGAAGCCGGCCAGCGTGTGCACGGGCTGGCTGTCGGCGAGCGACCAGAGCCGGTGGCGGTGCGCCGGGGCGTCGACGTCGAGGTGCTCCACCAGCCGGACCCGCCCCCCGGCGGCCACCGCGCGGGTGGCCTCGGCCGGGTCGAGGAGCCGCACCTCCTCGCCGCCGGGGCGCTCGATGCGCCAGGCCCTGCGGGCGTTCCAGCCGGTCAGGTCGTAGGCGAAGGCCCCGGCGCCCTGCAGCAGCACCGCCCAGCCGGTCAGGGCCAGCAGGAGCGCGCGCCGCGGCCAGGTGGCGCCGAGCCACCCGGCCAGCGGGACCAGCAGCAGCGCCAGGGCCGGGCCCAGGTCGCAGAGCCGCCGCCAGCCGTAGGACCAGCCGCCCCACCAGTCGAACCAGCCCGCCTCCACCACCAGCGCGGCCGCCGCCGCCACCACCAGCGGCCGGAGCGGGTGGAAGGCCGGCCGGCGGAAGGCCAGCACCGCGCCCGCGGCGGAGAAGACCAGGAACGGCGAGAAGGCCAGCAGCCCGCGCGAGGGGCTGACGAGCAGCCCGGGCAGGCTCTCCTGCAGCCGGAAGGGCCAGGGGTCGGCCAGGCCGGTCTTGGCGAGCGCGATGGCGCCGCCCACCTCCACCTGGCCGAAGCGCAGCGGCGACCCCAGGTACCACCAGTTGAAGGCCGCCAGGGCCAGGGCCGCCGGCAGGGCGCCGGCCACCAGCGCGGCGGCGGCGCGCCGGTCGGTGAGGAGCAGCACCGCGGCGGCGGCCAGCGCGAAGAGGGCGCCCTGGGGGCGGCAGGCGGCGGCCAGCGAGAAGGCCAGGCCGGCCAGCGCCGCGTCGATGGGGGCCAGCCGGGCCGCCGGCGCCCTGGCCGCGCCGCCGGCGGCGTCCCCGCCCGGCGCCGGTTCACCCGGGGTGACGGGCGCCCCGCCGCGCCGCCGCACCAGGAAGAAGGCCCCCAGCGAGAGGAAGAAGAGGTCGCCCGGGTGCTGCCAGAGCGTCTGGCTGGCCAGGCTCCAGGCCGGCGTGCCCAGCCCCCAGGCCAGGGCCAGCAGCGCCGCGGGCCAGGGCGCCAGCCAGCGGCGCGCCGAGAGGAAGACCAGGGCGCCGGCCAGCGCGGTGAGCAGCAGCGCCGCGGCCCGCGCCCCGCCCCACAGCAGCTCCGGCCGGCCGCGCAGGTCGCCGAAGACCGCGGCCAGCGGGGCCAGCACCGGCAGCGCGGTGAGCGGGGCGCCCGGCCCGAAGCTGCTCAGGTAGCGCGGCTCGCCGGTGGCGGGGTCGTCGCGCACGGCGCGCGCCAGGAAGTAGGGCGGCACCGGGCGCAGCTCGCCGTCGGCGTAGCGCCTGGCCGCCGGCACCCCGTCCACCAGGGTGGCGAGGTCGAAGAGCCGGAGCGCGGGCCGGCCGGGCCGCAGGTCCTCCCAGCGGAAGAGCCAGGGCGCGCGGGAGGGGGCCAGGGTGAAGCGCCCCTCGGCCAGCAGCGAGGCGGCGGTGTAGACGCTGGCGGTGGCGTCGTTGCCGGGCAGGGTGGCGCCCGGGGCGGCGTACGCCAGCCCGAGCGCCAGCGCCAGGGCGGCCGCCCGGGTGAGGTCGCCGCGGGCTGGGCGGGGGCCGGACGGAGCGGGGGCTGGGGGCGGCGCGGGCGCCTCGGGCGGCTGGCTCGTCGCCATCCCGCCCCATTACCACGGGTGCGGCGCGCCACCACCCCTCCGGTGACGCGTCGCGTCGAGCACGACCCGGACGGGCGCGGAAGGGGGCACCTCCGATGGGGCTCGCCTCAGCGGTTGCTTGCCCCGGCCGCACGGGACCCGTACCTCTCGGTGGCACGCCCCGCCCACTCACCCGAGGTGAACCCCATGAAGAGGTCGATGCTCAGCCTGGCGCTGCTGCTCGCGGCGCCGTCGGTGCTCGCCGCCGACACCATCAAGATCGCGCTCACCGGTCCCTACTCGGGCGGCTCCGCCCCCATGGGCACCTCCACCCGAGACGGCTCGAAGCTGGCCATCGCCGAGCTCAACGCCGCCGGCGGCATCGACGTGGGCGGCAAGAAGCTCATGATCGAGATCATCGAGCGCGACGACGAGGCCAAGAACGACCGCGGCGCCCTCATCGCCCAGGAGCTGGCCTCCATGAGCGACCTCTCCGGCGTGCTCGGCTCGGTCAACACCGGCGTGGTCATGGCCGGCGACAAGCACCTGCAGGAGAAGGGCATCACCAAGATCATCGTGCCGGCGGCCGGCTCCAAGTCGATGACCCAGTGGGCCACCCCGGACGGCCCGAAGCAGCTCTCCATCTTCCGCTTCGCCGCCCACGACGCCATCCAGGCCGGCATGGTGGTGGAGGAGGCCATCAACCGGAAGCTGTTCAAGGTGGCGCTGATCCACGACGACACCAACTACGGCGTCTCGGGGCGCGACGACCTGCTCGACCAGATCAAGAAGCAGGGCAACAAGCTCGAGGTGGTCACCCAGGAGAAGTTCAAGATCGGCGACAAGGACATGACCGCCCAGGTCCTCCAGGCCAAGGCCAAGGGGGCCCAGGCGGTGCTCATCTGGGCCATCGGGCCGGAGCTGGCCGCGGTCTCGAACAGCATGGCCAAGAACGGCCTCAAGGTGCCGCTCATCGGCGGCTGGACGCTCTCCATGTCCAACTACATCGACAACGCCGGCGCCAACGCCAACGGCACGCTCATGCCGCAGACCTTCATCGAGGAGCCCATCACCCCGCGCGCCAAGGCCTTCATCGACGCCTACCACAAGACCTACGGCGTGACCCGCATCCCCTCGGCCGTGGCGGCCGCCCAGGGCTACGACGCGGTGCTGATCTTCGCGGCGGCGGTCAAGCAGGCCAGGAGCACCGACAGCCTCAAGATCCGGGACGCGCTCGAGGACCTGAAGGAGCCGGTCAAGGGCGTCATCGCCACCTGGGTGAAGCCCTACTCGAAGTGGGACCCGGCCAACGTGGAGACCCACGAGGCCTTCCGGCGCGACAAGGTGGTCATGGGCATGGTGCAGGACGGCCGGGTGGTCTTCGGCAACCAGGCCGACCGCGACCGCCTCAAGAAGAGCATGCAGTAGCCGGCCCGCCCGGCCTGCTCTACCCTGCCGGCTGACGCGGAGGAGGCGGCGCCGTCCCCCTCCTCCGCCCCACGCCACCGAGGGACCCACAGCACCCCGTGCCAGCCTCCTTCATCATCCAGATGGCCGTGAGCGGCGCGCTCATGGGGCTGGTCTACGCCCTCATCGCCTACGGCTTCCAGCTCACCTACGCCACCTCCAAGAGCCTGAACTTCGGCCAGGGCGAGCTGGTGATGGTCTCGGCCTTCGCCACCCTCTCCATCATGGGCACCGGCCTGCCCTACGGCCTGGTGGTGCTGCTCGGCCTGCTCTTCGGCGCGCTGCTCGGCCTGGTGGTGGAGCGCACCGGCGTGCGGCTGGCCCTGGAGCAGAAGGGCGAGGGCTGGATCCTCCTCACCATCATCATCGGCCTCTTCCTCTTCTCCTTCGCCGAGAACATCTGGGGGCGGGACGACCGCCCCTTCCCGACCCCCATCCCCTCCGACCCCATCGAGGTGCTGGGCGTCAGCGTCACCGGCCTGGAGCTGTCGGTGGCGGTGGGGGTGCTGGCGGTGATGGGGCTGGTGGAGGTCTTCAAGCGGCGCACCCTGCTCGGCAAGGCCTTCGAGGCCATCTCGGCCGACCGCGACGCCGGCGAGCTGATGGGCATCTCGGCCACCCGCACCGTCATGCTCTCCTACGCCCTCTCCGGCGGGGTGGCGGCGCTGGCCGGCATCCTGGTCTCGCCCATCACCACGGTGGGCCCCACCATGGCCTCGGCCCTGGTGCTCAAGGCCTTCTCGGTGGCGGTGGTGGCCGGCCTGGAGTCCGGCTTCGGGGTGGTGGTGGTGGGCCTCTTCCTGGGCGCGCTCGAGAGCCTGGCCTCCTTCTACGTGGGCAGCGGCTGGCGCGAGGCGCCGGGGCTGGTCCTGCTGATCCTGGCCCTGGCGGTGCGCCCCACCGGCGTGTTCGGCAAGGCCGTCATCCGGAAGGTCTAGGGGCCGCCATGCTCAAGCGACTCCTGCTGGTCCGCGGCGCCGAGCTCCTGCTCTTCGGCCTGCTCATCGCCGTGCCCCTGGCGGTGGAGAGCTCCTACGCCCTGGGCCTGCTCACCCTGCTGGCCATCTACGGCATCCTGCTCATCGGCCTGGACGTGACGGTGGGCTACCTGGGGCAGGTGAACCTGGGCCAGGCCGCCTTCCTGGGGCTGGGCGCCTACGTGGCCGGCATCGCGGTGACCCGCCACGGGCTGGGCATCCCGGCGGCGCTGCTGCTGGCCACCGGCCTGACGGCGCTGGTGGGCGCCCTGCTGGCGCTGCCCGCCCTGCGCCTCGAGGGGCCGCAGTTCGCCCTGGCCACCCTGAGCTTCACCGCCCTCACCGCCACCGCCCTGAACGAGCTGGAGTGGCTCACCCAGGGCGCCCAGGGCCTGAGCCTGAAGCGCCCGCCGCTCATGGGCCACGTGCTCTCATCGCGCGACTTCTACTGGCTGTGCATGGCCCTGCTGGCCCTGGTCTGGATGGCCATGCGCAACCTGCTCTCCTCGCAGTGGGGGCGGGCCTTCGAGGCGCTGCGCGACAGCCCCATCGCCACCGACGCCATGGGGGTGGGCACCTACCGGCACAAGGTGGCCGGGTTCGCCATGGGGTCGGGGCTGGGCGGGCTGGCGGGCGGCCTGTACGCCTTCAACTTCCAGTACCTCCAGCCGCACGGCTTCCAGTACGAGCTGACGGTCATCCTGCTGCTGGGGGTGGTGCTGGGCGGGCGCAAGAGCCTGTGGGGCGCCTTCGTGGGCGCCACCCTGGTGGCGCTGCTGCCCAACCTGCTCTCCAGCCGCACCCTCTTCCAGGCCTTCTCCGGCCTGGGGCTGCTGGTGGCGGTGGCGGCCGGGGCCCGCGGCCTGGCGCGCCGCAGCCTGGGGACCTTCCAGGCGGTGGCGCCGGTGGTGGCCACCGCGGCGCTGGTGGCCGGCGGCTTCCTGGTCCAGAACACCGAGGACTGGCGCAAGGCCATCTTCGCCCTGATGCTCTTCTCGGTGGTGGTGGGGCTGCCGGAGGGGCTGATGGGCTTCGCCGGCCGCGCCCTGGCCCGGCTCTTCCGGGTGGCGCCGCCGCCGCTGCCCACGCCCTCGCCGCTCGACCAGGTGCTGCCGCCGCGCCCGGCCGACGGCGCGCCGCTGCTGGTCCTGACCGGGCTGAAGCGCCACTTCGGCGGCGTCAAGGCGGTGGACGGCCTCGACCTCGTCGTGCGGGCCGGCCAGGTGCACGGGCTCATCGGGCCCAACGGGTCGGGCAAGAGCACGGTGGTCAACGTGGTCTCGGGCCTCTACACCCCCACCGCCGGCCAGCTCACCCTGCGCGGGGCGCCGCTGCCGCTCGGCAGCCTGTTCGCCGCGGCCCGCGCCGGGGTGGCCCGCACCTTCCAGAACCTGCAGCTCTTCGGCGGCATGACGGCGCTGGACAACGTCATGGTGGCGCTGCAGGGCGCCTACCGGGTGCCGCTGCCGCTGGTCTGCCTGGGGCTGGGGCGCGCCGAGGAGCGGCGGGCCCAGGCCGACGCCCTGGCGCTGCTGGACTTCGTGGGGCTGCTCGACCAGGCCCGCACCCCGGCCAAGGACCTGACCTACGGGGCCCAGCGCTTCCTGGAGATCGCCCGCGCCCTGGCGCGCAAGCCGGAGCTGCTGGTGCTGGACGAGCCGGCGGCCGGCCTGGCCCACCCCGACGTGGTGAAGCAGGTGGAGCTGATCCGGCGCATCCACCGGCGCGGGGTCACCATCGTGCTCATCGAGCACCACATGGACGTGGTGACCCAGCTGTGCGACGTGGTGACCGCGCTGGACGGCGGCCGCCTCATCGCCGAGGGGACGCCCGACGAGGTGAAGCGCCACCCCAAGGTCATCGAGGCCTACCTGGGCGCCGTCGCCGTCGCCGCCGCCCCTCCCCCCGCCGGCTGAGATGGCCCAGCCCAGGAACGATCCCATGCTCGTGGTGAAGGACCTGCACGCGGGATACGGCCTCTCCGAGGTGCTGGTGGGCACCTCGCTCACCGTGGAGGCCGGCACGGTGGTGGCGCTGCTGGGCGCCAACGGGGCCGGCAAGACCACCACCATGCGCGCCATCTCCGGGATGATCACCCCGACCCGGGGCGAGGTGCTGCTGGACGGCGTGCCGGTGCACGGCCTGCCGGCCTCGCGCATCGCCCGCCTCGGGCTGGCCCACTCGCCGGAGGGGCGCAAGGTCTTCGGGCCGCTGGCGGTGGAGGACAACCTGCTCCTGGGCGCCTACCGCCACCTGCCGCGCTTCTTCGGCTTCCGCAAGCAGGCGGCGCCCGACCTGGCCCACGTCTACGAGCTCTTCCCGCGCCTGGCCGAGCGGCGCACCCAGCTGGCCGGCACCCTCTCCGGGGGCGAGCAGCAGATGCTGGCCATCGGGCGGGCCCTGATGGCGCGCCCCAAGGTGATGCTGCTCGACGAGCCGTCCATGGGGCTGGCGCCGGTCATCATCCAGGAGGTCTTCCGGACCATCCGCCGGCTCAAGGCGGAGGGCATGACCATGCTGCTGGTGGAGCAGTTCGCCCTGGCGGCCCTGGAGGTGGCCGACCACGCGTACGTGCTGGAGCGCGGGCGGGTGGCCGTGCACGGCACCCCGGACGAGCTCCGGCGCGACGAGCGGGTGCTGGCGGCCTACCTGGGCTGAGCGGCGCCGGCGGGTGGGACCCAAGAACGAGGGCGACCGCGAGGCGGCTTCGGGACTAGGATCACCGCTCACCTCGACGGAGGAACACCATGCGCACCACCGTGCTCGGCGCCGGCTCCTGGGGCACCGCCCTCGCCTCCCTGCTGGCTGGCAAGGGTTACCCCGTCACCGCCTGGGACAAGGACGGCGGGGTCCTGGAGGACATCTCCAGGAACCACCGCAACCAGCGCTACCTGCCCGGGGTGGCGCTCTCCGCCAACCTGCACGCCTCCGCGGACATCGTGAAGGCGCTGGAGGGGGCCGAGCTGCTGGTGCTGGCGGTGCCGTCGCACGCCGTCCGCCCGGTGGTCATCGAGATGAAGCGCCACGTCCACGCCGGCACCCCCATCGTCTGCGTGGCCAAGGGGATCGAGCAGGAGACGCTCATGACCATGAGCGAGGTGCTGGAGGACGTCCTGCCGGTGCCCCTCCACCCCTACGTCGCGGTCCTCTCCGGCCCCTCCTTCGCCAAGGAGGTGGCCAGCGGGCTGCCCACCGCGGTGACGGTGGCGGCCCGCTGGGAGCGGGTGGCCCGGCAGGTCCAGGACGCCTTCCACTGCAAGACCTTCCGCCCCTACACCAGCGGCGACGTGGTGGGCTGCGAGATCGGCGGCTGCGTCAAGAACGTGGTGGCCATCGCGGCCGGCATCTCCGACGGCTGCGGCTTCGGCGCCAACGCCATGGCCGCGCTGGTGACCCGCGGGCTGGCCGAGATCAGCCGGCTGGCGGTGAAGAAGGGGGCCAACCCGCTCACCCTCTCGGGCCTGGCCGGGCTGGGCGACCTGGTGCTCACCTGCTCCTCCGACCTGTCGCGCAACCGGACGGTGGGGCGCGGCCTGGCGGCCGGCAAGAAGCTGGAGGACATCCAGCGCGACCTGGGGCAGGTGGCCGAGGGGGTGCGCAACGCCCGCTCCAGCCGCGACCTGGCGGCGCGCCTGGGCGTGGAGATGCCCATCACCGAGACCGTCTACCGCGTCATCAACGAGGGGCTCGATCCGCGCGAGGCGGTGACGCAGCTCATGATGCGCGAGACCAGGGCGGAGATCTGACCCTGGCCGGCCCGGGGTAGGACGAGACATGGCCGACGTCGCCGCCCACCTGGTCCGCACCGGGGTCCTGCCCCCGGAGGCGGCCTCGCGGGCCCTGGCCTCGGCCCACGACGGCGACGTGGCCTCGGCGGCGCTGCGGCTCGGCCTGGCGGCCGAGGGGGCGCTGGTGCGGGCGCTGGCCACGCTGCTCGACAGCCCGGGCGTGGACCTCTCCCGCAGCGTCATCCCCACCGCCAACCTGGACGTGGTCTCGGCCGGCTTCTGCCGGCAGCGGCGCATCCTGCCGGTGTCGGTGGGCAAGGCCGAGCTGGTGCTGGCCATGGCCAACCCGGAGGACTCGGCGCTGGCCGACGAGCTCCACTTCGTCACCGGGCGGCGCGTGCTGCGCTGCGTGGCGGTGCCGGCCGCCATCGAGCGGGCCCTCGACGGGCTGGTGCGCGAGAAGCAGCGGTTCGCCGCCACCTGGCGCGGCGCGCAGGCGCCGGCCCTGCCGGATCCGGCCGCCGCCTGGGTGGGGGTGGTGCACCCACCGCGCCGGGCCGGGGCCGGGCTGGAGCTGCCCGACGCCCCCGAGGCCATCGAGCTGGTGCCGGCCAACGCCATGCTGGAGACCCCCTTCGCCGCCCCCTCGCCGGCCCGCACGGTGCGGCCGGCGCAGCACCAGCCGCCGGCCGCGCCGCGCGGCGGTGACGTGGCCCCCACCACGGTGCGCCTGGAGGGGCTGGGGGCCGGCCGGCTGGTGCTGGTGGCCGACGCCTCCCCCGAGGCGCGCGAGGAGCTGGCGGGCCTGCTGGGCGGGCTGGGCTGCACCGTGCTGCAGGCCGCCAACGGGCGGGCCGCCCTCGACATCGTGCGCGAGGCGCGGCCGGACCTGGTGATCACCGACGCCATGCTGCCCATGGTGCAGGGCTTCGAGGTGTGCCGCGCCATCAAGGGCGACCCGGTGCTCCGGCCCACCCCGGTGGTGCTCACCTCCGGGCAGCACCGCGGCACGGTGGCGGCCGACGCCCAGATCGCCTTCGGCGCCGACGCCTTCCTGGAGAAGCCCTTCCGCCGCGAGGAGGCGGTGCGGGTGGCCAGGGTGCTGCTGCTGGGCGGCGCGCCCGACCCGGCCGAGGCCAGGAAGCGGGCGGCGGCCACGGCCGCCTGGCGCGCCGGGGCCCAGGCGCTCAAGGACGGCCGGATCGAGGAGGCCACCGTGCTCCTGCGCGACGCCTGCGCCCGCGACGACCTCTCCGCCGAGGCCCATTACTACCTGGGCCACGCCCTGGCCAAGCAGGGGCTGCTGTTCGAGGCGGCCGCCGCCTACGGCCGCTCGGCCGAGCTCCGGCCCGACATCGACGCGGCCCACCAGTACCTGGCCCAGCTCTACGAGCAGCTCGGCTTCCAGCGGAGCGCGCGCGAGGCCTGGGCCAACGCCATCGAGACCTGCACCGACGTGTCCCGCAAGAAGGCCATGCAGGCCCGGCTGCTCAAGCTGCTGGGGCTGTAGGTCGGCCGGGCCGGCGGGCGCCGGGGGCGAGGCGCCGCCGCGCCGGTCGCCCACCCCGGGTGCCGACCCACCCCGGGCCTGCGACCAGGCGCGCCGCCGCCCCCCGATCCCGGCGCCTGCGACGTCCGGGGCCAGGGGTGCGCCGTTGCAGGCGGAAGCGCCCCCCTGCCGGACAAGCGGGACGCAGCGGCGCCCCCGGACCGGACCCGGCGCACGGGTGGCTCTGCTGGCACGGTGGCTGCTCAGCCAGGAAGGGGTGCGCCGCCGCCGGGGCCTCGCGGCCGGTGAAGCCGGCGCACACCTCGAGGCCAGGCGTGCTGAGGAAGCTGGGACAGCAGGAGCCGCAGAGCTGGGGCCTCCTGGTCCACCGGCTGGCGGCCTACACGGCGCTGGTGGCGCTGGCCTGGACCGCCGTCATGGGCGCGTCGCTGTCCTGGGCCCTGCGCGAGGAGGATCGCGAGGCGGAGACCCGGTCCCTGACCCTGGCCGAGACCCTGGCGGACGAGCGGCTGCTCACCCTGCGCTGGGCCGCCAGCCAGCGGGCCATCTACCTGGCCGACGACGGCGCCGCGCCCATCGACGGCTCCGCCGCGTCCGGCCCCGCCGGGATGGTGCTCGGCCCGGGCGGCGTGCGCCTGGCGCTGGTGTCGGCGCAGACGCTGACCGCCCGCATCTTCCGGCTGGAGGACCAGTCGTTCGGGGTGACCGGGCGGGCCGTCAGCCTGCGGCCCCTGGGGGCGGCGGGCGCGCCCGAGGCCTGGGAGGCCGAGGCGCTGCGCCGCTTCGAGCGAGGCGAGCGCCAGGTGCACGAGCTGGCGGGGCAGGGCCAGGCGCGCCGGCTCCGCTTCGCCCGGGCGCTCCAGGTGGAGGCGCCCTGCCTGCGCTGCCACGGGCCGCAGGGCCAGGCCCTGGGCGACCTCAGGGGCGCCGTCACCCTGGAGGTGCCGCTGGAGCGGGTGGGCGGCCAGTCCGCCGCCCACGGCCGCGACCTCGCCGCCTGGCACGCCCTGCTCTGGCTGGCCGGCCTGGGCGCCATCGCCCTGGGGAGCGCCCGCCTCCGCGCCCGGCTCCGCCAGCTCGAGGCGGCCGCCAACGCCCTGCGCGAGAGCCAGGCCCGCCTGGCCCGCATCCTGGAGGCCACCTCGGACGGCTACTACGAGGTGGAGCTGCCCACCGGCGCGCTCTTCCTGTCGCCGGGGTGGGCCCGCCGCTTCGGCGAGGGCGGCGGCGCCCTGGCCGACCTGGTGCGCACGGTCCACCCCGACGACCGGCCGCGCTTCCAGGAGGCGCTGGACCGCTGCCTGGACGGGTCGGCCCTGGCGCTGGAGTGCGAGCACCGCGTCCAGGGGCCGGATGGGGCCACCCACTGGCGCCTCACCCGCGGCAAGGTGGTGCAGCGCGACGCGGGCGGCGCGCCCCTGCTGCTGGCCGGGGTGGTGGCCGACGTGGACGCCCACAAGCGGCTGGAGGACCAGCTCGACCGGGTGGACCGGCTGGCCGCGCTGGGGACGCTGGCGGCCGGGGTGGCCCACGAGCTCAACGGGCCGCTCGCCTGCGCCGGCAGCAACCTGGGGCACGCCACCTGGCTGCTGGGGGCGACGCCGCTGGCGGCCACGCCCGCCGGCGCCGAGGCCCTGGCGGCGCTGGCCGACGCCGGCGAGGGCGTGCGCCGCGCCGCCCTCATCGTGCGCGACCTGCGCACCTTCTCGCGGCCCGACGAGCGGCTCGGGCCGGTCTCGGTGCGGGCCGCGGTGGAGGCGGCGCTCTCCCTGGCCCGGCCCATGCTGGCGCAGCGGGCCGAGCTCAGGATCGAGCTGCAGGACGTGCCGCTGGTGGTGGCCAGCCACGACCGGCTGGTGCAGGTCTTCCTCAACCTGCTGGTCAACGCGGCGCAGGCCCTGCCCGCCGAGCGCGAGCGCCGCGACCAGATCCGGGTGGCCACCCTGTCGGACCACCTCGGCGGG
Organism: Anaeromyxobacter sp.; assembly: GCA_016718565.1. Taxonomy (NCBI): domain Bacteria; kingdom Pseudomonadati; phylum Myxococcota; class Myxococcia; order Myxococcales; family Anaeromyxobacteraceae; genus Anaeromyxobacter; species Anaeromyxobacter sp. The sequence goes on along the minus strand of JADKCZ010000005.1, from coordinate 606,672 downwards.
GTGGCGGTGGAGGTGTCCGACACCGGGGTGGGCATCGCGCCGCACGACCTGGCGCGCCTCTTCGACCCGTTCTTCACCACCAAGCCGCCCGGGCAGGGCACCGGGCTGGGCCTCTCCGTCAGCCACGGCATCGTCACCCGCCTGGGCGGGCGCATCGAGGTGGACTCGGCGGTGGGGCGCGGCACCACCTTCCGGGTGGTGCTGCCGCGCGACCCGCCGGCGCGGGCCTGAGCCCGGCGCGAGGGATCCCCACCGGTCGCCGGATCGGCCCAGGTGCGGCGGCCGCCACCGGCGCGCCCGACTTGACCGGACCGCCGGCCGCGGACACAACTCCGGGCCATGCCGACCACCTCGCCCGACGCCGCCCTGGCCCTCACCGCCGGGGCCGACCACCTCACCGCCGGCTGCCGCGCCGACCTCACGCGCGCCAGGACCGGCGCCGAGGCCCTGGTGGCCGGCGCGGCCACCCTCCCGCCGGCCGAGGCGCTGGCCCGCTTCGACCAGGCCTTCTCGGCCCTCTCGGAGGCGGGCAGCCGGGCCAGCCTGGCGCGCAACGTCCACCCCGACGCGGCGGTGCGCGACGCCGCCGAGGCCTGCGAGCAGGAGGTGGCGGCGCTGGCCACCCGGCTCTCGCTCGACCGCGGCCTCTACGAGGCGCTGGCGGCGCTCGACCCCTCCGGCCTCGACGCCACCGCCCGCTTCTTCCTGGAGAAGGCGCTGCGCGACTTCCGCCGCGGCGGCGTGGACAAGGACGACGCCACCCGGGCGCGCGTGCAGGCCCTGCAGGAGGAGCTGGTCCGCATCGGCCAGGAGTTCGGGCGCACCATCCGCGACGACGTGCGGCGGCTCTCGCTCCCGCCCGAGGCGCTCGACGGCCTGCCCGAGGACTGGCGGCGGGCGCACCCGCCCGGCCCGGACGGGCTGGTGGCCGTCACCACCGACGCCACCGACTACGTGCCCTTCATGACCTACGCCCGGGACGAGGCCGCCCGGGCCGAGCTGTGGCGGCTCTACCGGCTGCGCGGCCACCCCGCCAACCTGGAGGTGCTGTCGCGCCTGCTGGCGCGCCGCGCCGAGCTGGCCGGGCTGCTCGGGTACCCGACCTGGGCCGCCTTCGTCACCGAGGACAAGATGATCGGCAGCCAGCAGGCCGCCGCCGACTTCATCGAGCGCATCGCCGCCCTCTCGGGGGGGCGGATGGAGCGCGAGTACGCCCAGCTGCTGGCGCGCAAGCGGGCCGACGCGCCGGCGGCGGAGCGGGTCGAGCCCTGGGACTCCACCTTCCTGCAGGAGCGGGTCAAGGCCGAGCAGTACGGCTACGACTCGCAGTCGGCCCGCCCCTACCTCGAGTACGGCCGGGTCCGCGACGGGCTGCTCGACGTCACCGGCGCGCTGCTGGGCGTCGAGTACCGCCGCGTGGCCGGGGCGCCCAGCTGGCACCCGGACGTGGAGGCCTTCGACGTGGTGGACCGCGCCGCCGGGACCCCGCTCGGCCGCATCCACCTCGACATGTTCCCGCGCCCGGGCAAGTACAAGCACTTCGCCCAGTTCACCCTGGCGTCCGGGGTGGCCGGGCAGCGCCTGCCGGAGGGGGTGCTGGTCTGCAACTTCCCGCAGCCCCGGGCCGGCGCGCCCGCCCTGCTGGAGCACGGCGAGGTGCGCACCTTCTTCCACGAGTTCGGCCACCTGCTGCACCACGTGCTGGGCGGCCACACCCGCTACGCGGCCCACTCCGGGGTGGCCACCGAGTGGGACTTCGTGGAGGCGCCCTCGCAGATGCTGGAGGAGTGGATCTGGGACCCGGCCGTGCTGGCCCGCTTCGCCCACCACCTCGACACCGGCGCCCCCATCCCGGCGGAGCTGGTGGCCCGCATGAAGGCCGCCGACGAGTACGGCAAGGGGCTGCAGGTGCGGCAGCAGATGTTCTACGCGGCGGTCAGCCTGGAGCTGCACCGCCGCCCGCCGGACGGGCTCGACACCACCGCGCTGGTGGCCGAGCTGCAGGCGCGCTACACGCCCTTCCGCCACGTCGAGGGCACCTACTTCCACGAGTCCTTCGGCCACCTCGACGGCTACTCGGCCATCTACTACACGTACATGTGGTCCCTGGTGATCGCCAAGGACCTGTTCGGCGAGTTCCGCGCCGCCGGCCTGATGGACCCGGCCACGGCGGCCCGCTACCGCCGCGCCGTGCTGGAGCCGGGCGGCTCCCGGCCGGCGGCCGCGCTGGTGCAGGACTTCCTCGGGCGCCCCTCCGGCTTCGAGGCGTACCGGGCCTGGCTGGAGGCGGGGTAGAGTCGCCGGCCATGGCGCTCGGCCTGCGCGGCAAGATCCTGGGACTCACGGCGGGCTCGGTGACGGTGGTCACCGGCCTCCTCCTGGTGGCGCAGGCCTCGCTCTCCCACGCGACCCTGGCCGGCGCGCTGGCCGACCGGACGCGCGCCCTGGCGGCGTCGCAGGCCGTGGGGCTGGCCGCGCCGGCCGCGCGGCTCGACCGCGCCGCCCTGCAGGCGGCGGTGGACGGGCTGGTGGCCGGCGACACCGGGCTGGCCTACGTGGTGTTGCGCTCGCCGGCCGGCGAGCGGCTGGCCGAGGCCCGCGGCGAGGCGCTGACGCGCGCCGGCACCACCCCGCCGCCGGCGCCGGGCCGCGAGGCCACGCTGCGCGAGCACCTCGAGGTGGGCGGGCAGCTGCTGGTGGAGGCCGTCGAGCCCATCCGCTTCGAGCCGCCGGAGGTCTCCGGCCGGCCGGGCGGCCGCCCGGGGCGCGGCCCGGTGGTGGGCACGGTGCAGCTGGCCTTCACGGTGGACCGGCTGCACGCCGAGCAGGAGGCCACCAGCCAGCGGCTGGTCCTCCTGGCCCTGGCGGCCAGCGCCGTCTGCCTGGGCGGGGCCTCGCTGCTGGCCTCGCGGCTGGTGGCGCCGCTGGAGCGGCTGGGCGTGGCCGCCGCCTGCGTGGCGGCCGGCGACCTGGCCCGCCGGGTGGACGTGGTCACCGGCGACGAGATCGGCGCGCTGGCGGACAGCTTCCGCCGCATGCAGGCGGGGCTGCGCGAGGCGCTGGCCGAGGTGCACGGCGCGGCCGGCCAGGTGACCCGGGAGGCGGCCGCCATCCGCGCGGCGGTGGCCCGCCAGGCCACCATGGGGCTGGACCAGACCTCGGCGGTGCAGGAGGCCGGCGCCTCGGTGGTGGAGCTCTCGCGGGCCGCCCACCTGGCCACCGAGCGGGCCGACGCGGTGGTGGCGGTGAGCGAGCGGACCGACCGCTTCTCCGAGGAGGGCACCCGGGTGGTGGCGGAGGCGGTGGACGGCATGGGGCGGCTGGGCGACCAGGTCAACGAGATCGCCCGGGCCATCGCCGCGCTCTCCGAGCGCACCGTGCAGATCGGAGAGATCACCCAGACCGCCATCGACGTGGCCGAGCAGTCCAACGTGCTGGCGCTCAACGCGGCCATCGAGGCCGCCAAGGCCGGCGAGGCGGGCGAGGGCTTCGCGGTGGTGGCCTCGGAGATGCGCCGGCTGGCCGAGCAGTCGCGCGGCGCCGCCGCCCAGGTGAAGGCCATCCTGGCCGAGATCGCCCGCTCCACCCGGCAGGTGGTGCTGGCCTCGGAGGAGGGGAGCCGCCGCGCCGGCGAGGCCACCCACCTGGCGGCCCGCGCCGGCAGCGCCATCCAGGGGCTCAACGAGGTGGTGGACTCGTCGGTGAAGGCCGGCCGCGAGATCGCCCGCAACACCCGCCAGCAGACCGCCGGCGTGAACCAGATCGCCGCCGCCATCGGCCTCATCGAGGCCGCCTCCACCAGCGCCCTGGAGGGCACCTTCACCATCCAGCAGGGCGCCGAGCGGCTGGAGCTGGTGGCCCAGCGGCTGGCCGTGCGGGTGGCCGCCTTCGGCGCCGTCCGGCCGGGGGCCTAGGTGCGCCGCACCCTGCGCGCCCTGCCCACCCTGCTCACGGTGGGGCTGGCCGAGGCGGTCTCCTACCGGGCCGAGCTGCTGGTCTGGCTCCTCTCCACCAACATGCCGCTGGTGATGCTGGCGCTCTGGAGCGCGGTGGCCCGCGACGCGCCGGTGGGGCGCTTCGGGCAGGCCGACTTCGTGGCCTACTACCTGGCGGCGCTGGTGGTGCGCCTCATGACCGGCGCCTGGGTGGTGTGGGAGCTGACCTTCGAGATCCGCCAGGGCACGCTGGCCTACCGGCTGCTGCGGCCGCTCCACCCGCTGGTGGCCTACGCCGCCGAGAACGTGGCGGCCATGCCCATGCGCCTGGCCCTGGCGCTGCCGGTGGCCGGGGTGGCGCTGTGGCTCACCGCCGGCGAGAAGCTCACCCACGACCCGCTCCTGCTGGCCCTCTTCCCGCTCACCGTCCTGGGCGGCTGGCTCATCACCTTCCTGGCCATGGCCCTGGTGGGCACCCTGGCCTTCCGGGTGGACTCGGCCACCAGCCTCTTCGAGCTGTGGATGGGGTTCTTCGGGATCTTCTCCGGCTACCTGGTGCCGCTCGAGCTCTTCCCGGGCTGGGTGCAGGGGCTGGCGCGGGTGCTGCCGTTCCGCTCCATGCTCGGCTTCCCGGTCGAGCTGATCACCGGGCTCCTGCCGCGGCAGCAGGCGCTCCTCGAGCTGGCGGTGCAGTGGGGCTGGATCGCGCTCCTGCTGGTGGCGGTGCGCCTGGCCTGGCGCGCCGGCCTGCGCCACTTCGCGGCGTTCGGGGGCTAGCGGAGGACCATGCGCCGCTACCTCCGCCTCCTGGCCGTCCAGCTGCGCGCCTCCACGGCGCTGGCGCTGCAGTACCGGCTCGAGTTCCTCGGGCAGGGGGCGCTGGCGCTGCTCTGGACCGCCTGGTCGCTGGTGCCGCTGCTGGTGGTCTTCGGCCGGCGCGACGGGGTGGCCGGCTGGACCTTCGAGGAGGCGCTGGTGGTCATCGGCTGGTTCACCCTGATGAAGGGGATCCTGGAGGGGGCGGTCAACCCCTCGCTGGCCAGCGTGGTGGAGCACATCCGCAAGGGCACGCTGGACTTCGTGCTGCTCAAGCCGGCCGACGCGCAGTTCCTGGTCTCGACCGCCCGCTTCATGCCCTGGCGGGTGGTGGACGTGCTGGCCGGCCTCGGCATCTTCGCGGCCGCCTTCCTGCGCATGGGGCGCGCCCCCTCGGCCGGCGCGGTGGCGCTGGCGCTGGTGCTCCTGCTGTGCGCCACGCTGGTGCTCTACTCCCTCTGGATCCTGGTCATCTCCGCCGCCTTCCACGTGGTGAAGATCGACAACCTCTCCTACCTGTTCTCCTCCATCTTCGACGCGGCCCGCTGGCCGGTGACGGTGTTCCAGGGGTTCTGGCGGCTGGTCTTCACCTTCGTGGTGCCGCTGGCGCTCATGACCACCTACCCGGCGCTGGCGCTGCTGGGGAAGCTGGATGCGCTGGTGGCGGCGCAGGCGCTGGGCGGGGCGCTGGCCTTCGCCGCGCTGGCGCGCCTGGTCTGGACCCGCTCGATCGGGACCTACACCTCGGCCTCGAGCTAGGGCCGGACTCCGGGGCAGCCCCGACGGGGCGCCGGGTCGCGGGCGCCCCCCCCCAGGCCGCGGCGGTCGTCACGGGACTCGCAGTGAATGGCCAGTTCGTGCTCTCCTGCCGGGATGTCCCGCCGCCCCTCGCGCGCCCCCTGGAGGCGGACACTCCCCGGCGCCCTCGCCGGCGCCGCGCTGGTGGCGGGCCTCGCCACGCTGCAGCGGGCCCTCCTCGGGTTCCCCGCCGGGCTGATCTCCTCGCCCCGCGGCTACCTCATCCCGGCGCTGGTGGGCGGCCTGGCCGGCGGCGCGCTCGCCTGGGCCTGGCACCGCCTGCGCGAGGCCGAGGATCGCTACCGGACCGTGGCCGACCTGGCCACCGAGATGATCTTCTGGCGCGACGAGGCGGAGGTGGTCCGCTACGCCTCGCCCTCCTGCCTGGCCCTGACCGGCTACACGCCGGAGGAGCTGACCGGCACGCCGGGGCTGCTGGCGCGGCTGGTCCACCCCGAGGACGCCGACCTCTACCGCGACCACCGCCACGGCGTGGACGCCAGCGGCCTGGTGCAGGGGCTCGAGTTCCGCATCGTCCGCAAGGACGGGGCGGTCCGCTGGGTGCGCCACCTGTGCCGGCCGGTGCTCGACGGCGCCGGCGCCCAGGTGGGCGTGCGCGGCTCGCACAGCGACATCACCGCCGAGAAGGCCCTGCAGGCCCAGCTGCTGCAGGTGCAGCGGCTGGAGACGGTCGGCCAGGTGGCAGGGGGCGTGGCCCACGACCTGCGCAACGTGCTGACCGGGGTCATCGGCCCGGCCACCCTGATCCAGGAGCGCAGCCAGGACCCCGAGGCGCGCGCCGCCGCCGACGAGATCCTGGAGGCGGCCCGCCGGGCCAGCGGCCTGGCCCGCGACCTGCTCGACCTGGCGCGGCGGGAGCCGCTGCGGCTGGAGCCCACCCCGCTCCGCGCGCTGGTGCGCGGCTCGGAGCGGCTGCTGCACCGGGTGGTCGGCGACCGCATCATGGTGGTCTTCGAGGACGACGGGGCGCCGCTGCCGGTGGCCGGCGACGCCCGCCGGCTGGAGCAGGTGCTCCTCAACCTGGTCACCAACGCCCGCGACGCCATGCCGGAGGGCGGCCTCATCACCGTGAGCCTGCGGGCCGTGCCGGGCCCGGTGCCGTCGGCGCTGCTGGCGGTGCGGGACCAGGGCTCGGGGATGGACCCGGCCACCTGCGGCCGGATCTTCGAGCCCTTCTTCTCGACCAAGGAGGCCGGCAAGGGCACCGGCCTCGGGCTGTCGGTGGTGGACCGCATCGTGCGGGAGCACCACGGCCGGATCAGCGTGGCGTCGGCGCCTGGCCGCGGCACCACCTTCGAGGTGCTGCTGCCGCTGCTGCCGGCGGCGCGGGCCGCGGCGGCGGCGCCGGCCCCGGTGGCGTAGCCAGGGCCCTCCGTCGCGGCCGCGGCCCCGGGACGCCGCCAGGTGCGTGGAAAGGTGGGAGCGGCGCCGCGCCGTGGACGCGGCTCCCGGCGCTCCCGTACGATGGTCCGCTCGCCGGTGGACGGGGCGCCCCTGGCGCCCCGGACCTGGCCTCTGACCCTGGAGACGGCGTGACCGCTGGCCCCACGCACCCGCACCTGCGCGCCGCCGCCCTGGCGGCCCTCCTGGCCGCGGCCGCCTGCGCGGGCCCCGAGGTGGGCGGAGAGGTGGTGCCGCCGCCGCCGCCCACCGGGTACCAGCTGGTCATCACCGAGGTGGCGGTCTTCGCCAGCCGCAAGCCCATGGTGACCTTCACGCTGACCAGGGACGACCAGCCGGTGGCGCTGGCCGACGTGGCGGCGCTGCGCCCCACCTTCACGCTGGCCGGGCTGGTGACCGACCCGGTCTCGGGCCTCGACACCTGGTGGAGCTACCTGCTCACCGGCCGGCAGGTGGCGCCCAGCCTGCCGCTGGGCGGCCCCGGCACGCCGCCCGAGCACGTGCTGGCCGGCGTGCGCCAGCCTGGCAGCGACGCCGGCGGCACCCTGGAGGAGCTCGGGCCGGGCCGGTTCCTCTACGCCTTCGGCACCGCCGCGCCAGTGGGCTACGATCCTTCGCGCACCATGCGGGTGGGCGCCTGGCTGGGGGGCGTGACGCCGGGCACGGCCCGCACCTCCACCACCTTCGACCTGGTCCCCGACGGCGGCCCTCTGGGCCGGCTCGAGACCACCCTCGACGCGCGCTGCGCCACCTGCCACGGCGGGCCGGTCACCGCCCACGGCGGCGCGCGGGCCGGGGTCAGGCTCTGCCTCACCTGCCACACCCTGCAGAACGCCGACCCGGACACCGCCGACCCGGCCGCCCTGGCGCGCGCCCTCACCGTCACCCCGGAGGCCCGCACCGTGACGGCGGGCGGCGCCGCCACCAGCCTCACCGCCACCCTGCTCGCCTCCCCCGCCGCCATCTCGTGGGCGCTGTCGCCCGCCGCCGGCGCCGGGTCGCTCTCCGCCCCCACCGCCGCCACCTCCAGCACCGGGGGGACCTCCACGGTGCGGTACACGCCGCCCCCCGCCGACGCGGCGGTCAGCGGGCCGCTCCGGGTGACGCTGCTGGCCTCCGCGGCCGGCCTGGCCGCGCCGGTGGCCCTCACGGTGGTGCAGCCGCCGGCCGCACCCGCGGTGCTGGTCACCCCGGCGGCGCAGACGCTGCTGGCCGGCGCGGTCTCCGCCCCCTTCACCGCCACGCTGCTGGGCGCCAGCGGCGCCGTGGCCTGGACGCTCTCGCCGGCCAGCGGGGCCGGCACCCTCTCCGCCGCCAGCGGCGCCGCCGTGAGCTACACGCCGCCCGCCAGCGTGGCCGGCCCCACCACCGTGACCCTCACCGCCACCGCCGGCGGGCAGGTGGGCGCGGCCACCCTGACGCTCCTGCCGGTGGCGCCGGGCAGCACCGGCCCCGCCACCGACCCCAACCCGCTCGACCTGGGCCGGCTGGTCCACCGCATCCACCGCGGCAAGAACCTGCCCACCCTGTACCTGGCCTCCAGCACCGCGCCGGCCCCGCCGCTGCCGCTCACCGCCGCGCCGCCGCTGCCCTTCTTCCCGGGGCGCAACGCGCCGGCGCCGGGGGCCCGCTTCGCGGTGGTGGGCTTCCGCGGCGCGGCCCTGGTGCCGGGCCAGGTGGCCACCCGCGCCTCCAACGGCCAGCCGGCGCGCACCGCGGCCGAGGGGATCGGCTTCCCGCGCGACCTGCGCGACTGCGACGCCTGCCACCTGGGGGCGCCGCAGGGGGCGGCGGTGGCCACCACCATCTCGCGGCGCACCTGCCAGGGCTGCCACCCGGAGCTCTGGTTCGGCGCGGGGCCCATCACCGACCTGGTCCACTTCGCCCACCCGGGCGGCCCGCAGGCCGACGACACCCGCTGCGCCGGCTGCCACGTCACGGGGGTGGGCGGGGCGCCGCCGCTGGTGCCCATGGCCGAGGCGCACCGCCACCCGCTGAACGCCCCGCGCTTCGACGCGCCTGTGCTGGAGGTGGTGGGGGTCACCGGGCTCTCGGCCGGCGGGAGGCCCACGGTGCGCTTCACGGTGCGGGACCGGGTCGGGCCGCTCACGCCGCTGGGCGCGCCCCAGCCCGCCCGCGAGGCCGGCCCCGACGCCAGCCCCCTGCCGCGCGCCCTGACGCGGGTCTCCATCCTGCTGGCCGGGCCGACCACCGACTACCTGAGCGGCAACGCGCCGCTCTCCGAGCAGGTGCCGCTCACCCTGGCCGCGGATCCCGTGGACGGCGCCTTCAGCCACACCTTCGCCGCCGCGCTGCCCGCCACCGCCGCGGGGACCTGGTCGGTGGGCCTGGAGGCCCGCCGCGCCGGGGTGGTGCCCATCTTCGACCTGGCGGCCGGCACCTACACCTGGCCCTACACCGGCGAGTCGCTCGTCGAGTTCGCCGACAACCCGGTGGTGGCGGTGGACACGGCCTTCGGCAGCTGGCCAGGCGGGGCGCCGGCGCCGCGGCGCCAGGTGGTGGACCGGCGGCTCTGCCAGGCCTGCCACGTGGAGCTCAGCCTGCACGGCAGCCTGCGCCACAACCCGGAGTACTGCGTCATGTGCCACACGCCCGACGGCACCGACTGGCGCGGCCGCCCCAAGGACCCCGCCGGCAACGTCAACCTGGCCACCGTCTACCCGGACGGCCGGGTGGGCACCCAGGACGGCCGGGAGGAGACCTCCATCCACTTCAAGGTGATGGTCCACCGGCTCCACACCGGCCGCGGCCAGGGCACGGCCGAGCTGTCGACGCTCCGGCCCCACGTGATCTACAGCGGCGGCGGCACGCCCTTCTCCTTCGACGACTACGGCTTCCCCGCCCGGCTGGCCGACTGCACCCGGTGCCACCCCGGCGCCTCCTGGACCCTGGGGGCCATCCCGGCCGACGCCTCGCCCACCATCGCCAACGAGACCGCCTCCGTCCAGCACGCCGCCACCTCGGCCCACACGGCCGGCGAGCGGCGCTGGCCGCCGGTCACCGCCAGCTGCAACTCCTGCCACGGTGGCGCCTTCGCCGCCGCCCACGCGGCGGCCTACCTGGTGGACGGGGTCGAGCAGTGCGCCCAGTGCCACCAGAAGGGCGCGCTGGGGGTGGCCGCGGCGCACGGGCTGGCCGAGCCGCCGCCCGCGCCCGCGCCGTAGCGCCGCCGCCCGGGCGCCCAATCCGCTTCTCGACTACATTGGGCCGGCGCCATGCTCCGGCTCACCTTCCTCGGCACCTCGGCGGCCCAGCCCACCCTCAGCCGCGGCCTGAGCGCCCTGGCGGTGCGCCACGACCGCGAGCTCCTGCTGGTGGACTGCGGGGAGGGGACGCAGCGCCAGCTCATCCGCTACGGCGCCGGCTTCGACGTGGCGGCCATCTTCTTCACCCACTTCCACGCCGACCACTACCTGGGGGCCATCGGCTTCCTGCGCACCCTGTCGATGCAGGGGCGGGTGGAGCACATCGACCTGTACGGCCCCAGGCCGGCCCGCAAGCTGCTGGAGGTGATGCTGTTCACCGGCACCGAGCGGCTGGCCTTCGAGGTGCGCATCCACGAGGTGAAGCCGGGCGAGCCGGTGCGCCGGGAGGGCTGCACGCTCCTGCCCTTCGCCACCGACCACAAGATCTCCAGCTGCGGCTGGGCGCTCCAGGAGGACGAGCGGCCGGGGCGCTTCCACCCGGAGCGGGCGGCGGCGCTGGGCGTGCCCTCCGGCCCGCTCTTCGGGGCGCTGCAGCGCGGCCAGGCCGTCACCCTGCCCGACGGGCGGGTGGTGGAGCCGGCCGCGGTGGTGGAGCCCAGGCGGCGCGGCCGCCTGGTGGTGGTGACCGGCGACACCCGGCCCTGCCAGGCCACCGTGGAGGCGGCCCGCGGCGCCGACCTGCTGGTGCACGAGTCCACCTTCGGCGACGCCGAGGCGGCGCGAGCCGACGAGACCAAGCACGCCACGGCGCGCCAGGCGGCCGGGGTGGCGCGCGACGCCGGGGTGCAGCGGCTGCTGCTCACCCACCTCTCGACGCGCTACGACCGGGACACGGCCACCCTGCTCGGGCAGGCCCGCGAGGTCTTCGAGCAGGTGGAGGTGGCCCACGACGGGCTGACCGTCGAGGTGCCGCGGCCGGCCTAGCGCGCCGGCGTCCGGCCGGCGGCGCCGCTACTCCTCCGCGATGCGGATGAAGCGCAGGCCCGCCCAGATGTTGTCGAGCACCACCGAGCCGGCCGGCTCGAGGCCGAAGGGGCCGGTCAGCGCGCGGATCTTGTCGCGCGACAGGTCGGAGCCGGCGCCCGAGTCCGCCTTGGGGAAGCTGACCCAGACGGTGGCGTCGTCGGTGAGGCGCGGCGAGACCTCGCGCAGGCGCGAGGAGAGGGCGGCGCCGTCCCGGGCGAAGAGGTGCACGAAGGCCGCCTCGGCGGGGACCACGTTCACCAGCCGGGCCCCCTCGGGCAGCGGCCCGAGCTTCTGGCGGTAGCCGGCCGGCGCGCCCAGCACCACGATGGTGGTGCCCGGCGTGACGCCGAGCTTCACGGTGAGCGGCGCGTTGGCGGGCGGAGGGATCGACGGCAGGGGCGCGGGCCTGGCGGAGGTCTTGCCCGCCTTCTTCGGCGGCGCCCTGCCTGCGGGCTTCTTCGGGGTCGTCGGCTTGGCCCGGGTCGTCGGCATGTCGCGAATCAGACCACGATCCGCCCGCTTGAGCCAGTTTCCACCAGGGTGCCGCCGCGGGGCCGCCGCCCGGACCGCCGCCGCGGAGAGGCCCGGAGCGCTGGTACCAGGGCGCGGGAGCGGCGTGGCGGCCCGCGCCGCTGGGCCGCAGCGGGGGGGCGCCGCGCCTGGCCAAGCGAGCGGCGGCGGTGCCAGGAGGGAGGCGCGGGCCGTGCCACGGCGCCGCACCTCGATCTCCCCCAAGGATCCCGGTGGCATCGACCGTGGCCCCCCTGACGGGCCCGCCGCCCCGATGGGCGGTGCCGGAGGAGACGCGCCGTGCCCAGATCAGAGGCTCCAGGTCCGAGGGGACACCTGGTGCACAGAGGAGCCCGATGCATGCGTACCGGTACCTCATCGTCGGCGGGGGGATGACGGGCCACGCGGCGGCGGCGGCCATCCGGGAGCTCGACCGGAGCGGCGATCTCGGGATGATCGGCGAGGAGCCGGTGCCCCCCTACGCCCGGCCGTCGCTCTCCCGCTCGCTGTGGGCCGGCGCCGATCGCGACCAGGTCTTCCTGCCGGCGCTGCAGGGGCTGGTGCACCACGCCGGGCGGCGCGCCGTGGCGCTCGACGTGAAGGCCCGAACCCTCACCGACGACCTGGGCCAGCAGTACCGCTACGAGCGGCTGCTCCTGGCCACCGGCGGCGCGCCGCGGCGGCTCGCCATCTGCGGCGACCGGGTGGTGCACCTCCGGACCATCGCCGACTACGACCGGCTGCGCGACCACGGCGGCCACGGCGTGGTGGTGGTGGGAGGCGGCCACGTCGGCACCGAGATCGCCGCCGCGCTGGCCGGCGAGGGGCGCGACGTCACCATGGTCTTCCCGGAGTCCGGCATCGGGGCGCGCCTCTGGCCCGCCGAGCTGTCGGGCCACGTGACGCGCACCTACGAGGAGCACGGCGTGCGGCTGCTGCGGGGCCACGCGGTGGTGCGGGCCGAGGCCTTCGGGCCCGACCGGGTGCTGGTGCGGACCAACGGCGGGGCCGAGGTGCTGGCCGACCTGGTGGTGGCCGGGCTGGGCATCCAGCCGCAGACCGCGCTGGCCGAGGCGGCCGGCCTGGCGGTCTCGGATGGCATCGAGGTGGACGAGGGGCTGCGCACCAGCGCCCCCGACGTCTGGGCGGCCGGCGACGTGGCGCGGGTCTGGTCGGCCGCGCTGGGCGAGCGGGTGCGGCTGGAGCACGCCGAGAACGCCGTCGCCATGGGGCACGAGGCCGGGCGGGCCATGGCGGGCGAGGTGGTGGCCTGGCGCCAGCTGCCCAGCTGGTCCGCCGCCTTCTTCGGCCTCGGCTACCAGGCGGTCGGCAAGCTCGACGCGCGCATGGAGACGGTGACCGCCTGGCAGCGCCCCTTCCGCGAGGGGGCCATCTACTACCTGGAGCGCGGCCGGGTGAAGGGCGTGCTGCTCTGGGGGATCGAGGGCCAGGTGGAGTCGGCCCGCGAGCTCATCCGGCGCCAGCGGCCGGTGGTGGCGGAGGAGCTGGCGCGGGCGCTCCCGGGGTAGGGCGCTCCCGGCCTCGCTCCCGGGGCCGGCCGCTTGCCAAGGTAGCTTCCGGAAGCTACCTTGATGCATGCGCACTGTGGGGCTCAAGGTCCTGAAGAACAAGCTGGCCGAGTACGTGAGGATCGCCGCGGCCGGCGAGCGGGTCCTCATCTCGGACCGCGATCGAGTGGTGGCTGAGCTGGTGCCACCCGACTCCGGCCGGGCCGAGCACGTGTCCGATGCGGTGCTCGCCTCGCTGGTGGCCGAGGGGATGGTCTCGCCACCGCTCTCGCCGGGCCGGCCGCTGGTGGAGCAGCCGGCGAGGACCGAGCGGCTCGCGGACCTCCTGGCTGAGCTCGGTGGCGACCGGGGCGACCGGTGATCTACCTCGACACCTCGGTGGCGCTGGCCGCGCTCTTCGCCGAGGACCGGCGGCCGCCCAGCGACTTCTGGGCCGGCCGACTGGTGGCCAGCCGCCTCCTCGAGTACGAGCTCTGGACCCGGGTCCATGGCAAGGGCGCCGCCAAGAGCCACGGCGAGGCGGCCCGCGAGCTGCTCAGCCGGGTGGCCTGGGTGGAGCTCTCGCCCCACGTGCTCGGGCGGGCGCTGGAGCCGTGGCCGAGGCCGGTACGGACGCTCGACGCGCTCCACCTGGCCGCGGCGCTCTTCCTGGTGGAGCGGCGGCAGCCGCTCGAGGTGGCCACCTACGACGGGCGGCTGGCGGCCGCAGCCCGGGCGGTGGGGCTCGAGGTGGTGGCGCCATGAGCGCGGGGTGGTGAGGCGCGCGGCGGGTTCGGGTGACGGGACGCCTCAGCGCCCGCCGGCCGTCCCCCTGCCGCCGCGCAGCAGCACCCAGGCCAGCTCGGCGCGGCCGTGGACGCCGAGCTTCAGGTAGGCGCGGCGCAGGTGGGTGCGCACGGTCGACTCCGAGCTGCCGAGGTGGGCGGCCATGTTGGTCACCGTGAAGCCCTCGACGGCCAGGCGAGCCACGGCGGTCTCGGAGGCCGAGAGGCCGGGGATACGGTCCGGTCGGGCCGGCGGCGCCTGGCGGGCCACGGCCGGAGGGTGGGCCGCGCCCGCTGGGCTGGCGCCAGGAGGCCGATGCGGCGCCTCCTCGAGCGGCGTGGAGCCGGAGTACGGGGCGATGGCCGGCGCCAGCACCACCAGCAGGGTGGGCACGCCGGCGGTGGTGAAGCGGCGTGACACCACCCGCTCCGCGCGCGCCACCAGGCCGCTCTGCCGGAGCGGGGCGTCGAGGTCGAGCTCGTTGCGCGCCAGGGCCAGTCGGGCGAGCGAGGCCAGCGAGGCGAGCGCCGCGTTGCCACCCACCAGCCGCGAGCCGCCGACCCGCACCGCCGCCAGGCCGAGCCGGAGCGCCCCCTCGTCGCTCATCCAGGTGAGCCGGCCGACTCGGTCGAAGAGGAAGGCCGGGGAGGGGAAGGCGCAGGCCAGCGCGTCGAGCGTGTGGGCCAGGTCGTCGGTGCCGAGGGCGCGCAGGGCCGCCAGCGACCGCTCGGCCACCGCACGCACCTCGTCGAGGGCCCGCAGGTCACGGGGCGTGAAGGCGCCAGCGCGGCGCGAGCGGACCAGATTGACCGAGGCGAGCGGCTGGGCGCCGTCGCCCAGGGCGGCCACCAGCTGGTGGTCGGCCTTGTAGGGGCGCCAGTACTCCTGCATCAGCGGGGTCCGCTCGATGGCCTTCAGCGGGTAGCGCACCTCCACGTCGAAGCAGCGGGAGGGCTGGAGCGCGGCCGAGAGGCCGCCGAGGTCCCGGTCGATGGCAGCCAGGCAGCCGGGGACCACCGCCTTGACCCGCTCCTCCGGCCACTCGGAGGAGCGGACCGAGAGGTCGAGCGCCTGCACCAGGCCGCCCGGGAAGGTGATGACCGTGCAGGTGTCGTAGCCGAAGGCCGCCCGGGTGGCGTCGTGGATCACGTCAGCCACCGCGAGGGGGGTGGCGGCTGCAGCGAGGCGGGCGTGGTCATCGGCGTTCAGGTCTCGCCCTTCGGACCGCCGGGTGTGCCGTGGAGCAGCACGTAGGCCAGCTCGGCGCGGCCGTGGACGCCGAGTCTCTTGTAGACCCGGCGCAGGTGGGTCCGGACGGTGGACTCGGCGGAGCCGAGCTGGGCGGAGATGTTGGCGACGGAGAAGCCCTCGACTGCCAGGCGCGCCACGGTGGCCTCGGCGCGTGAGAGGCCGGGGATGGCGGTCGTGGGTGGCGCCAGCGCCGGCCGTGAGGCCAGGGTGGCGCCCGGCGGTGCCGGTGCGGCAGGTTCTTGCTTTCCACCATCGGCCAGGGCCGGGGCCAGGGCCAGCAGCACCATGTCGCGCCCGGCGCCCCGGTAGTGGCGGGCGACCGCGCGCTCCCACGGCCTGACCAGGCCGGCCGCTCGGAGCAGCCGATCCGGGCACTGGGATGGATCGGCCAGGCAGGTCAATGCGCAGCGGAGCAGCGTCTCCAGGGGGCCGTGGAGTGGTGTCGGGAGGGCAGCGCCGGCGGAGTCTGGCAGGTCGAAGCGGCGCGCCCCTTCCAGGCTGGCCCAGTGGAGGCGGCCGGAGGGATCGACCAGGAAGGCCGGATATGGAAAGGCGCGCGAAAGCGCGTCGAGGGTCTCGATCATGGGTGCCGGCCGGGCGGGGGCCTGCGGGGCGCTGCTGGTGCGGTGATGCCGATCTGGTGTGCCGGGGGTCGCCGGTGTGACGCACCTGCGGTCCGGGTTGAAGGAAGCGCGGAGCGCGGACTCCGAGACGATGCTGCCGAACGTCAATTTGCGCAGGGTCCTAGGCGTGCGGGAGGCCCAGGTTGGGTCGGGTGGTGAGGATCGCAAGGTCGCGAGGTGCCGCGGGTCGTCTGTTCGGACGACTGACGGCAAGGGTATGGATGGCCATCTGAGGTGCTCGGTCGTGGGCGTGAGCCGTGGACCGGGCGGTCGCCCAGAGGGGGCGGCTCCTCGCGAAAGAAGGGGACGACACGTGCTGCAGAGAATCTTCCAGGCCCTTGGCCTGGCGCTCCTGCTTGGGGCCGCGACGCCGGTGCAGGCCGCGCCGCTCATCCTTTCGGCTGACGCCGACGACACCAACACCAACCTCTTCATCACGGGCACCGGACTCGGGACGGTGGCGCCGACGGTGCTGCTCGGAAGCGTTCGGCTGACGGTCCTCTCCTACTCGCCCACCGTCGTGGTGACGAAGCTGCCGGTGGGGGTGATGCCGGCGAGCTACATCCTCTCGCTGACCCCTCCGAGGCAGGTGACGGCCTTCTTCTGGGTGGCCATCCCGGCGCTCGGCGCCGGCGGAGTGCCTGGCCCGATGGGCCCGCAGGGGCCGCCTGGGCCGCAGGGTCCACAGGGGTTCGCCGGCTTCCAGGGGCCTGCTGGGCCTGCGGGGGCCAACGGGCTGCCGGGGGCACCTGGTCCGGCAGGGGCGACCGGGCCTCAGGGTGTGGCTGGACCGCAGGGACTGCCTGGGACTCCGGGGGTTCAGGGTCCGGCGGGTGCGAACGGGCTGGACGGGGCAGCTGGTGCTCCGGGCACTCCGGGCGCCGTCGGGGCCATGGGGCCGCAGGGTCCCGCTGGAGCGGATGGCGCAGCTGGTGTCCCGGGCCCCAAGGGGCTCAACTGGCTCGGCGAGTGGGTCGCGGGGCCGACGTACCAGGCAGACGACGCGGTCTCGCTCGGCGGTTCGTCTTACGTGGCCACGGCCTCGACCACGGCGGCGCCGCCTTCGCTCGATTGGTCGCTGCTGGCGGCGGGTGGCGCGGCGGCGGGGGTGGGGCCTGCGGGGCCGCAGGGGCCCGAGGGTCCGATGGGGCCGGCGGGGCCGCAGGGGATCCAGGGCGCGCCTGGCCTGAACGGTACCGTTGGCGCGACCGGGCCGCAGGGGCCGCAGGGTCTACCCGGTGCGAATGGCCTCGACGGGGCCGTCGGCGCCACGGGTCCGCAAGGGCCCCAAGGGCTGCCGGGCGCGGCCGGTTCGAATGGGCTCGATGGCGCGCCTGGAGCCACGGGTCCGCAGGGCCCGCAGGGCATTCAGGGCCCGACCGGTCCTCAGGGATCGCCAGGCCTCCAGGGCCCCGCCGGACTCGATGGGGCTACCGGCACGCAGGGTCCCGCAGGCCCGCAGGGGCTTCAGGGCGTGGCTGGTCTCACCGGGAACGACGGCGCGCCCGGGGCGACGGGGCCGCAGGGCCCGCAAGGGCTCCAGGGCATTCAGGGTGACACGGGGCCGATGGGTCCGGCGGGTCCGCAGGGTCTCCAGGGTGTGGCCGGTGCTGCCGGCGCCGATGGCTCCAGGGGCTTGAACTGGCGCGGCACCTGGTCGGAGACCGGGACCTACGAGGTGGGCGACGCAGTGGAGTTCGGCGGGTCGTCCTACGTGGCCATCGTGGCGCCCACGACGCCGCCGACTTCGCCGGAGTGGGAGCTGCTGGCGGCGGGGGGGGCGGTGGGTGTGGCCGGCCCGACTGGAGCCACGGGGACCGTGGGGCCAATGGGTCCGCAGGGGCCTGCTGGGCTCGACGGCATGATCGGGCCTGCTGGAACGATCGGTCCGGCGGGGCCACAGGGTATCCAGGGCGTTCCAGGACTGACCGGACCCATTGGCGCGACCGGTCCAGCCGGGGCGCCTGGTGTCGGTATCATGACCGATTTGCTCAATCGGAACACCGCCGCAGGCATCGGAAGCTTCGGCGCCAACGTCTCTGGAACCTACAACGCGGCCTTTGGTACGAGCGCCTTGGCCAGCAACACGACCGGCAACTTCAACACGGCTATGGGCGCAGGCGCTCTCATCTCCAATGGAGTGGGAGTCCTGAACACGGCGAGCGGGAACGATGCCCTCATGTCGAACACACTGGGCAACTTCAACACGGCCGTCGGAGGAAGGGCGCTCCGGGCAGTCCAGACTGGCTCGGGCAACAGCGCCGTTGGCTACGGTTCGCTGTTCGTGAATACTGGCCAGGGAAACACGGCGGTCGGATTCACGGCGCTTGTCCGCAACGCCAGCGGCAGCAACAACATCGCGCTCGGATTTGAGGCGGGCTCCTTCACCGGCGGCAGCAACAACATCGCGATTGGGCACTCGGGTCTCGTCGCGGACAACGCAACCATCAGGATCGGCACACCGGGTACCCATCTCGCGACCTTCCTCGCAGGCCTTTCCGGTACCACGATCGCCGGCTCTCCTGTCTATGTGAACTCTGAGGGGCAGCTCGGCACCGGCCCGGCCCAGCCGAGCGCCACCTTCCGCTACGCGGTCTTCGACACCTTCGACGTCACGGCCAACGCGCCGATGAGCGGGGACGACGCCTCCCAGTTCGGCGGAATCCCGCCGTCCTCCTGGGGTGGCACAGGACAGCCGTACCTGATGAGCTCGGACAAAGAGGTCCTCCGGACGCTGTTCAACAAGAAGGGCTGGGCCCGCAGCAACGCCATGATCGTCTCGGAGCAGTGCTCATCCCCGTCTGGCTCCAACCGTCGGGTCGCGCTGGTG
Source organism: Anaeromyxobacter sp. (assembly GCA_016718565.1). NCBI lineage: Bacteria > Pseudomonadati > Myxococcota > Myxococcia > Myxococcales > Anaeromyxobacteraceae > Anaeromyxobacter > Anaeromyxobacter sp. Next base: position 588,000 of record JADKCZ010000005.1, on the reverse strand, counting down.
CTGTTCCGGATTCGGAACACCACAGGTGCCCCCATCACCTGGATCCCAAACTTCCGGGTGACAGCCTACGGCGGTTGGGGCGACTGGGTCGGGATGGCCATGAACGGGGTCGAGGTCTGGAACAATCAGGGACAGACCATCCTGCCGAACGCCCCTTCGAACGGAGCCACGCTGTCGGTGCCGGCCGGTCGGGTCAGCACGGTCATCCTCAATTCGGTGACCTCGAGCCCTACCCAGGTTGGGGGGATCTACTACCGAGGCCTCGTGCTGGCCTTCACTGGCCAGACCCTGAACCTCCCCGCCGGACTCGAATACGTGGACGACCTCGACACGGCCACCGGGGGGTGGGAGCAGTAGCGGTCCAGTCGGCGCCCTTGCACCTCCGCCACCCGGTCACGGAACTGGGTGGCGGAGGACCATCCAGGTGAGCGGGAAGCGACTCTCCCCCAGCCCTTCCACGCGCTCGGAATGCTCCTCCGACTGTCGGACCTGTATGCGACCATCCGTGAATGCGTGCCACCGGCATTCACCTCCTCCACCCCGTCGTCGCCGAGCCCACGGAGCCCTGGGGCGCCGCTCTGCCGACGCCCCAGGATGTCCCTCCACCCGCCGACCATCCGGTCCCGCCGGCCACCCGGGCATTGGCCGGCGTCCTCCGCGACGCGCTCGCCCGGCTCATCACCCGCGGGCGCCACGCGGCCGCCGCCGTCCTGCTGGCCCTGGCCGACTTCGACCGGCGCCGCGGCCGGGAGGTGCTCGGCCACCGGAGCCTCTTCGAGTTCCTGAAGCGGGAGCTCGAGCTCTCCAGCGGCGCCGCCTCCCACCGGAGCGCTACGGCGCGGCTCATCCCGCGCTTCTCGGCCGTGGAGGCAGCGCTCCGGGCGGGAGAGGGTCACCTTGCTCACGCCTGCAAGGGCAGTTCACACGTGTGAACAGAAGCGCCCCGAAGGGGCGCCGGGCCCCGGGGTGGGAGGGCTGTTCGTCGATGGTCTGGCCACTACTTCGGCCGCCGCGGCCGCCGCGGCGGCCGGCGCGAGCCAGGCCGGCAGCGTCGGTGGGATCCGAGCCACTGGATAGATGGACGCGGTGGCGCGCGCCAGCGATCTCGACCTTCCAACGTCTGAGCTCCCGCTGGTCCCCAGGAGCCGCCAGGTGCCAACCCCTGCGAGGGAGGTCGAGCCCCTCACCGCCGACCGACGTCGCCTCCCCCTCAACGTCTCCACTCGCCTGCTCGGCAAGCTCGAGTCCGCCAGGGCCGGACTGGCGCACGCTGCGCCAGGCGCCACCACCGTGCACGTGCTGGAGGCGGCGAGGGACCTCCTGCTGGAGAAGCACCCTCAGGGTCACCTGCGCGGCGCACAACCGCCACGCGGCGAGGGTGGCGCTCGGCGAGGTGGTGGCGGGCCGCCGCGGCTAGGGACCTCCGGGCCCCTGGCCCCGCAGCATCACCAGCGCCAGCTGGGCCCGGCTGTGCACCCCGAGCTTCAGGTAGAGCCTGCGCAGGTGGGTGCGCACGGTGGACTCGCCCACCCCGAGGCGCGCGGCCATGTTGGTCACGGCGAAGCCCTCTGAGGCCAGGAGCGCGACATTCCGCTCGGCCGGGCTCAAGCTCGCCGAGGCGGAGCGGTGGAGGTCGCTGGTGTTCGCGGGCACGGTCGGCGTCGGCGTGAAGGCCAGGAGCACCAGCGCCTGCCCGCCCTCCGTGAAGCGGCGGGCCACCACCTGCTCGTCCCTGCGGGTCAGCCCGCTGCCCCGCAGCGCCCGCCGCGCGCCGGCCAGCCCTCGCGCCGCGGTCGCCTCCGCCGCGCGCGCCAGCGCCCGCAGTCGCGGGTGCTCCAGGGCGGTCGCCGGTTTACCGCCCCCGGCCGTGAGCCCGAGCCTCTCCCGGCCGACGTCGCTCATCCAGCGCAGGTGCCCGCCGGCCTCGAGCAGGTAGGCGGGGAAGGGGAGGGTGCGCGCCAACGCCTCGAGCCGGAAGACCATCTGACCTGGGACCGTACTGGCCGGCGCGGGGCCGTGATGTCGTCCATTCGGACGACCCCCCGACGCTTCCGCTGCACGATTCTCATGCAGCCAGCCCCAAGAGAGCGGCCCCTGGTCGTCCGTTCGGCCGACAGGCGCCGCGCCGCGGATCGGCTACGACACCATCAGTCGCACAGACCGTTGGTGCGGACGGCCTCCCAGCCCTTCCGACCCGGCGCCACCTGCCTCGAGCCGAGGCCGTCCGGAGGACGTTCGTGAACCGAGCCATGAGATCCCTTCGCCTCCTCCCCGTCTTCCTCGCCCTCCTCGCACTGGCTGGCTGCGGAGGCGGTGGCGGTAGCGATCCCGCGCCGCCCGCGACCTACTCGATCTCCGGCGCGGTCACGGGCTCGGTGACCACCGGCGTCACGGTCACCCTCTCCGGGGCCGCCTCGGCGACCACCACCACCGGCGCCGGCGGGGCCTACACCTTCAACGGGCTCGCCGCGGGCAGCTACACCGTGACGCCCTCTCTCGCCGGCCACACCTTCTCGCCGGCGTCGCTGGCCGTCACCCTCGGCAACGCCAACGCCACGGGCAAGGGCTTCGTGGCGGCCGCAGCCATCCCCACCATCACCATCTCGGGGACCATCGGCGGCGCCACGGCTGCGGGGGTCACGGTCTGGCTGGTCGGGGAGGTGGGCGACACGAGCGTACCGCTGAGCCGCTCCACCACCACCGATGCCAGTGGCCACTACTCCTTCGAAGTGCCGGCCACCGACCCGGCGCAGGACTCGTCCAACATGTACGCCGTCCGCCCGACCAAGGCGGGCTACGCCTTCGAGCCAGCCCTTCGGTGGTTCGTCGGCGGTTCCTCCGCCATCGTGGGGAAGGACTCGACCGCCCGGGTGTCCGCCATCACCGCCATCGCTGCCGGCAACAGCCACTCCCTGGTGATCAAGTCGGATGGCTCGCTCTGGGGTTTCGGCGCCAACAACGTAGGCAACCTGGGCGTGGCCGCCGCCGTGAACACCACCGTTCCGGTCAGCCTGGGGGCCGGGTATGCCACCGCCGCTGGTGGCATCGGCCACACCGTGGCACTCAAGCAGGACGGCTCGCTCTGGACCTGGGGCTGGAACGACAACGGCCAGCTCGGCCAGGGCTTCACCGGTGGCCAGGCCTTGCCCACCCGGGTGGGGACCAGCCTCTACGTGAAGGCTGTTGCCTCCCAGTACGGAGGCCAAGCCCTGAGGCCAAAGATGGACCTCTACGGCTGGGGCTCCAACGTCGTTGGGCAGGTCGGGGACTTCACCACCACCGATAGGAACGCGCCCGTATACGTCCACTGGTTCGTCGACGTCGAGGCCGGTCAAGCCCACAGCGTGGCCCAACTCACCACGGGTGGATACGAGACGTGGGGCTTCAACGCCAACGGGCAGCTCGGGAACGGGACGCTCCTCAACCAGCTCACTCCGGCCGGTGGCCTGGCCGCCAACTACCCGGTGGACGCCTACAAAACCTTCGCCCTCGGCCTGGCCCACACGCTGGCGCTCGGGAACGATGGCGTCCTCTGGGGCTGGGGCAACAACTTCTATGGCCAGCTGGGTGACGGGACCCAGACGGAGCGCTACGAGCGCGTCCAGATCATGACCGACGTGGTCGCGGTCGCCACACACGACAGCCACAGCCTGGCGATCAAGGCCGACGGAAGCCTGTGGGCCTGGGGCAAGAACGCCGAGGGGCAGGTCGGCAACGGATCGCAGGTAGACCAGCGCACGCCGGTCCAGATCGGCACCGGCTTCGCGCAGATCGCCTGCGGGAGCGACCACTCGCTGGCGGTGAAGTCCGATGGCACGGTCTGGGCCTGGGGGCTCAACAACTTCGGGCAGCTCGGGGACGGGCTGGCGACGGCGCGGCGGCTCGTGCCGGGGCAGGTCACGGGGCTGTAGTCCGCCCCCCGGCACCGCGCGTAAGCCGAATCCGAGAGGCCAGCCATGAGCGAGAGGCGCGGAACCAAGGTCATGTCGAAGAAGATGCGAGCTCTCCTGCTCGTCGCCGTCGCCGTCGCCGGCCTCTCGGCCTGCGGCGGCGGAGGGAGCGATCCGACGCCAACTCCACCGCCCGACGGCACGGGGACGGTGGGGGTAGCAGGGGGCACGGTGACCCTCTCCACCGGCGCGGCGGTGACCATCCCGGCCGGCGCGCTGGCCGGTGATCGGACCATCACGGTGGCGGCGGACGGGACCACGGCTCCGAACGGCAACCCGCGCTACCGGTTCGGCCCGGCCGGGACCACCTTCACGAGCCCGGCGACGGTGACCCTGCCGAGGCCGGCGGGGCTGGCGGTGGGGACGGCGGCGTCGGTCTACTGGACCAAGCTCGGGAGCGAGAACACCTACGACGCGCTGCCGGCCACGGTGACGGCGAGCGGGGTGACGGCGCAGGTGAGTCACTTCAGCCTGGGGTTCGTGGGGCTCCCGCCGGCCTCCGGTTTCCAGCCGCCAGCCGGCACGGTCGCGGTGGACTTCCGGGTGGATGACACCGCCAACAGACTCTGGAAGGGAGGCGAGCTGGCCTGGAAGGGTTCGATGAGGCACGACCCGGTGACCCGGGCCATCACGCTCGACCCCTCCTGGGCAGGTCCGTTCCCGCTCCTCTACGATGACGGGCCTTGGGACGGTGCCGCGGGAGGGCACGAACCCTCCGGCGCCGTGGCCGGAGACTCCGTCCTCGGGGCAACCGTCTTCGCCACGCCGGGCCTGGTGGCCCAAGTCTATCAGTACGGCCTGGTGGACGGGGCGACCGGCAGCTGGCTCTGGAAGGGCGCTGGCGGTGGAAACGGTACCTTCACGGTCCAGCCCGGTGCGGCCAGCGCAGTCTTGGCGCCCGGCATGGCCTTCTCGCGGCTCGGGGAGGTCGATCTCCGCTTCGAGCTGGACTCCAAGACCGTGCTCGCTGCCAACCCGCCCTACTCGATCTCCACCGTGGCGGTGAAGGGGAGCGTGACGGCCTGGAAGCTGCTCGACCTGGTGGACGATGGGACCAATGGCGACCGGGTAGCGGGGGACGGCGTCTTCACCACCATGCTCTCGGCCATGCCGGCGGCGACGGCGCCGCCGTACCTCGGGCTGGCTCAGCCAGGCCAGGTCGTCGAGTTCCTCCTGGTGCTCGGGGGCAGAGACTATCGAGACCTCGCGGGGCTGGCGGCGCTCCAGGGCGTGTCGGTCTCCTCGATGGCCCCGGGGAGCCAGTTCTGGGCTCCCTTGCAGCTCGCCGCGCTGCCCACCGGCTCCCAGAACGCCACCGCTTCGGTGCCGCTCACGCAGGCGCTGCCTTCCGTCTCCGGGATCGTGACGGGAACCACGCTGGCGCGAGTCCGGCTGACGCTGACGGGAGCCGCGACCAGGGTGGTGGAGAGCTCGTCGAGCGGGGCCTACTCCTTCGGTGGGCTCCAGAGCGGCAGCTACGTGGTGACGCCGGCCAAGCCGGGATATTCCTTCTTGCCAGCCAGGCGCACCGTGGTGGTAGGTGCCAGCGACGTCTCGGGTGTCGACTTCGTGGCCTCGGGGACCGGCGCCACGCTGCACTCCGTGAGTGGCTTCGTCACCGGCTCCGCGACCTCGGGCGTCTCCATGAGCCTGGACGGCGCCTTCGGGTCCGGCGTCACAACCGATGCCGGCGGTGCCTTCGTCCTGTCGGGGGTCGCCGACGGGACGTACGTGCTGACTCCGACCCGGACAGGTCACCTGTTCACGCCGATCGCCTACGTGGTCGTGGTCCAGGGCGCCGACGTCTCCAACCGGAACTTCCTGTCCACTACCCTGCCCCTCGGCTGTGGTCCGGTCTGCACCGGCAGGACCTGCGGCCCGGACTCCTGTGGCGGAACCTGTGGAACCTGCCAGGGCGCGAACCTCTGTCAGCCTGAAGGCACCTGCATGCTCGCCTGCGAGGTGACGCCGTGCGCTGGTGCCGCGACCTGTCAGCCGGACGGGACGTGCATGACCGCCTGCGAGTTGACGCCGTGTGCCGGAGCCGCGACCTGTCAGCCGGACGGGAGTTGTAAGAAGGCTTGCGAGTTGACGCCGTGCGCCGGAGCCGCGACCTGTCAGCCGGACGGGAGTTGTAAGACGGCCTGCGAAGTGACGCCGTGCGCCGGGCCTGCGACCTGCCAGCCGGACGGGACGTGCAAGACGGCCTGTGAGGTGACGCCGTGCGCCGATCCTGCGACCTGTCAGCCGGACGGAACCTGCAAGACGGCTTGCGAGGTGACGCCGTGCGCCGGGCCTGCGACCTGTCAGCCGGACGGAACCTGCAAGACGGCTTGCGAGGTGACGCCGTGCACCGCGCCCGCGACGTGCCAGCCGGATGGGACCTGTGCGGGTCCACCTCCCAAGTTCTGGCGCGGGTCCTACACCATGACCGTCTGTTCAGCTCCTGATGCGGCTGGATCGCTCGGCTCCGGTTTCTACTGCAACTCGGCGATCAATTTCGGGGGTGCCTTCCATGGCGATGGAACGCTGGGATTCCGCACCGATTCGGATGAGCCCCTGAACTTCAGGCGGGACTACCTCGGCGGCGGCAGCAACAGGACCGTCCACTACTGCCGCAACGACTCCTTCGCGGTGCCCGCGGAGCCCGGGTTCTTCAACGAGTGGAACATCTTTGGCGTTGGCGCGGTGGTGCGCGGCGCCCGGTGGACGGTGTCCGCGCAGACGGCCGACCAGATGAGCGGAACCTTCACGGTCGACTTCACCTACCCCACGAACTCCGGCCAGGTCGACGTGCCGGGCTCAGCCGTCGGCACCTGGAGTGCTACGGCCTCCGGGGTCCCGTTCCCGAAGTGCATCGGGGCGAATGGCGGCCACTTCTGCACCGACGTCAACTTCGGGTACGACCACCAGACGGGCACCAGCCCCACCTGCGATCGGCCCTACATCCCCTTCACCGGAGCGGCACGTCCCGGTGAGTGGTCTGGCCTGCCATGACAAGGCCGATCCTATCCGACTCCCACGGTTCCTCCTCACGAAGCAACGACTTGAGGTCCAAGTGAACGCGATGACGAAGGGCAAGCTCGGAGCGAAGTCCGTGTCGGCCTGCGCGCTGCTCCTCCTCTCCGCCTGTGGCGGTGGTGGAGGAAGCAGCACCCCCACCCCGCCTCCCGACGGCACGGGGACCGTAGGCACCGCGGGCGGCACGGTGACCCTCTCCACCGGCGCGGCGGTGACCATCCCGGGCGGCGCGCTGGCCGGCGACCGGGCCATCACGGTGGCGGCGGACGGGACGAATGGCCCGAGCGGGAACCCGCGCTACCGCTTCGGACCGGCGGGGACCACCTTCTCGAGCCCGGTGACGGTGACCTTGCCGAAGCCGGCGGGGCTGGCGGTGGGGGCGACGGCGGCGGTCTACTGGACCAAGCCCGGGAGCGAGAACAGCTACGACGCGCTGCCTGCCACGGTGACGGCGAGCGGGGTGACGGCGCAGGTGACCCACTTCAGCCTGGGGTTCGTGGGGGCGGCCTGCACGGAAGGGGCGACCTGCGCGGAGGGGCTGGCAGCCTGCCAGGCCGGGGCGATGGCCTGCGCCAGCGGGGCGCCGGTCTGCGCGGCGAGCGGTCCGGTGGCCGACGGCACGGCGTGCGGAGCGGCGACGGCCTGCGTGGCGGTCTCGACCTGCCAGGCGGGGAGCTGCGTGGTGGGCGCGCCGGTGAGCTGCGACGACGGCAACGCCTGCACGGCCGACGCCTGCGACGGGGTGAGCGGCTGCAGCCACGCGAACGTGGCCGACGGTACGGCCTGTGGTGGCGGGGCCTGCAGCGCGGGGAGCTGCACCGCGGACGCCTTCGACTCCACCGCGCTCGGCGCCACCATGACCTACCAGGTCACGCCGCCGACCGGCGCCGCCTACCGGACCACCTTCGAGGTGGTCGCCACCTCGGGGGCCACGTTCACTCGCAAGGTGACCCGGCCCGACCAGCCCGGCTATTCACTGAACGACCTGGTCCGGATCGGGACGGGTGCCTACGTGGTCCAGTCGCAGTCGCTCGCGGCCAACGGGACCGTGCTCTCGACCGTGACCTACTCGCCGCCGCTCCTGTTCTACCCTGCCACCTTGACGCCAGGAGCGGTGGAGACCCGGACCTCCACCCTGGGTGGCAGCGGAACGGGCAACAGCGTCGTGACCGTGACCGTCGCCGCGCCCGAGCCCGTGGTCACGACCCTGGGCTCCTTCCAGGCCTTCAAGCTGACCACCACCAACTCCAGCGGCGGATCGACCTTGGTGAGCTGGTGGGCCCCAGGGGTCGGTCGGGTCAAGTGGCAGACCTCGGTCAGCGCTGCTCCAACGCAGGTCACCACCTACGAGCTCGTGGCCTTCGGCGGCGCCAGCGCCACCTGCCCGGCGCAGGGGAGCGTCTGCGCCGGCGGCCAGGTCTGCCTGGCCACGGGCTGCGGCCCGGCCTGCGAGCTCACCTCCTGCGCCCCGACCGCCCTGCCGGATCAGGCCGTGGCCCGCAACGGCGCCCCGGTGCTGATCGACGTCTTGGCCAACGACAGCGCCCCGCGCGGCAGCCTCGACCTGGTGAGCGCCACCACCCCGACCAGCGGCTCCGTGGCGGTGGTGGCCGGCAAGCTCCAGTTCACGCCGCCCTCGGCGGGCGCCACCGGAACGGCCTCCTTCAGCTACACCGCCAGCGACGGCGCCCAGTCGGCCACGGCCACGGTGACCGTCACCATGGCGCAGACCCTCACGGTGACGGGCCAGGTGGCCGGGGTGTCCCTGCCAGGTGGCCGGGCCGGGCTCTGGTACGGCCAGACTCAGGCCGAGGGGACGCTCAACGCCAGTGGCACCTACACGGCCACCCTCGACGTGGTGGATCGGTCGGCCGTGGTGTTCGGGACGGCCGTCGGGGATCCGGCTTCGGGCCAGGGCTCGGTGATGTTGCTCAGCGTCCTCGGGAGCTTCGACGCGCTGGGGCACGGCCAGCACGGGCCGCTCGTCATCACCGAGGCCGAGACCACCAGCGTGACCCTCTCACCGCTGTCGCTGGCCCGCTACGGCGCGGTCGGCCAGGCCAACGGCTTCGCCATTCCGACCACGGACCTCCAGATCGTGGAGGCCGAGCAGGTGGTCTCCAGCACCCAGCTGCTCGACATCGCTGCCGCGGTGAAGGTGAGCATCGACCAGCCCACGCTCTACCCCCCGCCGGCCGGGCAGGACTGGCTCTTCCTGGCCACGGATCCGGCCGTGCTGAAGTCCTACCAGGCCCAGGTGGCGGCGGCGGCCGGCAGCACGGCCCCGCTCGACGAGGCCCGGGCGGCCCTGCTGGCCGACCCGCAGGTGGTGCCTGCGTTCACCGTGCCCTCCGGTGGCGGCGCCTACCACGCAACCTACGCCCCGACGCCTGGCTACTTCCCGCGCGGAGGTGACCTGCTCGAGCTGGCGGCCGACGGCACGGGCAGCTACCTCGACGTCGGTGCGTTGCACCCGCTCACGTGGCAGGTGGTCCAGGGGGTGCTCACGGCAGACATCACCCAGGCGCCGATCACCTTCACCTCCTTCCAGCCCGTGGCCTCCCTGCCTCTCTCCGCCGAGGTGAGGGCGGCCTACGCCCCCGCCACCCAGGTGCAGCAGACCGACACCATCACCACGCTCCGGTTCCAGCCGGTGCTGATGGGGACGCGCCAGCTCTGGGCCGAGCAGACCTACGCAGGGACCACCACCTGGCCGCCGGTGCTCGTCGGAGGCGCGACCGTGGCGCCTTCGGCGCCCTACGACTTCACCTACCAGTCCCTGCTCCGGGAGGAGCGGCTCAACCCCGCCATCCCCTTCACCGCGGCGCTCGCCACGGGGGTCTGGGCCACCAACGCCTACTACAGCGCCGGCGTGAGCGGACCCAGCCTGGCCCCCCTCGCCGCCAGGATCAACGGCGACCTCCTGACCTTGGCCGCGGACGGGTCTGGCTCCTCCGCCAAGTCCGGCAGGGCCCTCACCTGGACCATCACCACAGGTGACCTGAAGGTGACCTACGCCGACGGCGCGCAGCAGATCGTCAGGATCCTGGCGGAGCGGGCCGGCTTCTACTCGGTGTTCTCGGTCCATCTCGAGCCCGGCGGCGCGATGCACGGCGGCCTCGACCTGGCCTTCAAGAAGGACCCCGGCCTCAGCCTCGCGGGGGCAGCGGTGGCCACGAATCCCGGTGAGTACTGGGTGAACCAGATCAACAACGACATCCCCGAGCTGTGGGTCGATGGGCAGCTGCCGTCCCTCTACTGGTTCGGGTGGGAGCTCTACGCCGACGGCTCGGGCCTGAACCTCTTCGGCGACACCAACGGGGACGGCACGGTGGACCGGGCCACCGAGGCGGGCGCCGTGACCTGGTCCGTCCTCGGGGAGGTCATCGAGGTGGTGAGGTTCCCGGCGGCAGGGGATCCGCGGCGGGCCCTGCGCCGCTGGCAGCCCGTCTGGATCTCGGCCGACGGGACCACCTTCTGCGCCCTGGAGGAGGAGCTGCGCCGCAGCCCAGCGACCAACCCCTACGGGTTCTTCATCGAGCCGCGCCTCACCTACTTCGAGCGCTGGCCCTCTCCGTGACCCGGTGGCGTCGCACCGGGCCACCAGCCGGGCGAGCGCGCTCACCGGGCCGGCCAGTTCACACGTGTGAACTGGCGCGCCCCGAGGAGGGATAGGGCCGCACGCCGGGCTGCATCGGACGACCGGGCCGAGGGGCCAGGACGCCGCCGCCCCCGGCCACCTCCCCGGTGGTAGAACCTGCCCGTGCGCTCACCCGCCGACGACCTCGCGGCCTGGATCCCGCGCCTCCTCTCCGTCTGGCGCGCCGCCCGGCGCGGCCGCCGCTCCGGTCCGCGCCCGCCGCCCGACGCGCTGCTGCCCGACGAGCTGCGCGAGGTGGCCGCCGCGGTGACGCGGCTCTCCAGCGGGCTGACCCGGGAGCGCGAGCTGGTCGGGGCCCGCTACCTCGACGACGAGCGGCTGCTGGGCGCCTACCTGCTCTTCTACTGGCCCATCTCCTACCTGCAGGCGCGCGGGGTGCTCTCCGAGCTGCCGCGCCCCCCGCGCACCGTGCTGGACCTCGGCAGCGGCCCCGGGCCGCTGGCCTTCGCGGCGCTGGACGCCGGGGCGGCGCAGGTGACGGCCGGCGACCGGGCCAAGCAGGCGCTGGCCGCGGCGCGCGAGCTGGCGCGCCTCTCCGGCGAGCCGCTGGCCACCCGCGAGTGGAACCCGACGCAGGGCCGGCCGCTGGCCGAGCTGGTGGCCGGCGGCCAGGCGCCGGACACCATCCTGGTCGGCCACGTCCTCAACGAGCTGTGGAGCGGGGAGGGCCAGGCGGCCCGGCGGGCGGCGCTGCTGCAAGAGGCGCGCGCCCTCCTGGCCCCCGGCGGCTCGCTGGTGATCATCGAGCCGGCGCTGCGCGACACCTCGCGCGCCCTGCTGGAGGTGCGCGATCTCCTGGTGGCCGGCGGCGCGGCGGTGCGCGCCCCCTGCCTGTTCCGCGGCGCCTGCCCGGCGCTCCTGAAGCCGTCCGACTGGTGCCACGCCGAGCGCCCCATCGCCCCGCCGCCGCTGGTGGCGCAGGTGGGCAAGGCGGCCGGGCTGCGCAAGGAGGCGGTCAAGATGAGCTACCTGGTGCTGGCGCCCCCGGGCGAGGGCTGGGCCGAGCCGCCGCCGGGCCGGGTCTTCCGCGTGGTCTCCGAGCCGCTGGCCGGCAAGGGTCGCCTCCGCTACATGGGCTGCGGCCCGGAGGGGCGCATGGGGCTGGCGCTGCAGGAGAAGCACGTCGGCGAGGGGAACCGGCGCTTCGAGGCGCTGCTGCGCGGCGACGTGGTGGCGCTGGAGGGGGCCGAGGCGCGGGGCGACGGCCTGGCGCTGGGCGCCGGCTCCCGGGTGACGCTGCTGGCCGCGGCCGGCCGACCGGTGCCTCGGCCCGGCGGGTGACCGGCCTGGCGCCCGCGCCACCCGGGCCTGCCTGGGGCGGGGGCCGCGGGGCCGCCGGGGGTACTGAATAGGGAGGCCGGGGCGCACGTTCCATCCACAGGCGGTGCGCGCCAGGGCGGCGTGCGGGAGGTCTTCGATGGCGAGTCGTTCCGAACGGGCCGAGGCGGTGCGCACGCTGGTGCAGGAGGCCCGCCACGGCCTCCTCTCCACCCTGGGGCTGGAGCCGGCCGGCTTCCCCTACGGCTCGCTGGTGCCGGTGGCGGCCCTGCCCACCGGCGAGCCGCTGCTGCTGATCTCCCACCTGGCGCAGCACACCAAGAACCTGGTGAAGGACGGCCGGGCCTCGCTGCTGCTCCTGGAGAAGGCCGCCGGCGATCCGCAGCAGGCGCAGCGCGCCACGCTGATCGGCGAGGTCCGGCGGCTCGACGGCGTGGAGGAGGCCGGGGCCCGGGCCCACTACCTCACGTCCCACCCGGACGCGGCCACCTACTTCGAGCTCAGCTTCCAGCTCTGGGCGCTGGCGCCGGTGGAGGCGCGCTACATCGGCGGCTTCGGCGCCGCGGCCTGGGTCTCGGGGTCCGAGATCGTCGGGGCCTGAGTCCTCGTCCCGTCCATCGCGCCGCTAGCGCGCCACCAGCACGAAGAGGCCGACCGTGAGGAAGGCCGCCACGGCGGGCACGGCCAGGTCGAAGAGCAGGGTGGCCCAGGTGGAGGGCACGAGGTGCGGCTGCGGCGAGCGCTTGGTCATGGAGGGCTCCTCGAGGGGTAGGCGCCGGTGGTCCACGGGCGCCTCGTACCTGGAAGACCGCCCTCGAGCCGCGGTGTGACACCGCCCGCAGCCACGCCCCGAGACCTGGGGACAGCCCACCTCCCGCCCGGGGCCTGCCCGGCGTACCGGCCCCTCAGCCCTCGCCGCCGGACTCGCGCCAGCGCCGCTCCAGCTCCGCGTAGGCAGGCGGGTAGGCGGCGGTGAAGCGCTGGTAGACCGGGATCGGGTAGCGGATGCCGCCGGCGTGGGTCCCCTCCAGCCCCTTCACGAACCGCTCGGCCTGGGCGAAGGGGAAGGTGAAGGCCAGCTCGTCGTCGGCCGCCATGCCGAAGATCCGGTCTCCGTAGCAGGGCAGGATCAGCTGCGGCTCCTGCGTCCGGCGGGTGCGGATGACGATGTCGGTGCAGTCGCCGCGCCCGGTGAACTCGGTCTTGAAGGCGCCGCCCTTCTCGAAGAGCGCGGCGTTGACCAGGCGCAGGATCTGGGCCGGGTTGCCGTAGACCACCACGATCTCCGGCTCGAAGGTGAGGCGGGCCAGCGGCCCGGCCACCACCGCCGCCACCTCACCGGGCGCGAACCGGGGCAGCGCCGCCTCGAAGGCCGCGCCGGCCTCCCCGCAGGCGGCGTACATGCCCTCGGCCAGCGAGCCCTTGGCGTAGTAGTCGAGCAGCGGCTCGAAGCCGAACGCCGCCTTGGCGAGCGGGCAGGAGACGTCCTCCCGGCCGAAGACCAGCGTCATGCCGGAGCGGCGCGCCAGGCTGATGGCCTGGCAGATGGCCACCTCCACGTGCAGGTCCTGCTTCGGGCGCCTGGCCTTGGCGGGCACCGGCTCGCCGGGAGCCAGCGCGCGGAGTCCCACCGGGAAGGTGGCGATGCGCAGGTGCTGCTCGAGGTGCTTGGCGAGGGTGGCGGCGTCCATGGGGACCTCCTCAGAACTCCAGCACGATCTTCCCGAACGAGTCGTTGGCCTCCATCCGCTGGTGCGCCTCCCTGGCGCGGGCGGCGGGGAGGACGCAGTCCACCACCGGCTTCACCCGGCCGGCGGCGATGAGGGGCAAGACGTCGCGGCCGAAGGCCACGGTGGCGGCGATCTTCTCCTCGAGCGGGCGCGGGCGGAGCACCGTGCCCACGATGCTGCCGCGCGATCGCATCAGCAGGCCCAGGTCCACCACCGGCTTGCCGCCGCCCATGGTGCCGATGATGACGATCCGGCCGCCCGGCGCCACGCAGCTGAGGTTCTCCGGCGTGTAGGCGCCGGCCACGAAGTCGAGGACCACGGCGGCGCCGCGCTTCCCCGTGAGCTTCCGGACCTCCTCGGCGAACTTCGGCTCCTCCTGGCCGACCAGGATGCCGTGGTCGAGGCCGAGCGCCCTGGCCTTCTCGAGCTTGTCGGCGGTGCGGCTGGTGCCGATGGTGAGCGCGCCGGCAGCCCGCGCGATCTGGAGCGCCGCCGTGGCCACGCCCGAGCCCACCGCGTGGATGAGGACGGCGGCGCCGGGGCGCAGCCCGCCGATGGTGAACATGGCGTCGTGGGCCGTCAGGCCGGCCTCGGGGAGGGCGCCGGCGTCGGTGAGGCTCATCCCCTCCGGCACCCGGAGCAGCATCCGCTCGTGGGCCAGCGCGTACTCGGCCTGGGCCTCGCCCGAGGCGATGGCCATGACCCGGTCGCCCACCTTCCAGGCGGTCACGCCGGCGCCCACCGCCGCCACCTCGCCGGCCAGCTCCAGGCCCGGGATGTCCTCCCTGAACCCGGGGGGCGGCGGGTAGAGGCCGCGCCGCTGCAGGAGATCCGCCCGGTTCATGGCCGCCGCGCGCACCCGCACCAGCACCTCGCCGCGCTGCGGGCTGGGCTGCTCCACCTCGGCCAGCTCCACCACCTCCGGACCACCCTTGCCGGTGAATCGGACCGCCTTCATTGGGATCGCCTCGCGCCGGGCCCGCCGGCGGGCCGGGGAGGGCGCCGTGAGCGGACCACCTGGTGGGTGGCGCCGGCCGGCGCGGCGCCGGGGTGGCGCCAGGTCGGGCTCGACGTGTGGCGCAGGATAGCGGGCCGGGCCCGCCCGCGTCACCAGGCCAGCGGGGCGGAGGCGCGGCCCGGCCCGCCGAGGGCGCCGCCGACCGGCCCGCCGCGGGGGGCGCCGGCGGGCGGCCAGGCGGCCGTGGCGGCGCGCCCGAAGAGGCGGCGCACCTCCGGGCGGCGCAGCGTCAGCAGCGTGGCCACCCCGAGCAGGGTGCCGAAGGGCGGGAAGGCCAGCGAGAGCCAGGCGGTCGCGCACACCAGCTGCCAGCGGCGCAGCCCGCCGAGGGCGCGGCCGGCGCTCACCAGCAGGAGCGCGTAGCCCGCCATGAGGAGGACGCCGGCCAGGCCGCCGCCGACCACCTGCCAGGCCAGCCCCGGCGCGGCGGGGCCGTGGTCGGGGCCGAAGCCGCCGCTCAGCAGGGCCACGCCGAAGTACAGGTAGAGCGCCGGGACCACCGCCGCGACCAGCGCCAGCGCCGCCAGCACGTGGTGCAGCAGCGGCAGCGGGCCGAGGGCGCGGTGAGACTGGTGGGGCACCAACCGATTCTCGGCGGCGGCGCGCCCAGCGTAAAGCCGGGGGAGCGGGGGACAGGGCCGGCGAGGAGAGCGTTCGCTTACGCCGCGCCGCGACCCGGCTGGCCCCTGGGCGAGGCCCCGCGCGGGACCCGTGGGCCTGCCGGAGCCCCGCGGCGGCCGCTCAGGCGCTCCGGACCGAGCCGTCCACGCCGATGACCACGTCGGTGAGCGGAACCTGCGAGCCGCTGCGCGCCAGCCCCTCGCGCGCCGCCCAGGCCAGCCCGCCGCAGCAGGGCACCTCCATGCGCACCACCGTGATGGAGCGCAGGTCGTTCCTGGCGATCAGGTCGGCCAGCTTGGCCGCGTAGGCCTGGTTGTCGTCGAGCTTGGGGCAGCCCACCACCAGCGCCTTGCCGGCCAGCAGGTCGGCGTGGAAGCCGGCGTAGGCGAAGGGCACGCAGTCGGCGGCCACCAGCAGGTCGGCGCCCTTCAGCCAGGGTGCGCCGGGCGGCACCAGCGTGAGCTGCACCGGCCAGTGGGAGAGCGTGGAGCCGCCCTGGCGCGGCGCCGGCGGCGCGGCCGGGCCCGGGGCGTCCTTCACCACGGTGAGCCCGAGGCGAGGCAGGGCGCGCGGCGCCGAGCCGGGGCAGCCGCCGGGCGGCGCGGCGTGGGCGTGGCCCTGGTGGCCGGTCGCGGGGTGGGCCGCCGGCGCGTGTGGCGCGCCCTGGTCGGCCGGGCGGGCGGTGGCGTGGGCCGGGGCGGGCCGCCCGAGGCGGGCCAGGTGGTCGGCCACCGCGCCCTCGTCGAAGCCGGGCGCCTCGCGCTCGATCACCGAGATGGCGCCCTGCGGGCAGTCGCCCAGGCAGGCCCCCAGGCCGTCGCAGTAGACCTCCGACACCAGCCGGGCCTTGCCGCCCACCAGCGCGATGGCCCCCTCGGCGCACGAGGAGAGGCACTCACCACAGCCGTCGCAGCGGGCCTCGTCGATCTGCACGATCTTTCGCAGCATGGGCGGGTTATGCCATGCCCGCCGCGCGATCCCGAAGCCGGACGGGGTCAAAGATCGCTTCCCCGGGGGCAAGGGGTCCCGAGGATCCGTGTTATCCCTCGCCGCCAGAGGTCACCCGTCATGCCCCGTTCGAACGATACCCTCCGCCTGGCCGCCTGCCTGTCGCTCCTGTCCGCCTGCGCCACCGCCCCGTCCGGCCCGCCGCCGCGGGCGGCCGCCGAGACGCTGGAGTCCCGCTGCACCCTCGGGTACCCGGTGGCCTGCCGCGACCTGGGCCGCGCCCACCTGCTCGGGCAGGGCGCCGCGCCGGACGACCGGCTGGCCGCCGCCTACGCCACCAAGGCCTGCGAGATGGGCGAGGCGGCCGGCTGCGCCGACCTGGGCGTCCTCTCGGCCATCGGCCGGGGCGTGGCCCAGAGCGACGCGCGCGCCGTGGCCCTGTCCCGGCGCGCCTGCGACGGCGCCTTCGCGCTGGCCTGCTCCAACCTGGGCGTCATGACGGTGGAGGGCGTGAACACGCTGGCGCTGCGCCCCGACGAGGCGGGCGAGGCCGGCCAGAAGACCGTCCGCTGGTTCCGCGCCGCCTGCGAGACCGGCGTGCCGGAGGGCTGCCTCAACCTGGGCAGCGCCCTGGAGGCGGGCACCCTGGTGCCCCGCGACGTACCGGGCGCGGTGCGCGCCCTGCGCAAGGCCTGCGACGGGGGCCTGCCGCTGGCCTGCTACCGCCTCGGGCTGCTGGCCACCCGCTCGGCCGAGGTGCCGGGCGAGGTGTCCCCCGCGCCGCTCTATGCCACCGCCTGCGCCGCGGCCATCGCCCCGGCCTGCGACCTGGCCGGCCTGCCGGTGCCGCCGCCCTCGGTGCGCACGCCCACGCCGCGCCTGGTGGACGAGCCGCGCAGCCTGGCGCTCGGCATCCCCGGCGCCGGCGGGTTCCACCCCACCGACCTCACCCCCTCCTCGCGCGGCCCGCGCCGCGCCCGGGAGGAGGTGCGCCGGCCCACCGAGGCGCTGCTGGCGGCGGTGCCGCCGGAGCTGCGCGGCCGGCTCGACCTCGGCGGCGCGCCGCGCCCGGGCGACGCCGGCGACCCGCCGGTGGACCTGCTGGTGGCGCTGCGCCGCCACCAGCTGGGCAGCTGCTACCAGGCGGAGCGGAAGAACCCGGGGGTGCGCACCGAGGTGCTGGTGGCCTTCCTGGTGGAGGCCGACGGCAGCCCGGCCGAGGTGCGCGCCGCCGCGGCGCCCGCCGATCCGGAGCTGGAGACCTGCGCGGCCGAGGTGGTGACCGGCTGGGAGTTCCCGGTGCCGGCCGGCGGCCTGGCCGGCCCGTACCTGGTGCGCTTCGCCTTCGAGTCGGCCCCGGCCGGCAGCCCGCCCACGCTCACCCCGCCCGGCGGCCTGCGCCCCGCGCTCAAGGAGCCCGGCTGCATCGAGCGCAAGCTGCGCGTGCCGCCGGAGTTCCGCGGCACGGTGGGCGGCGCCACCGTCAAGCTGGCGGTGGACGGCAACGGCACCCCCATCCTCTTCCACGCGGTGACCCCCGCGCCCGAGCCGCTGGTGGCGGCCATCGCCGACGCGGTGCGGGCCTGCGAGTGGGTCCCCGGCGCCGAGCCCTCCGGCCGGCCGTCCGCGCTGTGGGTGACGGTGCAGGTCAAGATCGACGGGCGGTGAAGGGCGGGGCGCGGGGCGCAACCGCCGCGCCGACCCGGCCCCGCCTCGGGCCAGCGCTCGACGAAAACTGGAAAACCGGCGACGCCTCGACCTAGATTCCACCCGATATCGAACCGGGGGCGGGTGGAGGCGGCGGCCAGGTGCTGGTGCACGAGATCAGCTGGGACGAGGTGGTCCGCGCCGGCACGGTGATGTTCGGGCCCACCTTCGTGGCCGCGGCCGACCAGGGCGGCTGGCACGGCGAGCTGAAGCGCGCCTTCCGTCGCCGCGCCTTCGAGACCCACCCGGATCGCGCGGTGGTGCTGGGGCGCAGCGAGGCCGAGCTGGCCCGCGAGTTCCGCGCCGTCTCCGAGGCCTACGAGCTGCTGGTGCGGCTCAGGGCCGGCCCGCTGCCCACCCTCTGCCCGCCCCCGCCGCCGAGCCCGCCGCCGACGCCGCGCCCGGCCGCCCGCGCCGCGCCGCCGCCTGGCCGGGCCCGGGTGCACCGGCCGGCCACGCCACCGCCCGGCCGATCCGCCGCCCCGCCCCCTGGCGCCGCTCCCCGCGGCGCCGAGCGCACGGGGCCGACCGCCACGGGCCAGGCGTGGCGCGCCGCCGGGGGCGAGGGGCAGCGGGCCCGCGCCGCGGCCGCCGCCGCCGCCGCAGCGCCACCGGTGACGCCGCCGGTCTCGCCGCCACCCGCCGCCGCAGGCCGCCGCTGGAGCGCCCGGGCCGCCGGGCCCTCGGCGCCGCCCCCCGACCGGTCGAGGTTCGAGCCCCCCCGCGCCGCGCCGGCCGTCCCGCCCTGGGCCGTGGCCGGCCTGCCGCGCCGCCGCCTTCGCCTGGCCGAGTTCCTCTACTACTCGGGCCGGGTGGGCTGGCAGGACTTCGTGGCGGCCGTCGCCTGGCAGCGCACGCAGCGCCCGGCGGTGGGGCGCATCGCGGTGGACTTCGGCTTCCTGGAGCGGTTCGAGGTGGCGGAGATCCTGGAGCGGCGGCGCGCCGAGGGGGTGCGCCAGCCCTTCGGCGAGTTCGCCGTGCGCCACGGCTACCTCACCCCCTTCCAGCTGCTGGCCCTGCTCGGCCAGCAGCTCCGGCTGCAGCAGCCCATCGGCCGCTACTTCGTGCAGCGCGGCCTGGTCAGCGACCTCGACCTGGACGACGCGCGCGGCACCATCTTCCGCCACAACGCCCGGCAGGCCCCCTAGCGCGCCACGGTAGGCCCCGCGCTCCCGGGCCGGGCGCGCCGTGCGGCAGACGAGCGCGCGGCGATGTGTCGCTGCCCGGACGGCGCGCCCACGTGACTAACTTCACGGGCCGGCGCGTCACCACCTCGAAGCAGCCGGCACACCCTCCCGCTCGAAGGAGCACCCATGAAGCGCCTGGTCCTCGTCGCCGCCGCCCTCTTCGCCCTGAACGCCTCCGCCGCCACCGCTCCCAAGGAGCCGCAGGTGCTGGAGGCCAAGCAGGGCAACGTGACCTTCAAGCACGCCACCCACGCCGCGGTGAAGTGCGCCGTCTGCCACGGCCCCGGCGAGGCCAAGGCCATCGGCAAGCTGGGCAAGGACGCGGCCCACAAGCTCTGCCTGGAGTGCCACAAGGCGGAGAAGAAGGGCCCGGCCAAGTGCGCCGAGTGCCACGTCAAGGCCAAGTGAGTCGAGCGGCCGGCGGCGGGCGCGAACCGTCCGCCGCCCCGCCGCGCCCGGGTGGGCGCGCCGCGCCGGTGAGGGAGGCCCCGCCCCGGTGACGGGAGGGGCGCCCGCCGCCTTCGCTCAGCGCCGCAGCAGGAGCAGCCGATCGCCCTGCTCGGCGCCGCCGGTGTCGGCCACCAGCGCGAGGCCGAGCGCCGCGGCCGCTCCCAGCAGCGGCTCGAGCGCGCGCACGCCCAGCGCGGGGTCGTGGGCGCGCAGCGCCTGGTCGAAGCGCTCCAGCCGCGGCAGCCGCTCGGCGCCGCGGCTGAACGGGCCGTAGAGCAGCAGCACCCCTCCCGGTGGCAGCCCCTCCGCCGCGCCCGCCAGGAGGTCGCGCCCCGCCCCGGGCGGCGCCACGTGCAGCACGTTGACGCACAGCAGGACGTCGAAGCGGCGGCGCCGCCAGGCCGGCGCGCCCAGGGCCAGGTCGAGCGGCGCCAGCAGGTTCTGGTGGCCGGCCTCGGCGGCCCAGGCGGCGACGGAGGCGCGGGCCTCGGGATCGGGGTCGGAGGGCTGCCAGTCGGCCCCCGGGAAGGCGCCGGCCAGCGCCACGGCGTGCTCGCCGGTGCCGCTGCCGAGCTCCAGCACCAGCGGCCGGCCGGCCGCGCCCGCCTCCGCTTCCAGCCACGGACCGAGCGCCTCCAGCAGGAGGTGCCGGTTGGCCAGCGCCAGGCGGGCGGTCCGCTTCACCGCCGCATCATGCCTCGCCCCGCGCCGCGGCGCGGGCTAGAACCGGGGCCATGCTGCGGCCGAGGCTCCTCTCGCTGCTCTGCCTCTCGCTCCTCGGCGCGGCCGCGCCGAGGCCGGACCGCCCGCTCGGGGTGGTCACGCCCGGCCCGCTGCGCCTGCTCCTGCTCGACCTGCCGCTCGCGGACGCGCGCCCCGGCCCGGCCACCCTGGACGTCCGCTGGGAGCTGGCCAACAGCTGGAGCACGCCCACCCTGCTGACCCGCAACGAGCGGTTCGTGCTGGTGCAGCTCGACGAGCAGTCGGACGCGCTGGTGGTGGCGCTGCGGCTGCCCTGGGACCGGCTGGTGGGGCCGGGCCCCTGGGCCGAGCGGCTGGCCACCACGGTGGAGTGGCGCCTGGTCCAGCACTGGGGCGGCTACACCGACGGGATCATCGAGGCCTGGCACGTGCTGGGCGCCTACAACCGCTTCAAGCGCCCCGACTATCCGAGCGACCGGGTGGGGCTCACGCTCCTCGAGCCCGGCGGCGGCAAGGTGGCCAGCGTCACCTCGGCGCGGCTGGCGGCGGGCGACCTGGCGCTGCGCACCTCGCTCCGGCTGGCCGAGGGCCAGCTCGACGGGCGCCCCTGGGCGGCCGCCCTCCGGCTCGACCTGAAGCTGCCGGTGGGACGCCCGGCGGACTTCGGCGGGTCGGGCGGGGTGGACGCCGGCGCCGGCCTGGGCGGCAGCGTGGCGCTGGCCGGCTGGCTCACCGCCCACGCCCAGCTCTCGGCGCGGCGGGTCTCGCAGCTGCCGGGCGGGCTGCCGCTCAGGCTGCGCCCCTGGCAGTACGGCGCCGAGCTCTCGCTGGTGGCCTGGCGCGGCGACTGGGCGCTGGTGGCGGAGACCCGCGCCCAGTCGGCGCTCTTCGAGCGCGGCTGGACGCTCTTCGGTGACCCCACCCAGGGCGACGCGCTCACCGCGGTGACCCGCAGCCAGAACCAGCTGGGGTTCGGCGTGCGCTGGCGCGGCCTGACCGCCTGGTTCCTCGAGGACTTCACCATCGGTGACCGTCCGGAGACCCGCTGGACCTGGTTCTACAACTCCAACGCGCCGGACCTGGTGGTGGGCCTCTCCTGGCTCGCGCCGCTCTGAGCCGCGCGGCCGGTCAGTTCCGGCGGGCCTTCCGCGCGGCCGGCGGGCGAGGGTCGGCCTCCACCGGGGCGGCCGGCGAGAGCAGGGCCGGCGGGCAGCCGAGGCCGGCCAGCAGCGTGCGGCAGAGCAGGCCGGTCGCCCCGGCCCGCTCGGCCGGCCCGAGCGGCAGGGCGCCGTCCACCACCAGCCCCGCCAGCCCGTGGACCATCGACCAGGCGGCCACCTCGGCGCCCGGGCGGGCGGCCGCGGGGACCGCGCCGGCGGCCACCAGCTCGTCGAGCGCGTCGAGCAGGATCTGGAACGGGTCGCGCCCCAGCGGCGCCACCTCGGGAGGCAGCTCGGCCTGGTCCTGGTGCGGGCACCAGGGGCCGAACATGACGCGGAAGCGGGCCGGCTGGCGCACCGCGAACTCCACGTAGGCCTCGCCCATGGCCCCGAAGGCGGCCACCGCCCGGGCGGCCGAGCCGGGCTCACCGGCGGTCCTGGTGAGGGCCCGCTCCATGGCGGTGGCCAGCCGGCCGAACCCCTCGGCGGCCACGGCGGCCAGCAGGGCCTCCTTGTCCTCGAAGTGCCGGTAGACGGCCGCCGGCGACACCCCCACCTCGCGGGCGGCCTCGCGGAGGCTGAAGGCCTGCACGCCGTGCTCGGCCACCAGCGACACGGCCGCCTCGATGAAGGCGTTCCGGAGGTCGCCGTGGTGGTAGCGCGGCTTCGATGGGGCGTCAGGCGTCTTTGCCATGGCCTCATGTTGACACCGTTCACTTCGGTTGGCAATGTGTACGGTGTTCACATAGACGGGACGCCACGGCGCCCCGCCCGCACCAGGGGTGCCACCGCACCCCGCCGAAACCAGGGGCCCCCGTCCGCCCCGCCAGGAGCCGCCCATGTCCCGCCCCGTCCCCGCCGCGCCCGCCCTTCTCGCCGCCGCGCTGGTGCTCACGGCCTGCCGCCCGGCCGCCCTGGCCGCCACCCCGGCGGCCCCGCCCGTGGAGCTGGTCCCGGTCCGGACCGCCCCGGTGGCCCACGGGCCGGTGGAGAAACCGGTCCGCGCGGCCGGCACGGTGGCCACCAAGGACGAGTGGGACCTCGGCTTCAAGGTGGGGGGGCTGCTGGCCTCGGTGGAGGTGCACCAGGGGCAGCCGGTGCGGAAGGGGCAGGTGCTGGCCCGGCTCGACCCGACCGAGGTGGCGGCCGGCGTGCGGCAGGCCCGCGAGGGGCTCGACAAGGCGCGGCGCGACGCGGCCCGCATGGCGGGGCTGGTGGCGGCGGAGACCGCCCCCCGCACGGCCGCCGAGGACACCCGCACGGCCGAGGCGGTCGCGGAGGCCGCCCTGGCCGCGGCGGAGTTCAACCTGCGCCACGCCACCCTCACCGCGCCGGACGACGGCTGGGTGGACCGCCGCCTGGCCGAGCCGGGCGAGGTGGTGGCCCCGGGCCGCCCGGTCATCCACCTCTCCGGCCAGGGGCGCGGCTTCGTGGTGCGGGCGGCGCTGAGCGACCGGGACGCCCTCGGCCTGGTGCCCGGGACCCCGGCCACCGTGATCCTCGACGCCCGCCCCGGCGAGCGGCTGCCCGGCACGGTGGCCGAGCTCTCCCGCAGCGCCAGCCGGGGGACCGGCACCTACCAGGTCGAGGTCCGGCTGGCCCCGGCCGCCGCCGGCGCGCCGCTGCTGGCCGGCCTGACCGCCAAGGTGGAGATCGAGCGGCGCGTGCCGGCCGCCGGCGCCGTGCCGCTGGCCGCGGTGGTGGACGGGGACGGCGCCCAGGGGGCGGTCTTCGCCGTGGAGGGCGGCCGGGCCCGGCGGGTGCCGGTGCGCATCGCCTTCCTCCAGGGGGACCGGGCGGTGCTGGCCAGCGGGGTGGAGGGGCTCGACCGGGTGGTGACCGACGGCGCGGCCCGGCTCGCCGACGGGCGCGCGGTCCGCCTGGTCGACTGACCTCCACCTCGAGCCCGATCTCGACCCCGCCCCGACCCCGACCGCAGCCAGTGCGGATCTCCCGCTCCCCTCCGGGGAGAGGCCCGGGGTGAGGGGCACCATGACCGCCATCCAGGATCCCCCCATGCACGTCGCCGAATTCGCCGTCCGCCGCTGGCAGTTCACCCTGGTCGTCTTCCTGGCCCTGGTGGCGCTGGGGGGGAGCTCGCTCCTCACCATCCCCAAGGCCGAGGATCCGACCTTCCCGTACCCCAACTTCGCGGTCATCGCCGTGCTGCCGGGGGCCAGCCCGGCCGACGTGGAGCGGCTGGTGGTCGACCCCATCGAGGCCGAGCTGAAGGCCCTGGACGACGTGAAGAAGCTCAAGACCACCATCGACGACGGCCTGGCGGTGGTGGAGATCGAGTTCACCGCCGGCACCGACCCGGCCCGCAAGCGGGACGAGGTGATCCGCGAGACCACCGCGCTGCGGAGCCGACTCCCGGCCGAGCTGGTGCGGCTGGAGGTGGAGGAGTTCAACGCGGCCCGGGTCAACGTGCTGCAGGTGGCGCTGGTCGGCCCCTCGACGCCCTACCGCGACCTGGAGCGGGTGGCCCGCGACCTGAAGGCCCGGCTGGAGGCGGTGGCCGGGGTGGGCACGGTGGTGCTGGCGGGGCTGCCGCCGCAGGAGGTCCGGGTGGCGCTCGATCCGGAGCGGCTGGCCGCGCTGCAGGTCTCGCCGCTGGAGGTCCACGCCGCCGTCGCCGCCGAGGCCCAGGCGCTGCCGGCCGGCGCGGTGGACGCCGGGGCCCGCCAGCTCAGCGTCAAGACCAGCGGCGACTACGCCTCGGTGGAGGAGATCGCCGACACCGTGGTGCGCAGCGTGGAGGGGCGGGTGGTGCGGGTGCGCGACCTCGGCGAGGTGGCTCAAGCCGACGGCGAGGCGACCCACCTGGTCCGGCTGGGCGGGCTGAAGGCGGTGCTGGTGGCCGCCAGCGTGAAGGAGGGGCAGAACGTCTTCGACGTGCGGGCGGGCCTGGAGCGGGAGCTCGTCGCCTTCCGCCCCGGGCTGCCGCCGGGGATCCGGCTGGAGGGCTCCTTCGACCAGGTGGCCAACGTGGCGCACCGGCTCTCCGGCTTCGCCAAGGACTTCGGCATCGCGGTGCTGCTGGTGCTGGTGACGCTGCTGCCGCTCGGCCTCAGGGCCGCCGGGGTGGTGATGGTCTCCATCCCGCTCTCGCTGGCGGTCGGGTTGACGCTGCTCCACCTGACCGGCTTCTCCATCAACCAGCTCTCCATCGTGGGCTTCGTCATCGCGCTCGGCCTGCTGGTGGACGACTCGGTGGTGGTGGTGGAGAACGTCACCCGCTTCATCCGCGAGGGGCGCCCGCCGCGGGAGGCGGCCGTGGAGGCCACCAGGCAGATCACCCTCTCGGTGCTCGGCTGCACCGCCACCCTGATCTTCGCCTTCCTGCCGCTGCTCTTCCTGCCGGGGGCGGCCGGCCTCTTCATCCGGTCGCTGCCGGTGGCGGTGGTCTTCACCATCGTGGCCTCCCTGCTGGTCTCGCTCACGGTGGTGCCCTTCCTGGCCTCCCGGGTCCTGCGCCCCGAGGGGGCGCACGGCAACCTGGCCTTCCGCTGGCTGGAGCAGGCCATCCAGGCCTCCTACCGGCCGGTGCTGCACCGGGCGCTGGCCCGGCCGGCCGTGACGCTGGGGCTGGCGGCGCTGCTGCTGGCCGGCGCGCTGGCGCTGGTGCCCGCCATCGGCTTCAGCCTCTTCCCCAAGGCCGGCATCCCGCAGTTCCGCGTCACCGCCGAGGCGCCCGAGGGGGCGAGCCTGGCCGAGGCTGACCGGGCGGCGCGCTTCGTGGAGGCGGCGCTGGCGCGCCACCCCGAGGTGGTGCGCTTCACCACCAACGTGGGGAAGGGCAACCCGAGCATCTACTACAACGTGGCGCAGCAGAACGAGAAGGCCGGCTACGCCGAGGTGCTGGCCGAGCTCGACACCCGCGACGCCGCCCGGACCGCCCGGGTGCTCACGGCGCTGCGGGCCGAGCTCTCCGGCTACGCCGGGGCGCGCCTCGAGGTGCGCGAGTTCGAGCAGGGGCCGCCGCTCGACGCGCCGGTGGCCATCCGGGTCCTGGCCGACGACCCGGCCGCGCTGGCCGCCGCCGCGGCCACGGTCGAGGCGATCCTGGCCGGCACCGAGGGGACCCGCTACGTGCGCAACCCGGCCCGCGACCGGAAGAGCGACCTCAGGGTCCGCATCGACCGCGAGCGGGCGGCGCTGGTGGGCGTGACCGCGCCGGACGTGGACCGGGCGGTGCGCCTGGCGGTGGGTGGCCTCACCGCCGGCTCCTGGCGGGAGGAGGGGAGCGACCAGTCGCGTCACATCCGGCTCACCGTGCCGCGGGTGGGCGGCGCCGACCTGCCGGGGGGCGCCCGCCCCGGGCTGGAGGTGCTGGAGCGGCTCTACCTGCCGGGCGCCGGCGGCCCGGTGCCGCTGGCCGGGGTGGCGCGGCTCGAGCTCGAGCCCTCGCCCGCCCGCATCTACCACCACGACAAGATCCGCAGCACCACCGTGACCGCCGACGTCCGCGAGGGGTTCAACACCGACAGGATCACCCGCGCCGCGCTGGCCCGGGTGGCGGCCGAGCGCTGGCCCGCCGGGGTGCGGATCGTGCCGGCCGGCGAGTTCGAGAGCCGCCAGGAGAGCTTCGGCGGCCTGGGCACGGCCATCCTGGTGGCGGCGCTCGGGGTGCTGGCCATCCTGGTGCTGGAGTTCCGCACCTTCCGCTCCACCCTGATCGTGGCGTCGGTGATCCCGCTCGGCGTGGTGGGCGGCCTGGCGGCGCTCTTCCTCTCCGGCTACACGCTCTCCTTCACCGCCGTGATCGGCTTCGTGGCCCTCATGGGCATCGAGGTGAAGAACTCCATCCTGCTGGTGGACTTCACCAACCTGCTGCGCCAGCAGGGGCGCTCGCTCGACGAGGCCATCGAGGAGGCCGGCGAGAAGCGCTTCGTCCCCATCCTGCTCACCACCCTGACCGCGGTGGGCGGGCTCATCCCGCTGGTGGTGGAGCGCTCGGCCCTCTACTCGCCGCTGGCGCTGGTCATCCTGGGCGGGCTGATCTCCTCGACCCTGCTGACGCGCGTGGTGACGCCGGTGCTCTACAAGCTCCTGCCGCCCGACCTCGAGCCGGCCGACGGGGCCGAGCCCGCGGCGGCGCCGGCCCCGGGGCGGGCCAGCGGCGCGGCGGTGGCGTGAGGGCGCGTCGATGACCGACCTCCTCCTGGCCCTGCTGGCCCTGGGGCTCCTCGACGGCACGCCCCTCCCGCGGGCCGGGGCCCCGAAGCGGGGCGTTGCCGGCCCGCCGCCGCGGGGGCAGGCTCCAGGGGCATGTTCCTCGGCCACTTCGCCCTCGCGCTCGGCGCCAAGCGGGTCGCGCCGCGCGCCTCGCTCGGCACCCTCGTCGCGGCCTCGCAGCTCATCGACCTCGCCTGGCCGGCGCTGATCCTGGCGGGCGTGGAGGAGGTGCGGATCGATCCGGGCAACACCGCCTACACCCCGCTCGACTTCACCTCCTACCCCTTCACCCACGGCCTCAGCTCGGTGCTGCTCTGGGCGGCCGCCTTCGGCGGCGCTACCTGGCCGGCGCCTGGGTGGTGGCCGGGCTGGTGGCCTCGCACTGGCTGCTCGACGCCCTGACCCACCGGCCCGACCTGCCGCTCTGGCCGGGGGGGCCGCTGGTGGGGCTGGGGCTCTGGAACTCGGTGCCGGCCACGGTGGCGGTGGAGGCCCTGCTCTTCGCCGGCGGGGCCTTCCTCTACTACCGGACCACCCGCTGGAAGGACGGCGCGGGGCGCTTCGGGCTCTACGCCTTCCTCGGGCTGCTGCTGCTCATCTCGGCCGGCAACCTGCTCGGCCCACCGCCGCCCTCGGCCGAGGCGATCGGCTGGGCCGGGCTGGGGCTCTGGCTCTTCGTGCCGCTGGCCGCCTGGATCGATCGGCACCGCGTGGTGCGGGAGACGGTCGACCCGCCGGTGAAGGTGCTCTGAGGCGGGCCGTCCGCCGCGCCGGGCTCACATGCCGAACAGCAGCCGCACCACCACCACCGCCGCCGCCATGCCGGCCAGGTCCGCCAGCAGGGCGGCCGGCAGGGCGTGCCGGTACCTGGTCACCCCGGCCGCGCCGAAGTAGACCGCCAGCACGTAGAAGGTGGTCTCGGTGGAGCCGGCCATCACCGAGACCAGCCGGCCGGCGTAGGAGTCGGGCCCCTCGGCGCGCAGGACGTCGCCCACCACGCCGAGCGCGCCGCCCCCGGACATGGGCCGGATGACCACCAGCGGCAGCACCGAGGCCGGCACGCCCAGGGGGCCGAGCACCGGCGCCAGCGCCCAGGCCAGCGCGTCGAGCGCGCCGGAGGCCCGCAGCATGCCCAGCGCCACGATGACCGCCACCAGCGGCGGGATGATCTTCACCCCGGTCTCGAAGCCGGCCTTGGCCCCCTCCAGGAAGGCCGGGTAGACCTTCACCTTCCTGGTCAGGGCGTAGAGCGGGATGCCGGCCACCAGCAGCGGCACGGCCCAGGCGGAGAGGGCGTCGAGCGCGGCCTTGAGCACCGGTCAGGCCTCCCCGCCGCGCCGCGACAGCCGCGCCAGCCCCTTCGACACCAGCACCGCCACCACCACGCCGCAGGCCGAGGCCAGCAGGGTGGCCCCCAGGATCTCGGCCGGCGCCCGCGAGCCGGCGCCGGCGCGCAGGGCGATGACGCTGGCCGGCACCAGCTGCAGCGAGGCGGTGTTGAGCGCGCAGAAGAGCGCCTGGGCGTCGGTGGCGGTGCCCGGGCGCGGGTTCAGGGTCTCCAGCTCCACCATGGCGCGCACGCCGAACGGGGTGGCGGCGTTGCCCAGGCCGAAGAGGTTGGCGGCCACGTTCATCACCATCGAGCCCATGGCCGGGTGGTCGTGCGGCACCTCGGGGAAGAGGCGGCGCAGCACCGGCCGGACGGCCCGGGCCAGCAGGGCCACCAGCCCGGACTCCTCGGCCACCCGCATCAGGCCGAGCCAGAGGGTCATCACCCCCACCAGGCCGATGGAGACCGCCACCGCCTTGCCGGCCGACTCGGTGGCGGCGGCGGTCAGGTCGGCCACCCGCCCGTTCAGGGCGGCGGCCACGACGCTGGCGAGGAGGAGCACGGTCCAGAGGACGCCCATGGAGCCCTGGATCCTCGGCCCGCGGCGCGGGCGGGGCCAGTTTTTGGTACAAACCGCCGATGGCTCGCGCCCGCCTCCTGCTCGCCCTGCTCGCCGCCGCACCGCTCGCCGCCTGCCCCGAGCCGGCCGGCCAGCACGCCGCCCCGCCCCAGGGGCCGGCGCTCCCCAGCGCCACGCCCGGCCCGGCCGGCGTGGACGCCCTCTCGCTGCGCCGCCCGGCCGGCCCCGAGTGGTTCGGCCTCTACCTGATGGGGAAGAAGGCCGGCTGGACCCGCGTGGAGCTCAGGCGCCAGCCGCGCGACGGCCGCGAGGTGGTGGTGGCCGCCAGCGAGACCCTGCTGGAGGCCACCGTGGGCGACAAGACGGTGTCGCGGCGCCTCTCGGAGGAGCGCATCTACGAGGCCCGGCCGGCCGGCCGGCTGCTGGCCTTCCGCGCCGAGTGGTCGGGGGACGGCGGGGATCGCACCGTCACCGGCCGCTGCTCCCCCTCCGGCTGCACAGCCCGGGTGTCCAGCGACGGCGCGGCGCGCGACCAGGACCTGGGGGCGGTGGTGGAGACGCTCGACCAGGCCGAGGGGGTGCGGCTGGCGGCGGCCCGCCGGGCCACGGTGCTGGGGCCGCAGCTGGACCTGGAGAAGCTGCGCGTCCGCGAGCTGGAGCAGCGCTACCTGGGGCGCGAGCGGGTGGCCGGCGCCGGCGTCGAGGCCGAGGTGTCGGTGGTGAGCGAGGCCGAGGTGGGCGACCGCATCGCCGCCGAGTACCGCGTGGCCGACGACGGGCGGGTGGTGGAGATCCGCATCGGCGGCTCCATCGTGGCGCGGCCGGAGCCGGAGGCCACCGCCAGGAAGCTCGAGGCCATCGACCTCTTCACCCTGTCGCGCGTGCCGCTGCCGGGCCCGCTGCCGCGCACCGTGCCCGCCACCGTGACCTACCGGCTCTCCGGCCTGCCGGCCGGGTTCCGCAAGCCGGACGCCCGCCAGACCTTCGCGCCCGGCCCGGGCGGCACCACCCTGCTCACGGTGAGGGCGCGGCTGCCGGCCGCGGTGGACCCGCAGCGGGACACCCCGCGCACCACCCCGTCGCCGGACCCCGAGCTGGTGGCCGCCACGCCGGTGGTGGACGCCGACCACCCGGCGGTGGCCAAGCTGGCGAGGGACCTGGCCGGCGACGTGCCGGGCCGCTACGCCGCCGCGCTGCGGCTCTCCGAGCACGTCAACCGGCGCCTCGAGAAGGCCTACGGCGCGTCCAAGGACCGGGCCAGCGACGTCCTGGCCGCCGGCAAGGGCGACTGCACCGAGCACGCCGTGCTCTTCGTGGCGCTGGCCCGCGCGCTCGGCATCCCGGCCCGGCAGGTCCACGGCCTGGTCTACGCCCGCTACGCCGACGGCAAGGACGCCCTCTACTGGCACGCCTGGGCCGAGCTGCTCTCGGGCGGCGAGTGGATCGCCCTCGACCCCACCTTCGGCCAGCCAGTGGCCGACGCCACCCACCTCGCGCTCGGCATCGGCACGCAGGTGGACACCGTGGGGCTGCTCGGCGCCCTGCAGGTGGACGCGGTGGACGTGAAGCACGAGAAGTGAGGGCGGGGCTCCGGCCCAGGCTCTGACCCCGAACTCGACCCCGAACACGACTCCGACCCCAACCTCCTCACCACCCCAGGGAGCCACCATGACCGGTCTCGACCACGTCGCCATCCTCGTCTCCGACCTCGACGCCGCGGTGAAGCTCTACCGCGACGTCTACGGCCTCCACCTCGACGAGATCGAGGAGGTGCCCACCGAGAAGGTGCGGGTGGCCATCTTCGGCCACGGCCTGGGCCGGGTGGAGCTGGTCTGCCCGACCGACCCGGAGAGCCCCATGGCCAAGCGGATGAAGGAGAAGGGCGAGGGGCTGCACCACATCTGCCTGGCCGTCCCCGACATCCAGAAGGCCATGGACGCGCTGGCGGCCGGCGGGGCGCCGCTGCTCGACAAGGTGCCGCGCGTGGGCGCCGGCGGATCCAAGGTGGCCTTCGTGCACCCCAAGGGCAGCCGCGGGGTGCTGGTGGAGCTGAAGCAGTCCTAGACCGGGGGGAGCCCCAGGAACCCGGGCCGTGTCTCGACTGCGCGCCTGCTGCGCAGCCGCTCCGCTCGGCACGAACGGGGTCGGCGCCGCTAGAACATCACCTGCGCGAAGAGGACCAGCCGGTTGCCCACGCCGCTGGCGGCGGCGCGCACCGCCCGGTCCGACTCGTCGAACTCGTAGTTCAGGATGAAGCGGGCGCTCACCGGCAGCACGTCGTAGTAGGCGCCCACCGTGTAGCGCTCGGTCCGGTCGTTCACCGTGGCCGAGGCGTCGTTGGGCTCGTACAGCTCGGCGCGGAAGACCGGGCCGAGGTGCCAGGGGGTCTTGCCGTAGGCGCCGGCGTACCAGCCCCAGGCGGCCAGGTTGGTGACGGTGGAGGCGGTGGGCGCGGTGAAGCGGCGCTGGTGGCGGCGCGACTGGATGGCCTCCACCGCCACGAAGGCCCAGGGCGAGTCCCAGGTGAGGTCGGCGCCGGTGGTGTGGAACCAGAAGTAGGTGTCGTCGAGCACCGCGCCCTGCACGCCGAACTTGCCGTCTGTGCCGGTGGACGAGACCTGGTGGCCGTGGGCGTAGGAGATCCCCAGCCGCACCGTGCCGCCCGCCACCGCCGCGGAGAGGCCGGCCCGGCTCCACAGGTTCTTCTCGACCAGGTCGTCCTTGGCGTTGGGGCCGGCGCCGTTCACCACGGCGGCGATCACCTCGGCGGAGAGCGGGCCCATCACCGTGCCCTTCCAGGCGGCCTGTACCCCCTGATCGCGGCTGTCGCGCCCGCGCGCCAGGTTGACGATCACCGCCGAGTTGTAGACCCAGAGGAGCCGGGTGTCGGCCTCCGACTGCTCGTAGCCGAAGGGGGTCTTGAGCTGGCCGGCCCGGACCTCCACGCCGAAGCCGGGCCTGGCCGAGAGGTAGGCGTCCTTGAGGGCGCTGTCGGCGCCGTCGTAGACGAGCAGGTAGCCGAGCCCGGGGGCGACCTCGCCCCGCAGCCCGAGGCGGGCCCGCCGGTTCTCGAAGGTGCTGGTGTTGGCGGTGGGCGCCGCCTTGTCGGTGGCGGAGTACTGCAGGTTGAGGAAGCCGAAGACGGTCAGCTTGGGCGCGATGGCGGGGGCCGCGGACGCCGGGGCCGGCGCGGGGGCGACGACCGGCGCGGGGGCGGAGACGGGCGCGGCCGGCGGGGTCGTGACCGAGGGTGAAGCCGGCTCGGCCTGCGAGAGGAGGGCGGCGGCGAGGAGCGAGGTCAGCAGCATGGCGGGTCTCCCGTGGAGAAGGCCCGACCCTAGCAGGCACCGTCCGCCTCACCGGCGCGGCAGAAGCGCTCACTCACAGTGAGTGGCGCCGCACCCGGAGGTCGGCGCCGCGCCAGGCAGGAGCTTCCTCCCCCGCGTGGGCGGCTACCGTCCGGTCGGGTGGTAGAGCAGCACCACCGTGCCCTGCAGGTACTTGAGGTCCACGGCCGTCTGCCCGGACCTGAAGCGGGTCTGGCGCATGTCGAAGGAGGACTCCTTGGGCGTCACCTCGCCCGGGCCGGCCTCGGCGGCGAGCCGCTTCTCCAGCGCCTCGAAGGCGGCCGGCTCGGCGAAGGTGCTGGCCGGCGTCCGCAGGCTCACCAGCGCCAGCGTGCCCCCCTCGAAGAGGAAGCGGACCCGGAAGGCGAGGCCGCCGAGGTCGTGGCGCTCGATGCCCACCGCGATGACCTTGCCGTCGGCCAGCTTCTCCTCGGGGTCGAGGCGGACCGCCTCGCCCACGAAGGCCTTCAGCACCTGGTCCGGGGTCATGCCCCAGCGGGCGGCGCGCCAGGCGGCGGCGCCGTTGAGCAGCGGGGCCAGGGGCAGGATCGGCCCGTCGGCCGGCGCGGCGGTGGGCGCCGGCGCGGTCGCCGCGGGCGGCGCGACCGGCTCGGCGGCGCGAGCGGCGCCGGCGGCGAGCGGGAGGAGGGCGCAGAGGAGGCGGAGGGTGGTGGGCATCGTGTGACCTCGACGGGGTTGGGCGCCGGCTGAGGGCGCCGGCGGCATTCTGGCCCGGAGGCGGGCCGCGGTCGAGCGGGGGGGGGGGCGCGGCCGGGGAGGGACCGCGCCGGGGATGGTGGGGTGAGGGGCGGGGCGCTGGGGGTGGGTCCTGGGCTATACCCCCGTCGATGGAACTGCCTCCCGCGTCCACCGCGGCGGAGTTCGCCGCGATTCGCGGCGACGAGGCGCTGCTGCGGCCCGGCGTCGACACGATCCTCGCGCGCCATCACGTCGGCGGGGAGGTCGTGCGCTTCGCCGACGGATCGCTGCCGGTCTACGCCATCGGCGAGGCGCACGTGCTCAAGCTGTATCCGCCCCCGTACCTCTGCGAGCGGGAGACCGAGGCGTCGGCGCTGTCCGTGGTGACGGGGAGGCTGCCGATCCCGACGCCGCGCGTCGAACAGGTCGGCGAGCACACCGGCTGGGGCTACGTGCTCATGGATCGCCTGCACGGTGAGAGCCTGGCGACGGCCTGGCCGCGCATCGGCGAGCACGACCGCGAGCACCTGCTCGCCGGGCTCGGCGAGGCGCTCGCCGCACTGCACGCGATTCGCCATCCCCTGCTCGCAACCCTGTCGCCGCCCGACTGGGGCGCGTTCGTGTCCGAGCAACGCGCCAGCGCCGTGGAGCGCCAGCGGGCGAAGGGACTCGACGCGGCGTGGCTCGCGCAGCTCCCCGCGTTTCTCGAGACCGTGCCTCTCGAGGTGCCCGCGCAGCGCGTGCTCCTGCACACCGAGGTCATGCGCGAGCACCTGCTGGTGCGCCAGGGCCCGCGCGGCTGGGAGCTGTCGGGCCTGTTCGACTTCGAGCCCGCGATGTGCGGCGCACCGGAGTACGAGCTGGCGTCCGTCGGGGTGTTCGTCTCCTGCGGCGATCGCCGGCTGCTTCGCACCTTGCTGTGCGCCTACGGCCATCGTGAAGACGACCTCGACGAGGCGTTCGCGCGGCGCATGCTCGGGTACGCGATCGTGCATCGCTACTCGAACCTCCGCTGGTACCTCGAGCGCCTGCCACCGCTCGCGGCCCCGACGCTCGCCGCGCTCGCCCTCCGCGGCTGGGGCACGCGGTAGGCGGGGTCGTGATGCCCTGGGTGAGCGGTCCCACAGGGTCTGCTGACCCGCGCGAGGGCTGGGTTCCTGAACTCTGGGGCTGGGTTCGCCTACCCGCCGGTCAGCCAGGCGACCGCCGCCGCCACCGCCTCGGCGGGTCCCGCCGTGGGCTGGTCCGGTGCGACGGACCCGCCGTAGGTGGTCCCGCTCCGATCCCGATCCAGCCCGACCAGCAGCTGCAGCGTCCCCCCGTCCGAGAGCGGGAAGCCCCAGTTGGCGCTCGACACGCCGAAGGTCGCCGCGCCGAAGCTGCGGGTGTCGGGACGTCCGATGAAGGCGATCGCGATCGCCTCCCCGGCCGAACCGGTGCCACCGTCCAGCAGCACGGCGACGCGCGGCGCCGGGGCCCGGAGGGTGTACGGGACCGTGACGCTCAACTTGGGCCGCCCATCGAAGTGCGCCGCGCCGCCGGAGTACGCCCACGTCATGGTGGTCCCTGGCGCGAGGTACGGGGTCGTCATCCCCTCCGGGAAGACGAAGGAGCCGACCGTCCCGCTGCCCAGCACCGGCCCGATGCCGGCCAGCATCGGCCACATGTTGCCACCGCCGTTCTGCCGCAGGTCGACGATCCAGCCGACCAGTCCATCCCGGTCCTGGTCCTGAACGGCGGCCTGCAGCTGGTCGGCCAGCTGCCTCGTCGAGAGCGGGGAGCCGGAGTTCCCCGCGACACGGACGTACGCGACACCGGCCGGGAGGGCGCCGGGATCCGACCAGCCGGCCCAGCCCCCGAGCCCGTGCACCACCTGGTAGTGGCAGGTGCCCTGGCCTCGGCAGATGGCGCTGTGGCGGTCGTGGAGCAAGTCCACGGCGAGCCGGAGCGCCGGGTCGAGCTCGGCCAGGGTCGTGGCACCGGCCGCCGAGGCGTGCACCTGCCGCCGGTAGTCGGCCCAGTCGATCTCGCTCCGGTGGATGTGGTTCGACTCGATGAGGTCGAGGACCTCGTCGAGGTACCGGTCGGCCGGGTTGCCGTCCGTCCCCGACGAGCCCCCGCAGGAGACCGTGCCCGCGACCAGCAGGGCGGCGACCCAGCGCCGCGGTGTCCTCGGCACCCAACGCCACCAGCCACCGGGTGTGCGTCGCATGGCTCCCCCTCTCGCTCGCTGCCAAGAAGGGTAGCACCTGCACAGGCGGCGCATTCTCCACGTCGGAGCGGCTGGTCCTTCTTCCTCCCCTTCCACGCGGAGACGACCGTGGCGGTCACGGCGGGCGTTCCGGCGAGCATCGGCCTGTTCGGCCAGCACCAGTGCGCCGTGGCGCCGGAGACCATCGATGCCTGCTCCGGCAGCCTGACGGCCCGGGTCTTCACGGGAACCCTGCCCTGACCCAATCACCCGCCAGGAGGTCCGCAGCCGGACGTGAACAGCGGGTTGAGTGACCAGCCCGCATGGACCCCGATCGCTCTGGGCAGGGCCTCGGGCATCCACCCCGCCTTCAGGTGGACCGGCGCGCCGGGCGCTACGGGCAGTTCAGCTCGCCGCGCTCCCAACCCTTCACCGTCTTGGTGTAGTGGGTGAGCTCCTTGATCTTCAGATCCCCCTCGATGCGGAGGAGGGTCCCGGAGCAGCCGGTGTCCGTCACCTTGACGTCGGCCCGGTAGATGGCGCGGGGAGCCGGGGTGAAGATGGTGAGGAGGTAGCAGGAGGCGTTGAACTTCCGCCCCTCGATGAGGTAGCCGAACTCCTTGCCGGGCGTCAGCTTGAAGGTCCGCTGGGCCGTGAGCTCGTAGGGGCGACCCAGGTTGACCGTGCCGCGACAGGTTGACGGTTCGGTCACGCCGGTGAGGAGCGGCGGCTCGCCCGGCATCGGCGTGATGATCAGCGTGGCGGCGTCCTCGCCGGTGGCCTCGGCGAGGTCGTCGCGCGACTTCACGACGAGGTCGCTCATGACGCCGGCGCAGCCCGGCAAGCCGGCGAGGAGCGCGGCGACGGCGAGGATCCGCATGGCAGTGGTCATCTCTCGTTCCCCCCGGTTGCGGCCCGGAGGGCCACCCGGCTGACGCGCCGGGAGCGTACCATGGGTGCGTCCCGGCGCCCTCCGCGCCTCGCCAGCCAGGCCCCCACCGCGGCGCTGGTCCGCTCCCGCAGCGCCACCTCCTCGGCCGGCCGCTCCAGGGGCTCGGCCACCGCCGACCGGGCCGGCTCGACCGGCTGAGCCTCGAAGCTGGGCGTCCCCTCTGTCAGGAGGTCCGGAATCACCGGGGAATCTGCCGCACCATGGTCCGTGCCGCGGACGGCGGGACGAACGGCGGAACTCCGGGGCTGGGGTTCGCTGCCAGCGCCCCGGCCCTGGCGAACCCCTGATTGCAGCATCGGCCACCTCATTCTACGCTGCGCACCAGTACGTCTAGTCATTGCTTGACGCCTCGGTTGACGCCCACCACGGGCCGGGAGACCGCTGTGATGCTGGCCGCTTCGGTATCGCTCCTGCTCGCGCTGGCCGCAGCCGAAGGCTCGACGCCATCCGGCGATCTGCCGCCGGTGGAGGTCACGGGCGTCGTGATCGACGCCGCCGGCAAGCCGGTGGCCGGCGCGGTCATCTTCGTGGACGGCCAGCGAGGCCCAGGCCAGGACCTCCGGCGGTGGCGCCCGTGGCGGGACGGCGGCGATCTCCGCGGCCAGTCCGGGGCGGACGGTAGCTTCCGCATCCTGGTCCGCCAGGGGACGGTCAACATCATGGCTGGCCTGGTGAGCGATGGGCTCCGCGGCCGGGCCGTCCTCGTCGATGCGGAGCGCCCCGAGCAGCGCTCCGGCCTGCGGCTGGCGTTCGGCGGGCCGGCCGAGATCGCAGGCCGCGTCCTCGATCCGGACGGGAGTCCGGTCGCCGGGGTCTCGGTCCGAGTCTTCCCGGAGCCAGCCGAGTCCTCACCGGGCGGCGGGGCATCCTTCGGTGTGGCGCCGACCGACACCTCCGGCCGGTTTCGGCTGGTCGATCTCCGGCCCGGAAGCTACCGGCTCTTCGCCGAGGGCGCTGGCTGGTGGTGCCGGGTGGCCAGCGTCGAGGGACTACCCGTCAAGACCGGCATCCCGGCCCTGGTCGTCCCCGTGCAAGGGATGACCTCCATCCGTGGCAGGGTCACGGTGCCCGATGGCCAGGGGCAGCGGAGGGCACCGGCGCGCTTCGTCGTCGAGACCAAGCCATCTGGCGGGTGGGTGTTCAACACCGAAGACGGGCGCTTCGAGGTCCCGATCTACATGCCCTGGGTGAACCTCGGCGTGTTCGTCAGTGCGGAGGGACACGGCCGGCTCGCCTTCAGGGTGGATCTCGCCAAGGGCGAGCAGAAGGACCTCGGCGACATCGAGCTCGGGCCACCACGCACCGTGACCGGCCGGGTCGTCGATGAGGCCGGGGCTCCGGTGAGCGGGGCGAGGGTGCTGCTCGGGTACGCAGGCTACGCGATGAGATCCGACGTCATCACCGATTCGGCCGGTCGGTTCGCGCTGCCCGGTGTGGCCGCGTCCGACGCCCCGCTCCGTCTCGAGCCCCCAGGCCGCCGACGGACCGAGGCGGTAGCCCCCGAGGGCCAGGGCGATGTCGAGATCCGGCTCGGCGCCGGCACTGAAGGCGTGGTTGACCTCCGGGTTGAGGAGGCCGACGGAAGGCCCCTTGATGGAGCGGCCGTCGCGGTGGCCGGCGAGCATGGGGGCCGCTGCAGCAGCGCGGGCGGCGGGCATTGCATCATCACGGACCTGGCCCCTGGGCGCTACTCACTCCGGCTCACTTCCCAATCGAAGACCGGCCTCACCCGCCCCAAAGGCCCCGATCTCCAGGTCGACGTGACCGCGGACGGCGCCCCGGTCACGGGCCGCTTCCGGGCGGCTCGTCGGCCGTCGTCACTCCAGGTCCACGTGGCTACCGCCGACGGCGGGTTCGCCCGCGCGTGGGACTACGTCATCCCTGGCGAGGTCGGTGCGGATGGTGCGCTCGGGAAGCGGCGGCAGCCGCCTGTGCCTTACTACCGAGGGGGCGATGAACTGGTGCACCGGATCGCCAACCTGCCGCCGGATCGCTACACGGTGGTCGCGGCCGCCGTCGAACCGGTCTTCACCTGCGCCTGTACGGTGATCGACCTCGTGGAGGGCGAGGACCGCTCCGTGGTCGTCAAGGTCCCGTCGTCGGGCCCGGCCTGCGTCCGCTCGCCCTGACTCGGGTGGCGCCCGCGGCCCGAACTGCGCCACCTCGAGCACGCGGGCCGGGATATCCGCCCGAGCGCGCGGGCCGGGAGTTCCGCCCCGGAGACCTCCGTCCGCGGCTCGGACCGTGCGGTGGCCATCGAGGACGAGCTCGACCCGGGCCGCACGCACGGCCCCTTCTGTGTTGTTCGTGCGCCCGAACAACACAAGCGGGTCGTCCTGTGCTTCCCGTGGAACGCGCTGCCACCTCGCTCCCCGGCCGAGCCATGGCGGCGGAGGAGGAGCGGCCCGCGCCTTCACCGGGGATTCGGCCGCACCATGGTCCGCGCCGCGGACGGCGGTACGAACGGCGGAACTCCGGGTCGGGTTGCGCGCCGCCCCCCGGCCCGGCAGAAGGAGGCCATGGACCTGCGCCACCTGCCTGCCCGCGCCGAGGACGGCGCCATCCACGTGGTCGTCGAGTCCCCCCGCGGCGCCACCGTGAAGCTCAAGTACGAGCCGGCGCTGGGCGTGATGACGGTGGCGCGCGCCCTGCCGCTGGGCCTGGCCTACCCGTACGACTGGGGCTTCGTGCCCGGCACGGTGGCCGCCGACGGCGACCCGCTCGACGCCATGATCGTCTGGGACGCGGCCAGCTACCCGGGCACGGTGGTGCGCTGCCGCGCGGTGGGCGTGGTGCGGCTGGAGCAGGACCTGAAGGGCGGCGCGGGGCGCATCCGCAACGACCGGCTCATCCTCCTGCCGGTCAAGTACGAGCGGGGCGCGCCGGTGGAGGACGCCGACGACCTGCCGCGGCGGCTGCGCGAGGAGCTGGAGCAGTTCTTCCTCATGACGGTGGTCTTCGGGAAGAAGAACCCGCAGGTGCTGGGCTGGGGCGGCGCCGCCGAGGCGGAGGCGCTGGTGGAGGGCTGCTGCCCGCCGGCCCGCCCTACTCGGCGTCGTGCACGTGGTAGTGGGCGTGCGTCCCCGGCCCGTGGGCGTGCCGGTGGGCGTGGGCCAGGCCGCTCTCGATGAGCAGCCGCTGGTCGCCGAGCAGCCCGGCCACCGGGCCGTCGTAGAGCAGCCCGGGGCGCCCGGGGGCCAGCAAGAGCGCCCGGTCGGCCAGCTCCTCCACCACCGAGAGGTTGTGGGTCGAGCAGACGACGGCCACGCCGGTGAGCCCCTGCAGCAGCTCCACCAGGTGGGCCCCGGTGGCGGGGTCGAGGTTGGCGGTGGGCTCGTCGAGCAGGAGCACCCGCGGCTCCAGGCAGAGCAGCGCCGCCAGCGCCACCCGCTTCTTCTCGCCGCCGGAGAGCTCGAAGGGCGGCCGGTCGAGCAGCGGCGTGAGGCGGAACTCCTCGGCCCATTGGGCCACCCGCGCCTCCACGTCCGGCAGGCCGAGCTGCCGCGGCCCGAAGGCGATCTCGTCGGCCACGGTGGGGTTGAAGAGCATGGCGTCGACGTTCTGGAACAGGAAGGCCACCTCGCGCCGGAAGGTGCGCAGGAAGGCCGCCTCGCCCAGCCGCCGGGCGTCGAGCGGGAAGCCGCCGTAGCGCAGCGCCCCGGCGCTGGGGGGCGCCAGCCCGCCGAGCACCTTCATGAGCGTGGTCTTGCCGCAGCCGTTCACGCCCAGCAGCGCCAGCCGCTCGCCCGGCTTCACCGTGAAGGTGAGCTCGGTGAGCACCGGCCGCCCGCCGGCCGAGACCGCCACGCGCGCCAGGTCGTAGGGCACGGGCCTCAGGCCCCCCGGGCGCGCAGGGCGTCGGCCACGTCGCGCGCGTTGCGGGCCGAGAGGGTGACCAGGGTGGCGGTGACGCCGCCGGCGCCGCGCACCACGTCGAGCGCCCCGGGCCGGCGCACCAGGCGGCTCTTCAGGCCGAGCGCCGAGTCGGTGACCAGCAGCCGCAGCGCGTGGACCTGGCCGAGCACGATGGCCAGCAGGCGCGAGACGGCCGGCCAGGGGGCCAGCGCCCGCACCAGGTTGACCCGCGCCAGCACCGAGAGGGTGAGGAAGCCGAGCAGCGTGGTGCGCAGGTTGAGGGCCGAGAGCGCGCGCCAGTCCACCGGCCGCTCCGCCACCCAGGCCAGCCACCCCGCCGAGGCCGCCGAGAACCCGACCGAGATCGG
Source organism: Anaeromyxobacter sp. (assembly GCA_016718565.1). NCBI lineage: Bacteria > Pseudomonadati > Myxococcota > Myxococcia > Myxococcales > Anaeromyxobacteraceae > Anaeromyxobacter > Anaeromyxobacter sp. The sequence goes on along the minus strand of JADKCZ010000005.1, from coordinate 548,067 downwards.
CACCACCGAGCGGAGCAGCCGCCCGAGGGCGCGCGGCGCGCCGCGCCGGAAGCCGAGGAGCGCCAGGAGCCAGGCCGCGGCCAGCCAGGAGGGGTCGGTCAGCGCAGAGAGCGCGAAGAGCGCGAGGAGGCCTGCGAGGAGGAGCAGCCGGTCGCGCCTGGGATCGAGGTGAGCCACGCTGGTGAGGCCTCCCGGGAGGCGGCAGGGCGACCGTATACCTGCCTTCCGGGCCGCCTGCCAGCCGGGGCGGGGCCACGGGTCTGAATCCCGGGTCCAGCTGAACCCAGGGTCCGCGCCGGATCGCCAAACCCAGCGAAGCCCCGGACGCTCCGGGTGGCAAGGGGCTGGCACCACGGGCTGATCGGCCGTGAACGCGCCAGCCGCAGCCGAGGTGGCCGGGACCATCGACCCGGCGGACGTGGTCCCGCTCTTCCGCGGCGACCTGCTGGTCGAGCCCGGCCCGACGCCGGTCATCTCGCTCTTGTCCGATCCGGCCGGCGGCAAGCGGTTCCCCTTCTACGAGTTCGAGCTCTCGGTGGCCCGCATGCTCGACGGTCGCCGCCGCGCCGGGGAGGTGCTGCAGGCGGCCGACCGGCTCGGCATCCCGGTGGACCTCGACGGCCTCTCGCAGTTCGTCCGCCAGCTCGGCCTCTACGGCTTCCTGGCGGCGCCCGGCACGCCGCACCCTGCCACGGAGGGCGCGCGGCGCGGCCGCCAGCCCTGGGACGAGGAGACGCGCACCCTCTACCGCGCCGGCGTGCGGCTCATGCACCTGGGCCGGCCCAAGGAGGCGGCCGGCTACTTCACCACCATCCTGGAGGCCCACCCGGAGAACAGCCAGGCCACCCAGCTGCTGGCGGCCATCGGGCAGGGGCTCCTGCTCGAGGCGCACGCGGTGGGGGCGCGGCGGGGCGGTGGGCCCGAGGCCGTGGGCGCCGCGCAGGCCGCCGGGGCGCACGCCGCTGGAGCGAGGAAGGCCGGCGGCGCCCGGCGCGTCGCGCCTGCCCTCGCCGCGACGCTGGCGCTCGTGGGCGCGGTGGCCTGGCTGGCGACCCGGCAGGAGGCCGGGTCCGGCGCGCCGCCGCCGGGTGGAGCACCGGGCTCGCTGGGTGCGGCGCAGGGTGCGGCGGCGGCGCCGGCTCATTCGCAGGGACGGACCCCGGGCGGCCAGCCCGGAGCGGCGGCGGCAGCCCGCGTCGCGGCGGAGGCAGTAGCCCCTACCACCCGCTGGCGCAGCGCCCCGCTGGAGCGCCGCTGGCGGCCGGTGCTGGCCACGGTGACCGCCCCCGCCGCCGGCCGCTTCACCTGGCGCGCCGAGCTGGCCCGCGGCGTCCGCCAGGGTGAGCCGCTCGGCACGCTGCTGGCGGCCGGTGAGGCGGAGCCGCCCACGCCCGAGGCGCAGGCGCGCCTGGCCGAGCTGACGGCGCTGGCGGCCGGCGACCCGGTCTACCGCGAGTTCCTGGAGCGCGAGCAGGAGCGGCTGGGGGCCAGCCGCCGCCGCGGCCGCGAGGTGGCGGTGACGGCCCCCGCGGCCGGGCCGCTCCACCGGGTGGCGGCGGACGCCGCCAGCGTGGCGCGCGGCGAGGTGCTGGCGCAGCTCCTCGACCCGGCCAGCTGGCGGCTCCTGGTGGAGCTGCCGGGGGAAGGGCCGCCGGCCGGCGCCGCCTGCGAGGTGGCCGGCGACGCCGAGGCCGAGCGGGCCCCCTGCCGGCTGCTCACGGTGCGCGACCTGGGCGGGCGCCAGGAGGTGACGGTGGCGGTGGAGTCCCGCGCCGCCCCGTGGCTGGAGCTGGCGCGCGCCCCCTGGCTCCGGCTCGGGCCGCCGCCTGCCGCCGCCCAGCCGCCCTCCGCCGCCCCGCGCTCCACCGCGCAAGCGCCGGCCGCGCCGCCGCCCGGAGCCCCTCGGTGACCCTGCGCCTCCTCCTCCTCGCCGCGCTGGCGCTCGCCCCGGCCGCGAAGGCCCCGGCCGCGCCGGCGGGTGGCCTGGCGGTCCTCGGCCTCAGGCCCGTCGAGGCCGGCCCCGGCTCGGCCACCGCCATCACCCGGCTGGCCGAGGCGCAGCGGCTCCGGGCCGCGGTGGAGGGCGTGGCCGAGGCGCTGGGCGGCGCGCCCCCGCTGCGCCACGACGACCTGCGCGGCGCGCTCGGCCGCGCCTACCTGGTGACGCTCTTCGACTGCCTGGACGACGAGCCCTGCCTGCTGGCCGCGGCGGCGCCGCTCCGGGCGCGCGGGGTGGACGCCGCCCTGGTGGGCGAGTACGGCCGGCAGGGCGACCTGCTCACGGTGCGGCTGCGCCGGCTCGACCTGCGCGCCGGGCGGGTGGCGGCGGCCGCCACCTTCGAGGTGCCGGCGGCCCAGGCCGAGGCGCTGGCGCCCTGGCGGGCCGGGCTGGCGCCGCTCTTCGACGACACCGGCAGCCTGGCCCTGGTGGTCAACCTGGCCGGCGCGGCCTGCACCCTCGACGGGCGGCCCTGCGACCTCGGCCCCGACGGCGTGCTCCCGGCCGTCACCGCGGGTGAACACCTGCTGTCGCTCTCCCACGAGGGCTACCGCCGGCTCGACCGGGTGGTGGTGGTGGTGGCGGGGCAGCGGCTGCGGGTGGCGGCGGCGCTGGAGGAGCTGCCGCTGCAGGTGGTGAAGGCGCCCGACCCGGCCTCGCGCCTGCCCACCTTCGCCCCGCCGGGAGAGGAGACCCGCCTGGCCCCCTTCGGCTCGCTCCGCCTGCTCTTCCTGGTGGACGACGTGGACGCCGGCGAGCGGGAGGAGCCGGCCGTGCCCGGCGGCGTGGCGCCGGGCGGGGCGGGGCTGGTGGTGCTGCCGCGCCCGGCGGTGGTGGGCGTGTCGGTGCAGTCGCCGCGGGGGCCGGGCGGCTGGCAGCTGCGCGGCGCGGTGGCGGCGGCCTTCGTGAAGGACCCGGCGCCGGAGCTCGACAGCGCCTACGCCGAGCTCCTCGACGAGGAGCTGGGGCTGCGCTTCCTGCTCGGCCTGGGGCAGAGCGTCTTCAGCGGCCTGACCGCCGGCACGCTCACCTCGCCGGAGGGGTTCGGCGACCTGGCCGGCGGCCTGGTCGGGCTGACCGCCTCCACCTCGCTGGGGCCGGTGCTGCTGGAGGGGTTCGTGGGCAAGCACAAGTCGCAGCTGGGCGCCGAGGCCTGGCCCGGCGGCGCGGTCCCGGCCCCCTTCCTGGCGGCGCGCCTGGCCTACGTGGACGCCGGCCGCGGCGGCCGGCTCTACGGCGAGGACTACCCGCTCACCGTGTCGCTCTCGGCGGTGATGGGCGAGGAGCGGCTGGGCGATCCGGACGAGGCCGCCTGGGCCGCCGAGGCGGGGCTGCCCGCGCCCGCCCTGGAGCGGCTGCCGGTGCGGGCCGCCAGCCTGGAGCTCTTCCTGCCGCTCTCTCCCACCGCCTCGCTGGCCGGCGAGGCCTGGGTGGGCGAGGGGGTGCACCTGCTGGAGGGGTCGCTCTGGCAGCGGCCGCGCCTCGACCCCGCCACCGGCCGCCACCACCGGCTCCGCTCCGCCGGCGGGTGGCTGCAGCTGGCGGTGGGTGTGGGCCAGCGGCTCGAGCTCAGGGCCCTGGCGGGGCTCGACGCGGTGGTGGCCGGGCTCGGCTCCGGCGCGGCCCCCTTCGACGAGGCGCCGGTGTCGCGCAACGAGCTGGCGGCGGTGAACGGGACGCTGGAGCTGGTGCCCGGGCTGTCGCTGGGGCTGCAGCTCCACCTGGTGCGCACCACCTTCCTGGACCCGTCCCTGGGGAGGCCGCTGCTGCGCGCGGCCAGCTTCACCGGGCAGGTGGCGTTCTGACACGCCGCACCGGACTGCTTTCCCCTCGTGCCCCGTTGGGGTAGGAGGTGTCCACCATGACAGTCGCCCGCACCCTCCCGGCCCTGCGCAAGGGCGAGAAGCTCGCCGTCCTCCTGCCCGGAATGGGCGCCGTCGCCACCACCGCCATCGCCGGCGTGGAGGCGGTGAAGCAGAAGCTGGCCCACCCCATCGGCTGCCTGACCCAGCTCGGCCACCTGATCGGCGACGCCGGCGAGCCCGGCCCCCGCCTGCGGGACGTCCTGCCGCTGGTGGCCTTCGAGGACCTGGTCTTCGGCGGCTGGGACCCGTTCCCCGACGACGCCTACCAGGCGGCGCTGCGGGCCAACGTGCTCGAGCGGCGCCACCTCGACCCGGTGCGCGCCCAGCTGGAGCAGGTGAAGCCCATGCCGGCGGTCTTCGACCACGCCTGGGTGCGCCGGCTCGACGGCCCCAACGTGAAGACCGGCACGCTGCGCCAGAAGGCCGAGGCCCTGCAGGCCGACATCCGCGGCTTCATGGCCGCCAACGGCTGCGCCCGCGCCGTCATGGTCTGGACCGGCTCCACCGAGGTCTACGTCGAGGCCGGCCCGGCCCACGCCACCCTGGCCGCCTTCGAGGCCGCGCTCGACGCCGGAGACCCCACCATCGCCCCCTCCATGGTCTACGCCTACGCCGCGCTCCGCTGCGGCGTGCCCTTCATGAACGGGGCGCCCAACCTCTCGCAGGACGTCCCGGCGCTGCGGCAGCTGGCCGAGCAGCAGGGGGTGGTGACCGGCGGCAAGGACTTCAAGACCGGCCAGACCCTCATGAAGACCACCCTGGCCCCCATGCTGCACGCCCGCATGCTCGGGCTGGAGGGCTGGTTCTCCACCAACATCCTGGGCAACCGCGACGGCGAGGTGCTCGACGACGCCGACAGCTTCAAGACCAAGGAGGTCTCCAAGCTCGGGGTGCTCGACCAGATCCTGGACGCCGACCACCACCCCGAGCTCTACGGCGACGTGGAGCACAAGGTGACCATCCACTACTACCCGCCGCGCGGCGACAACAAGGAAGGCTGGGACGCCATCGACATCCGCGGGTGGCTCGGCTACCCGATGCAGATCAAGGTGAACTTCCAGTGCCGCGACTCCATCCTGGCGGCGCCCATCGTGCTGGACCTGGCGCTGCTGGCCGACCTGGCGCAGCGGGCCGGCCACCGCGGGCCGCAGGAGTGGCTCTCCTTCTTCTTCAAGAGCCCGGTGACCGCGCCCGGCCGCGGGCCGGTGCACGACCTCTTCCAGCAGCAGATCCACCTGCACCGCGCGCTGCGGGGCTTCGCAGCGCAGGCGGTGGTCCCGGCCACCCCGGCGGCCGTGCCCGCCGCCACCTGATGAGCCGATGACGGGCGCCGACCGCCTCGCGCTGGTGGGCCACCTGGCGCTGCTGGCCGTCTCGCTGGCGGCCTTCGCGGTGGCCCGCCCGCCCGCCCCGGCGCGCCTGGCCGGCCGGCGCGGGGCACTCGCCCTGGCGGGGCGCTGGGCCTACTGGCTGCTCCGCCCGCTGGTGGGCGCGGCGCGCGCCCTGGGCCTGTCGGCGGACGCCCTCACCTGGATCGGGGTGGCCATCACCTGCCTGGCCGGCTGGCTGGCCTCCACCGGCGCCTGGGGCCTGGCCGGCCTGGCGCTGCTGTGGGGCTCGGCCTTCGACATGCTCGACGGCGAGCTGGCCCGCGCCACCGGCACCGCCTCCCCGGCCGGCGCCTTCCTCGACTCCAACCTCGACCGGCTCTCCGAGATCGCCCTCTTCGCCGGGGTCGCGCTCGGGCTGCCCGGCCGCCTCGGCCCGTCGCTGGCGGTGGCCGCGCTGGTGGCCTCCCTCATGGTGAGCTACGCGCGCGCCCGCGGCGAGGGGCTGGGCGTGGAGTGCCCGGCCTTCGGGCTGGAGCGGCCGCAGCGGGTGGTCATCATGCTCTCCTTCCTGCTGCCGGCGCCGTTCCTCTCCGCCGACACCGCCGGGTGGATGGCGCAGGTCGGGGCGGCGCACGTGGCGGTGGGGGCCGGCCTCACCGCGGCGGCGCGCATGGTGGTGATCCGCCGCCGGCTCCAGGGGCGGGCGTTCGCCCGGCCGGCCGGCCCGCCCGCGGCCGGGGCGCCGTGAGGGTGGCCGTGATCACCCCGTACGACCTCTCGCACGAGGGCGGGGTGAACCGGCACGCCGTGGCCCTGGCGGCCGCGCTGGCGCCCCTGGGCCACCGCGCCGCCGTCCTCGGCCCGGCCAGCGGCGAGGTGCCGCCGGGCTGCACCGGCGTCCGCGGGGTCGTGCCGCTGCCCGCCAACGGCAGCGTGGCCCGCATCGGCCTGCTGGCCGACGCCCGCGCCACCCACCGCTGGCTGGAGGCCTCGGGGGCCGAGCTGGTCCACGTGCACGAGCCGCTGGTGCCCGGGCCGGGGCGCCACGCCATGGGCTGGGCGCGCCGCCACGGCCGCCCGGTGGTGGCCACCTTCCACGCCAGCGCCGAGCGGGAGCTGCCGGTGCAGCGGCTGCTGCGCCGCGTGGCCGCCGCCGCCCTGGGCCGCATCGACCACGGCATCGCGGTGTCGCGCCAGGCCAAGGCCTTCAGCCGCGCCGTCTTCCGCGGGCGCACCGCCGTGATCCCCAACGGCGTGGACCTGGGGCGCTTCACCGCGGCGCTGGCGGACGAGGGGCCGGCGGGCCCGGCGGACCTGGTGGGGCCCGCCCTGGCCGGCCAGGCCGGCGTCGCCGCCGCGGACCGGCCGCCCCGCATCCTCTTCGTGGGGCGCTTCGGCGAGCCGCGCAAGGGGCTGGGGGTGCTGCTCGACGCGGTGGCGCGGCTCCGCGCCACGGGGCGGACCGTCGAGGTGCTGGTGGCGGGCAGCGGCCCACCTGCCCTGGCGGCGCGCCTGACCGGGCCGGGCCTCACCTTCGCCGGCCGGCTCGACGACCTGGCGCTGGCCGCCGCCTACCGGGGGGCCGACCTCTTCTGCGCGCCGTCGCTCGGCGGCGAGAGCTTCGGCATGGTGCTGGTGGAGGCCATGGCGGCCGGCTGCCCGGTGGTGGCCAGCGACCTGCCCGGCTACGCCGAGGCGGCCCGCGGCGCCGCGCTCCTCACCCCGGCGGGCCACCCGGCCGCGCTGGCCGAGGCGCTGTGGCGCGCCCTGCGCGACGAGCCGCTGCGGGCCCGCCTGGCGGCGCACGGCCTGGCCCGCGCCGCCACCCTGTCCTGGGACCGGGTGGCCGCCCACGTGGCCCGCATCTACGCCGCCGCGGTCCGCCACCACGCCGCCGAGGCGGCCGGCCGCGCCGCCGGGAGGAGCCCGCCGTGAAGCAGCCCGCCGCGCCACACCTCGAGGCCATCCGCGAGGACGCCTGGTTCTACCGGCCCTACGCCGTCTGGGCGGCCGCGGTCTGGGGCTGGCACCGCACCGAGACGCGCGGCACGCCCCACCCCGGGCCCTGCATCTACGTGGCGCTGCACGGCGCCGGCTACCTGGTGCTGGACCTCGTCATGGCCGGCTACTGGGTGGCCTGGCGCGACTTCTTCCGGCGGGTGGGGCCGCGCCGGCCGATGCGGGTGGTGGCGGCGGAGAGCCAGATCGAGCGCTTCCTGCCGGGGCTGCCGCGGGTCAAGGCGGTCAGCGGGCTCATCCCGCCCGACGAGGCCAGCTGCCTGGCCGCGCTGCGGGCCGGCGAGTCGCTCCTGCTCACCCCGGGCGGCAGCCGCGAGGCCCAGCCGTCGCGCGACTTCTACCGGCTGCGCTGGGAGGGGCGCTACGGCTTCGTCCGGCTGGCGCTGCAGACCGGCCTGCCCATCGTGCCGCTGGCGGTGGTGGGCGGCGCCGAGGCCTACCCCGGGGGGCGCTGGAAGAAGCTCTCCTTCTGGTCGCCGCTGCCGCTGCCGGTCAAGCTGCGCATCGCCGCCGGCGAGCCCATCGCGGTGCCCTTCCTGCCGGAGCGGGCGCGCGATCCTGCGCTGGTGCGGCCCCTGCACGCGCTGGCCTGGGAGCGGACCCAGGCGCTCATCGACGGGCTGCGCCGCGAGGCCGGCCACCGGGTGCCGACCAGGGCGGGCGGGGCCGGCGGGCCGGGCGAGGCGGGGGCGCCGGGCGGCGCGCCCGGCGGCGGCCCCGGAGGCGCCGGCGCGTGAGGCCGGTCCTGATCGCCTCCGACTGGCACCTCGGGCCGCGCAGCCCGGCCGCCCACGGGCGGCTGGCGCTCGGGTTCCTGGGCCGCGCCCGCGCCGCGGGCGGCGAGGTGATCCTGAACGGGGACGTCTGGGAGGAGCTCTTCGCCGGCCCCGGGGCCGGGCCGCGCGCCTTCCCGGCGGTGGCCGCCGCGGCCGAGGCGCTGCGCGCCGAGGGAAGGCTGCGCCAGACGTGCGGCAACCACGACCCGGACCGCGGCCCGGCCGCGCTGGCGCTCGACTGGCCGGGGCTGGGCCGGGTGCTGGTGGCGCACGGCCACGCCGCCGACCCGGTCAACGCCTCGCCGGTGGGTCGGCTGGGCGACGGCATCTCGCGCCGCTTCGGCCGCTCCGCGCTGGTGCGCGGGTTCGCGGCGGGCGCCGAGGCGCTGGTGCGCGGCCTGGCCGAGGAGCGCCTGGTGAGGATCTTCTCCGGCCGCTGCCGCCGCCTGGTGGCGGCCGGCGGCCACGACCTGGGCGTCTTCGGCCACGTCCACCGCGCCCACCTGGCCCCGGGCGACCGCTACGCCAACGCCGGCTCGCTGCACGGCGAGGCGCTGGAGTACCTGGTGCTCGACGCCGCCGGTCCCCGGCTGGAGGCGCTGCACCTCTCCGACCTGGGCGGCGCCGCGACCGCGGCCGCCCTGGACGGCCCACCCGAGGAGCCCACGTGACCCTGTCCCGCCGCTGGGTGACCTTCGCCGACCGCCACCGCCTCCTCATCCTGGCGCTGGTGACGCTGGTGTCCGGGCTCGGCCTGTGGGGCACGGTGCGGCTCTACGGCGACCTGCGCCCGGACCTGGCCGAGCTCCTGCCGGCCAACAGCCGCTCGGCCCGCGACCTCCAGCTCATCTCGAAGCGGGTGGGCGGCTTCGCCGAGTCCACCGTCATCCTGCACGGCGCCGATCCGCTCACCCTGGCGCTCTTCGCCGACGACCTGGCCGAGCGGCTGGAGGCGGCCCCGGGCGGCCTGGTGCAGTGGGTCGAGTACCGCGTCGACGAGGCGGTGGACTTCATGAAGCCGCGCCTGCTCCTCTTCCCGGAGCGGGCCGAGCTGGTGCGGCTGCGGGACACCCTCGAGGCGCGCCTGGCCTGGGAGGCGGCGCAGGGGCGCGGCGCGGCCAGCGGCCCGGCCCCGGACGTGGAGGGGCTGCTCGACGGCCTGGCCGGCGACCGCAAGGACCTGCTGGGCCGCTTCCCCTCCGGCTACATCGCCGGGAAGGTGCCCGGCGCCCGGCCCGGCGAGTCCTTCGACGCCCTGGCCATGCTGGTGCGGCTGGCCGGCGACCCCGGCGACTACCAGCGGGTGGTGGCGCTCGACCGGCTGGTCAAGGAGGCGGTGGCCGGGCTCGACCCGCAGGCGAACGCGCCCGGCCTCGAGGTGGCCTACGGCGGCTACGTGGCCTCCAGCATCCTGGAGCACGACGCCCTGGCCGAGGACCTGGTCTGGGCCACCCTGCTGGTGGTGCTGCTGGTGGCCATCGCCATCGCCGTCTACAACCGGACCTGGAAGGCGGTGCCGGCCATCGGCCTGCCGCTCTTCGCCGGGGTCTTCACCACCTTCGGGCTGGCCGAGCTGCTGGTCGGGCACCTCAACTCCAACACCGCCTTCCTCGGCTCCATCGTCATCGGCAACGGCATCAACGTGGGGCTGATCTTCTTCGCCCGCTACCTGGAGGAGCGCCGGCGCGGCGCGGCTCCGCTCCCGGCCATGACCGCCGCGGTGGAGACCACCTGGCTGGCCACCCTGACCGCCGCCCTGTCGGCCGGCGTGGCCTACGCCTCGCTGCTCTCCACCGACTTCCGCGGCTTCGCCCAGTTCGGCCTCATCGGCGGCCTGGGCATGAGCCTCTCCTGGCTCTTCGCCTACCTGGTGGTGCCGCCGCTCACGCTGGCCTGGGAGCGCTCGGCGCCGCTGGTCCAGCCCGGGCAGCGGCCGGCCCGCCCGGTCTTCACGCTGCTGGTGGCCTGGCTGGTGGAGCGCCGGCCGCGCACCACCGCGGTGGCGGCGCTGCTGCTCTCGGCGGCGGCCGTGGTGATGGTGGTCCGCTTCGCCCGCGACCCGCTGGAGTACGACTTCAAGAAGCTGCGCGACCGCGGGGCGCTCCGCGAGGGCGGCCCGGCCTGGTGGGACGCCCGGGTGGACGCGCTCTTCGGCGACCACCTGACCCCCACCGTGCTGCTGGCGGAGACCGAGGCCGAGGCGCGCGAGGTGGGCCGGCGGCTGGAGGCGCACCGGAAGGCCACCCCCGGCACCACCCTGGGCTCGATCCTCTCGGTGGCCGGGTTCGTGCCGGAGGGGCAGGCCGAGAAGCTGCCGCTGCTGGCCGAGCTCCGGGCGCTGGCCACGCCGGAGCACCTCTCCTTCCTGTCGCCGGAGCGCCAGCTCATGGTGAAGGCCGTGCTGCCGCCCGAGGGGCTGCGCCCCTTCGGCGCCGCCGACCTGCCGTCCACGCTGCGCCGCCAGCTCACCGAGGTGGACGGGCGGGTGGGCACCCCGGTGCTGGTCTACCCGGCGGCGTCGCTCGACGTCTGGGACGGCCGCGACATCCTGCGCTTCGCCGCCGAGCTGCGCAGCGTGGCGCTGCCGCGCGCCGACCTGCCCACCGCCTCCTCCATGCTGGTCTTCGCCGACGTGCTGGGGGCCATCCGGCAGGACGGCCCGCGGGCCACCCTGCTCTCGCTGGTCGGGGTGGTGGGGCTGGTGCTGCTGGCCTTCGGCGCCCGCGGCGCAGGCGGGCGCTCGCTGGCCGACGCCGGCTGGGTGCTGCTGGCGCTGGCCCTGGGCGTGCTCTGGTTCCTCGGGCTGGCCGGGGCGTTCTCGCTCAGGCTCAACATGCTCAACTTCATCGCGCTGCCCATCACCTTCGGCATCGGGGTGGACTACGCGGTCAACGTCTTCCAGCGGCGCCGCCTGGATCACGCCGCCTCCATCGCCGACTGCGTCCGCACCACCGGCGGGGCGGTGGCGCTCTGCTCGCTCACCACCGTCATCGGCTACGCCTCGCTGCTGCTGGCCCGCAACCAGGCGCTCAACTCCTTCGGCCTGCTGGCGGTGCTGGGCGAGGTGGCCTGCCTGGCGGCGGCGCTGCTGGCGCTGCCGGCGCTGCTGCGCTGGCGCGAGCTGGCGCGCCGCCGGCCCTGACCCCGGCCCTCAGCGCGCGGCGCGGGCCCGCCGCCACCAGAGCGTGGCGAGCCCCAGCACCCCGGCCGCCGCCAGCGCCCACGGCCAGTGGCCGGCCAGCGCCGAGAAGCCGCCCAGCCGCTCGGTGCCCTCGCCGAGCGCGTAGCCCAGCCAGAAGTAGATGGTCGACCAGATGATCCCGGCGAAGAAGGTGCCGGTGACGAAGGTGGCCCGGTCGAGCCGCAGCACGCCGGCCACCACCGTCATGACGATGCGCAGCCCGGGGATGAGCCGGCCCACCACCACCGCCAGGGCGCCGTGGCGGGCCAGCCAGCCCTCCAGCCGCTGCTCGCGCGCCTCGGTGAAGCCGAAGCGGCGCGCCACCCGCACCAGCAGCGGCCGGCCGGCGTGGCGCGACACCAGGTAGAGGATGCTGGCGCCCAGGACGGTGGCGGTCGTCACCACCGCCGCGGTGGGCAGGAAGGCGGCGCCGCCCCGCTGGGCCATGAAGCCCATGGCGGCGATGAAGAGGTCGCCCGGGATGGGCAGCGGCACCCCGGCCTCCTCGGCCAGGATGACCAGGAAGAGCCCGGCGTAGTGCCAGCGGGCCAGGAAGGCGGCCGGGGTCTCCACGCCCCGCTACCCCTGCGGCGCCAGCACGCGGATGGACTCGGCGGTGAAGCGGAAGGTGCGGGCCGGCTTGCCCCAGCCGCCGGCCGCGAAGCCGTGGCAGGTGGCCTGGTGGGCCTCGCGGTCGTCGGCCTCGACGTACTCCTCCAGGTCCCCCTCCAGCACGTAGCCCTGGAAGGTGCGCGGATCGACCAGCACCCGCACCACCCGCGGGTTGGACTTCAGGTTGAGGTAGGTCTTGAGGGGCAGGCCGTCCCCGTGGAAGAGGACCAGCCGGCCCTGGCGCACCGCGGTGTGCCAGTTGAAGCGCGGCGAGAGGTTCACCTGCGCGCCCACCGCCGCCAGGGCGAAGGGGGCGCGGCCCACCGCGCCCAGCACCTCGTCCACCGGCACCCGCTCGAAGGCGGTCATCATGAAGGGGCTGTGGTGCAGCGTGTAGACGTGGCTGCCGCGCACCCGGGTGCTGGCGGCGCCGGCCTCCACGGCCGGGCCGGGCCCGCCCGGCCGCGTCTTCACCTGGTAGCCGACGTACTGGTCGAAGAGGCAGACGGTGACCGCCTCGCCGGCGCCGGGCTGGTGCGGCAGGTGGCCGGCCAGGGACACCTGCAGGGCGCTGGCCGCGGCGCCGCGCTCCAGCCCGAGGAGCCGGTGGGCCGTCACCGACGCCAGCGAGCCGGCCGCCGAGGTGGAGGCCACGAAGGCCAGCACCTTGTCGGCCGCCTTGGCGCCGAAGAAGGCCTGCTGGACCGGGCGCTGCCCCTCGATGAACGACCTGACCTCCTCGACGCTGGCGTCCATGGCCGCCGATGATACCCCCGATGGCGCTGTAGGGTGAGGTCGGCGCCGCACCCCACGCCGGTGTGGGAGTATCGGGATCCCGGGACTACCGCCCGGGTCACCGCGGTGGTGACATCTCGACCCAACCAGAGGGACCCTGGTGCCCGCCGACCGTGACGACCTCAGCCTGCGGCTCGCAGCCGCCTCCGCCGCCGACACCTCGCGCGGGCTGAACTACAACACCCTCTTCTCGCTGGTCCGCGACCACCTGGGCCCGGCCGCACCGGCCGAGGTCGACGTCCTCAAGAAGGGCGCGCGCGTCGACTTCTTCTCGTACCCCATCGGCGAGTACCTGCGGACCACCTGGAACGCCGTCGATCGGCTGGAGCCGACCTTCGGCGGCGCCGACGAGGTGCTCACCGAGCTGGGGCGGCGCACCATCACCGGCTTCCTGGCCTCCATGATCGGGCGCACGGTCTTCGCGGTGGGCGGCAAGGATCCCAGGCGCATGCTGGCCTCCGGCGCGCCCGGCTACAAGGCGGCGGTCAGCTACGGCGAGCGGACGGTGGAGTTCCCCGGGCCGCGCCAGGCCGTCATGTCCTTCCGGCGCGACTTCATGCCGCCGGTCTTCCACCAGGCCGTCATCCTGGCCGGCCTGCAGGCCACCGACGCCATCCGCCCCAGGGTGGTGGGGCGGGCGCTGACGCTGCTCGACTCGGTCTACGAGATCGAGTGGGAGTAGGCTGGTCGCCCCGAGCGCCGCCCGGTGCGGCCCGGCAGGAGGTGGCCGGTGCGGATCGCGGTCGTCGGCGCAGGCGGGGTGGGCGGGCTCCTGGCGGCGGAGCTCTCGCGGGCCGGCGCCCACGAGGTGGTGCTGGTGGCGCGCGGCGCGGCGCTGGCGGCGGTGCGGGCCGACGGCCTCCGGCTGGAGACGCCGGAGGGCGTCACCTCGGCCCGGCCGGCGCTGGTGGTGGCCGAGCCAGGGCAGGCCGGCCCCTGCGACGTGACGCTGGTGGCGGTCAAGGCCTGGCAGGTGCCGGCCCTGGCGCCCTCGCTGGCGCCGCTGCTGGCGGGCGGGGGCGTGGTGGTGCCGCTGCAGAACGGGGTGGAGGCGGCCGGGCGGCTGGCCGCGGCCCTGCCGCCGGCCCAGGTGGCGGGCGGCGTGGTCTGGGTCTATGCCTGGGCCGAGCGGCCCGGGGTGATCCGGCGCAACGGCCTGGCGCCCCGGGTGGTGTGCGGGCCCCGGCCCGGCGCCCCGGTGGGCCCCGCCCTGGAGGCGCTGGCGGTGGCGCTGCGCCACGCCGGGGTGCGCGCCGAGGTGGTGGCGGACGCCGCCGCCGCCACCTGGGAGAAGGCGCTGCTCATCGGCACGCTCGGCCTGGTGGGCGCGGTGGCCCGTGCGCCGGCCGGCGCCATCCGCGCCACCCCGGAGGCGCGGGCGCTGCTCCTCGGGCTGATGGAGGAGGTGGCGGCGGTGGGGCGGGCCAGCGGCGTGGCGCTGGCCCCCGACCTGGTGGCGCGCACCCTGGCCTTCGTGGACGGCGTGCCGGCCGGCTCCACCGCCTCGATGCAGCGCGACCTCGGGGCCGGCCGCCCCTCCGAGCTCGACGACCAGGCGGGCGCCATCCTGCGAGCGGCCCGGGCCGCCGGCGTGGCGGCGCCGCTGCACCAGGCGCTGCTGGCCGCCCTGCTGCCGCAGGAGCGGGCCGCCCGCGGCGAGGCGCCGGCGTTCGACCGGACCTGACGCCGCCCGCGGCGGGAGGCCGGCGGCGCGGACCCGCCCCGGCTCAGCGCGCCGGCGGCCCGGCGTAAAGGTCGATGACCTTCGACAGCCCGCGCCGGCAGGCGGCGCAGAAGGGGACCTCGTCCCGGCTGAACATGACGCAGTCGGCCTGCGGCCGGTAGTAGCCCTGGGCCTCGTAGTTGGCCCCCTCGAAGGCGCCCACCTGCCCGGCCAGCGGCGAGAGCAGCGCGGTCTCCTCCCGCTGCTGCGTGAGGAAGAGGGCGTCCATCTCCGCCTCCGGGCCGCGCCGCGCCCGGATGGCCTTGCGCTCGGCCTGCAGCTCGAGGGCCCGCCTGGTGAAGGCCTCCTTGGGCCAGGGCGTCGGCCGGACCAGGCCGGGCGTGGCGAGGTCGGCCCACTTGGCCGCGCTCGGGTCGGCCGTCACGTTCGGCTCCCACGGCTCGGGCCGGTCGCCCACCGGCAGGTAGGCGGTCTCGCTGGTGAAGTACTCGTCGGCCAGCGCGGCCAGCGAGTGGCCCAGCTCGTGGACGAAGATGTAGGGGGCCCAGCGCGAGCCGGCCGCCACCGTGGCGTACAGGTTGAAGATGCCGCCGCCGCCGTAGGTCTCGCCGTTCACCAGGATGGCCAGCGCGTCGTAGGGGGCGTGTGAGGCCACGTCACGCAGGGTGCGGTTCTCGAAGGTGAGGACGTAGCGCTCGGAGCGGAAGGCGTCGTAGCTGGCGCCCACCAGGCTGCGCCGGTGCTGGCCGGTGGAGGGGCGCGACACCCCGGAGCGCTCGGCCGGCGGGCACAGCCCCCAGACGTTGACGTCCCCGCGCCGGCCCTTCCACGGCTCCCGCTCGAAGAGGGCCGCGGTGAGCCGCCGGGCGTCGGCCTCGAAGCGCCCCCGCTCGGCGGCGGTGTAGCCGTCGCCCACCAGCAGCAGGTCGAGCTTCTGGGCCGGCGGCCCGCTGCGGTGCAGCGCGAGCAGCGGACCGGGCGAGGGCGGCGCGGCGTCGTCCACCTCCTGGTCCCGCGGGTCCACCAGCAGGCTCCAGGCCTCGCGGAAGGCCTGGTCGGCGCCGCGCTTCTTCACGATGACCTGCACCGGCGCGGTCGGCGCCGGGAAGCGCAGCGACTCGGAGAAGGTGCGCGCCGCCGTGCGGGCCTCGGCGGTGGTCTCCCACTCGCCGAAGATGGAGGCGAAGCCGCGCGAGTAGAGCAGGCGGTTGGTGGCCCGGTCGCGCACCTCGAAGAGGTACTTGCCGAGGTTGGTGTCGTCCACGGCCCGGTCCGGGCTCCCCGGCCACTCCAGCGGCTCCACCACCAGCCGATCGAGGGCCCAGGTCTCCGCGGCGGCGGTGCCGGTGTGCAGGTAGTCCACCCGGAAGGTGCGGGGGGCGGCCGGGGGGGCGGCGAGGGCCAGGGCGACGAGCAGGGCGGGCAGGGCGGACATGGCTCCGGTCATACCGCCGCTGGCGGGACCCGCCACCTTTCCCGGCGGCGAGCCCCGGCGGGCAGGGGCCACGCGGTGGGCTATGCTCGACCACGGCCCCCCCGGGGCCACGCCCGAGCGCCATGCGACCGCCCCCGCCCACCACCGCCCGCGCTGCCCGCCGGGGCTGGTCCCGCCCGCTGGCCGGCCTGGCCCTGGCGCTCGGCCTGCTCCTGCCGGGGCCGCCGCCCCGGGCGCAGCTGCCGCGCCGCCCCCCCGCCGACCACCGCGAGCGCAAGCTGCTCAAGCGCGAGATCCACGACGACAAGCGCGACCTCGACCGGCTGCTGGTGCGGCTCGGTCGGCTGGACGCCCTGCGCATGTCGCGCTGGCCCGAGCCGCGGGCCCTCTCCGAGTTCGACGCGGTGGTGCACGAGGAGATGCTGCGCGAGGCGCTGGAGCACCGGCTGGAGCTCTCGCCCCGGGTGCGCGGCGACGCCGAACACCAGCACCGCACCGGCGAGCGCCGCCGCACCGACGAGATCACCCGGGCGTGGGCGGCCCTGGCGGGGCGCTACTCCGGCGTCGACCTGAAGCGGCGCTGGGACCTGCTCTCCGAGCTGGCCGACCTGACCCGCCGAGAGCTCGAGGAGGACGTGAAGCTCTTCACAGCCATGGGCGGGGTGCTGGAGCCCGACCCCGGCGCCCCCGAGCCGGAGGGGGAGGAGGGCGCCGGCGCCGCCGAGAGCCGACCGCCACCTGGGGGCCGCTGACCCCTGGCCGAGGGACCGGCGCCAGGCCCACCGCCGCGGGGTTGCGCTGCCGGGGAGGTCGATCTAGCTTCATGGGGAGATGCCCCCGCGCCTCCCAGACCAGCCGCCGCGCCCCCGGCCCCAGCAGGACGAGCTCCTGCCGTTCAAGCCGTGGATGCTGGCGCTGGCGGTCCTGCTGGCCTGCGCCCTCGGCGTGGCCATCATGGAGGACCTGCGCGCGCCCCGCGACCTGTGGGCGCAGGCCAGCGTGAACGGGCGGTAGCGCCCGCCTCACCTCACCTGACCGGGCGGGACCACGGGGGCGCCGAACGGCGCCCTCGCCGCGTCCGGGTGGTGGCCTACCGCCTGGAGGTCCGGCCGGCCTTCTTGGACGCCGAGGCCCGCTTCACTGGCCTGGCCGGCTTCTTCGCGGCCGGCTTCTTCGCGGCTGCCTTCTTCACGGCCGGCTTCTTCACGGCCGCCTTCTTCACGGCCGGCTTCTTCACGGCCGGCTTCTTCGCGGCCGCCTTCTTCACGGCCGGCTTCTTCGTGACCGGCTTCTTCACGGCCGGCTTCTTCGCCGCGGGCGCGCCAGCAGCGGGTCTCGCCGCGGCGGCCGGCCTCGCGGCCACCGGGGCCGCGGCCGGGGTGGGAGCGCGCGCCGGGGCGGCAGGAGCGGCTGGAGCCGGCGGGGCCTCCGTCACCTCGGGCACCCGCCCGATCTTGCACCAGGTGGCGAACTGCTCGGAGTCGCGGAACATGCCCAGGACCGACGGGTCCATGAAGCGGCTCCAGGCGCGGGCCACCACCGCCTTGGCCTGGTAGGTCGGCTCGCGGTGCACCACCACCTCCACCCGGGTGGCGTGGGCGGTGAACTCCGGGCGGTAGACGCGGCGCAGCCGGTCGGCCGAGGCCAGCCCCGGCTCCTCGGCCAGGTACAGGACGCGCTGGTCGCCGAGGTCGATGCCGTGCTGCCAGCGGCCGTCCTTCAGCGCCCTCAGGTGATCGCCCAGCATGGTGCCCCTCCTCCGCGGATTTCGACGGGGGCGAGGATGGTACCACGCCCCGCCGGTTGACTCGACGCGCCCCGGGGAGGGAGAAACGGGTGGTGCGCTCCGACACGATCAAGAAGGGTTACGAGCGAGCCCCGCACCGCAGCCTGCTCCGGGCGGTGGGGCTCAAGGACGAGGACTTCGCGAAGCCGTTCATCGGCATCGCCAACTCCCACGTCGACATCATCCCCGGCCACTTCTTCCTGCAGGAGTACGGCCGCATCGCCAAGGAGGAGATCCGCAAGGCCGGCGGGGTGCCCTTCGAGTTCAACACCATCGGGGTGGACGACGGCATCGCCATGGGCCACGGCGGCATGCTCTACAGCCTGCCCTCCCGCGAGCTGATCGCCGACAGCATCGAGACCATGATGGAGGCGCACCAGCTCGACGCGCTGCTGTGCATCCCCAACTGCGACAAGATCGTGCCGGGCATGCTGATGGGGGCGCTCAGGGTGGACGTCCCCACCGTCTTCTGCTCGGGCGGCCCGATGAAGGCCGGGGTGCTCTCCGACGGCACCTCCATCGACCTCGCCACCGCCTTCGAGGCGGTGGCCAGGAAGGCCCAGGGGAAGATCACCGACGAGGAGCTCTACGAGATCGAGTGCAAGGCCTGCCCCTCGGGCGGCTCCTGCTCCGGCATGTTCACCGCCAACTCGATGAACGTGCTCTGCGAGGCCATGGGCGTGGCCCTGCCGGGCAACGGCACCATCCTGGCCCTGACCCCCGAGCGCGAGGCGCTCATCCGCGCCGCCGCCCGCCGCACCGTGGAGATCGCCGGTCGGGCCGAGTTCAACCTGACGCGGATCCTGAACGCCGACGCGGTCAACAACGCCATCGTGGTGGACATGGCCATGGGCGGCTCGTCCAACACCATCCTCCACCTGCTGGCCATCGCCCGCGAGGCCGGGGTGCCGCTCGACCTGGCCGGCATCGAGGCGGTGGCCCAGAAGGTGGCCCACGTCGCCAAGATCGCCCCGTCGCTCTCCACCGTGCACATCGAGGACGTGCACCGGGCCGGCGGCGTGCCGGCGGTCCTCAAGGAGGTCTCGCGCCGCGGCGACGTGGTGCGCCTCTCGGCCCGCTGCGTCACCGGCGAGACCATCGGCGAGCGGATCGCCGGGGCGGAGATCACCGACGCCTCGGTCATCCACGACCTGGACCACGCCTACAGCCCGGTGGGCGGCATCGCCGTGCTCTTCGGCAACCTGGCCGCCGAGGGGGCGGTGGTGAAGACCGCCGGCATCGAGCCCTCCATGAAGCAGTTCACCGGCCGGGCCATCTGCTTCGACTCGCAGGACGAGGCCCTCGCCGGGATCATGGCCGGGAAGGTGCGGTCCGGCCACGTGGTGGTCATCCGCTACGAGGGGCCCAAGGGCGGCCCCGGCATGCAGGAGATGCTGGCCCCCACCTCGCTCATCATGGGCATGGGGCTCGGCACCTCGGTGGCCCTGGTCACGGACGGCCGCTTCTCCGGCGCCACCCGCGGCGCCTGCGTCGGCCACGTCTCGCCCGAGGCCGCCGAGGGCGGCGCCATCGGCCTGGTGCAGGACGGCGACGCCATCACCGTCGACACGGTGGGGCGGCGGCTGGAGCTCGGGGTGGACGACGCGGAGCTCGGGCGCCGCCGGGTCGGCTTCGTGCCGAAGCAGAAGGTGGTCCGCTCCAAGTGGCTGCGCCGCTATGCCCTGATGGTCTCCAACGCCTCCAGCGGCGCGGTGCTCAAGGCCGAGCTGTAGCCGGCCCCGTCCTGTAGACCCCAAGCGGGGCGGAGGCGTCACCAACGGGACTCCGCACCATCCAAGCTGACCGGGGGCCCATCGTCGCGCGTCGACCGCGCGAGGTGCGGGACCCCATCCGATCCTCGAGAGGAGCGTCCATGTCCCGCCGCCTTCCGGCCTCCCTGGCCCTCGCCGTCCTCGCGCTCGCCGCCGCCTGCGGCGGCGGTGGCTCGGACCCGACCCCGCCGCCGCCCACCGAGTTCGACCTCTCCGGCACCATCCGCGCCGCCGGCGGGCAGCGGGTGGACGGCGACACCGGCGACGTCAACTCGCCCAAGACCCCCAACGACGGCCCGGCCACCGCGCAGCTGGTGCCGAGCGCCGTCACGGTGGGCGGCTGGGCCTCCTTCTCCGCCGACGCCCTCGACGCCTACCGCGCCACGCTGGCGGCCGGGCAGGTGGTGACCCTGGGCATCGCCGACGCCGTCACCGGCGACCTCGACCTGTGCCTCTACGCCGCGGCCGACGTGGTCAACCCGGTGGCCTGCTCGCTGGGGGTCGGCTCCACCGAGGTGGTGGAGGTGCCGGCCGGCGGTGACCACTACGTGGTCGTCGAGGCGGCCAGCGGGGCCTCCAACTACGTGCTCACCATCGGCGCCGCCCCGGCGGCGGCCTCGCTGCCCGCCCTGCGCAGCGACCGCGAGTTCGTGCCCGGCGAGGTGGTGGTCCGCTTCAACGACGCCGCGCTCTCGCCCGCCGCGGCCGGCGACTCGCTGCAGGCGCGCGCCGCCGCCCTCGGCCTCGCGCCGCTGGCCGGCGCGGTGCGCGGCCGCCCGGCGCTGCTCGGCCTGGGCGCCACCGCCGCCACCCGCGCCGCCGCGCTCGCCACCCTGGGCGCCCCGGCCCGCACCGGCGCCGCCTTCGGCGGCACGCCCGAGGGGCCGGCCGCGGCCCGCCTCGACACCCTGCGCGTCGTCAAGGCGCTGCTGCGCCGCGCCGACGTCCAGAGCGCCGACCCCAACTACCTCTTCCGGCCCAGCGCGGTGCCGAACGACACGCACTACAAGTTCCAGTGGCACTACCCGCTCATCAACCTGCCCCAGGCCTGGGACGTCACCACCGGCACGCCGGCCACCGGCAGCGTGGTGGTGGCGGTGCTCGACACCGGGGTCTTCCTGGCCCACCCCGACTTCACCGGCCAGCTGGTGGACGGCTACGACTTCATCCGCGACGCCACCAAGGCCCGCGACGGCGGCGGCATCGACGCCAACGCGGACGACCCGGGCGACGCGGCGGCCGCCGGCTCCTCCTCCTGGCACGGCACCCACGTGGCCGGCACGGTGGCGGCCCGCTCCAACGAGGGGGCCGGCGCGGCCGGCGTCGCCTGGGGCGCCAAGGTCATGCCCGTCCGTGTGCTCGGCGCGGGCGGCGGCACCTCCTACGACATCATCCAGGGGCTGCGCTTCGCGGCCGGCCTCTCCAACGACTCCGGCACCCTTCCGCCCAAGGCGGCCGACGTGGCCAACCTGTCGCTCGGCTGCCAGGGCTGCTCCTCCCAGTCCGACAAGGACGCCTACGCCGCGGTGCGGGCCGCCGGTCTCATCGTGGTGGCCGCCGCCGGCAACGAGAACTCCACCAGCCCCGGCTACCCGGCCTCCTACCCCGGGGTGGTCTCGGTGAGCGCGGTGGACCTGGCGCAGGCCCGCGCCCCGTACTCCAACCGCGGCCCCGACGTGGACGTGGCCGCGCCCGGCGGCGACACCAGCGCCGACAAGGACGGCAACGGCTACGCCGACGGCGTGCTCTCGGCCCTGGTGGACGACTCGACCGGCACCCGCCAGCCCATCTGGACCTTCTACCAGGGCACCTCCATGGCCGCGCCGCACGTGGCCGGCGTGGTGGCGCTCATGAAGGCGGTCTGCCCCAGCCTGACCCCGCTCCAGCTCGACACCCTGCTGGCCTCGGGCGCCATGACCCGCGACCTGGGCGCGGCCGGCAGGGACGACGTCTACGGCCACGGCCTGGTGGACGCGCTCGGCGCGGTGCAGGCGGCCCAGTCCCAGTGCGGCGCCGCCCAGACCGGCGGCCTGGAGGTGACGCCCACCCGGCTCGACTTCGCGCCGGGCGTCGGCTCCCTGCCCATCGCGGTGGCCTGGAGCGGCACCGGCCTGAAGGCCGTCACCGGCGTGGCCAGCGACGCCACCTGGCTCACCGTCGCGCCGGGCGCGGTGGACGGCAACAACCACGGCGCCTACACCGCCACCGCCGCCCAGGCCAGCCTGGCCGACGGGCGCTACTCGGCCACCATCACCTTCACGCTGGCGGGCGGCGCCGCGGTGCGGGTGCCGGTGTCGCTGCAGAAGGGGGCGGCGGCCGCCGCCGGCGGCGACGCCGGCTTCCTCTACGTGCTGCTGGTGGATCCGGTGCCGAACGCCCAGGGAAACCTGGCCACCGTGGCGCAGGCCAGCGGGCGCGGGCAGGGCGGCGTCTACACCTGGTCCTTCGCCAACGTCCCGGCCGGGCAGTACCTGCTGGTGGCCGGCACCGACTCGGACAACGACGACCTGGTGTGCGACGACGGCGAGGCCTGCGGCGCCTGGCCCACCCTGGGCGTGCCCACCCCGGTGACGGTGGCGGCCGCCGACGTGGCCGGGCTCGACTTCCTGGCCGGGTTCGAGTCCTCGCTGGGCGCCGCCTCGGCCGGCCCGGCGACGGGCCGCGCCGGCTACCGCAAGCTCGCCCCGCTGAAGGGGCTGGAGGTGACGCCGTGAGGCTCGCCCGCGCAGGTCTCCTGGGGATCGCCTCCCTCTCCCTCATGGGCGCCGACGGCGGCTGCAGCCCGGACCGCGAGGTGGCGGTGACGGTGGTCCGCGCCGGCGCCACCTGCGGCGGAGAGGCGCCAGGCCCCTCGGTGCGGCGGCTGGCCTCGCAGGCCGAGCTCATCGCCGCCTTCCCGGCGGCGCTGGGCGGCGCGCCGGCGCCGGCGGTGGACTTCGAGGCGGCCGCGGTGCTGCTCGTCTCGGCCGGCCAGCGCCCCACCGCCGGCCACGCGGTGGAGCTGGCAGCGCCGAAGGCGCCGGTGAAGGGCGGGGTGGCGCTGGTGCAGGTGGCGCTGCGCGCGCCCCCGGCCGACGCCATGACGGCCCAGGTGGTGACCAGCCCGTGCCTGGTGGTGTCGCTCCCCCGGGCCGGCCTCGGCGAGGTGAAGGTGGCCGAGGGCGAGCGGGCGCTGCTGGGGTCGGTGACGCTGCGGTAGCCGCGCCTCAGCCGCGCCGGCCGTCCATGGCCGCGAAGGCGGCCGCGGCGCCGAACCCCTCCTGGCGGGCCCGCCCGTTGGCGGCCAGGTGCTCGCAGAGGAGCAGCACCGCCTCGGCCTCCTCGGGCGCCCCGGCCGCGGCCGCCAGCGCCTCGGCGTCGCGCGCCACCGGCCCGAGCGCCGCCACCACCCGCGCCTGCAGCGTCAGCACCACGGCCGCGGCCTTCTTGCCGGCCTCCACGCCGGGCTGGTGGTAGGCGTTCACTCCCACCAGCGAGGCGTAGAGCCCCACCGCCCGCTCGAAGAGGGCGATGAGCGCCCCCACGCTGCGCGCGTCCACCCGCGGGATGGTCAGGGTGAGCGACTCGCGCCCGTTCTCGAAGAGGGCGGCGCGGGTGCCCAGCAGGAAGCCGTGCAGGTAGTCGCCCGGGGTCACGCCCGGCTCCACCTCCAGGTGGGCGCCGCCGTCGGCGAGCACCCGCACGAAGGTGGCGAAGAAGTCGTGCCGCCCGTCGCGCAGCTGCTGCACGTAGGCGTGCTGGTCGGTCGAGCCCTTGTTGCCGTAGACCGACAGCCCCTGGTCCACCCGCTCGCCCGAGAGGTCGAGCCGCTTGCCGATGGACTCCATCACCAGCTGCTGCAGGTAGCGCGAGAAGAGCACCAGCCGGTCCTTGTAGGGCAGCACCACCATGGCCTTCTGGCCGGTGCCGCCGCCGGCGTGCAGCCAGGAGAGGGCCAGCAGCGCGGCCGGGTTGCGCAGGATCCCGGTGTCGCGGGTGGCCTCGTCCATGATGGCCGCGCCGGCCAGCAGGCCGTCCACGTCCAGCCCCTGCAGCGCCGCCGGCAGCAGGCCCACCGCCGAGAGCTGGCTGGTGCGGCCGCCGACCCAGTCCCACATCGGGAGGCGCGCCAGCCAGCCCTGCTGCACCGCCACCTGGTCGAGCGCCGAGCCCTGCTGGGTGATGGCCACCGCGTGCCGGGCGAAGTCGAGCCCGGCGGCGCGGTAGAAGGCCTCGACCGCCAGCATGCCGTTGCGGGTCTCCGGCGTGCCGCCGCTCTTGGAGGTGACCACCACCAGCGTCTCGCCGAGGTGGCGCTCCAGGCGGCCGAGGGTGCGGGCGAAGCCGTCCGGGTCGGTGTTGTCGAGGAAGTCGGGGGCCATCAGGTCCCGGCCCGGCTGGCCCAGCGCGTCGGCCACGAACATGGGGCCCAGCGCCGAGCCGCCGATGCCCACCATCAGGAGGTGGTGGAACAGGCCGCCCTCCTGTGGCCGGATCCGGCCCCCGTGCACGTCGCCGGCGAAGTCCTTGACGGCGCGGACGGTGGCCACGATCTCCTGGCGCAGCGCCGGGGTGGGGGCCAGCGCCGGGGCGCGCAGCCAGTAGTGCCCCACCATGCGGTGCTCGTCCGGGTTGGCGATGGCGCCGGCCTCCAGCGCGGCCATGGCCTCCAGCGCCTTCTGCATGGGGCCGGCCTGGGCCCGCAGGAAGGCGTCGTCGAAGCCCATGCGGCTCGGGTCGAGCACCAGCCCGAGCGCGGGCACCTCGCAGCGGAGGCGGCGGTAGCGGTCCCAGCGTTCGCGAGCGGTCATGGGGTGCAGTCTAGCGCCCGCTCCCAGGCCGCGGCGAAGAACCCGTCGGTGCCATGGCGGTGCGGCCAGGCGCGCAGGAAGTGGTCCGGTCCCACCACCTCGGCCGGGGCGTCCGGCGCCACCCGCCGGAAGCCAGGGTGGGCGGCCTCGAAGGCCAGGGCCACGCCCTCGTTCTCCTCCCGGCGGAAGGTGCAGGTGGCGTAGACCAGCCGCCCGCCGGGCCGGAGGTGGGCGGCGGCCTCGTCGAGCAGGGCGCGCTGCAGCGCCGGCAGGGCGCCGAAGGTGGCCGGGTCGAGCCGCCAGCGCAGGTCGGGGCCGCGGCGCAGCGGCCCGAGCTCGGAGCAGGGCGCGTCCACCAGCGCCCGGTCCACCACCAGCCCCGCCGGCGGCGCGGCCCCATCGAGGGTCACCCAGGCCGCCGCCCCGGCCCGCGCGGCCCGCTGGCCCAGCCGGGTGAGCCGGCCGGCGTCGGCGTCGCAGCAGCGGACCCGCCCAGCCGGCCCCACCGCCGCCGCCAGCGCCAGCGCCTTGCCCCCCGCCCCGGCGCAGCGGTCCAGCACCACCTCGCCCGGCCGGGCCCCCAGCGCCGCGGCCAGGAGCTGGCTCCCCTCGTCCTGCACCTCGAACCAGCCGGCCTGGTGGCTGGGGCTGCCGAGCAGGTTGGGGCGCGCGCCCTCGACCACCAGGCAGCCCGCCGCCAGCGCCCCCGGCCGCGTCGCCACCCCCTCGGCCGCCAGGCGGGTCGCCAGCGCGGCCGGCGTGCACGCCAGCGGGTTGGCCCGCAGGAAGATCGGCCCGGGGTGGCAGAGCGACTCGGCCAGGGCGCCGGCCTCCTCGCCGGCGGCCCGTGTCAGCTCGCCGGCCAGCCAGTCGGGCAGCGACCAGCGCTCGGCCAGCGCGGTCGGCGCCGCCACCGCCGGGGGCAGGTCGGCCTCCGCGAGCCCGGTGAGCCAGGCGGCGTCGGACCGGCCGGCCAGGTCGCGCAGCAGGAGCGCCAGCAGGAGGCGCGGCGACTCCCTGGCGCCCTGCAGGTGGTGCCGCAGCCGGCGGCGCCACAGCCCCACCCCGAAGAGCGCCTCGGCCGCGGTGGCCCGGCCGTCGCGGTCGAGCTCCGGGTGGGCCCTGAGGAGGCGGGGCAGCACCCGCTCGGCGGCGGCGCCCGCCAGCACCTCGGCCAGCGGCGCGTCGAGCGCCGGGGCCAGCGGCCGGAGGGCGTGCCAGGGCAGGGCGCCGAGGCGGGTCAGCCGCCGGCCCCGGCCCGGGCCGCCGCCACCGCCCCCGCCACCACCTCCCGCAGCGTGGCGGGCTCGAAGGGCTTGTCCATCCGGGCGTTGGGCACCCGCTCCAGGAAGGTGCGGGCGGTCTCGGTGTAGGCGCCCCCGGAGAGGAAGATCATCCGGTCGGCCATGGCCGGATCGCTGGCGACCAGCCGGGCGTGCAGCTCCATGCCGGTCATGCCCGGCATCATCAGGTCGCACAGCACCACGTCGTAGGGGCCGGCCTGCAGGAGCCGCAGGGCATCGGTGGCGCTGGAAGCCAGCGTGACCTGGTGGGGTGGCGCCAGGATGCGGGTGACCGCCTTGCCGACCAGCGGCTCGTCGTCCACCACCAGGACCCGTCCCACGGCGGGGCCGCCGGCCGGCACGGGCGCGGCCAGCGGCGCCGGCAGGGGGACGGGCGTGGCGGCGGGGCGTGGCGTGGTGCTGGGGCGTGGCGTGGTGGCGGGGACGGCGAAGGGCGCGGCGGCTGGCGCGGAGGGCGCAGCGGCCGGCGCCGTGGCGGGCGCAGCCGGCGGCGTCGACGCCTGGACGGCCTGGGTGGGCGGCAGCAGCACCGTGAAGATGGACCCCTGGCCGGGCTCGCTGCGCACCCGGACCTCTCCGCCCAGGTCGGTGACGATGGCGTGCACGATGGAGAGCCCGAGCCCGATGCCGCTGCCCACCGGCCGGGTGGTGAAGAACGGGTCGAAGATGCGCGGCAGCGCCTCGGCCGGGATGCCGCCGCCGGTGTCGGCGATCTCCACCATCACCCGGCCGTCCTCGGCCAGCGCGGTGCTGGCGTTCACCAGGTTGCGCTCGGGCGCGCCGGGGTTGATGGCCTGGGCCGCGTTCACCAGCAGGTTGAGGAAGGCCTGGCCCAGGCGGTGCTCGCTGCCGAGCACCGGCGGGATGTCGGCCAGCTCCAGCGAGAGGCGGGCCCGCTGCCGGATCTCGTTCTGCGCCATCCCCACCGCGGTCTGCAGCACCCGGCGCACGTCCACCGGCCGGCGGTCGGCCTCGTCGCCGTGGGAGAAGGTCTTGAGGTCGCGGACCACCTGGCGGACCCGCACCGCCCCCTCGCGGGCCTCCACCAGGGCGTGCCGCACCTCGGGCATGTCGGGCTTCTCGCGGGCCAGGTCGGCCAGGGCGAAGTCGAGGTTGGCCAGCACGTAGGCCAGCGGGTTGTTCACCTCGTGCGCCACGCCCGCCGCCAGCGAGCCCACCGAGGCCATGCGGTCGGCCAGCTGCAGCTCCAGCTCCAGGCGCCGCCGCTCGGTGATGTCGCGCACGATGCCCTGCACGAAGCGCTGGCCGCCGAACGGCGCGATGCGGATCGAGACCTCCACCGGGAAGGTGCTGCCGTCCTGGCGACGGTAGCGGGTCTCGAAGACGGCGCCGCCCTGCTCGAGCTGGTCGGCGGTGAGGAGCGGCTGCTCCGCCAGGGTGGTCGGGTCGCGCAGCTCGCGCAGGGTCCGGCCCACCAGCTCCTCGCGCGCGTAGCCGAGCGCCTCGCAGGCCCGGTCGTTGACGTCCACCACCACCTGCTGGCCGTCGGCGAGGATCATCATGTCGTTGGCGTGGCGCGACAGGAGGTCGAGGCGGTCCTGCAGGGCCGCTCGCTCGGCCAGCGCCCGCTCGCGCCGCCGCTCCCAGCGGGCCAGCTGGAGGCGCCACCAGAGCCAGCCCAGGGCCACCACCACCGCCAGGGCCGCGCCCAGCGCCACCCCCAGCGCCACCGCCTGGGTGCGCAGCGGCGACATGGAGGAGGCGAAGTCCTGCTCGGCCACCAGCCGCCAGTCGGTGCCCGGTACCGGGACGGCGGCGGTCAGGACGTCACGGCCGCCGGGCCAGAGCCAGGCGCCGTCGCCGCGCTCGCCCCGCATGGCGCGGGCCAGCGGGTCGTCGCCGGCCAGCGAGAGCGTGGTGAGCGGGGCCGGCAGGCCGGGGCCGCTGCCGCCCAGCACCTCGAGGCGGTCTCCCACGGGGCGCACCAGCAGGGTGCGGGCCCGGTGGCTGGGGATGGGCCAGGCCAGCAGGTCGCCGAAGAGCACCCGCGCCGGGTCGTAGCGGAGGACCAGGACGCCCGCCGCCTCGCCGGGCCGGGCGGGGAGCAAGGTGGCCACGTCGATCCAGGTGGGCGCGCCAGGGGTGGCCCGCTGCGGGTTCGACATGGCGGGCCCGCGCCGCCGCGCCGCCTCGTCGAGCAGCGCCTCGAGCACCGGCCCCTCGAAGTCGGTGGCGGGGCGGCCGACCGCCAGGTGGACGCGGCGTGTCCCGTCGAGCAGGGCGATGGCGGAGAGGTCCTGCCGGCGCTCCAGCACCCCCGCCAGCCGGGCCGGCAGCGAGCGGTGGGCCGCGGCGTCGGCCGGGCCTGCGCCCAGCGCCGCGCCGAGGTCGACCAGGGTGGCCAGCGTGGCGGCGTCGTCCAGGGTCTCCTGCCGCCAGCCGGCCACCTGCCCGGCGCGCATCGAGGCCACCGCCACCAGCTCCTCGTCCTCCTCGGCGCGCAGCTCCCCGACGAAGCGCTCCAGGGCCACCAGGCCGCCCAGGACGAGCGCGGCCGCCAGGGCCACCGACAGCGCCACCGGCGCCAGCCAGGACGGGCGCGGCTCGGCCCCGGCTGGTCCCGGTGTCGGCCTGCGGGAGGCGTCGGGCGTGGGGGCGATGGCCACGGGGCGAGTGTAGCAGGCCGGAGACCCCGGAACGGGCGCTGACGCCCCGCCGGCGGCGCGCTAGACACCAGGGCATGACGACGCTGCTCTACGCCCTGGGTGCGCTGGCGCTCCTGGGCGGGATCGCCGGGGTGGTCCTGCCGGTGCTGCCGGGCTCGCTGCTCCTCTTCGGCGGCGCGCTGCTGGTGGCCTGGGCCGAGGGGTTCACGGTGGTGGGCTGGCCCACCCTGGTGGTGGCGGGGCTGCTCTCGGCCGCCATCTGGGCGGTGGACTGGCTGGCGGCGGCGCTGGGGGCCAAGGCGAGCGGGGCCTCGGGGTGGGCGGTGGCGGGCGCGTCGCTGGGGCTGCTGGTGGGGCTCTTCTTCGGCCCGCTCGGCATCCTGCTCGGTCCGGCGGTGGGGGCGGTGACCCTCGAGTACCTGAAGGACCCCCACTTCGAGCGGGCCCTCAAGGCCGGCGCCGGCACCTTCGTGGGCTTCCTGGTGGGGAGCGTGGTGAAGGTGTCCCTGGCCTTCCTGCTGGTCAGCGCGGTGATCGTGGGGCTGCTGGTGTAGAACCGGCGCCCCGTGCGCCCCCGCCTCCTGCTGGTCTACGCCGCCGTCTGCGCCCTGTGGGGCTCCACCTGGCTGGTGGTGAAGGTGGGCCTGCAGGACCTGCCGCCGCTGCGCTTCGTGGCGCTGCGCATGCTGCTGGCCGCGGCGCTGCTGCTGCCGTTCGCGCTGCGCGGCGGGGTGGCCCGGCTGGCCGGGGCCGAGTGGCGCTGGCTGCTGGGCATCGGCCTCCTGCAGGTGACCATCCCCTACGGCCTGATGTTCTTCGGCCAGACGCTGGTGAGCTCCGGGCTGGCGGCGGTGCTCTTCTCCACCTTCCCGGTCTGGCTGGTGCTGCTCGGCCGGCTGCTCCTGCCGGGCCAGGCGCTCACGGCGCGCACGCTCGGCCTGGCGGCCCTGGGGCTCATGGGCGTGGTGGTGCTGCAGGCCGGCGTCGCCGGTGGCGGCGCCGGCGGCGGCGCGGCGCCCGGCGGGCCGGCGCTGCTGGGGGCGGCCCTCATCACGCTCGGCTCGATCTCCTGCGCGCTGGCCAACGTGCTGGTGCAGCGGCGCCGGCACACCCTCTCGCCGGTGGTGCTCACCTTCGGCCAGGCGGTGGGGGCCGGGCTGGTGCTGCTCCTGGCCTCGGCGGCGCTGGAGCGCGGCCAGGTGGCCACCTTCACCCCCTCGGCGCTGGGGGCGCTGGCCTACCTGGCGCTGGGCGGCACGGTGCTCACCTACCTGGGGTTCTACTGGCTGCTGGCGCGGGTCTCCCTGGTGACCATCGGCACCATCCCGCTGGTGGACACCACGGTGGCGCTGACGCTCGGCACGCTGGTGGCGGGCGAGCCGGTGACGGCGCCGCTGGTGGCCGGCGCCGGGCTGGTGCTGGCCGCGTCGGCGCTCTCCATCGGCGGGGAGCGGCGCTAGGTCCGGCGGGGGGGGGCCGCCCGGCCGGGAGCCACCTGGCACCAAGCTTGCTCTTTCCCGGGGGGAGACCTCGGAGAACCCCACCATGACGCGCCTCCCGCCCTCGCTGTGGCTCATCGCCCTCGCCCTCGCCGTGTCCAGCCTGACGCAGCCGGGCAGCCGGCGCGCCGAGCGGCGCGCCCGCCCGGAGGTGCACCCGTCGGCGGCCCTGGTGGCGCAGGTGCCGGCTGCCCCGGCAGGCCTGACCGCCCGGGTGGCAGCGCCCGGGGGCGATCCCGCCGCCACGGCCGCCACGCCGGCCCTCGTCGCGCAGGAGGCCAGGCCCTCGGCCGAGAAGCCCTGAGCCCCCGCGGGCCCGGGGCCCACCGCGCCACCAGCGCGCTAGCATGCGGGCCATGCCCCCGCGCTTCCTGCCCCGCCGCCCGCTCGGCCGCACCGGCTTCGTGGCCACCGTCCTCGGCCAGGGCGACCTGGCCGACCGGAGCGTCGGACGCCAGCGGTGCGTGGCGGTGCTGCGCCGCGCCCTCGACGCGGGCCTCAACGTGCTCGACACGGCGCCCCAGTACGAGGACGGCTGGTCGGAGGAGCTGGTCGGCGAGGCGCTGCGCGGCCGCCGCGACGGGGTCTTCCTGATCGACAAGGTGGATCACCTCGACCGGCCGGTGGCCCCGCAGCTCGACGGCAGCCTGGAGCGGCTCGGCCTGCCCGCGGTGGACCTGCTGGCCTTCCACGCCGTCTCCACCCAGGCGGCGTGGGCCGGCCTGGCGGCGCCCGGCGGCGGCCTCGACCAGGCGGGCGAGGAGGTGGCGCGCGGCCGGGCCCGCTTCCGCGGCCTCTCCAGCCACCACCCGGACGTGCTGGCCGCCGCGCTCGACGACGGGCGCTGCGACGTCCTCATGTTCCCGGTGGGGCTCTTCGTGGCGCGCCGCTACGTCACCGAGATCCTGCCGCGCGCCCGGGCCGCCGGGGTGGGCACCGTCTGCTTCAAGACCTTCGCCGCCGGCAAGCTGCTGGGCGACACCGAGGGCTACGGGCGCCCGCTGGCGGCGCGGCCGCGCGGCAAGCTCTCCTCCGGCGGGGAGGACGCCGCGGCGCCCGCGCAGCCCCACCTCGACGTGGCCACCTGCCTCCGCTACACGCTGACGCAGGACCCGGACGTCACCCTGCTCGGCCTCTCCTTCGAGAACGAGCAGGACGCCGCCTGGGCCGCCGCCGAGGCCTTCCGACCCATGTCGCCGGAGGAGGAGAAGGACGCCCGCCTCGCCGCCTGGGAGGCGGTGAAGGGCAAGGGCGAGATCTGGTGGAACCCGCCGCCGCAGCTCGGGTGAGCCGGGGCGGCGGCCGGGTCCGAAGGCGGGGCGCGCCCGGAGGCCGCCGCGTGCGCCGCTACGGCGTCGGCGCCGCGGCGCCGGCCGGGGCCAGCACCACGAAGTACTGGTGCTCCAGGAAGGTGGGCTCGGCCACCACCACCAGCCCGGCCGAGGTGGCCGCGGCCAGGAAGTCCTCGCGCGCCACCCGGTGCGCCACCGGCGGACCCACCGGCGTCTCGCGCTTGTGGAAGTCGATGTTGACGATCCGCCCGCCCGGCCTGAGGGCGCCGGCCAGCCGCCACAGGTAGGCCACGCCGTCCGGGAAGTGGTGGAAGGTGTCCACCACCAGCACCAGGTCGCAGCTGCCCGGCGGCAGGAGCGGGTCGTCGGCCAGCCCGAGCACCGGGGTCACGGTGCGCACGCCGGCGGCGGCCAGCCGCTCCTTCAGCTTGCCCAGCAGGGCCGGCTCGACGTCCACCGCGTAGACGCGGCCGGTCGGGCCCAGCGCCGCGGCCAGCCGCAGCGTGAAGTAGCCGGGGCCGGCGCCGACGTCGCAGGCCACCTGCCCGGGGGCCAGGCCCAGCGCCTTCACCACCTCGTCCGGCTTCTGCCAGGCGTCCCGCTTCGCGTCCAGCAGGCCGGCCGCGTAGGCCGTGAGGTCGGCCGGGTTGCCGTGCTGGCCGGCCGCGCCGTGCTTCGCCCCCGCCGGCCTGGCCCCCTGCATGCCGTGGCCGCCCTTCCCCTCCCGCTGCTGGTAGGTGGACAGGGGCTTGGGCGGCGCGGCGCCGGGGGCGGCCGCCGGGGCGGCGGCCAGCAGGAGGGCGAGGGCGAGCGAGGACATGTGGCGGTTACCCCTTCTTGGCGAAGTCCGCCATGAAGGCGGCCAGCTCGTCGAGCCAGGCCGGCTCGACGGCGTTGTAGATCGAGGCGCGGATGCCGCCCACCGAGCGGTGGCCCTTCAGGCCGACCATGCCCTTGGCCTTGGCCTCCTTGACGAAGCGCTCCTCGTCGGCCTCGCTGGGCAGGCGGAAGACCACGTTCATGACCGAGCGGCTCTCACGCTCCACCGGGCACCGGTAGAAGCCGGGGTGGCCGTCGATGGCGCCGTAGAGGACCGCCGCCTTCTTGCGGTTGCGCGCCTCCATGACGTCGAGGCCGCCCAGCCCCTTGAGCCAGGCCAGCACGTTGCGCACCATGTAGATGCCGAAGGTGGGCGGCGTGTTGTAGAGCGACTTGTTCTCGGCGGGGGTGCGGAGCTGGAAGATCTTGGGGATGTCCTTGCGGCCGCCCTCGATGAGCGCCTTGGCCACCACCGCCACCACCACGCCCGACGGGCCGATGTTCTTCTGGGCGCCGGCGTAGATCAGGCCGAACCGCGAGACGTCCACCTTCTTCCAGAGGAAGTCGGAGGACATGTCGGCCACCAGCGGCGCGCCGGTGGACGGGTAGGGGCGGGCCGCGTCCACGTCGAACTGCACGCCGTGGATGGTCTCGTTGGTGGTGACGTGCAGGTAGGCGGCGTCGGCCGCGCCCTTCACCTCACCGGCGGCCGGGGCCCGGACGTAGCTCTTCTCCTTGCCGTCGCCGGTGCCGGTGGTGCAGGCCACCTTGACCGCGCCGCCCAGCATGGCGGTGGCCGCCTTGCCCTCGGAGAGGGCCTTCTCGCCCCAGGCGCCGGTGATGACGTACTCGGCGGTCTGGCCCTTCTGCACCAGGTTCATCGGGAGCTGGGCGAAGAGCTGCGAGGCGCCGCCCTGCAGGAAGAGGACCTCGTGCGTGTCGGGCACGCCCAGGAGCTCCTTGAGGAGCGCGATGGCCTCGTCGTGGACCGCCTCGTACTCCTTGCCGCGGTGGCTGTGCTCCATCACCGACATGCCGGACTTCGCGAAGTCGAGGAACTCGTCGCGGGCGCGCTCGAGCGCGGGGAGGGGCAGGGCGGCCGGGCCGGCGTTGAAGTTCTTCACGCGGTTCATGAGGGCCTCAGGTTCGGGTGGAAGGGGGCGCATTCTCGCAGAATCGGGGGCCCGGCTCCAGGGTGGAACCCGGTCCTGTCCGGAGCCATTCCGCCTGCGCCCAGGCCACTTCGTCGCAGCCCTCCGCGCGCTGGCGGCCTGCACCCGCGCGGAGGCGCAGGTGGGGCTGGCGCGCCTGGTCCGTCCCGCCAGGGCCCTGGTGGTGCAGGCGCACGGTGACGCGCCCTCGCCGCGCCCTGGCCCGGCGACCGCGCCGGCGGTAGCGTGGCCCAAGGAGCGTTCCCACCTCGCGCCGAAGGTCGCCCCCATGACCCCCGCCGTCCGCCCCCGCCGCAGCGCCCTCTACATGCCTGGCCAGAACGCCCGCGCGCTGGAGAAGGCGCGCGGCCTCGACGCCGACGTCCTGCTCCTCGACCTGGAGGACGCGGTGGCCCCGGCCGCCAAGGGCGAGGCGCGCCGGCTGGTGGTGGAGGCGCTGCGGACCGGGGGCTACGGCCACCGCGAGCTGGTGGTGCGGGTGAACGGGCGCGGCACGCCGTGGGAGGTGGACGACCTCGCGGCCGTGGCCACCTCGGGCGCCGACGCCGTCCTCCTGCCCAAGGTGGAGGATCCCGCCGCGGTGCGCGAGGTCGAGGCGGCCCTGGCGCGGCTGGGCGCGCCGCCGTCGCTGCGGCTGTGGGCCATGATCGAGACGCCGCGCGGCGTGCTGCGGGCGGCCGAGGTGGCCGCCGCCACCCCGCGGCTGGCCTGCCTGGTGGCCGGCACCAGCGATCTGGTGAAGGACCTGGGGGCGCGCCACACCGCCGGCCGCGCCGAGGTGCTCACCGCGCTCTCGTTGATCGTGCTCTCGGCGCGGGCCCACGGCCTCGGCTGCCTCGACGGGGTCCACCTCGACCTGACCGACGAGGCCGGCTTCGAGGCCGCCTGCCTGCAGGGGCGCGACCTGGGGTTCGACGGGAAGACCCTCATCCACCCCAAGACCCTGGCGGTGGCCAACCGGACCTTCGGCCCCTCACCCGCCGAGCTCGAGGCGGCCCGCCGCATCATGGTGGCCCACGCCGAGGCGGAGTCCTTCGGGCAGGGCGTGGTGGTGGTGGACGGCCGGCTGGTGGAGGCGCTGCACGTGGACGGGGCGCGCCGGCTGCTGGCGCTGGCCGAGGCGCTGGGGTCGCGGGGTCGGGCTCCAGGCTCGGAGTAGTTGCCGGATGGGCTCCGTTCCCAGCAACTGGAGGATGGTGCCGATGGCGTCGGGCCGCGACCAGACGGCATGGACACGCCTTCCCCCTTTCCCTAGTATCACCGGCCTCATGCGAGGCATCCGAGGGGCCACCCAGGTGGCCGAGAACACCCGGGAGGCGATCGAGGAGGCGGTGGTGGAGCTCTGTGAGGAGCTGACCCGGCGCAACCACCTCGACCCCGAGGAGATCACCTGGGCCATCTTCACCGTCACCCATGACCTCGACGCCGACTTCCCGGCCCGCGGGGCCCGGGTGCAGGGCTGGCACCAGGTGCCCATGATCTGCTCCCAGGAGATCCCGGTGCCGGGCTCCATGCCGCGCATCATCCGGGTGCTGCTCCACTCGGTGGCCCGCGGCGCGCCGCACCACGTCTACCTGCGCGGCGCCCAGGCGCTCCGCCCCGACCTGCACCACGGGGTGCCCTTCCAGCAGCCGAAGGCCCGGGGCGCCACCAGGGCCGCCGCGGCCGTCCGGGCCGCGCCGAGGGCCAAGGTGCCGCCGAAGGCCAAGGCGCAGACGAAGGCCAGGACTCCCGCGCAGACCAAGCCTCCGACGAAGACCCGCGCCCCGGCGCCGCCCACGGCACGCCCGGCCGGCCGCGCCCGCAGGGCCGGGAAGTGACCGGCCTGCCGCGCCGGCTCGGCCTGGTGGGGCTCGGCCTGATGGGCGGGGCGCTGGCCCGCGCCGTGCGCGCCGCCGACCCGTCCGTCCGCCTCGTGGCGGTGGAGCCCGCCGAGGCCGCCCGCGCCGCGGCCCTGGCCGAGGGGGTGGTCGACGAGGCCCACGCCGCCCCCGGGCCGGCCCTGGGCGCCTGCGACCTCGCGGTGCTCTGCACCCCGGTGGCGGCCATCGAGGCGCTGCTCGGGCCGGTGTCCCAGCTCCTGCCGGACGGCGCGGTCCTCACCGACGTGGGCGGCGCCAAGGAGGCCATCGTGGCCCTGGCCCGCACCCAGGTCCGCCCCGGCGTCCACTTCGTCGGGGCCCACCCCATGTTCGGCGGCCACGGCGGCTTCGCCGGCTCGGCCGCGGCGGCCGGCCGCTGGCGCGGCGGGCGGGTGGCGCTGGTCACCGACGGCGACCCGGCGGCGGTGGAGCGGGTGGCCGCGCTGCACCTGGCGCTCGGCGCCACCGTGATCCGCTGCAGCGCCGCCGAGCACGACGCCGCGGTGGCCATGGTCTCGCACCTGCCCTACCTGGTGGCCAGCGCCCTGGCGGCCGCGGCTGAGGAGGCCGGCCCGCTGGCCCGCGCGCTGGCCGGCCAGGGGCTCAAGGACACCACCCGCCTGGCCGAGTTCCCCTTCGACATCCAGGGCGAGGTCTCCCGCCGCAACGCCCGCCTGCCCGAGGCGGCCGAGCGGCTGCAGCGCCACCTCACCGCCATCCTCTCCGCCATCGCCACCTCCCCCGAGGCGGCGCGCACGGCGCTCGAGCAGGCGCGCCACGCGCGCGAGGAGCTCTTCTGACCGCGCCACGCCACGGCCCGCTCGACGGACCGCTCACCTGCCACCGCACCGGGCCGCTCCAGGGCGACCTCACGGTGCCCGGCGACAAGTCCATCTCCCACCGCGCCATCCTGTTCGGCGCGCTGGCCGAGGGCGAGACCCGCGTCACCGGCATCCTCGACGCCGAGGACGTCCACTCCACCCGCAAGGCCGTGACCAGGCTCGGCGCCACCGTCCGCGAGGAGGGGGCCGAGGTGATCGTCACCCCGGCCGCCACGCTGGTGGAGCCGGACGACGTCATCGACTGCGGCAACTCCGGCACCTCGCTCAGGCTGCTGGCCGGCGTCCTGGCCGGCCTGCCCGGGCTGTCGGTCCTGACCGGCGACGCCTCGCTGCGCCGCCGGCCGGTGCGCCGGGTGGTCGAGCCCCTGCGCCGCATGGGCGCGGACCTGACGGCCCGCGACGGCGACCGGGTGCCGCCGCTGGTCATCCGCGGGCGGCAGCTCACCGGCACCCACCACGACCTCAAGGTGGCCAGCGCCCAGGTGAAGAGCGCCATCCTGCTGGCCGGCCTGTCGGCCCAGGGCGAGACCAGCGTCACCGAGCCGGAGCGCTCGCGCGACCACACCGAGCGGCTGCTGCGCGGCATGGGCGTGCCGCTCACGGTGGACGGCCTGACCGTGACGGTGCGCCCGGCGCGCCCGCGCGGCACCCGGGTGGACGTGCCGGGCGACATCTCCTCGGCCGCCTTCTTCCTGTGCGCCGCCGCCGGCCTGCCCGGCTCGGCGGTGACGGTGCGGAACATGGGCACCAACCCCACCCGCACCGGCCTGCTCGACGTGCTGCGCGCCATGGGGGCCGACCTCACCGTGGCCAACGAGCGCGAGGTGGCCGGCGAGCCGCGCGCCGACGTGACGGTGCGGGCCGCGCCGCTGCGCGCCACCGAGATCGGCGGGCCGCTCATCCCCCGGCTCATCGACGAGCTGCCGGTGCTGATGGTGCTGGCCACCCAGGCCAGCGGGCGCACCGTCATCCGCGACGCCAGGGAGCTCCGGGTCAAGGAGTCGGACCGCCTGGCCGCCATGGGCGAGACCCTGGCCGCGGCCGGCGCCAGGCTGGAGCTCTTCGAGGACGGCTGCGCCATCGAGGGGCCGACCCGGCTCGGGCCGGTGACGGTGAAGACCCGGCTCGACCACCGCATCGCCATGTCGATGGCGGTGGCCCAGCTCTTCGCCGGCGCGCCGGTGGTGCTCGACGAGGTGGCCTGCGTGGCCACCAGCTTCCCCTCCTTCTTCTCGCTGCTGGACGGGCTGTGCCAGGCGCGCCGGTGACCCAAAGGGTGATCGGCGGCCGGACCGCGCTCTACGGCCTGGTGGGCTGGCCGGTGGGGCACAGCCTCTCGCCGCTCATGCAGAACGCCGCCTTCGCCGCCCTGGAGTTGGACGCCGTCTACCTGGCGCTGCCGCTGGCGCCCGAGCGGCTCCTCGAGGGGCTGGGCGGGGCCCACGCGCTCGGCTTCCGCGGGCTCAACGTCACCATCCCGCACAAGGAGGGGGCGGCCGCCGCCTGCGTCCGGCTCGACGAGGTGGCCGCCGCGGTGGGCGCCGCCAACGTGCTGCGCCACGCGCCCGACGGGTGGGAGGGCCACAACACCGACGCCACCGCCCTGCTGGAGCTGCTGCGCGAGGCCGGCGTGGCGCCGGGCGCCCGGGTGCTGCTGGTGGGGGCCGGCGGCGCCGCGCGGGCCGGCGCCTGGGCGGCGCTCCGGCTGGCCGGCGGGGTGCGGGTGGTGGCGCGCCGGGCCGAGCAGGCGGCGCGGCTGTGCCAGGCCCTGGCCCCCTCGGCCTCGCCGGGCGGCGCCGGCGCCGTGCCGGTGGCCTGGGAGGCGCTGGCCGCCGAGGCCGCCGCCGCCGACGTGATCCTGAACGGCACCAGCGTGGGGCTGGCCGGCCACGACGACCGGCTGCCCGGGGTGACCTTCCGGGCCGGCCAGGTGGCCCTCGACATGGTCTACGGCGACACCACCTTCACCCGCGAGGCCGGCGCCGCCGGCGCGCGCGTGGTCCCGGGCGAGGCCCTGCTGGCCCGCCAGGGCGCCCACGCCTTCACCCGCTGGACCGGCCGGCCCGCGCCGGAGGCGATCATGATCGCCGCGCTGCAGCGGGCCAGGGAGCAGGCCCCCCGATGACCCTCCGCTACCTCACCGCCGGCGAGTCCCACGGCCCCGGCCTGTGCGCCATCGCCGAGGGCTTCCCGGCCGGGCTCACCATCGATCTCGCCCGCGTCGACGCCGACCTGGTGCGCCGCCAGAAGGGCTACGGCCGCGGCGGCCGGATGAAGATCGAGCAGGACTCGGCGCAGTTCGTGGCCGGGCTGCGCGGCGGCCTGACCACCGGCGCGCCCATCGCGCTGGTCATCTGGAACCGCGACCACGAGAACTGGAAGGACCTGGTCTCGCCGCAGCGGCGCGGCGGCAAGAAGTTCACCCAGGTGCGCCCCGGCCACGCCGACCTGGCCGGCTCGCTCAAGTACGGCTTCGACGACGCGCGCGACGCGCTGGAGCGGGCCAGCGCCCGCAACACCGCCACCCTGGTGGCGCTCGGCTCGCTGGCCCGGCAGCTCCTCGAGGCGGTGGGCGTCACGGTCTCCTCCCGGGTGGTGGCCATCGGCGAGGCCCGCCACGAGGTGGGCGCGCCGCCCAGCGCCGCGCAGCGGGCCGCCATCGAGGCCTCCGAGTTCCACGTGGACACGCCCGCGGCCGAGGTGGCCCTGAAGGCCGTGGTGGACCGCGAGAAGGCGCGGGGCGGCTCGGTGGGCGGGCTGGTGGAGGTGTGGGCCGAGGGGCTGCCCATCGGCGTGGGCACCTACGTGCACCCGGATCGCCGGCTCGACGCCCGGCTGGCCGCCGCGGTCATGGGCGTGCAGGCCATGAAGGCGGTGGAGGTGGGCGACGGCACCCGGGTGGACTGGCCGGGCGACCAGGTGCACGACGCCATCTTCCACTCGAAGGAGCGCGGCTTCTGGCGCGAGACCAACCGGGCCGGCGGGCTGGAGGGCGGCATGACCAACGGCAGCCCGGTGCGGGTGCGGGCCTACATGAAGCCCATCCCCACCATGCTGACGCCGCTGCCG
The DNA here is from genome assembly GCA_016718565.1 of Anaeromyxobacter sp. Taxonomy (NCBI): domain Bacteria; kingdom Pseudomonadati; phylum Myxococcota; class Myxococcia; order Myxococcales; family Anaeromyxobacteraceae; genus Anaeromyxobacter; species Anaeromyxobacter sp. The sequence goes on along the minus strand of JADKCZ010000005.1, from coordinate 509,536 downwards.
TCGGTGGACCTGCTCACCCGCCAGCCGGTGCAGGCCCGCTACGAGCGCAGCGACGTCTGCGCCGTGCCGGCCGCGGCGGTGGTGGTGGAGGCGGTGGTGGCCTGGGAGCTGGCGTCGGCGCTGCTGGAGAAGTTCGGCGGCGACACGCTGGGGGACCTGCGCGCCGCCCTGGACGCGTATGCCGCTCGGATCCGCTGAGCCGCTGGCCCTGGCCGGCATGATGGGCGCCGGCAAGTCGTCGGTGGCGGCGCTGCTCGGCAAGGCCCTGGGCCGCAGCGTCTTCTCCACCGACGCCTTCCTGGTGGCCCGCTTCCAGAAGCCCATCCCGGCCATCTTCGCCGAGGACGGCGAGCTGGCCTTCCGGCGGGCCGAGCGCGAGCTGGTGACGGCGCTCTCCGGGCCGCTGGTGGTGGACCTGGGCGGCGGCGCCTTCTGCGACCCGGCCGCCTCGGCGCACCTGCTGGCCCACGGCCGGGTGGTCTTCCTGGACGTCTCGGCCGCCGAGGCGGCCAGGCGCCTCGGGGCCGGGGGCGGCCGTCCGCTGGCCGCCAGCTGGGAGGCGCTGCACGCGGCCCGGCTGCCCCTCTACCGCAAGGCCCACCTCACCGTGCCGGTCGACGGCCGCACCGCCGACGAGGTGGCCCGCGCCATCCTCGGGGCGCTGTGAGGCGCCCCCCGCCGGCGCCCCGCCGGACCCCCGCCGCCCCGCGCCCCACCCGACGACCCCGAGCGAGGAGCCCCGCCATGCCCCAGCCCACCGAGATCCTGCAGGCCCGCCAGGGCGACCAGCGCTACGAGGTGCGGGTCGGCCCGGCCGCGCTGGCCGCGCTGCCGGCGCTGGCGGCGCGCCACGACCGGCTGGCGGTGGTGAGCTGCGCCCGGGTGGCCAGCACCCCGGCTGGGAAGCGGGCGCTGGCGGCGGCGCGGCGGGCCGGCCCGGTGGCGCTGGTGCACCTCCTGCCCGACGGCGAGCAGGGCAAGACCCTGGCCCAGCTGGAGCGGGCCGCCTCGAGGCTGCTGGCGGCCGGCCTGACCCGGCGCAGCCTGGTGATCTCCATCGGCGGCGGCGCGGTCTCCGACGCGGCCGGCTTCCTGGCGGCCACCTTCATGCGCGGGGTGGCCTGGGTGGCGGTGCCCACCACCCTGCTCGCCATGGTGGACGCGGCGCTGGGCGGCAAGACCGCGGTCAACCTGCCGCTGGCCAAGAACGCGGTGGGCGCCTTCCACCCGCCGGCCGCGGTGCTGGCCGACCCGCGCGCCCTGGCCACCCTGCCGGCGCGCGAGCTCACCTCCGGGCTGGGCGAGGTGGTGAAGTACGCGCTGCTCGAGCCGGCGCTGCTCGGGCGGCTGGCGGAGGCCAGGGGCGGCCGCGGCGGGAGGCGCGGCGCCGGCGGGCCAGGCCTGCCGGGCGCGGACCTGGTGGCCGCCTGCATGCTGGCCAAGCTCAGGGTGGTGGAGGCCGACCCCACCGAGCAGGGGGCCCGAAAGCTCCTCAACCTGGGCCACACCTTCGGCCACGGGGTGGAGGCGGCCGGGAGGTTCGAGCGCTACACGCACGGCGAGGCGGTGGCCGTCGGCCTGTGCTTCGCCTTCCAGCTGGCGGCGCAGCTGGAGCGCATCGGCCCCCTGGCGCTGGCCGAGGCCGAGGCGGCGGTGGCGGCCGCCGGCCTGCCCACCCGCGTGCCGGCGGCGGTGGCGAGGCGCGCCGCCGCGCTCATGGTCCACGACAAGAAGCGGACCTCGAGCGGGCTGCGGTGGGTCCTGCCGCGCCAGGCGGGCGGCTCGGCCTGGGTGGTGGAGTGGGACGTGGCCGCCGGCGACCAGGCGGTGCAGGCGGCGGTGCGGGCCATCTCCGGGCGGTGAGGGTGCGCCGCCCGGGGCGGCCGGTCACTCCAGCTCGATGGCCGAGAAGGTCCCCTTGCCGTCCATGACCGTGCCCCAGACGCGGTGCGAGGCCTGGTGCTCGGAGGGGCTGAAGGTGAGCGGCACGCCGATGCCGAGGTCGAGCGCCCGGATGGACTCCAGCGCCTCGATGACCGAGTCGGTGGTGGGCGCCTTGCCGGCCCGCTGCAGCCCCTCCAGGAAGAGCCGCCCGACCAGCCAGCCCTCCAGGGCCACGAACCCCGGCTTCTCGCCGGGGGCGAAGCGCTTCACCTGCTCGCGGAACTTGAGGACGGCGGAGGCCTGCGAGGCCGGGTTGGGCACCACCTGCGTGACCACCACGCCGGCGGCGTACTTCGGCCCGAGCTGGGAGAGCTCCTCGGCCAGCTCGGTGGCGCCCACGAAGGAGACGTTGCTGAAGACCAGGTCCACCCCGGCGTCGCGCAGCTTCTCGATGAAGCGCGCCGCCGGCTTGTAGGTGGCCACCATCACCACCGCCTTGGGCGGGGGGGTGGCCTTCTTGATGGCCTTGACCGCCTCCTCCACGTCGGCCGAGTTCCGCTGGTAGCTGACCCGCAGCACCTTGGCCGGGTCGCGCCGGTAGTGCCGCATGGCCCGGGCCACGCCCTCGAAGCCCGCCTGGCCGAAGGCGTCGTCCTGGGTGAGCACCGCGATGCGCGCCGGGTCGACGCGCTGCACCTCGACCAGGTGGCGCACGATGGCGGCGGTCTCCTCGGCGTAGCTGGCCCGGTAGTTGAAGACGTAGCGGTCGGGCGGGTCGTTGCGCAGCAGGCCGGCGCCGGAGAAGGCGCCGAAGAAGATGACGCCCTTCTCGTTGGCGTAGGGCACCGCCACCGCGGCGGTGGGCGTCCCGACGTTGCCGATCACGGCGAACACCTTGCGCTTCTCCACCAGCTCCTTCATGGCGGTGATGGTCCGCGCCGGGTCGTAGCCGTCGTCGAAGACCACCAGGCGCACGCTGCGCCCGTTCACGCCGCCGGCCGCGTTGGCCGCGGCGAAGGCCACCTCCAGGCCCACCCGCATCTGGCCGCCCAGCTCCTTGGCCACGCCGCTGAAGGGCGCCGACATCCCCAGGGTCACCTCGGTGTCGCTGACCTGGGCCCGCGCCCCGCCGCAGCAGAGCGCCGCGGCGAGCGCCGCCGCCAGCCGTCCGAGTGCTGCGCCACGTCCCACGCGAGTCGGCACGGAAGCCTCCCTGGTCACTCGAGATCGATCTGCTGGTAGGAGCCGTCGGGCTGCAGCGCCCAGCCCCAGACCTTCTTGCTGGCCTGGTGATCCTTGGGGCTGAAGGACATGGCGGCGCCGCTGCCGATGTCGAAGCCGCTCAGGGCCTCCAGGGCCGTCACCAGCCGCTCGGTGTCGAGCTGCGGCCCGGCCCGCTTGAGCCCCTCCAGGAAGAGCTGCGCGCCGATCCAGGCCTCCAGCGTGGAGGAGCCGAGCGGCTCGCCCGGCGCGTGCTGCTCCATGGCCTGGCGGTAGCGCATGATGCCGCTGGCCTTGGAGGTCGGCACCGGCACCACCTGGGTGACGACCACGCCCTCGGTGTAGCGGACCCCGGACTCGACCAGCTCCTGGGCCAGGCCGTTGGAGTCGGCCGAGACGGTGACGAAGGTGAGCGCCAGGCCGAGGTCCCGGGCCTTGCGGATGAAGGTGGCGGCCGGCTTGTAGGTGGCCACCAGCACCACCGCCTGCACCACCGCCGCCTTGGCCCGCAGGGCGTCCAGCGCCTCGCGGACGTCGGCGGTGTTGCGGGCGTACTCCAGGCGGGGCACCGCGGCGGCCGGCACCGCGTAGGTCTCGAGCTGCCGGACGGCGCCGCGCCACCCGGACTCGCCGAAGTCGTCCTTCTGGACCAGCACGGCGATCCGGTCGGCCGGGATCCGCTTCACGTCCACCAGGTAGCGGACGGCGGCGGCGCCCTCCTCGCCGAGGCTGGCGCGGTAGTTGAAGACGTAGCGGTCGGGCGGCGTCTTGCGGAGCAGGTCGGCGCCGGAGAGGGCGCCGAAGAAGATCACCTTCTGCTCGGTGCAGTAGGGGATGGAGACCTTGGCGGTGGCGGTGCCCACGTTGCCCACCACCGCGAAGACCTTGTCGCCCTCCACCAGCTGCTTCATGGCCGGCCCGGTCAGCGCCGGGTCGTAGGCGTCGTCCACCGAGACCAGCCGCAGCGTGCGCCCGTGGATCCCGCCGGCCAGGTTGGCGGCGCCCAGCGCGGCCGACCAGCCGGCCTTCATGGCGCGCCCGCGCTCCTTGTTGGAGCCGGTGAAGGAGGCCGCCATGCCCAGCACGATCTCGGTGGCCGTCACGCCGCGCACGGCGGGCGTCTCGACGGCGGGCTGGGCCGCCTGCGCCGGGGCCGGGCGGGGCGGCGCGGCCGCCTGGCGGGCGAAGGCGAACCAGCCGACCGCGGCCAGCAGGAGCGCGGTGGCCACCACCCCCAGGATCAGGAGGGGCCGGCCCGGGGCGCCCGGGCCGCCCGCTCGGCCGCCGGACGGCGGCGCCGCGCCGGGCTGGCGCGCCGCGCCGCCGCGGCTCGGCGGGGGTGGGGCCGGCGGGCTGGCCTTCCGCAGCGGCGTCTCACCGGTGCGGCTCGCGTGCTGTTCCTCGTCCATCTTCACGACCTCCTCCATCACCACGTGGCGCAGCTGCTCCGGCGGGAACGGCCTGGTGGGCCGCGCGCCGGCGTCCACCGAGAAGCGCCCCTCCGTGATGCGCAGCGCGGCGCGGATGGCCTCCCGGCCCTGCAGGCCGTTCAGCTCGGCGCCCACCAGGTTGCCGTCGGCGAAGTGGAAGAGGCCGTCCGGGTCCTCGGCCGAACCGACCCCGTGGACGCGCACCGCCGCCGTCTGGCGCGAGATGGCGTACAGCTGGAGCAGGTCGGCGAACGACGTCTCCTTGAAGTCCCCGCTGAGGGCCATGTGATCACCTGGAGGGCGGCCGGGCGCGAGGGCTCGGTCGCCGGGCTCGAATGTCCTGCCGTCCGGAACAGTGGCAGGTTATCGAAGCCAGCACCGAGAGGAAACATTCGGACCAAAGAAGATCACCGCGGCGACCGCGGTGCGCCGCCGCGCCGCACGGGTGGAAGCGTGCGATAGCGCCGCCGCCCCGGGGGGCGTGCGGGGACGCTCCCCACCTCTCAGCACCCCAGCGCCGCCCGCAGCCCCGCCGTCAGGGTCACCACCTGCCGCGCCGCGTAGTCGAAGCAGAGCACCCCGGTCTTCACCCGGGCGATCTCCCGCCCGCTGCCGAGGTCGGTGAAGCGGTGCAGCAGCTCCAGGCTGCGGGACCTGACCTCGCCCACCGCCAGCTCGCAGCGCAGCACCATGCCGTGGCGCCCCTCGGCCCGGTAGATCACCGCCGCGTCGGCCAGGATCAGGCCGGCGCCGCCCACGTCCAGCTCGGAGAGGCCGTGGCCGGCCAGCCAGCGCACCCGGACCTCCTGCGCCAGCGCCAGCACCCGATCGTTGCCGAGGTGGCCGCCGTAGTTGAGGTCGTCGACGCGCAGCGTCAGCTCGGTGGCGAAGGCGAAGGTGTCGGGGAGGTCGATCTGGACGCGGGCCATGGCGGGGACTGTGGCCCGGAGGAGGGGGGGAGGTCGAGGGCGGCGGGCGCCGGGGCCCGGGCGCCGCCCAGACACCTCCGGGGGGTCGCACCTCGCCCGCCGCGCCCCTAAGGTGCACCGATGGAACGGACCGTGACGCTGCCGCTCTGGCTGGCCCTGCTGCTGCTCGGGCTGGCCGCGGTGGCGCTGCTCGACCGGCTCCTGGTGCCCGGCCTGCGCTGGTACCTGCGCCGCCGGGTCAACCTGGTCATCGACCGGCTCAACGCCCGCCTCAAGCTGCACATCCAGCCCTTCAAGCTGACGCGGCGCGAGGTGCTGGTGGACCGGCTCATCCACGACCCCAGGGTGCTGGAGGCGGTGGAGGCGCTGGTGGCCGCCGGGGAGGCGCGGCTGCTGGTGCAGCGGAGGGTGGCGCTCTACGCCCGCGAGATCGTGCCGGCGTTCAAGCCCTACGCCTACTTCCAGGTGGGCTACCGGGTGGCCCGCACGGTGGCGCGCCTGCTCTACCGGGTGCGCGTCGGCTACCAGGACGACGAGGGGCTGTCGCGGGTGGACCCCAGGGCCAGCGTGGTCTTCGTGGTGAACCACCGCTCCAACATGGACTACGTGCTGGTGGCCTACCTGGCCGCCGAGCGCACCGCGCTCTCCTACGCGGTGGGGGAGTGGGCCCAGGTCTGGCCGCTGCACACCCTGATCCGCTCCATGGGCGCCTACTTCATCCGGCGCAACTCCAAGGACCCCATCTACCGGCGGGTGCTGGAGCGGTACGTCCAGATGGCCACCGAGGCCGGCGTGGTGCAGGCGGTCTTCCCGGAGGGCGGCCTGTCGCGCGACGGGGCGCTGCGCCCGGCCAGGCTCGGCCTCATCGACTACATGCTGCGCACCTTCGACCCCTCGGCCGGGCGGGACCTGTGCTTCGTGCCGGTGGGGATCAACTACGACCGGGTCCTGGAGGACCGCGCCCTGCTGGCCCAGGCCGGCGGCGAGGCGCCGCGCGGCCTGGTGGCCACCACCGCCACCGCCACCCGCTTCGGCCTGCGCCAGGCCGCCCTGTGGGCGCTGGGCCGCTGGCACCGCTTCGGCTACGCCTGCGTCAACTTCGGCACGCCGATCTCGATGACGGCCTGGTCGGCGGCCCGCGGGGTCGACTGGCGCACCCTGACCAAGGAGGCCCGCTCGGCGCGGCTCGGCGAGCTGGGCGAGGAGCTGATGGCGGCGGTGGGGCGGGTGGTGCCGGCGCTGCCGGTCTCGCTGCTGGCCACCGCGCTGCTGGAGGACGACCGGCCGGTCGCCACGCTGGCGCTGCACGCCCGGACCCAGGCCCTGATGCGCCGGCTCTCGGCGGCGGGCGCCCACGTCTACCTGCCGCGCGAGGACGAGGCCTACGCCATCGCCGTGGGCCTGCGCATGCTGGTGGAGCGCCGGCTGGTCGAGGAGGGGCCGGCGGGCTGGGCGCCGGTGGAGGCGGAGCGGCCGGTGCTGCGCTACTACGCCGCCGCCATCGCGCCGCTGGTGGGCGCGGCGCCCCCCTCGGAGGGGCGCTCGACGGCGGCCCCGACCGGCGCTACGTTGCCTGAACCATGATCCTCCTCGTCAACGGCCCGAACCTGAACCTCCTCGGCGAGCGCGAGCCCGAGCTCTACGGTCACACCACCCTGGTGGAGATCGAGGCCATGGTGCGCGACGCCTGCGCCGGCTGGAACGTGGTGGTGGAGCCCTTCCACTCCAACCACGAGGGCGCCCTCATCGACTTCATCCAGGACCACCGCAAGCAGGCGCGCGGCGTCATCATCAACCCGGGCGCCTTCACCCACACCAGCCTGGCGCTGCACGACTGCCTCAAGTCGATCGCCGCGCCGGCGGTGGAGGTGCACATCTCCAACATCCACGCCCGCGAGGAGTTCCGCCGCAAGAGCGTGGTGGCCCCGGCCTGCCGCGGCCAGATCACCGGGCTGGGCGTGCGCGGCTACATCCTGGCCGCCGAGTGGCTCTGCGCCGCCATCGGCGCGCAGCCCGTATAGGCGGCGGCTCTCCCGGAGGCGGCTCTGCCGCCGACAGGCTTGACCGCTCCACGTGAGCAACAACTCCTCACGCCCCTCGTCCCCCCGCACACCGGGAGCCGGTCCTGCCCCGCCTCGCCGTCCTCCTCCCCACCCGCGACGCCGCCGCCACCCTGCGGGCCGCCGCGCTCTCCATCCTGCGCGGCAGCTTTCGCGACCTCGAGCTGGTGGTGGTGGACGACGGCTCCACCGACGCCACCCCCGCGCTGCTCGACCGCCTGGCCGCCCGCGACCGGCGCGTCCGGGTGCTGCGCGGCCCTGGCGAGGGGATCGCCCGGGCGCTCGGCCGCGGCCTGGCCGCCTGCGACGCGCCGCTGGTGGCCCGCATGGACGCCGACGACGTGGCCTGGCCGCGCCGGCTGGAGCGGCAGGTGGCGGCGCTCGACGAGGACCCCTCGCTGGCGGCGGTGGGGGCGCGGGTGCGCCTCTTCCCCGGCCGGCAGGTGCTGGGCGGCATGCGGCGCTACGTGGCCTGGCTCAACGGCCTGGTGACCCCGGCGCTGGTGGCGCGCGACCTGTTCGTGGAGGCGCCGCTGGTCCACCCGGCGGCCGTGCTGCGGCGGGCCGCCCTGGAGGCGGTGGGCGGCTGGCGCGACGGGCCGTTCCCGGAGGACTACGACCTGTGGCTGCGGCTGGCCGGGGCCGGCGGGCGGCTCACCAACCTGCCGGCCACCCTGCTCGACTGGCGCGAGTCGTCGGGCCGGCTCACCCGCACCGACCCCCGCTACGCGCTCGACCGCCACATGGCCCTCAAGTGCGCCGCCCTCCGGGCCGGCCCGCTCGCGGGGCGGGCCGAGGTGGCGCTGTGGGGCGCCGGGGAGACCGGGCGCGCCTTCGCCGACGCGCTGGCCGCCGAGGGGATCCGGGTGTCCACCTTCGTGGAGGTGGACCGGAAGAAGGTGGGCCGCACCATCCGCGGCGCCCCGGTCATCGCCTACGAGGAGGTGGAGCGGGTGCGCGGCCTGCCGCTGCTGGTGGCGGTGGGGGCCCCGGGGGCGCGGCAGCTCATCCGGACCGAGCTCCTCGGGCGCGGCTTCGAGGAGGGGCGCGACTTCCGCTGCGTGGCCTGAGCGGCCTCGTCGAGGTCCCCTCCCGCGGCCGGCCCGGCCGGGACGCCCTTGACCCCCCGCGCGGCGGCGCGCCATCGTCCGGCTCCGTGCGCCACCCCTTCGACCCCGGCGCCTTCCGCCACGAGCTGACCCACCGGGCCGCCGAGGCGGTGCGCGCCCTGCGCCGGCGGGTCGGCACCGAGCACCTCTACGCCTTCGCCCTCTACACCAGCGGCCCGACCCGCTTCGCCTGGGTGCGCGCCTCCGCCAACACCGAGGAGGCGCTGACCCGCAGCGCCGCCGCCATGGCCGAGGTGGACCGGCGCTACGCCGGCGAGGCGGGGCGCCGCCTGCTGCGCTGGAGCCCGCCGCACTGGGAGCACCACGACTTCGACGGCGCGGTGAGCGCGCTCGAGCTGCCCGGCGCCGACCAGCGCAGCGACCGCGACGACCGGGCCCTCTACCAGGCCATGGTGGGCGCCCTGCGGACGCTCGACCGGTCCGGGCTCTTCGGCAAGGGGGCGGAGCGCTGCTTCGTCACCGTGAACGTCATCGGCGAGAAGGGCGGCGACCCGCTCTTCCGCAAGGGGCTGCGGCTGCTCAACCCGCGCCCCGCCATCGAGCGGCTGCTCAACGAGCACTCCAAGCCGGCCTTCGTCCGCTGCGTCAACCGCGCCCCGCGGCGCGAGCGGATGCGCATCTGGCTGGCCCTCTACGAGGACCTGTACATGGAGTGGCGCACCCCCATCGCCGAGGAGGCGCGGGCCCGGGGCCTCTCGCCCTGGGACGTGGAGGTGGAGCTGCGGCGCTTCGGCCCCAAGGTGGTGCCGGCCCTCGTCGACCTCCTGGCCCACTACGGCTTCGCCCCGGCCTTCGACAAGCAGCGCGAGCTGGAGACCCGCGAGGTCTGGCTGGCCGGCTCGGCGCTCTTCCTGGTGCCGCGGGTGGGGGCGGTCTCCGAGCGCGACGTGAAGCGGCTGCAGGAGCTGGTGGCCAGCTTCGTGGAGCGCGACCGGCGGCTCAAGGTGGCCTCCACCCTGGCCGAGAACACGGCGCGGGTGCTGCACGAGCTCCGGCCGCGCCGCTTCCCGGAGAGCGAGATGGACCCGGCCAGCTACAAGCTGGCCAACCCCGAGCGCTTCGTGCCGTGAGGGGCCGTGGAGCGATCCCCGCTGGGGATTCCCTCCGGCCTCCTGGGCGGCGCGGCGTCGACTACCCCCGGGTCGGGCGGTCGGGCGGGGGCGGCGCGCAGCCGAGCGCGGCCGCCACCTCGAGGAAGTCCTCGGGGATCGGCGCCTCGAAGGTGCAGGGCGCGCCGCTCAGCGGGTGGGCCAGGGTGAGCCGGCGGGCGTGCAGCATGACCCGCGGCACCGCCACCGCCCCCACCATGCGCGGCCCGCCGTACTTGGGGTCGCCCAGCAGCGGCGCCCCCAGGTGGGCCAGGTGGACCCGCAGCTGGTGGGTCCGGCCGGTCTCCGGGCTGGCCTCCACCAGGGCGGCCTGGCCGGTGGCCAGGGTGCGCCAGCGGGTGGCCGCGGCGTCGCCGCCCGCCGAGACCTGGCGCAGGCCGGCCCGGCGCGGGTCCTTGCCGATGGCCGCCTCGAGCCGCCCCTGCGCCGGCTCCGGCGCGCGGGCGCACAGCGCCAGGTAGGTCTTCTGGGGGCCGCCCACCCGGAAGGCCTCCGAGAGCGCGGCCGCCGCGGCGCGGGTGCGGGCCAGCACGGTGACCCCGGAGGTCTCGCGGTCCAGCCGGTGGACCAGCGTGACCGGCTCGCCCAGCAGCGCCGAGACCAGCACCGGCAGCGTGCCGCGGTCGGAGGTGAGGGTGGGCTGGGCGGGCACCCCGGCCGGCTTGTCCACCGCCACCAGGTGCTCGTCGGCGAAGAGCAGCCGCGAGCGATCCAGCCCGCCGGCCTCCAGCGGGGCGCGCCCGCCCTCGGTCAGGTTGACGGTGATCTCGTAGCCGGCCCGCAGCAGCTTGCCGGCCACCTTGCAGCGCCGCCCGTCGAGGAAGACGCCGCCCTCGTCGATGGTGCGGCGCGCCAGGCCACGCGAGATGCCGCCGCGGGCCGCGATGAAGCGGTCGAGCCGCTCGCCCTCGTCGGCGGGCCGTGCCACGAGGGTGAGCCGCTTCACGCGGGGCTCACGCCTGGGCGGACGGGCAGGAGGCGCAGGCCGGGGAGTCGGCCGACTGGCGCCCGCAGCCGCCGCGGGGCTGGTCGTCGGTCTGGTGGAAGCCCGAGCCCTTGAAGGCGAACGAGCCGGCGCTCATGAGCTTGGTCACCTTCGAGCCGCACGCCTCGTGGGTCTCGAGCGGCGGCGCCGACATCTTCTGGAGGACGTCGAAGCGGCCGCAGCGGGGGCAGTCGTACTCGTAGATGGGCATCGTGCCTGGGCTCCTGGCCTGCAACATAAGGCCCGGTCCTCACCCGTCAAGCCGGTCCTGGTGGTAGATACCGCCCGCGGGGAGGAGCCTCTTACCATGGAGAGCGACGAGCGCGAGAGCCTGGCCGGCACCCTGGACGCCCTGGTGGCGGCCCTGGAGGCGGAGCGGGCCCGCCACCTGGCCGGCCTGGAGCCCGAGCCGGCCCTGGGCCGGCTCTTCCCGCCCCGCGGCGCCGCGGCCCACCCCGAGATGCTGGCCCGGCTGCGGGCGGCGGGGGAGGCGGGGCTCTTCGCCCGGGTCGGGGCGCTCCGGGCCGAGTGGCACGCCGCCGAGCACGAGGAGGCCTGGCGGGCCGCCGAGGCGGCCGCGGCGGTGGCCGGCCCCGACGGGCCCACCGGCCTGGCAGCCGCCGAGCTGGCCCTGTCGCGCGAGCCGGACCGGGGGCGGCGCCTGGCGCTGGCCGGGGCGGTGGCCCTGGCGCTGGAGGGGCCGGCCCGCCACCGCGAGGCGGCCGCCGAGGTGCGGGTGCGCCTGCGCGCCGAGTCGGGGCTCTCGCCGGACTGGGGGGCGGTGGTGGAGGGCGACCAGCTGCTGGCCGCCACCGACGACGCCTGGCTCGACCTGGTGGGCTTCACGGCGCGCCGCGACCTGGACCTGGCCCCGGCGCCCCGCGGCGACCTCACCCGGGCCGACCTGCTCCACCTGGTGGCCTTCCCGGCGCTCGACGGGCTCTTCCGGCGCCCGGCGCTCGACGCGGCGGTGCGGGCCACCGCCGCCGACCTGGGGCTGGACCTGGAGCGGGTCCGGGTGGACGAGCCGACCAGCGCCGCCGCCTGGCCGGGCGCCCGCGCGGTGGGTGGCCGGGTGCTCTTCCGCGCCCGGGGCGGCCTGGCCGACTGGCCGACGCTGCTCGACGCCCTGGGGCGGGCGCTGGCGGCGGCGCCGCACCCGCCGCACCGCCGCGACGCCACCCTGGGGCCGGCGCTGGGCGGGCTGCTGGCGGGGCTCTGCCTGGAGCCGGCCTGGCTGGCCGGGCGGCTCGAGCTGCCGCGCCGCCAGGTGGCCGAGGTGATGCGGGCGCTGGGCCTGGCGCGGCTGCTCCACCTGCGGGCGGCCGCGGCGGCGCTGCGGGTGGCCACCGAGGTGGAGCGCGGCCTCTCCGGCCAGGCCTGGCGGGAGGCCCACCGCGAGGCCCTCTCGGCGGCGCTGCACGCCACCTGGGACGGGGTGCGCGCGGCGCGCGACGACGAGGCGGGGCCGCTGGCGGCCACCCTGCGCGGCTTCACCGAGGGTGAGCGCTGGCGGGTGGCGCTGCGGGAGCGGTTCGACGAGGACTGGTGGCGCAACCCGCGCACCGCCGAGCACCTGGCCGGGCTGGTGGCGGCGGGGCGCCTGCCGGAGGGCGAGCCGGCCCGGGCGGTCGAGGCGGGCGCCGGGCTGGCGCGGCTGCTGGAGCGGGGCGGCTAGGCCTTCTTGCGCAGGGCCCGGACGATCTTCTCCTTCACCCGCGACGGCTGCGGCGCGGGGAGCGTGCGGGTGGCCGGCTGGCCGGCGCGCTGCCGGGCCAGGTGGTCCTTCCACTTCATCCAGGCCTCGATCTGGGCGGCCTGCAGCTCGATCTGCTGGTCCTCGGAGAGCTCGCGCTCGGTCCACTCCAGCTCGGAGGTGCGGGGCAGCGCCGCGCCGAGCCGCAGCCGCAGCACCTTCTCCTCCTCCGCCGTCAGGCCAGGGGCCGCGCCGCGCCGCAGGGCGGCCTGCGCCGCGCCCTCGGTCACGACCACGTCCGCCGTCCTGCCGGCGCCCTTCCGCTTGCTCTCCATCGTCACCCCTGCGGCCGGGAGGAAGCCCGGATCACCAGGCCATCGTAGGCGCGAGCGGCGGGAGATCCAGTTTTCGTGAGCGCCCGCGCCCGGCGTCGATCCACGGCCGGACCGTGGCCGAAACTCCACGATATCCGGCTCGTCTGACAGGGATCGGGGCGGGGCCCGGGAGGGGTCTTTCGCGGCGGTCCGCGGCGGGCGAGATCTCGACCGGCGCGAGTGGCGCCCGGGCTCCTCCGGGCGCGGCGCCGCCGGGAGCGCCGACATGGACGACTGGAAGCGGAACCTCGTCGAGGACGACGCCGGGGTGGCGGCGCTGGTGAAGGGGCTCACGCGGATCGCGGTGCTGGGCGTGAAGACCGAGGCCCAGGCCGACCAGGCCGCCTTCTACGTGGCCCGGTACGTGGCCGACCACGGCGGCGAGGTGGTGCCGGTGCCGGTCTACTACCCGGAGGCCACCGAGATCCTGGGGCGGAAGGTCTACCGGCGGCTGGTCGACGTGCCGGGCGACCTCGACCTGGTGGACGTCTTCCGCAAGCCCTCCGACATCCCCGGCCACCTCGACGACCTGCTCGCCAAGAAGCCGCGCGCCGTCTGGTTCCAGCTCGGCATCCGCAACGACGCGGCCGCCGAGGTGCTGGCCCGGGCCGGCATCCAGGTGGTGCAGGACCGCTGCCTCAAGGTGGAGTGGGGGCGGTTCCGCTAGGGCGCGTCGGGCGCGTCGGGCTCGTCGGCCGGCTCGGCGGCGGCCGGCTTCTCCTTCACCTTCAGGCCGGCGGCCTCCAGCGCGGCGGCCACGCCGGCCGGCTTGCGCGCGTCGGGCAGGGCCTTCGGGGGCGGGATCACCGCGCCCACCCGGCCGCCCAGGGCCTTCACCTCAATGGAGAGCTCCACCTGCACCCGCACCCGGGCGTCCTCCTTCACCCCGAAGGCGCCGCGCACCGTGGCCCGCAGCGGCACCCCGGTGGCCTCGTCCACCAGCACCTCGCCGCTCGCCGCCAGCGGGACGCGGCCGTCCAGGAAGGCCAGGTGCCGCCGGGTGTCGGCGTCCGGGCCGCCGCTGCCGAAGACCCGCGCCTCGGGGCCGCCGGGCGCCGCCGCGCCGTCGGTGGCCAGCGAGAGGCGGTAGCGGCGGGCCGGCCGGCCCAGCACCTCGCCTGCGCCGTCGGGGTCGAGCAGCAGCGCCGGGCCGTAGAGCCGCGCCAGGTCGGCCAGCAGGCCGAAGCTCTCGTCGCGGAAGCGGCGGGCGTCGCGGCCGCGGTCGGTGGGGCGCTCGCGGAAGGGGGCGTGCAGGGTGCGGGCGTAGGTCATGCCGCCGGCCCAGACCACCTGCTTGCCGGCCAGCGCGCCCGGGCCGCCGCCGGCGTCCACCTCGCTCTCCACCTCGAACTCGCCGGTGGCCAGCTGCCGCACGTGGTGGCGCTCCGCCACCTGCACCCGCGCCGCCGTGTCGCCCTGGCGGGTGGCGGTGAAGCGGACGGCGCCGCGCCAGTCGAAGGAGCCGAGCCGGGTGGCCGCCTCCCCGGCGTCGAGGTCGAGCAGCGGCCGCGGCGCCTCGAGGTCGGGCGGGCGCGGCGGCGGCGCGGGCGGCGCCTCGGGGGCCAGCACCCGGGCCTTGGCCTCGGCGTCCGGCCCGCGGGCACAGCCGGCCCCGGCCGCGCCGGCGAGCGCGGCGAGCAGGAGCGGCAGCGCGAGGCGGGCGCGGGCCGTCACCGGGCTAGACCGTGGGCGCCGGCTTCTGCGAGGCGCGGAACAGGAGCACCGCCAGGCCGAGGAAGCAGGCCACCCCGAGGAGCTGGAAGCCGCCGTGCCCCAGCACCCCGGCCAGGGCCGGCTCGAGGTTGAGGTTCTCGGTGAGGAAGGTGTTGATGCCGTCGTTCACGTTGAGCAGCGCCACCACCACGCCGGTGAGGGCGCCGCCGGCCACCAGGCCGGTGGCCATGAGCGAGCCGCCGCCCAGCTCGGCGTCCTCGGCCGGTCCGCCCTTGCGCTTCGCCACCACGTCCACCAGCCCCTTGACCACGCCGCCGGCGAAGATGGGCAGGGTGGTGGAGAGCGGCAGGTACAGGCCCACCGCGAAGGAGAGCGCCTTCACGCCGCACAGCTCCATGGTGATCGAGAAGAAGACGCCCACCAGCACGTAGACCCAGTCCAGGTTGAGCGACAGGAGCCCCTTGATGAGGGTCGCCATGAGCGTGCCCTGCGGGGCCGGGAACTTCTCGGTGCCGATGGCGTGGGTGATGCCCTGGGCCGCCTGCTCGGCGGTGGGCTGGTCGAGCAGCTGCACGGTCAGGCCGATGACCACCGCCGAGGCGATGGCGCCCACGAAGAGGGCGATCTGCTGGGAGCGCGGGGTGGCGCCGATCAGGTAGCCGGTCTTGAGGTCCTGCGAGGTGGCGCCGCCGTTGGCGGCCGCGATGCAGACCATGCCGCCCACCACCAGCGCCATGGGCTCGTAGGCCGAGCCGGTCCAGCCCAGCCCCACGAAGATCATGGCGGTGGCCATCAGGGTGGCGATGGTCATGCCGGAGATGGGGTTGGAGGAGGAGCCGATGAGCCCCACGATGCGCGACGAGACGGTCACGAAGATGAAGCCGAAGACGATGACCAGGATCCCCACCATGAGCCGGGTGCCGAAGCTGTTGCCGGGCATGAAGGGCAGCACCGCCAGCACCACCACCAGCCCCAGGCTGCCGGCGATGACGGTCACGAAGGAGAGGTCGCGGTCGGTGCGCTTGACCCCCGAGGCGGCCACCTTGTCGGAGAGCGAGCGGATCGAGTCGCGCAGCGAGGTGTAGATGGTGGGCAGGGTCTTGATGAGGGTGATGAAGCCGCCGGCCGCCACCGCGCCGGCGCCGATCTGGCGGACGTAGGCGCGGTAGATGGCGTTGGCGGTGTTGGCGAAGGTGTGGGTGGCCGGGTCCCAGCCGAACTGGGCCGGGGTGTTGCCCACCTTGAGGAGCTGCGCGGCCACCGCGTCGCCGGGCACCAGGAAGCCGAGCAGCGGGATGAGCCCCAGCCAGGCCAGGACGCCGCCGGCCACCAGCACCCCGGCGATCTTCGGGCCGATGATGTAGCCCACGCCCATGTACTCGGGGGTGATCTCGGCGTTGACGGTGGCGTGGGGGAGCCACTTGTTGGTGCGCCCCGAGACCCAGGCCGGGGTCTCGGCGATGACGTGGAAGACCTTCTGCAGGATGGCGTAGGCCATCGAGATGCCCACGCCCTGGAAGGCGGTCCGGGCGAAGTCGCCGCCCTTCTCGCCGGCGATGAGCACCGAGGCGCAGGCGGCGCCCTCCGGGTACTGCAGCTCGCCGTGCTCCTTGACGATGAGGGCGCGCCGGAGCGGCACCATCATGAGGACGCCCAGCATGCCGCCCACCAGCGAGAGCGTGAAGAGGGTGATGTAGTTGAAGTAGCCGGCCCCCACCGAGACGCCGTCGGCGCCCACCGAGAGGAAGAGGAAGCCGGGCAGGGTGAAGACCACCCCGGCCGCGATCGACTCGCCGGCCGACCCGGCCGTCTGGATGATGTTGTTCTCCAGGATGGTGGTCTTGAGGAGCTTGCGCCCCAGCGAGATGGCGATGACGGCGATGGGGATGGAGGCCGAGACGGTCAGGCCGGCCTTGAGCGCCAGGTAGACCGTGGAGGCGCCGAAGAGGATGCCGAAGACCGCCCCGGCCACGATGGCCTTGGGCGTGAGCTCGGCCATGCTGGTCTCGGGCGCGACGTACGGCTTGAACTCGCGCGCCGGGGTGGCGCTGCTGGGGATGGGGGCGGGGGCGCTCATGGGTGGGGCTCCGGGCGGGCGGCAGGGTGCCGAAAGTCGGCGCACTCTAGACCGGAGCCGGGGGCGGTTCCAGCCTCTGGGGCGGCGCCGCCTCCTGCTAGACTGCCGGTCCCATGCCGCCCGCCGACGCGCCCGCCCTGGCCCCCTCCCAGGGGCGCTTCCACCGCAAGGTGGCGATCGTGCTCGGCCTGGTGGTCGGGGTGGCCATGGCGGTGCTGCTGCTGGCCGTCTACCTCACCGGGCGCGAGCTGATGGCCAACGGCATGCGCCTGCGCGCCGCCGCGGTGGCCTCCAGCGCGGCCGCCGCCATGCGGCGGGCCGAGCCGGCCGCCCACTTCGACGCCGACGCCTGGGCCTCGCGGGTGCGCGCGGCCACCGACGACGGGGTGGAGGTGGCGGTCCGCGACGCCGCCGGGCTGGTGGTGGGCCGCTCGGCGGTGCCGCTGCCGGACGCCGGGGTGGTGGCCGGGGTGGCCCGGCTGGGCCCGGCCGCGGCGGTGCCGGGCGGCACGGTGGAGGTGCGGCTCGACCGCTCCCGCCTCTCCGGCCTGCTCGGGCTGGCGGTGGGCCTGAGCGCCGCGGCCGGCCTCCTGCTGGCGGTGGCGGCGGCGCTGGTGGGCGGCCTGCTGGCGCGGCGGCTGGCCAGCCCGCTCGGCCCCCTGGCGGAGGCGGCCGGGCGGATGGCCCAGGGCGACCTGGCGGCCGGCGCGCCGGTGGCGGCCCGCGACGAGCTGGCCACCCTGTCCGGCCACCTGGAGCGGCTCGGGGAGGGGCTGCGCGCCATGCTGGCCGACCTGCGCCTGGCCGCCGGGCAGGTGGGCGCCGCCACCCGCACCATCGGCGAGACCACCCGCGACCAGGTGCGGCAGCTGGGCGGCCAGGTGGCGGCGCTGGAGGAGACCGCCTCCACCGTGGCCGAGATGGCGGTGGCCTCGCGCATCGCCACCGAGAGCGCCCAGCTGGTCATCGAGGTGGCCGGGCGGTCCGACGCCGTGTGGCGCCAGGGGGCGCTGGCGGTGCGCGAGGGCATGGCCGGCCTGGCCGCGCTGGAGGGGCGGGTGGGCGCCATCGCCGGGGCGGTCACCGAGCTCTCCGACCGCACCGTGCAGATCGCCGGCATCATCGCCGCGGTCAAGGACCTGGCCGAGCAGTCCAACGTGCTGGCGCTCAACGCCGCCATCGAGGCCGCCAAGGTGGGCGAGAGCGGGCAGGGCTTCGCGGTGGTGGCCGAGGAGATGCGCCGCCTGGCCGAGCAGTCGCGCCGCGCCACCGACGAGGTGCGCGCCATGCTGGTGGAGCTGCAGCGGGCCACCCGCAAGGTGGTGGCCGCCACCAGCCACGGCAGCGAGCAGGCCCGCGCCGCGGTGCTGGGGGCCGAGCAGGCCAGCGCCACCATCAGCGGCCTGGCCACCGCCATCGAGGAGTCGTCGCGGGCGGCGCGCGGCATCGCCGACACGACGCGCCGGCAGACCGAGGAGATGGAGGGCATCGCCGCGGCGGTGGAGTACCTGCACGGCACCATGGGCGAGACCCTGGCCAGCGCGCAGCGCACCGAGCTGGTGGTGCAGGACCTGGCGCGGGTCTCGGAGCGGCTGGGCGAGGCGGTGGACGCTTACCGGACCTGAGCGGCCGCGAGCTCCCCTCACGGCCGCTGAGCGCCCGGGGGGACCTCCAGGTCGGCGGCCGCCCCGGCCGGCGGCGCCCCGTCGGCCACCTCGGCGAAGGAGACCCGCCCCTCGGCCCACAGCAGCCGGTCGCAGCGGTGCAGCAGCCCCTGCAGCCCGGCCCGGGTGGCCGCCGCCACCGCCACCCCGCCGGCCTGGTGGGCCAGCGCCTCGCCCTCGCCGGGCGGCAGCCGGTCGCACTTGTTGAAGACCAGCAGGCGCGGCTTGTCGCCCAGGCCGAGCCCGCCCAGGATCTTCTCCACCGCGGCCACCTGCTGGTCGCGGCGCGGGTCGGCGGCGTCCACCACGTGCAGCAGCAGGTCGGCGTCGCCCAGCTCCTCCAGGGTGGCGCCGAAGGCGGCCACCAGGTCCCTGGGCAGGTCGCGGATGAACCCCACCGTGTCGGTGATGATCACCTCGCGGTCGCGCGGGAAGCGCAGCCGACGGCTGGTGGGGTCCAGGGTGGCGAAGAGCTTGTCCTCGACCAGCACCGCGGAGTCGGTCAGCGCGTTCAGCAGGGTGGACTTGCCGGCGTTGGTGTAGCCCACGATGGAGAGCACCGGCAGGCCGCGCTCGTTGCGCTGGCGGCGTCGCAGCTGCCGGTCCTGCGAGAGGTTGTCGAGGCGCCGCTCCAGCGCGGTGATGCGGTCGCGCACCCGGCGACGGTCGATCTCCAGCTTGGTCTCGCCCGGGCCGCGGCCGCCGATGCCCCCGGCCAGGCGGGAGAGCGAGTCGTCGCGCCCCACCAGCCGCGGGTAGAGGTACCGGAGCTGGGCCAGCTCCACCTGCAGCTTGCCGTCGGCCGACTGGGCCCGCTGGGCGAAGATGTCGAGGATCAGCTGGGTGCGGTCCAGGATCTTGAGGCTGGTGGCCTCGGCGATGTGGATGGCCTGCGACGGCGAGAGGTTGGCGTCGAAGACGATCAGGTCGGCCATCAGCTGCATCGACCGGAGCAGCAGGTCCTCCAGCTTCCCCTTGCCGATGAGGGTGCGCGGGTCGACCTCGCGGCGGTGCTGCAGCGTGGCGTCCACCACCTCCACCCCGGCGGTGCGGGCCAGCTCGCGCAGCTCGAGGAGCGAGGCCTCGCCCTCCTCGCGGCTGCGGAGCCGGCCGCTCACGCCCACCAGGATGGCCCGCTCGCGCCCGCCGGTGCGGCGCCCGGTGCGGGCCCGGGAGAACTCCTCCTCCAGCGCCAGCGGCGCCGACAGGGCGTCGTGCTGGAGGTCGTGCACCGAGGCGGCCGTCTCCTCCTGCCAGAGGGCGCCGGCCGGGTTCTCCGGGATGAGCCAGGCCAGGTGCACGCGCCCGGGCAGGCCGTCGTCCTTGACCTCCAGGGCGGCCACCAGGTCGAGCCTGAGCAGCGCCAGGTCGGTGTGGTCGTCGCGGGTGAGCGGCTCGCCGTCCAGGTGGGTGTGCACCAGCCGCAGGCCGCGCAGGCGGTGCGAGCCGGCCCGCTGCCGCCCCAGGTCGGGCAGGGTGAGCCTGCGGGCGTCGCCCACCACCACCCAGTCCACGCCGCCCTTGCGGTCGAGCAGCACGCCCACCTGCCGGCCGGTCTCGTGCGAGAGCTCGGCCAGGTGGCGCGCCAGCTCGGGCGAGATCACCTGGTCGGCGTCGACCCGGCGGCGGTAGGTGCGGCGGAGGGCGGCGAGCTGGGAGGGCTTGAGGCCGAGGGTGTTGCCGGCGACGTCGTGCATCGGGTGGCGGCAGCATAACGGCGCCGCCGGCCGGGGGCGATCACATCACCAGCGACCGGTCGTCGGTCTCGATGCCCAGGTAGCGGAGCAGCCGGAGCTGGTGGGTGCGCAGGCCGCGCACCGCCACGTGGCGCCGCCCGCCCAGCGCCCGGGCCAGCACCGCCACGCCCATGTCGTGGAAGTCGCGCACCTGCGTCAGGTCGACCCGCACCTCGCGGTCGGGGCCGGCCTCGAGGAGCTGCCGCACCACGCGCTCGGCCGCTGGGACGTCGAAGGTCCCGTTCGCTTCGATGATCATCGGCTGTCGCTCCCCGGCACCGGTGCTCGCCATCGTCGCATCCGCCTGGACGCGCCAACCCTCTGCGCTGGCAGGTCCTCGACTCGTGCATGGAAGAATCGTGCCGAAGACCCTGCGAAGCCTGGGGTTTTTCCAGGAAGTGCAACAACG
The DNA here is from genome assembly GCA_016718565.1 of Anaeromyxobacter sp. Classification (NCBI taxonomy): domain Bacteria; kingdom Pseudomonadati; phylum Myxococcota; class Myxococcia; order Myxococcales; family Anaeromyxobacteraceae; genus Anaeromyxobacter; species Anaeromyxobacter sp. The sequence continues at coordinate 489,158 of JADKCZ010000005.1, read as the reverse complement.
CGCGATCACGCCGAGATCAACGGCGGGTGCAGTTCTGTCGCAGGCCTGGTCGGGGCCGGTCGCCGTCGACCCGGGGTGGTCGAGGACCGGGGGCACCGCCCCCAGGGTATGGCAACCGATCGCAACCACAGGGGAACCCTGCCCCGGTTTGCGCCCCACCGCGGCGCCGCCTATCTTCTGCCCCCCGCCGCGCCGTCGCAGGACCCTTCACCCGCCCAGCGGCGGCCAGAGCGCCATGACCGACCCTGCCCCGCGGAACGAGCGCGACGATCTCGACCGGCTGCCCGCGCTCCACTACGGGCTGGCGGCCGCCCTGGCCTTCTTCACCGCGCTGCTCGCCATGCCCATCGTCACCGGGTGGCGCGTGGTGGGCAACCCCGGCGTCTACAACGAGGGGCTGGCGCGCACCCCGTCGCTGGGGGGGTGGCTCTTCCTGGTGGTGGGCGCGCTGGTGCTCCTGTACGGCGCCGGGCTCTCGGCGGCGCTGCTGGTGGCGGCGCGGGCCATCCGCCGGCGCCGCGGCCACTCCTACTGCCTGGTGGTGGCCGGCCTCACCACCTTCTTCTTCCCGTTCGGCACCCTGCTCGGGTTCCACACCATCAACGTCCTCACCTCGGCCGTGGCCAGCCGCGAGTTCGCCGGCCCGGCGGCCAGCCCGGTCGCCTCGCCGTAGGGGTCTCGCCCCTCCGCCGGACGCGGTACCATGGACGCCCAGTCCGGGGGTCCCGACGTCCAGACCACACCCAGCCGCCTCGCCCGACCGAGCGCTCACCACCGAGGCCACCAGCCCCGAGCGGCGCCGCGTCACGCTGGTGGTGGTGGCCATCAACACCACCTTCCTGGCGCTGGACCTGGCCTCCTACGGGGCCTCGCCGGCGGTGGTGGGCGGCCGCCTCCTGGTCTCGGCGGCGCTGCTGCACGGCTGGTGGATGGCCGGGCGCTGGCCCGCCGCGGCCTGGCTGCCGCGCGCCCTGACCCTCGACGCGGCGCTCCTCACCGCCGGCATGGGGGCGCTGGCGGCCGGCACCGGCGGGCCGGCCAGCCCCTACCACTTCTTCGTGCCGGTGATCCCGGTGGTGCTCGGCATCTTCGTGCCGGACGAGCCGGGCCCGCCGCTGGCCGCCGGCGCGGTCGGCCTGCTGGTGGGGCTGCTGGCCCAGCCCCCCGGGACCCCGGCCGGCCAGGTGGCCTTCCTGGTGACGGCCCACGGCGCCTGCACCTTCTACGGCTGGGTGGCGGCGCGGCTCTACCGCCGCCTGCGCGAGCGCGAGCGGGCCGCCGCCGAGGCGCGGGCGCAGGCGCAGGCTGCGCTGCACGACTCCGAGGCCCGGCGGGCGCTCGCCGAGCGGCTGGCCTCGCTGGGCCGGCTGGCGGCGGGCGTGGCCCACGAGATCAACAACCCGCTGGCCTTCGTGAGCACCAACGTGGCCTTCGTGGAGGAGGAGCTGGCGGCGCGGCGCGAGCCGGAGGGCGAGCTGCGGGACGCCCTGCGCGAGAGCCGCGGCGGGCTCGAGCGGATCAAGCGCATCGTCCAGGAGCTGCGCGGCTTCGCCCGCGGCGACGCCGGGGGGCCGGGCCCCACCGACGCTCTGGCGGCGCTGGCCGAGGCGCGGCGCACGCTGGGGCCCCGGCTGCCGCGCCTCGAGCTCAGGGCCCCGTCCGACCCGCCGCCGGTGGTGGCCAACCAGGCCGAGCTGGTGCAGGTGCTGCTGAACCTGCTGGCCAACGCCGCCGACGCGGTGGCCCCCGCCGAGGCGGGCGGCTCGCCGGGCTGGGTGGAGGTGGTGATCGAGGTGGTGGCGGACGGGCTGGAGGTGGCGGTGTGCGACTCCGGCCCGGGGTTCACGCCCGAGGCGCTGGACCACCTCGGCGAGCCCTTCTTCACCACCAAGGGGGTCGGCGGCACCGGGCTCGGGCTGGCGCTCAGCCGCGAGTTCGTGGAGCGCTGGGGCGGCCGCCTGGTGGCCACCAACCGGCCGGAGGGCGGGGCGCGGGTGGTGGTGGTGCTGCGCCGCGCCGACCCCCGGGCCGGGCCCGCCGGGGCCTGAGCGGGTGGCGCCCCGCCCCGGGCGCGTGCTTCACTCCCGCCATGTCGCTCATCGTGGTGGACGTGGAGTCGGATGGGCCCTCGCCGGGGCACTACTCGATGGTCTCCTTCGGCGCGGTGGTGGTGGAGCCCACCCTCAGCAAGACCTTCTACGGTCGCACCCGCCCCATCTCCGACCGCTGGAGCCCGGAGGCGCTGGCCATCTCGGGCGTGACCCGCGACGAGCACCTGCGCTTCGACGAGCCCGGCCAGGTGATGGCCGACTTCGAGGCCTGGCTGGCGCAGGCCTCGAAGGGGCGCCCGGTCTTCTGCTCCGACAACCTGGCCTTCGACTGGATGTTCATCACCTGGTACTTCCACGAGACGCTGGGCCGGAACCCCTTCGGCTGGTCGGGGCGCCGCATCGGCGACCTCTACTGCGGCATGGTGAAGGACGGGTTCGCCACCTGGAAGCACCTGCGCAAGACCGCCCACACCCACCACCCGGTGGACGACGCCAGGGGGAACGCCGAGGCGCTGCTGGCCATGGTGGAGATGGGCCTGAAGCTCCCGATCCGGTAGCCACGCCGTGCTGCTCCCCGCCCAGGCCGCGCTGCTCGGCCTCTCCGCCGCCGCCTCGCCCGGCCCCTTCCAGGCGCTCCTGCTGGAGCGCGCCGCCCGGGCCGGTCCGCGGCGGGCCCTGCCGCTGGCGCTGGTCCCGCTGGTCTCCGACCCGCCGGTGATCGTGGCCTGCCTGTTCGCCCTGGCCGGGCTGCCAGGGGCCTTCGTCACCGGGCTGCAGCTCCTGGGCGGCGCGCTGCTCTGCTGGCTCGGGGCCAGCGGGCTGCGCGAGCTGGCCGGGACGGCGGCCGAGGCAGACGCGGCGACGACGGCGACGGCGACGACGCCCGCGACGACGACCCCGACGCCGACCGCACCCCGCGGCTTCTGGCGCGCCGCGCTGGTGAACCTGCTCAACCCCAACGCCTGGCTCTTCTGGAGCCTGGTGGGCGGGCCGCTGCTGGCCGGGGCGCTGCGGGATTCTCCGGGCCAGGCGGTCGCCTTCCTGGTGGCCTTCTACGTGCCGCTCACCCTGACCAACGCGGCGCTGGTGCTGGTCTTCGGCGCGGTGGGGCGCCTCGGGCCGCGCGCCGCGCGGGCCCTGGGCGGCTCCTCGGCCGCGGCCTTCCTGGCGCTCGGGCTGGTGCAGCTCTGGCGCGCCGCGGCGGGCTGAGCCCCGGCCGGTGGCCCCGGCCCTGCGTCAGGCGCCCGGCTTGGGCGCCGGCGCGGCGGCCGGGCTCGGCGCGGCGGCCCCGGGCGTGCCCGCGGCGGGCGGCGCCCCGGGGGGCGGCACCGCCGCCAGCAGCGCCTGCGCCTCCTTCCAGAGCCGCAGGTGGCGGTGGAACTGCTGGTCCATGCCCTTGACGTGCAGGCGCAGCCAGCCGGTGAAGCGCGAGCCGAACCAGAGGCGGAAGAGCGGCGACAGGCCGTTGGCGGCCAGCTCCTTGCGCAGCTTGTGCAGCTCCCCCAGGTAGGCGGCGTGATCGGCCTGGTGGGCCGGCCGCCGCCGGGTAGGCGGTCTCGCGCATCCACCGCTCCTCGGCGGCGAAGTGGGCGCCGGTCACGTCGAAGAGCTCGTCGAGCTTCCAGCGCGCCGTGCGCAGGTCGCCGCGCGCCACCGCCTCCTCGGTCGCCGAGTTGAGCTGGTAGAGCAGCTCGTGGGCGTCGTCGAGCTCGGCCTCACCGAGGGCCAGCGCCGGATCCCAGGCCTCCATCGGGGGCCCCTCAGGCCTCCTTCTTCCAGGCCAGCAGGGCCTTGGTCAGGGTGGCCGAGGTGGTCTCGAAGGCGGACTCGCGTCCCATGGCGGTGCGCGCCTCCTCCTTCTTCCCCTCCAGCGCCAGGCCCAGCACCTTGGCCGCCTCCTGGTGGAAGGTGGCGTGCAGGGCCCTGATCTCGGCGAAGCGGGGCGCCTTCTTCAGGGCCGCGTCGCCCAGTAGCCACTTGCCGAACTGGCAGGCGTCCTCCTTCTTGGCCTCGGTGGGCACGAACTTGCTCTGGCCGGAGCCGATGGCCATGGCCAGGTGCGACTTCCACATGCCATGCGCCAGGATGGCGGCCTGCACGGCTTCCTTGAGATCCGACATGGTGGTCCTCCCTCTGCTGCGGTGGCCCGCGACCCAGCCCGGGCCGCGGTGGTCCTGCGTGCTGCGTCGCTGCGGCGACCCGGCCTAGATGGCCCGGTAGAACGAGGTGCCGGCACCCTCCTCGCGCCGGTAGGCATCAGACAGGCCCATGGTGGTCTCGGCCGAGCCGAGGAAGAGGACCCCGCCCAGGCGGAGCTGCCGGCGCACCCGCTCCAGGATGGCCTTCTTGGTGGGCACGTCGAAGTAGATGAGGACGTTGCGGATCATCACCACGTCCATGGGGGGCAGCGCCGGCCAGGGCCCGGCCAGGTTGAGGTGGCTCACCGAGAGCAGGGCGCGCAGCGCGGGCTTCACCACCCAGGCGTCGCCGTCGCGGGTGAAGTGCTTGAGGAGCAGCGGCGCCGGCAGGCCGCGGTTCACCTCCAGCGTGCTGAAGCGGCCGGCCCGGGTGCGCTCCAGCATCTCGCGCGAGATGTCGGTGCAGTGCAGCCGGACCTGCCAGTCGGCCAGGGCCGGGAAGTGCTCGGCCAGCAGCATGCCCACGCTGTAGGCCTCCTGGCCGCTGGAGCAGGCGGCGCTCCACAGGTCGAGCCGCCGCTCGGAGATGCGCTCCTTCTGGATGGCCGGGACGATGAGCTGGCGCAGCGCCTCGAAGGGCTTCCAGTCGCGGAAGAAGCTGGTCTCGTTGGTGGTGAGCGCCTCCACCACCGCCAGCTCCAGCGCCGCGGTGGGCGTGCCGCGCAGCTGCTGCAGCACCGCGTCCACGCTCCCCAGGCCCTGCTTCCTGGCCACCGGCTCCAGGCGCGACTCCACCAGGTACTCCTTGCCGTCCTCCAGCAGGATGGCGGCGCGGCGGCGCAGCCACTCGCGGAAGAAGAGGAAGTCGGCCTGGCCGACGCTCACCGGCTCTCCCTGGCGGCGGCGCGCTGCCCGCGGGCCACCCGCACCGCGATCTCGTCCCCCACCTCGTCGAGCGGCAGCACCTGGTCGGCCAGCCCGGCCTCCACCACCGCGCCCGGCATGCCCCACACCGTGGAGGTCTCGCGATCCTGGGCCAGCACCAGGCCGCCGCGGGCCCGCACCAGCCCGCAGCCGGCGGCGCCGTCGCGCCCCATGCCGGTGAGCACCACCGCCAGCACCCCCGCGCCGTAGTGCTCCGCGGCGGAGCGGAAGAGCACGTCGGCGGCCGGGCGGCAGGAGTTCTCCGCCGGGCCGTCGCCCAGGCGGGCCACCGGCAGCGAGTCCTCCCGCGCCACCAGCAGGTGGTGCCCACCCTGGGCGATGAGCACCGTGCCGGGACCGAGCGGCTCGCCGCCCCTGGCCTCCCGCACCGGCAAGGCGCACAGGGTGGCCAGCCGCTCGGCCAGGAGCCGGGTGAACAGGGTGGGCATGTGCTGCACCACCAGCACCGGCACCGCCAGGTTGCGCGGCAGGCGGGGCAGCACCCGCTCCAGCGCCTGGGGGCCGCCGGTGGAGACCCCGATCACCACCACCTGGATCTGGCGCGTCCCCACGCCCGGGCGCGCCGGCGCCGGGGCGGGCGGGGGCGCCGCCGGGGTGGCCCGCGCCGCGCCGGTCCGCTGGTCGAGGGCCCTCGCGCCCAGCGCCCGGAGCCGCGGCAGGACCTCCTTCTCCACGAAGACGCGGGCCGCCTCCGGGCTGGTGGCCTGCGGCTTGGCCACGAAGTCGGAGGCGCCGGCCGCCAGGGCGTCGAGGGTGGCCAGCGCCCCGCGCTCGGTGTGCGAGGAGAACATCAGCACCGGCAGCCGGGGGTGGAGGCGGCGCAGCGCCTTCAGCGTCTCGATGCCGCCCAGCACCGGCATCTCCACGTCGAGGGTCACCAGGTCGGGCGGCTGGGCGCCCACCCGCTCCAGCGCCACCTGGCCGTTGGGGGCCGAGCCGGCCAGCTCCAGGTCCGGGCTGGCGGTGACCGCGTCGGAGACCAGCTTCCTGATCACCGCCGAGTCGTCCACCACCAGCACGCGGAGCCGCCTCATGCCGGCGCCCCGGGGAACTCGAAGCCCAGGATGGAGAGCTTGCCCACCAGGTCCTCGGCGGTGAAGGGCTTCATGACGTACTCGCTGGCGCCGGCGGCCAGCGCCGTGCCGATGCTGGAGACGTCCGAGTTGCCGGTGGCCATCACCACCAGCACCTGGTCGTAGGCCCGGTCGGCCCGCAGCATCTTCAGGAACTCCAGGCCGTCCATCACCGGCATGTTCCAGTCGAGGATGACCAGCTCGACGGGCCCCAGCGAGGCCAGCACGCCGCGCGCCTCGACGCCGTGGCCGGCCTCGAAGACCTCGAAGCCCAGGTCGGCCAGCATGCGGCCCACGTGCAGCCGGGCCGGCGTGGAGTCGTCCACCACCAGGGCGCGCATGGCTAGACCGTGAACCGGCCGATGAGGCGCTGCAGCTCGGAGGCCATGCGCGACAGCTCCTCCGAGGCCTTCTGCATGTCGGCGGTCCCCTGCGAGGTGAGGCGCGCCGCCTCGGCCACCCCGCTGATGTTGCTGGCGATCTCCTTGGAGCCCTCGGCCGCCTCGGTGACGCTGCGGTCGATCTCGTTGGTGGTGGCGCTCTGCTCCTCCACGGCGGCGGCGATGGTGCTCTGGTACTCGTTGATCTGCCGGACCACCGCGCCGATCTGGGCGATGGCCTGCACCGCGCTGGCGGTGTCGGCCTGGATGGCCTCGATGCGGGCGCCGATCTCCTCGGTGGCCTGGGCGGTCTCCTTGGCCAGCTCCTTCACCTCGTTGGCCACCACCGCGAACCCCTTGCCGGCGTCGCCGGCCCGGGCCGCCTCGATGGTGGCGTTGATGGCCAGCAGCTTGGTCTGGGCGGCGATGGCGGTGATGACCTTGACCACCTTGCCGATCTCGGCGCCCGAGGCGCCCAGCTTCTGCACCGTGGCGTTGGTGGCCTCGGTGGCGGCCACCGCCGAGAGGGCCACCCGGGCCGCGTCGGCGGCGTTGCGGGCGATCTCCTTGATGCTGACGCTCATCTCCTCCGAGGAGGCCGAGACGGTCTGCACGCTGCCGCTCACCTGGTCGGCCGACCGCGACACCACGCTGGCCTGGGTGGCCGTCTCCTCGGCGTTGGCCGACATCTGCTGCGACACCGCGTTGAGCTCCTCGGAGGCGCTGGCCATCAGCTCGGTGTTCTGGCCGATCTGGCGGACCATGTCGGCGATGCTGGCGCCCATCTGGTCGAAGGTGGAGCCGATCAGGCCGGCCACCGCCGGCAGCGGCTCGGTCTCCGACAGGTCATTGGCGGCGATGGCCTGGGCCTTCACCAGCAGGGAGGAGAGCGCCGCCTTGACCTGGGCCAGGTGCTCGGTCCGGTCCGAGCCGGCCGGGGCGTCGACGGCCTCCACGTTCAGCCCCATCGACTCGAGCAGGGTCAGCATGAAGGCGTCGCCGATGGCCTGCATGTCGTAGTTGAAGACCCGCCAGAGCGCCTCCATCACCTTCAGGGCCACGGCCGGGCCGAAGGCCGCCAGCAGGCGGACCTGCACCAGGCGGGCGTACTCGCAGTAGGCGCCGATGTACCACTTGAAGGGCAGGTTGATGCGGTCGTGGATCGAGCCCACCAGCAGCCGGTACTCGTAGTAGGCCACGCCGTAGCCGTCGCGGGCGCCGCGGAAGCAGCCCACCAGGTAGCCCTCCTGCGCGGCCTCCAGGTGGGCGCGCAGCGCGGGCAGCGACAGGTTCTTCTTCTTGGCCATGCCGTCGAAGAAGGCTGCGGTGGGCCCGAAGGCGAACTGCCAGTCGTAGAACTCGCGGGCGATGTCGGCGGCCTCGGCCTCCACCCAGCCGATGTAGCTGGAGAGCAGCGCCTCCTCCTCGGCGCCCAGGCGGACGTAGGTCCGGCGGGTGGCCAGGGTCTGCTCGTCCATGCCGAACTTGGGGGCCAGCACCGGCGGGCCCTTGGAGACGCCGTGGTGCGCGGCGCGGGCCGGCGCCGCCGCCTTGGCTGGGGCCCGCGAGGGCTTGGGGACGGCCGGGGCGCGGCGCTTCAGGGATCGGGCGGTGGTCATGGCGTCTCCTCTTCGGTGGCGTGGGCCGCGGCGGCGGCGCGCGGGGCGCCGGCCTCCAGGGCCCGGGTCGTGTCCAGCAGCAGGATCAGGTGGTCGTGCAGCCTGCAGATGCCGCGCACCAGCTCGCGCACGGCCGGGCGCAGCGTCTCGGGGGCGCGCTCCAGGGAGTCGGGGTCGATCTCCACCACGTCGCCCACGTCGTCCACCACCAGGCAGACCGGGCCCTCGTCGCCGCGCACCACCACGGTGACCTCGCCGGCGCCGACGGCGCGGTCGGGCAGGCCGAGGCGGCGGCGCAGGTCGATGGAGGTGGCCACCGTGCCGCGCAGGTTGGCCAGGCCGCGCACCGCCGGCGGCGCCAGCGGCACCGGGGTGGTGGTGAGGTGGCGCACCACCTCCTGGATCTGGGAGACCGGCAGCGCGAACTCCTGCCCGGCCAGGGTGAAGGTGCAGATCAGCAGGGGCTCAGCCACGGCAGGCCTCCTCGCCGCCGGCCAGGCCCATGGCCAGCACCGGGCCGAGGTCCAGCACCTCGGTGATGCGCCCCTGGATGACGGCGCAGCCCGCCACGCCGGCGCGGGCCCGGCTGGTGTCGAGGGCGGCCGCCTCCTCCACCACGTCGAGCACCGAGTCCACCACCAGCCCCACCGGGCGGCCCTGGTGCTGGTGCACCACCACGTGCAGGCGGGCCCCGGCGGCGGGGGCCGGCGCCTCCGGCACCCGGGCGGCGCGGCGCCGCTCCGGCAGGGCCTGCGAGAGCCGCACCAGGGGCAGGATGGCGCCGCGGTACTGCACCGCCTCGCCGCCGCCCAGCCGCTCCACCGTGGCGGCGTCCAGGTCCTCGAGCCGGGTGACCTCGTCGAGCGGGATGGCCAGGCGGCCGTCGTCGCGGCCGCGCAGCACCAGGTAGGGCCGGCGCGCCGCGGCCGGGCCGGAGGCCGCCTCGCCCTCCAGGCGGGCCCGCTCGGCGCCCTCGGCGAGCACGCCGCTGCGCCGGGCCAGCCCGAGCACGTCGAGCACCAGCGCCACCCGGCCGTCGCCGCGCACCGTGGCGCCGGAGAAGACCCCCAGCGCCTGCAGCTGCCGGCCCAGCGGCTTCACCACCGTCTCCTCGGTGTCGGCCACGTCGTCCACCACCAGGCCGAAGCGCTGGCCGGCCGCCGAGAGGATCACCACCGAGCGCGCCCCGTCGTCGGCGCGCGCCGCCGCGCCGGTCTTGAGCACCGCCGCCAGGTCCACCAGCGGCAGCAGGCTGCCGCGCAGGCGCAGCAGCTTGGTGCCCTGCACGTCCACCACCAGCTGGGCCTCGCGCTCCGCCGAGATCCGCACCAGCTCCACCAGGCTGGCCTGCGGGATGGCGTAGCGCTCCCCGCCCGAGGAGACGATCAGCGACGGCACGATCACCAGGGTGAGCGGCACGCGCATGCGCACGGTGGTGCCGTGGCCGGCGTAGCTCTCCAGCTCCACCGAGCCGCCGATCTTCTCGACGTTGGTGCGCACCACGTCCATGCCCACGCCGCGGCCGGAGATCTGGGTGACCGCCTCGGCGGTGGAGAAGCCGGGGCGGAAGAGCAGCTCCACCACCTCGCGCTCGGTCAGGGCGGCGGCCGCCTCGGCGCCGATCAGCCCCGAGGAGACGGCCTTCTGGCGGACCCGCTCCAGGTTGACGCCGCCGCCGTCGTCCTCCACCTCCACCACCACCTGGCCGCCGTCGTGGAAGGCGCGCACCGAGACGGTGCCCTCGGCCGGCTTGCCGGCCGCGGCGCGGGCCGGCGGCTTCTCCAGGCCGTGGTCCACCGCGTTGCGCACCACGTGGGTGAGCGGGTCCTTGATGGCCTCCAGCAGGGTCTTGTCGAGCTCGGTCTCGGCGCCGGTGGTCACCAGGCGGGCCTGCTTGCCGGTGGCCTGGGCGGCGTCGCGCGCCACCCGCGGCAGCCGCTGGAAGACCGTGTCGATGGGCTGCATCCGCGCCTTCATCACCGACTCCTGCAGGCCGGTGGTGAGCAGGTGGATGCGCTGCGAGGTCTCGGAGAGCTGGGGGTCGTCCCGCGCCTCCTCGTGGCAGAGGAGCTGGTTGCGGGCCAGCACCAGCTCGCCCACCAGGCCCATGAGCCGGTCGAGCACCGCCACCGGGACGCGCAGCGTGCTGCTCTCGGCGGCGTGGTCGCCCTCGGGGCGGCGCGAGGCGGGGGCGGGCGGGGAGGCCGGTGGTGCGACCGTGGCGGCCGGCGCTGGAGGTGAGGCCGCCGCGGGCGGGGCGGCCGGCGGCGGCGAAGGGATCGGGGGAGCGCCGGCCGCGGGCGGGCGGTTCAGCGTGGGCGCCGGCGCCCTCGGGGCGAAGCGCGCGACCGGTGCCGGCCGGGGGCCGGGGCCGGGGCCGGGGCCGGGGGGTCGGGGTCGGGGCGGCGGCCGCGATGCTCGAGGCGCTGGCGGAGGTCGGGCCGGCCGCCTCCACAGCGGCCCCCGTCCCCTCCGCCAGCGCCCGGAGTCGCTGCACCAGCGCCGTCTGATCGGTGGTGGCGTCGGTGCCCGAGCGCTCGGCCTGCTCCACCATGGCGCGCTGGGCGTCGAGCGCGGCCAGCAGGGCGTCGGTGATCTCCCTGGTCCAGGCGATGGCCCCGTCGCGGATGGACGAGAGCAGGTCCTCGGCGGCGTGGGCCAGGCCGCCGATGCTGCCGAACCCCAGGAAGCCGGAGGTGCCCTTGAGCGTGTGGAAGGCGCGGAAGGTGTTGGCCACCACCTCGCCGGGGTCGCGGCCGCCGTCCACCGCCACCAGGTCCCGCTCCAGGCGGACGAGCACCTCGCCGGCCTCGGCGATGAACTCGGCGATGATCTCGGCCTGGAACTCCGCGTCGTCTGTCATGCGCCAGGACCACCTGTGCATCCCGGACGCCACCGGATCAGGCAGTCGGCCGGCGGCGCGGCGGCGCGCGGACCCAGGGCTAGGCGCCCTGCTTCACGGAGCCTTTCGGCCGATCCGGACGCTCGGTTCCCGGGCAGCCTGCGGCAGGTGCCGGTCAACCCGGGTGACGTCGCACCCCCGCGGCTACCCACCCTGGGGCGCGATATCGCCAGGCCGGGGGTGGATCAGGCCGTCGCGTCGCCCGGGCGCCAGGCACCGCCGGTGAGGGCCGCCGCCGGCGCGGCGCCCGAGGCCAGCGCCCGGTCGAGCGTCCGGGTGTGGTAGCGGAGCCAGTCCACCAGCCGGGTGGAGGACCAGAGCCGGAAGAGCGGCGAGAGCCCGCGCCGGCCGAGCTCGGCGGCCAGCAGGTCGAGGTCGGCCAGGAAGGCCGCGTGGGCTTCCAGGTGGGCCGCCAGCAGCGGATCGCGGCGCTCGACCAGCCGCCCCTGCTCGTCGGCGAAGTGGTCGACGGTCTCGGCGCGCAGCCCGGCCAGCAGCGCCCGGACGCGATCGAGGTCGCCCCGCTCGGTCGCCGCCAGCACCAGGTCGAGCAGGTCGAACAGCTCGCGGTGGACCTCGTCGAGGTCCCGCGCGCCCGTCTCGACGGTCTGGTCCCAGAGTGGCACGGCTCGATCCCCGGCTGGCGGCTGACTGTCCCTCACCCGGATGACACGGCGAGGGGCGTCAGGGTGCCAGACCCATGACGTGGTAGAAGCGGCCACATGCAGTCCAGATGGGCTGTCCTGGTCGGTTTGCTGCTGATCGCCGCCGGTGGCGGCGCCACCTGGTGGCTGATGCGCCCGCCGGCGCCGGCCGCCGATCCCCCCACGACGGGGGCCCGCCTCCCCTCCCGCAACTTCCCGGGCGGCCGCCAGATCCGGGCCGACGAGATCGTGGAGGGGCGCCTCTCGCCGGAGCGGCTCCCCGAGTCGGTGGACGCCGCGCTCGAGGCCCACTCCGCCGAGCTCGCGAAGACCGCCGAGGCCCTCGAGCAGAAGCAGGCGCGCGTCACCGGCACCTGCGCGCCGGGCTCGGCCATCCGGGTCATCGGGGCGGACGGCACGGTGAGCTGCCAGCGGCTGCCCAGGGGCGTGGTGTCGGTCTCGGCGCTGGCCGGGGTGCCGCGCCTCTCCAGCACCGGCACGGCCCAGGGCAGCGTCACCGGCGGCGTTGGCCGCTTCCAGGTGAGCGGCGAGGACGACTTCCTGGTGGTGGCCGTCCCGCTGCCCGACGGCGCGGTGGTGACCGGCTTCAACTACGTGTTCTACGACGCCGACCCGCAGGTGGACGGCGCCGCGTACCTCTACCGGTCCGACGACCAGGTGATGGCCGCGCTGGGCACCAGCGGCGCCGCGGACGAGGTCCGCGAGGTGGCCACCGAGGAGGCGGCCCACCGCAAGGTCGACGCGGCCCGCTACGCCTACTTCGCCTACTTCCAGATGTCGGCGGAGGCCGGGGCCAACCTGGTGCCGATCTCGGCGTCGGTGACGTACAGGTTGCCCTGACCCGAGGCGGCTCCGCCGCCTCACCCGAGGCGGCTCCGCCGCCGAGCCGCCTCTTCCTGGTCAATTCCTAAGCATTATCAGCGACCTCCCGACGCGGCAGGCCAAACGGGTGAGCGCACGTACGCTCCGCTGCGGCCCCGCACCCATTTTTGCGCGAAATCATTGCGCCCATGGACCTGAAAAGTCCTGTTTTATTCACCTGTTAGCCCCCTTGTCGGACCCTGTTCGTTTTGAGACTATGCCCCCGCCTCCCGCCTCACCCGTCTCACGGAACCACCTGAACCGGCCTGCCTGACGCCGGCTCCGAGGGCTCCACCCCTGCCCACGGCCAGCCTGACTCCAGGCGGCCAAGGGCGACGCCGCACCCACGCAGCGCCGCCGTGTCCAGGGCAGTCGCCGCAGCGACGCCCGAGGACCCAACGCCACGACCAGAGCCGCACCGGCCGCGCCCGCGCGCGGCCTCGCCCACACGTCGACGGAGGGGACCACCCATGAGCAGCGAGATGTACCTGAAGATGCGGCAGAACCCGAAGTTCCAGGAGCTGGTGAAGACCCGCGGGCGGTACGCCGCGTCCCTCTCCGCCGTCGTGCTGGTGGCCTTCTTCGGCTACATCCTGACGGTCGCCTTCAGCCCCAAGACCCTGGCGCTGCGCCTCAGCGAGGGCGGGACCCTCACGGTGGGCATCCTGGCCGAGCTCTCGATGTTCGTCGGCTTCTGGATCCTGGTGGCGCTCTACGTGCGCCGCGCCAACACCGAGTTCGACGCGCTCACCGCCGAGATCATCGCGGAGGCCAAGGCCTCCGAGGGCTCCGGCGCGCGGGGGGCTGCCTAGATGCGCCGCCTCGCCTCCGCGCTCGCGCTGCTGGTCCTCCCCGCCCTGGCGCTCGCCGGCGGCCCGCTCGAGGGCCAGACCGAGAAGCAGCCGCTCAACGTGGCCGCCATCGCCATGTTCCTGGTGTTCGTGGCCCTGACCATGGGCATCACCTACTGGGCCGCCAACCGCACCAAGTCGGCCTCCGACTACTACACGGCCGGCGGCGGCATCACCGGCTTCCAGAACGGCCTGGCCATCGCCGGCGACTACATGTCGGCCGCCACGCTGCTGGGCCTCACCGCCATGGTCTACGGGCAGGGCTACGACGGCTACATCTACATGATCGCCTGGTTCGTGGGCTGGCCCATCATCCTCTTCCTGATGGCCGAGCGGCTCCGCAACCTGGGCAAGTTCACCTTCGCCGACATCACCTCCTACCGCCTCGACCAGGGCACGGTCCGCACCCTGGCGGCCGTCTCCTCGCTCACCGTGGTGATCTTCTACCTGGTGGCCCAGATGGTGGGCGCCGGCCAGCTCATCAAGCTGCTCTTCGGCCTGCCCTACGAGGTGGCGGTCCTCGCGGTGGGCGCCCTCATGATGGTCTACGTCATCTTCGGCGGCATGATCGCCACCACCTGGGTGCAGATCATCAAGGCCGGCATGCTGCTGTGCGGCGGCACCCTGGTGGCCGTGCTGGCGATGTCCTACTTCGACTTCTCCTTCACCCGGCTGGTCTCCGAGGCCACCGCCCGCTTCGCCGAGGTCAACCAGGTCAAGGACGCGGCCGGCAACATGGTCGGCAAGGACCTGCTGGCCCCGGGCGGCTTCCTCAGCGACCCCGTCAACGCCATCTCGCTCGGCCTGGGCCTGATGTTCGGCACCGCCGGCCTGCCCCACATCCTGATGCGCTTCTTCACGGTGGGGAACGCCAAGGAGGCCCGCAAGTCGGTGCTCTACGCCTCGGCCTTCGTGGGCTACTTCTTCAACGTCATCTTCATCATGGGGCTCTCGGCCATCATCCTGGTGGGCAAGGACCCGACCTTCTTCGAGAAGGGGCTGCTGCCGGCGGCCGGGGTGGCCACCAAGGTGGTGGGCGGCAACAACATGGTGGCCATGCACCTGGCCCGCTTCGTGGGCGGCAACATGCTGCTCGGCTTCCTGGCCGCGGTGGCCTTCGCCACCATCCTGGCGGTGGTCTCCGGCCTGGCCCTGGCCGGCGCCTCGGCCGTCAGCCACGACCTCTACGCCCGGGTCATCAAGAAGGGGAAGGCCACCGAGGCGGACGAGATGCGGGTCTCCAAGATGGCCACCATCGGCCTGGGGCTGGTCGCCATCGGCCTGGGCATCCTCTTCGAGAAGCAGAACGTGGCCTTCATGGTGGGCGTGGCCTTCGGCATCGCCGCGGCGGCCAACTTCCCGGTGCTGATCCTCTCCATGTACTGGCGCGGCCTCACCACCCGCGGCGCGCTGGCCGGCGGCGTCACCGGCCTGGTCGGCTCCATCACGCTGGTCTTCTTCTCCAAGCTGGTGTGGGGCGACATCCTCGGCCACACCATGGTGAACGCGGCCGGCAAGGTGGTCTCGGTCGGCCTCTTCCCCTGGGAGCAGCCGGCCCTCTTCGCCATGCCGGCCGCCTTCCTGGCCGCCTTCGTCTTCTCCAAGCTGGACGCCTCGGCGCGGGCCAGGTCGGAGATCGAGGCCTTCGACGACCAGTGGGTCCGGGCCCAGACCGGCTACGGCGCCGCCGGCGCCAGCAAGCACTAGGACCGCCCGGACCGCGCCGCGGCGCGGCCAGAGGTCCAAGAACCGTCAGGCGCTCACCCGAGCCCCGGCTGGCCTCCGCGCCCGCCGGGGCTCGTCTCACTCCGGGGCCTCGCGCGCGCGGTGCGCGCCCCCCAATGGGTCCCTTCTCGCGGCGGCCGATCCCCGGCAGGCTGTGCGCCCGAAACCAACCGACCGCAGCGGCGCAGCGCGCCAGGAGCCCCACCGTGGCCTACGTCAACACCAAGAAGGGCGTCATCGGCATCCTCACCGGCGGAGGCGACGTCCCCGGCCTCAACCCGGCCATCCGCGCCGTCACCCTGGCGGCCCGCCGCGAGGGGTTCGAGGTGATCGGCTTCCGCCGCGGCTGGGGCGGCCTCATCGACATGGTCCGCGACGCCCAGTACGACAACAGCGACAACTTCCAGGTGCTCACCAACGAGGTGGTCAACCGGGCCGGCCGCACCGGCGGCACCTTCCTGCACACCTCGCGCACCCGCCCCAGCCACGTGAAGAAGTCGGCGGTGCCGGACCACCTCAAGGACAAGTACGCGGCCGACTACAACGACCTGACCCCCGAGGTGCTGGCCAACCTGGGCTTCCTGGGCGTGGACTACCTCATCCCCATCGGCGGCGACGACACGCTCTCCTACGGCGTGCGGCTCTACCAGGAGGGGGTCAAGGTGGTGGCCATCCCGAAGACCATGGACAACGACGTCCCGGGCACCGACTACTGCATCGGCTTCTCCACCTGCGTCACCCGCACCATCGAGATGACCAACCGCCTGCGCACCAGCGCCGGCTCCCACGAGCGCTTCCTGGTCATGGAGGTCTTCGGGCGCTACGCCGGCTACACCGCCCTCTTGCCCACCATGGCCGGCGCCGCCAACCGCTGCGTCATCCCCGAGTTCAAGTTCGACATGGAGCGGCTCACCGAGCTGATGGTGGAGGACCGCAACCGCAACCCCTCCAAGTACTCGGTGGCGCTGGTCTCCGAGGGGGCCATGTTCACCGGCGGCGAGATGGTCTTCACCGACGACGCCAAGGACGCCTACGGCCACGCCAAGCTGGGCGGCATCGGCGACGTGGTCTCGGCCCACCTGCGCGACCTCTCGGCCAAGTTCACCGGCGGCAAGAAGATCGAGGTCATCAACCAGAAGCTCGGCTACCTGGTGCGCGGCGGCGACCCGGACGCCATCGACTCCATCGTGCCCATGGCCTACGGCAACCTGGCGCTCGACCTGATCCTGAAGCGCCACCACGGCCGCCTGGTGGTCCTCAAGAACGGCCGCTACGACAACGTGCCGGTGGACGTGGTGACCGCCACCAAGAAGATGGTCAACGTCAAGGAGCACTACTCCACCGACCGCTACCGGCCGCACTACCGCAGCTTCGAGATGAAGCCGCTCTTCCTGGTGACCAGCGAGTCGTAGGGGCGGGGCGCCGCCCGTGTCCCGTCCGCACCACGTCGTCCTGGTCCCGGGGTTCTTCGGCTTCGCCAACCTGGGCGACTTCACCTACTTCGGCCACGTGCGCGACCTGCTGGCCGAGGTCGGGCCTGGCCTGGGGCTGGACGGCGAGGTGGAGGTGGTGCGCACCGAGCCGACGGCCTCGCTGCCGCGCCGCGCCGCGCTGGTGTGCGAGGCCATCTCGGCGCTGCTCGACCGGGCGCCCGGGCGGATCAGCCTGGTGGGCCACTCCTCGGGGGGCCTCGACGCCCGGCTGGTGGTCACGCCGGGCGTGGCGCTCCCCACCGGCGCCGACGTGGAGCGCTGCGCCCGGGCGGTGCGGGCGGTGGTGACCGTCTCCACCCCGCACCACGGCACCCCGCTGGCGCAGGCCTTCTCCAGCCTGCTCGGCCAGCAGGCCCTGCGGCTGCTCTCGCTCACCACCATCCACGCCCTGCGCACCGGGCGGCTGCCCATCTCGGCGGTGCTGCAGCTGGCCCGCTGGCTCCGCTTCAGGAAGGCCCCGCCCTCCGGCGTGCTCGACCAGCTCTACCAGCAGCTGCTGGCCGACTTCTCCGGGGAGCGGCGCCGGTCGGTGGAGACCTTCCTGGCCGACGTCCGCACCGACCAGGGGCTGGTGGGGCAGCTCACCCCGGCCGGCATGGAGCTCTTCAACGCCTCGGCCGAGGACCGGCCCGGCCTGCCCTACGGCTGCGTGGTGACGCAGGCGGTGGCGCCGGGGCTGCGGTCGCTGCTGGCCGCCGGCTTCGACCCCTACTCCCAGGCCACCCACGCCCTCTTCGTCGGGCTCTACCGCTTCGCCGCCGGCTCGCCGCGCCACGCCCGGGCGCGCCTGCCCGAGGTCACCGCCGGGGTGCTGCGCCGCGCCTTCGGGCGCATCCCGGCGCCGGCCGCCAACGACGGCATCGTGCCCACCCTCTCGCAGGTGCGCGGCCCGGTGCTGCACGCCGCCTGGGCCGACCACCACGACGTGCTGGGCCACTTCCACGGCCCCACCCACGTGCCGCCCCACTTCGACTGGATGGCCTCCGGCTCGGGCTTCACCAGGGCCCGCTTCGAGGCGCTCTGGGAGGACGTGGCCGGGTTCCTGGCCCAGCCGGAGGGGTGAGCCGGACCCCGCCCGTCAGGGCGGAGCGTTGAATTCGGTGGTCTGGACACCGCTCCCATCGGAGAATCGGGGCTTGCCCGGCGCCGCCCCCCCCACCTCCGGCAGCTCGCACGACCTCCGGGCCCGGGCGGCGCTGCAGCAGCGGCGCCTGCTGCTGGGCGCGGCCGGGCTCATCGCCCCTTACTACCTGGTCTTCGGCTGGGCCGGGATCTACCCGCGCCGGGCGCTGCTGGTCGGGCTCCTCATCCCGCTGGTGCTGGCGCTGGCCGGCTGGCGCCTGCCGCGCGCCGCCCTGGCGGAGGCGCGGGCCTGGCGCCTGGCCATCACCGCCGGGGTCTCCGGCCTGGCGGTGACCACCGCCCTCCTCGCCAGCGGCACCGCCTGCATCGGCTTCCACGTCATCTGGGCCCTGCCGATCCTCTACGGCATCCTGGCGCCGCACGGGCTGACCGCCAACGCCGCCGGCGCCGCCGTCTCCACCCTGGGCGGGCTCTTCCTCATGGTCCGCGACGGCCACCCCGCCAGCCAGGTGCTGCAGTGGGCCGTGCTGGCCCTGGCCGCCGCCGCCTTCTCGCTCCACCGGGTGGTCCTCAACCGCCGCGACCGCCGCGCCGGCCTGGAGCAGGAGCGGCGGGCCGGCGAGCAGCTGGCCACCAGCGAGGGGCGCTACCGCCTGCTGGCCGAGCACTCCAAGGACGTCACCTGGACGCTCGACCTGCGCAGCCAGCGCTTCACCTACGTGAGCCCGGCCATCCTGCGCCAGCGCGGCTACACCGTGGAGGAGGCGCTGCGCCAGACCCTGGCCGACGCCCTCACGCCGGAGTCGCTGGCGCGGGCCGGTGCGGTCCTGGCCCGGCTGGGCACGCCCGAGGAGGAGGACCCCCACCTCGGCGTCTACGACCAGCCCTGCCGCGACGGCTCGGTCAAGCACGTGGAGATCAGCGCCACCGCCGCCCGCGACGGGCAGGGCCGGCCCGTCGAGGTGATCGGCCTCTCGCGCGACGTGACGCCGCGGGTCCGGGCCGAGCGGGCCCTGCGGCGCTCCGAGGAGCGCTTCCGCGCCCTCATCGAGAAGTCCACCGACATGATCGTGGTCTTCGACCTGGAGCGGCGCATCTCCTTCTGGAGCGCCGGGGCCACAGAGGCGCTGGGCTGGACCGCCGCGGAGATGCTGGGCCACACCCTGCTGGAGCTCGAGCTCGTCCACCCCGACGACGTGGCCATCGTGGCCGAGGTCACCCGGCAGGTGGAGGCCGGCGGCGGGCCGGCGCGGACCCTGAGCCGGCACCGGCACAGGGACGGCACCTGGCGCCTGGTGGAGGGGCTGGGGCGCGATCTGCGCGCCGACCCGGCCGTGCAGGGGGTGGTGGTCAACGCCCGCGACGTCACCGAGCAGCACCGCCTGGCGGCGCAGCTGCAGCAGGCCCAGAAGCTGGAGAGCATCGGCCGCCTGGCGGGCGGCGTGGCCCACGACTTCAACAACGTGCTGACCGTCATCCTGGCCTGCGGCGAGGCGCTGCGCCGCGACCTGGCCGCCGGCCAGGCCATCGACCCCGAGGACCTGTCGGAGCTGCGCGCCGCCGGCGAGCGGGCCCGCGACCTGACGCGCCAGCTGCTGGCCTTCGCCCGCAAGCAGGTCATCGCGCCGGTGCCGCTCGACCTCAACCAGGTGGCGCGCGGCAGCGAGAAGCTGCTGCGGCGGGTGCTGGGCGAGGACCTGGAGCTGCGCCTCGAGCTGCACCCGGAGCTCTGGACGGCGGTGTGCGACCCGGGCCAGCTCGACCAGGTGCTGCTCAACCTGGCGGTCAACGCCCGCGACGCCATGCCGGAGGGCGGCACGCTGGTCATCGCCACCAGCAACGCCACGGTGGGCCAGGAGGCGGCGGCCGGCGACCCCGAGCTGCACCAGGGGCAGTGGGTCCGGCTGGAGGTGCGGGACAGCGGCACCGGCATGACGCCCGAGGCCATGGCGCACCTCTTCGAGCCCTTCTTCACCACCAAGCCCCAGGGCGCCGGCACCGGCCTGGGGCTGGCCACGGTGTACGGCATCGTCACCCAGTGCGGAGGCCACGTGCACGTGCACAGCCGGCCTGGCCAGGGCACCACCGTGCTGGTCTGCCTGCCGCGCGCCCCCGCCGAGGCGGCGGCCCGGCCGGGCGGCCCGGAGGCGGCCACGCACCCCGTGGTGGGCGGCAGCGAGCTCCTGCTGGTGGTGGAGGACGACCCGCTGGTGCGCGCCGTGACGGTGCGGGCGCTGCAGCGCGCCGGCTACCGGGTGCTGGTGGCCGAGGCCGGCGACGAGGCGCTGCGGCTGGTGGCGCAGGCGGCCGAGCCGCCGGCGCTGGCGGTCACCGACGTGGTCATGCCCGGCATGGGCGGGCGCGAGGTGGCGGAGGCGCTGCGGCAGCGCCGCCCGGGCCTGCCGGTGCTGTACGTCTCGGGCTACGCCCGCGACACCATCGGCCCGAGGGAGCTGGCGGTGCCGCGCACCGCCTTCCTGCAGAAGCCCTTCTCCGCCGCGGCGCTGCTGGCGCAGGTGCGCGGGCTGCTCGACGCGCCCCGGGTCCCAGTCCGGGAGTAATCCCCTGGGAAGCCTCATCTCCGATGCCGCCGTGAAGGAAGGGGGCCGCCGAGTGCCCAGCCAAAGGGGGGGGGCCGGCAGGCCCGGGTGGTGGGGCTCGCAGCAGGAACGGCCAGGGCGGGGCTCGCTGAACTCGCGCAACGCACACCGCTGCCCTCGTCGTGGGCCGGGGAGGCCTCGCGGAGCGCAGCAGGGCTGGTTTGGTGCGGTCGTCTAGGCGGAAGCGCAGGCGACGCCATGCGCGACCCGCATCAGGTAGGTCCCGGCAGGGAACACGGGCTCCACCTTGCCTTCGCGCCAGACCCTGAGCGCCTCCCAGTAGTCGCTGAGGAAGCTCTCCAGCTGCTGGAGGAGCTCGATGCGCTTCCACTTGTCCCGCGCGGCCACCCTGGGAGAGAGCCGGCGGCGTGGCTCGCCGGGCCTCGGCCGGGCGAAGGGGCTCTGCGTCCGCACCCGGGTCACGCCGAGGAAGGCCGGGATCTCGGCGCGGGCCGCCTCCTCCTGCCGCGAGAGCTCCGCCCGCAGCTGGTCGCGGAACTCCTCGGTCGAGCTGAAGCCGGTCGGCACCGTGAGCTCGAGGTCGACGTGTTCGGGGAGGAGCCCCGCCCGGTCGAAGAAGTGGTCCGGACGCTTCACCCGGATGGTGGTGCCGATGGTGTCCGGCGCCGACCAGAGCCCCGGCCAGAGGTGGGCAGCGTGGACCAGGCCGGCGGCGACGGGGTTTGCGAGGGTGTACGCGGCCTTGGCGATGACGTCCTCGGGTGACCCGAGGACCACGGCGCTGTAGGTGCAGGGCGCCCAGAAGTACTCCCAGCGCCCGAGATGGGCGTTGAGGGCGCGGGCCACGAAGGAGCAGAGGAACTGCTGGAAGGCGGGCAGGCGGGCGTGGGGATCGGTGACGACGAGGTGGAGGTGATTGGAGAGGACGCAGTAGGCGTGGACCTGGACCTCGTAGCGCTCGGCCGCAAGAGCAAGGACGTAGGCCAGGACCTGGTTGACCACCGCGCTGGGGCGGAGGAAGAAGTGGCGGAGCAGGCAGCGGCGCGTGACGAGGTAGGTGCGACCCGGGAGGATCTGCCGTGGCGCGGTCATGGGCAGAGCCATGGCAGCACCCGTGCCAGAAGCGGCCCCCGGAATCACAGGGGAACTGCCAACTCCTCCACCCGCGCCACGGACCCTGGTCCGTAGGACGGAACTCCCGGCCCGGGCGCCCATCGACTAGACTCGAGCCCACATGCCCCGCCGCAGCCTCGCCCGCGCCCGCCGCCTCGTCGTCAAGGTGGGCACCGGCACCCTCACCGACGCCGCCGGCCGCTTCGACCGGGAGAACTGCGCCCGCCTGGCGGCCGAGCTCTCGGCCGTGGCCGAGGGGCGCACCCTGGTGCTGGTCTCCTCCGGCGCGGTGGCGCTGGGGGCGGAGCGGCTCGGGCTGGCGCGCCTCAAGGGCCGGCCCTGGGACATCGCCACCAAGCAGGCCTGCGCCGCGGTGGGCCAGCCGCACCTGATGGCGGCCTGGGGCGAGGCCTTCGGCCGGCACGGCCGCCTGGTGGCGCAGGTGCTCCTCACCGCCGAGGACCTGGCCAACCGCAAGCGCTTCCTCAACGCCCGCCGCACCTTCCAGCGCCTGCTGGAGCGCGGCGTGGTGCCGGTGGTGAACGAGAACGACACCGTGGCGGTGGACGAGATCAAGGTGGGCGACAACGACACCCTGGCGGCGCTGGTGGCCGGCTGCGTCGAGGCCGACCTGGTGGCCATGCTCACCGACGTGGAGGGGCTCTACGACCGCGACCCCCGCCACAAGGGAGCCCTCCTGCAGCACGACGTGGCGCGGGTCACCGCCGAGGTGGAGCGGCTGGCCGGCGGGGCCGGCAGCGAGCGCTCCACCGGAGGCATGGCCACCAAGGTGAAGGCGGCCCGGCGGCTGGGTGCCCAGGGGGTGGTCACGGCGCTCCTGTCCGGCCGGCGCGCCGGGGCGCTGCCGGCGCTGCTGGCCGGCGAGCGGCTCGGCACGGTCTTCGCCCCCTCGGCCGAGCGGCTCTCCGGGCGCGACGGCTGGCTCACCTCCGCGGCCCGCGGCAAGGGGCTGATCCTGGTGGACGCCGGGGCGCGCCGCGCCATCCAGGAGAAGGGCAAGAGCCTCCTGTCACCCGGGGTGAAGGGCGTGGTGGGCCAGTTCGGGGTGGGCGACCCGGTGGAGCTGGCGGTGGACCCGGCCCACCCCTTCGCCCGCGGGCTGGCCGGCTACGCGGCCGACGACGTGCGCCGCCTGGCCGGCAAGAAGACCTCCGAGATCGAGGCCACCCTGGGCTTCAGGTACGCCGACGAGGTGATCCACCGCAACGACCTCGTCCTCCTCGACGAGGCGGTGGTATGAGGGCCGCCAGGAACCCATGACCACCCCCGCCGAGACGCTGCCCGCCGCCATGCGGGCCCTGGCCGAGGCCGCCCGCGACGCGGCCCGCGACCTCTCCCGCGCCCCCAGCGCCGCGAAGGACCGCGCCCTGCGCGCCGCGGCCCGGGCCATCGTGGCGCACCAGCCGCAGATCCTGGCCGCCAACCGCGCCGATCTCGAGGCCGCCCGGGCGGCCGGGCAGAACGCCGCCTACCTGGACCGCCTGGCCCTGGACGGCCCGCGCCTGGCCGGCATCGCCGCCGCGCTCGAGGCGGTGGCCGCCCTGCCCGACCCGGTGGGCGAGGTCACCGACTCCTGGCGCCGCCCCAACGGCCTCTCCGTCAAGCGGGTGCGCATCCCCCTGGGCGTGGTGCTGATGGTCTACGAGGCCCGCCCCAACGTGGCGGCCGAGGCGGCCGCGCTGTGCGTGAAGAGCGGCAACGCGGTCATCCTCCGGCCCGGCTCCGACGCGCTGCGCTCCTCGCTGGCCCTGGTGGCCGCCTTCGGCGAGGGGCTGGCCGCGGCCGGCCTGCCGGCGGCCTCGGCCCAGGTGGTGCCCACGCCCGACCGCGAGGCCACCTACGCCCTGCTGCAGCTCGACGACCTCATCGACCTGGCCATCCCGCGCGGCGGCCCCTCGCTCATCCGGGCGGTGTCGGAGCGCTCGCGGGTGCCGGTGGTGAAGCACTTCCAGGGCGTCAACCACCTCTTCCTGGACGCCACCGCCGAGGCGGGCCAGGCGGTGGCGCTGGCCATGAACGGCAAGGTGCAGCGGCCGGGCGTGTGCAACGCGCTGGAGTGCCTGCTGGTGCACCGCGACGCGGCCCAGGCGCTGCTGCCGGCGGTGGGCATCGCGCTCTCGCAGGCCGGCGTGGAGCTGCGCTGCGACCCCACCGCCCTCACCATCCTGGGGCGGGCCGGCGTGCCGGCCGTGCAGGCCAGGCCCGACGACTACGGCTTCGAGTTCCTGGACCTGATCCTGGCGGTGCGGGTGGTGCCGGACCTGGACGCGGCCCTCGACCACATCGCCCGCTACGGCTCGCTCCACACCGAGTCGATCCTGACGCGCGACCTGCAGGCGGCCCGGCGCTTCGAGCGCGAGGTCACGGCCAGCGCGGTGATCATCAACGCCTCCACGCGGTTCAACGACGGCGGCGAGCTGGGGCTGGGCGCCGAGATCGGCATCTCCACCAGCAAGCTCCACGCCTTCGGGCCCATGGGGCTGGCCGAGCTCACCACCCGGAAGTTCGTGGTGGAGGGCGACGGGCAGGTCCGCGGCTGAGCGGCGCGGCGCGGCGCGAGCCGGCGGCGGGACGGGGCGGCAGCGGCAGGGTAGCGGCACCACGAGACAGGGGAGGCGAGGGAAGCATGGCGACCAAGAAGAAGGGCCCGGCCAAGACGGGCAGCGTGACGCGCGGACCGAAGAAGGGCGCGCCCAAGAAGGCCGGCCCGAAGAAGGTGGGCTTCCGGCCCGGCGGCCCGGGCGGCAAGAAGGGCGGGAAGAAGAAGCTCCCCGACCGCAAGCTGCCGCGCAAGCACGGCGCGCGCCGCAAGACGCCCAAGTCCATCGGCCGCGAGGCGGCGCTCCCGCTGGCGCCGGCGGCGCCGCTGGCGCCGGACGAGTCGCGCCCCAAGGCGCTCTTGGCCGCCCGCGCCGGCCTGGAGAAGAAGGCCGAGGTGGTGACCGTCTTCGACGTGCGGGGGCTCTCCTCCTACGCCGAGTACCTGGTCATCATGACCACCGAGTCCGACCGCCAGGCCGCCGCGGTGGCGGACGCGGTGGACGCCGCCATGAAGGCGGCCGGCCACGGCAAGGTGGCGGTCGAGGGCTACGAGACCGGCACCTGGATCATCGTGGACTACGGCGACGTGGTGGCCCACGTCATGGGGCGCGACGCCCGGACGTTCTGGGACCTCGACGGCCTGTGGGTCGACGCCCCGCGCTTCCTCGTCGAGGACTGACGCCGATCCGCGCCGCGCCGCGCCCATCGGGCCGGCGAGGCGCGCCGTGAGACGGGTGGGGCCGCGCGCCGGAGACTCCGGCGCCGGCCCCTCGTCGCGTCCGGCCCGGCCTACGGCAGGTCGTGGCAGCCGGTGCAGCTGGGCGGGTTGGTCTCGAAGCCCCGCTGCCCCCAGGTGGCCGGCCGGCCCAGGTGGCAGGCCACGCTGGAGCAGGTCTGGGTGGCCGGCGCATAGCCGGCCTGCGACAGCTCCAGGGAGAGCGTGCCGGGCGCGAAGGCGCTCCAGGTGGCCGGCGAGAGCCCGAGCCCGGTCAGGTCGAGGGCCACCGGGAACTGGGCCCGGGTGGTGAAGTAGAGCCTGGTCGGCGCGGCGGCTCCCAGGTCGCTGAAGTAGCCGGCCGGCACCGCGGTGCGCCCGTCGAAGGTCACGTCGCGCACGCCGTTGACGTGGCGCAGCGGCAGCACCCGGCCCTGCCCCTGCGGCGGCGAGCCCGGCGCGCCGTCGTGGCAGCTGGTGCACTGGGTGTCCAGCCAGTTGGCCTGCCCGAACCGGGCCGGGTCGCCGCCCGCCAGCCGGGTGGTGAGGGAGGTGTCGAGGTAGAAGGCGCCGCCCGGGGCCAGGTTGGCGGGGTCCACCGTCTCGGCGTGGCAGGCCTGGCAGGTCATCGGCGCGGCCCGCTCGTCGGTGGCGAAGCTGCTCGGGCCGCCGTGGCGCGAGCGGTGGAAGGTGCCGGGCAGCGGGGCGAAGTGGCCGCCCTCGGCGCCGGTCCAGTTCAGGAAGATGTGGCTGTTGGCGGCGCCCGAGGTCGGGCCGCCGTTGGCGTAGCTGGGCGGGTTGCCGTGGCAGCCACCGCAGCCGGGCGCGCCGCCGCCCACCCAGGCCGGCGTGGTGGCGAAGGCCGGTGCGGCCTGGCCGGTGGAGTGGCAGTAGACGCCGCTGCAGGTGCCGCCGGCGAAGGCCGCCGTGGCGGCGTTGCGGGCGCGCAGGCCGGTGGCGGTGGGGGAGAGCTCCACCTCGAGCGTGCCGTTCTGGTGCCTGGCCGGGTCGGCCGGGTGGCACGCGCCGCAGCCGAAGTAGTACCGGCCGGTGGCGCCGCTGGGGTCCACGTCCTCGGCCAGCGCCTGCCCGCCGTAGACCAGGTCGGCGGCCGAGGGCGGGGTGGCGTGCACCAGGTGGGCGCCGCTGGCGGGCGGGGCGGCGTGGCAGCCGGCGCAGGGCTGGCTCGGGCCCAGCTCGACCTGCCCGTCGAGGTGCAGGCCGCCGGCCACGTCGATGGTGCCGTCGTCCTTCACGGTGCCCGGGTGGCACAGGTGGCAGGCGGTGGCGCCGGGGCCGTGGGAGGCGGGCGGGCTCGAGTGGCAGCCGCCGCAGTCGAGGTGGGGCTGCCCGGCGGCGTTCCAGGTCGGGGCGGCGCCGCCGTGGCAGGCGACGTTGCTGCAGGTGGCGGAGGCGCGATTCCAGGTGGCCACGCCGGCGCCCTGCCCGACCACGGCGCGGCCGGAGAAGGTGACGGTGGCCGCGCCGTCCAGGTGGGCGGCGGAGTCGGTCGGCACCAGGTGGCACTCGGCGCAGGTGACGGCGGCCGCGAAGGTGCTGCGGCCCAGGTGCGCCTGGTGGGCGCCGACGCCGACGTCGGTGGTGGCCGTCTGGCCGGCGGCGCCGAGTGGCGGCGCGGCGTTGCCGGAGGTGCCGCCGTGGCAGCGCTGGCACTCGGGGGTCGGGTCCCCCCGGCTGGAGCGGGCCTGGCCGCACCCGGCCACGGTGGCCAGGGCGAGGAGGGTGAGCGCGGAGAGGGCGGGGAGGCCCGTCCGGGGGAGGCGTGAGGTGAGGCGGCAGGTGGTGGACACGTGGGCTCCGATGCGGCGAAACGTCCGCCGGAGAGAAAGGCAGACCCGGGCCGCCAGAACCTTGACCAGCGTCAAGCGACCTCGCGGCAGGCCCCGTCCGCGTTGCATTCGAGCGCGGCTGATCTGCTAGACTCCGCCGTCCCACACGGCAGGCCGGCGATCCAAGGCCGCGGAATCCTTGGAAAGCCGTACATGATCCCAGGTCTCAGGCTCTCTCGGACTTCTTGACCACAGGCGCGGCGCCCCCCGGGCAGCAGATCGCCGCAGCAGGAGACACCATGGCGGACAGGCGGATGGTGACGATGGACGGCAACGAGGCCGTCGCGTCGGTGGCGTACCGCATCAACGAGGTGGCGGCGATCTACCCCATCACCCCTTCGTCCAACATGGGCGAGTGGTCCGACGAGTGGGCGGCCAAGGGGCGCCCGAACATCTGGGGCACGGTGCCTCTGGTGGCCGAGATGCAGTCGGAGGGTGGCGCCGCCGGCGCGGTCCACGGCGCGCTGCAGACCGGCGCCCTGACGACCACCTTCACGGCCTCGCAGGGCCTGCTGCTGATGATCCCCAACATGTACAAGATCGCGGGCGAGCTGACCGCGTTCTGCATGCACGTGTCGGCCCGCACCCTGGCCACCCACGCGCTCTCCATCTTCGGCGACCACCAGGACGTCATGTCGGTGCGGCAGACCGGCTTCGCCCTGCTGGCCTCGGCCTCGGTGCAGGAGGCCCACGACTTCGCGGTCATCGCGCAGCTGGCCTCGCTGCGCTCGCGGGTCCCCTTCCTGCACTTCTTCGACGGCTTCCGCACCTCCCACGAGGTGGCCAAGATCGAGGAGCTGACCGACGACGACCTGCGCGCCCTCATGCCGGAGGAGCTGATCGCGGCCCACCGGGCCCGCGCCCTCTCGCCCGACGCGCCGACCATCCGCGGCACGGCCCAGAACCCCGACGCCTTCTTCCAGGCCCGCGAGGCCTGCAACCCCTACTACGCCGACTGCCACGACCACGTGCAGGCGGCCATGGACCTGTTCGCCAAGCAGGTGGGGCGGCAGTACCACCTGTTCGAGTACCTGGGCCACCCCGAGGCCGAGCGGGTGGTGGTGCTCATGGGCTCGGGCTGCGAGACCGCCCAGGAGACGGTGGAGCACCTGGTGGCGCAGGGCGAGAAGGTCGGCATGGTCAAGGTCCGGCTCTACCGGCCCTTCGCCCTCGGCGAGTTCATGACCTCGCTGCCGCGCTCGGTGCACCACCTGGCGGTGCTGGACCGGACCAAGGAGCCGGGCTCGCTGGGCGAGCCGCTCTACATGGACGTGGTGACGGCGCTGCGCGAGGCCGAGCAGGCCCACATCGACCGCTTCCACCACCAGCTCACGGTCATCGGCGGCCGCTACGGGCTCTCCTCCAAGGAGTTCACGCCCGCCATGGTGAAGGCGGTCTTCGACGAGCTGGGCAAGACCCGCCCCAAGCGCCACTTCACGGTGGGCATCAACGACGACGTCACCCACCTCTCGCTCAAGTACGACGCCGCCTGGGACATCGAGAAGCCGGACGTGGTGCGGGCGCTCTTCTACGGCCTGGGCGCCGACGGCACGGTGGGCGCCAACAAGAACTCCATCAAGATCATCGGCGAGGACACGCCCAACTACGCCCAGGGCTACTTCGTCTACGACTCCAAGAAGTCCGGCTCCATCACCATCAGCCACCTGCGCTTCGGCCCCCGGCCCATCAAGTCGCAGTACCTGGTGACCAAGGCCAACTTCGTGGCCTGCCACCAGTTCGGCTTCCTCGAGAAGTACGAGATGCTGGAGCAGGCCACCCAGGGCGCCACCTTCCTGCTCAACTCCATCTACGGGCCGGAGCAGGTCTGGGCCCAGCTGCCCGCCGAGGTGCAGGCGCTGATCCTCGAGAAGCAGCTCCAGTTCTACGTCATCGACGCCTTCAAGGTGGCGCGCGAGACCGGCATGGGGGTGCGCATCAACACCATCATGCAGACCTGCTTCTTCGCCATCTCCGGCGTGCTGCCGCGCGACGAGGCCATCTCGCACATCAAGAAGACCATCGAGAAGACCTACGCCCGCAAGGGCCCCGAGGTGGTCCGCAAGAACTTCCAGGCGGTCGACGAGACGCTGGCCAACCTCTTCCAGGTGAAGACCGAGGGGAAGCAGGTGGGCGGCCCGGCCCGTCCGCCGGCGGTCTCCGAGGCGGCCCCGGACTTCGTCAAGCGGGTCACCGGGCTCATCCTGGCCGGCAAGGGCGACCTCCTGCCGGTCTCGGCCTTCCCGGTGGACGGCACCTGGATGACCGGCACCGCCAAGTGGGAGAAGCGGGCCATCGCCCTCGACGTGCCGGCCTGGGTGCCGTCGCTCTGCATCCAGTGCAACAAGTGCGCGCTCATCTGCCCGCACGCCTGCATCCGGCCCAAGTTCTACGACCCGGCGGCGCTGGCCGGCGCGCCGGCCACCTTCCAGTCGATGGACTTCAAGTCGGCCGAGGTGAAGGGGAAGAAGTACAGCCTGCAGGTCTCCACCGACGACTGCACCGGCTGCAGCCTGTGCGTGGCCATCTGCCCTGCCGAGTCGAAGACCGAGAAGGGCGTCAAGGCCATCAACATGACCTCGGTGCTGCCCATCCAGGCGGCCGAGCGGAAGAACTGGGAGTTCTTCACCACCATCCCGGAGCCCGACCGGCGCAACCTCAAGCTGGACGTCAAGGGCACGCAGTTCCTCGAGCCGCTCTTCGAGTTCTCCGGCGCCTGCACCGGCTGCGGCGAGACCCCCTACGTGAAGCTGCTCACCCAGCTCTACGGCGACCGGGCCATCATCGCCAACGCCACCGGCTGCTCCTCGATCTACGGCGGCAACCTGCCGACCACCCCCTACACCAAGAACGCCCAGGGGCGCGGCCCGGCCTGGGCCAACTCGCTCTTCGAGGACAACGCCGAGTTCGGCTTCGGCATGCGGCTGGCGCTGGACAAGCAGGGCGAGCACGCCCGCGAGCTGCTGGCCACCATGGGCACGCAGCTGGGCGACGAGCTGGTGAAGGGCCTCCTGGAGGCCGACCAGTCCGACGAGACCGGGCTGGAGGCGCAGCGCCAGCGCATCCTGGTGCTCAGGTCGAAGCTGGCCAAGCTGACCAGCGCCGAGGCCCGCTGGCTCTCCACCATCGCCGACTACCTGGCCAAGAAGTCGGTCTGGATCGTGGGCGGCGACGGCTGGGCCTACGACATCGGGTACGGCGGCCTGGATCACGTCATCGCCCAGGGGCGCGACGTGAACATCCTGGTGCTCGACACCGAGGTCTACTCCAACACCGGCGGCCAGGCCTCCAAGGCCACGCCCATGGGCGCGGCGGCCAAGTTCGCCACCGCCGGCAAGGCCACGGCCAAGAAGGACCTGGCCATGCTGGCCATGGGCTACGGGCACGCCTACGTGGCCCGCGTGGCCATGGGGGCCAAGGACGCCCAGACGGTCAACGCCTTCAAGGAGGCCGACAGCTACCCGGGCACCTCGCTGATCATCGCCTACTCGCACTGCATCGCCCACGGCTACGACATGGCCGACGCGCTCGACCAGCAGACCAAGGCGGTGGACTCGGCCTACTGGCCGCTCTTCCGCTACGACCCGCGCCGGGTCGTGAACGGCGAGAGCCCCCTCAAGCTGGACAGCCCGGCGCCCAAGCTCGATCTCTCGGCCTTCGTGGCCGGCGAGACCCGCTTCCGCCAGGTGGAGGCCGCCAACCCGGAGGGCTACAAGCGGATGATGGAGCAGTCGCAGAAGGACATCCGCGAGAAGTACGCGCTCTACGAGCAGCTGGCCCGCTCCATGAGCCCGGCCAACCTGGTCCCCGGCGCCGCCGGCGGCCCGCCCAAGGCCAAGGCCTAGCCAGCCAGGGCGAAGCCCACCGCGAGGCCGCCCGTGGCGGGGCCTCCCTGATCCGGCCCCGGGCCCGGCCCCTCCTCTCCGGGAGGCGCCGGGCCCGAGCCATCTTTTGGCGGCTGGGGCCTGGGGTCCGGCGGCGGGGCTCTGGGGTCCGATGGCCGAGGCACGAGGGGACCAGCGGCCGAGGCCGGGGGTCCACCCGGCACGGCGTCGGGTATTTCCCCTGCCAGGACGGGCACTCCCGCCACAATCCCCTGTCACGGCCACCGCCCCAAGGTGGGGCCGGACCCTCCCGGCCGCAGTCCGTCCGACACGGGACACCCCGTTTTCACTCGGCATTTTCTGCCGAGGAGATCGGCCTCGAAAATGCAAATGCCTCCCCCAGGACCCGAGGCCCACCATGCAGACCAAAGCCTGCCCCCACCAAGCCGACTGCGCCTTGCACAAGAGCATCGGCATGACCGCGGCGCTCCGGGTCTGGCAGTCGTTCTACTGCGAGGGCTGCTTCTCGCGCTGCGAGCGGCTCAAGCTGCAGCAGTCCGGGCGGACGGTGCCGGCGCGGCTCCTGCCCAACGGCCGGCTGCTCGACAGCACCACCGAGCTGGCCCAGGTCACCTCGCGCAACGAGCGGGCTGCCTAGGCGCTCGCAGGCCCGCCCTCGCCGTTCCAGCTGGCGTGCAGCCGGGCCAGGTCCGCCAGCGCCCGCTCGGCCGCCGCGTTGAGCTCGGTCACCGGCAGGAAGCCCGTGGCGTACCAGCGGCGCAGCACGGCCGCCTCGGGCGGGCGCTCCCGGCCGGGAGCCTCGCCGCCGCCCGGCGGCCTGAGCTCGATGGCCACCACCTGGCCCAGCGCAGCCGACAGGTAGGCCTCGTCGCCGGCGGCGGTGGGCTCCGCCACCTCCACCCGGTAGGTGCGCGGCCCGGTGCGTCGCGGCGGCGTCGCCCGCGTCAGCCCCAGGCCGGTGAGCTCGCGGTCCAGGCGCGCCAGCAGGGCCTCCTCGTCCAGCCGCCCGTGGCACTGGGTCCGGCTGGGGCAGCCGCTGCAGGTGATGAGGTCGAGGGCGCGGCGGCCCAGGTCGTGCTCGGCGGTGATCCGGTCCACCCCGGGGAAGCCGCGGCCGACCCGGGCCAGCCCCTCGCGGCAGCGCCAGGCGGTGACGGTGTGGCCGAGCGCGTGGGCGCGGGCCTCGAGGTCGGCCAGGGCGGCGGCGCTGGGTGAGCGGGGCGGCGGGGTCAGGCCGGGGATCGGGTAGGCCGGACCGGACGCGGGCGGGGCGCCGCCGGCTCCGGCGGTCCACGGCTCGAGCGAGAGGCGGCTTCCGCGCGGCAGGGCCTCGAGCACGCGGGCCGCGTCGAGGAGGCCGTCAGCGGTGATGGGTCCCACGACCACGAACAGGCGGCGGGGGTCGAGGCCGGCGGCGGAGCGGACCGCATCGACCGGATCGCGCCGCACCTGCAGCGAGGCACAGCGCGGGGTGGCGGTGAGCTCCACCAGCAGGTTGCTGCGCGGCGCGGCGAAGGCGGCCCGCTCGGCGGCGCCCAGGGGCCGGCGAGCCAGGTAGACGACGGCGCGGCCCGGGTCGAGCAGCTGCAGCAGCTCCTCCACCTTGTCGAAGGAGCGGCCGGCGTCGGCGTGGCGCCCGAGGTGCACCGGCACACCGGCCCGGTAGGCGGGCATGGAGTGCAGCCAGGCGAGGACGCGGCGAGGCGAGACCCTGAGGTCGAAGGCGGCGAGCCCCGGTACGGGCGTGGCCAGGGCCACCGTCCGGCCGGCCGACGGCGGTGCCGAGTGGAGCGCCGCGGCCGGGTCGCCCACCAGGAAGTCCACCGCGATGTGATCGCCTCCCAGCTTCACCGGGTGCAGGCCGGGGAGCAGGGCGTGGTACTGACGCGCCGCGCCGCGTCGGTCGGGCAGCAGCAGATCTTCGTCGGCCTTGGAAAAACTCATGGAATAGAGCCGCTTGGCGTCTGGTCTCACCTTGTCCGACATCATACTACAGATGACGCCCCTGGGGAATTCTCACGCGGGGCCACCGCCGCCTGGCGACCCCGTCGCGGGCGGGAGGCGCGTGGGGGGTGGCCTCCGGGAACCGCGCTAGACTCTCCTCCGCAGATCCCTGTCACGCCTCGCGCGTTCACCTGCGTGGAGGCCTTCGTGAGGCCGTGGCGCCGGACCAGACCGACGAGCAGCTCATGGCGAGGTTCCAGCGCGGCGACGCGCCGGCCTTCGAGGTGCTGATGCGCCGCCACCGCACGCCACTGCACGGCTTCCTCTGCCGACTGCTCCGCGACCGCGCCCGCGCCGAGGACCTGACGCAGGAGGCCTTCCTGCGGGTCATCCAGGGGAGCGCCGGCTGGGCGCCGCGGGCGCTCTTCCGCACCTGGCTCTTCACCATCGCCCGCAACCTGGCCGCCGACGAGGGGCGCCGCCGCGCCTTCCGCGAGGCCGAGCCGCTCGACGCCCCGGGGAAAGGCGGGGCGCCGCGCCAGCCCGCCTCCGAAGCCCGCGCCCCGGACGAGGCGGCCGGCGACGCCCTGGTGCGCCCGCTGCTGGAGGCGGCGCTGGCGGCGCTGCCGCTGGAGCAGCGCGAGGTCTTCCTGCTGCGCGAGCACGCCGGCCTCTCCTTCCCCGAGATCGCCGAGGCCACCGGGGTCAACGAGAACACCGTGAAGAGCCGGATGCGCTACGCGCTCACCGGGCTGCGCGATCGGCTGGCCGCGGCCGGGGTGGACCCGGGGGCGCCGGCGGGTGCGGCGCTGGATGGGGGCGCCGCCCCATGACCCACGAGACCCAGCGGGAGCAGGTGCTCGACCTGGCCATCGGGGCGCTCTCGCCGGCCGAGGCGCGCGCCGCCGAGGCGCACGCGGCCACCTGCCCGACCTGCGCCGCCGAGCTCCGCGGCCTGCGCGCCACCGCGGCGGCCGCCCGCGCCCTGCCCGAGCTGCCGGCGCCGGCGCACGGCGAGCGGGTGCTGCTGGCCGCCGCCCGCCAGGCGGCCGAGGCGGCCCGCGCCAGGCGGCCTCGCTTCCTGCCGGCCTGGCTGTGGGGCGCCACGCTGGGCGTGGTGGGCGCCACCGCCGCGGTGCTGCTGTCGCTGCAGCTCGGCCAGGTGGCGCCGCGCTCCCCCTTCGACCAGGACCGGGAGGCGCTGCTGGGATCCACACCCGCAGCCTCGGGGCCGGCAGACCCCGCGCCGGCGGCAGCCAGGCCGGTCGCTCCGGCCCAGGTCGCAGCGCCCGCCGCGCCGGAGCGGCGCGAGATCGGGATCGGTGGGGCCGGCGAAGCGCGGGGCGAGGCGTCCGGCAACGCAGCGCCGGCGCGGCGGGAGCCGAAGCTGGCGCGGTCGGAGGAGGCGGCGAAGGCGCGGAAGGCCGCCGCCGAGGGCGGGACCCCGACCGCGACCCCGACCCCGACCTCGGCCCCGACCCCGACCGCGACCCCGACCCCGACCTCGGCCCCGACCCCGACCTCGGCCCCGACCGCGACCCCGACCCAACCCGCCCCCAGGGCCGCCACCGCCCTCCGCGCCGCCCCGCCCCCTTCGCAGCTCGCCGAGGCGGCCCAGGACGCCGCCTCCCTCGAGGAGGCCACGCCGCCAGCCGCCTCGGCCAGGGCCGCCCGCGCCCTCTCCACCTCCCGCCAGGAGGTGCAGCGCTACCCCGACTGCCCCGGGGAGGCCCGCCGCACCCTCATCCGCGACGCCGCGGGCCGGCTGATCCGCCGCCTCGGCGAGGGCACCCTCTCCGGCCAGCCGCTCCGGGTGGAGGAGGTCTTCGGCCCGGACGGCGCGCTCCGGTGGGCGCGGGTGGAGGCCGGCGGGCGCACCGTGGAGGTGGACGCCGCGGCGCTCCGGGCCGGCCGGCCCGCGCCGACGCCGGGGGTCACCCTGGCCGCCAGCGCCGCCGAGGCCGAGGCTGCCCCGCCGCGCTGCGGCCGCTGAGCGGGGGCTGCGGTAGACTCGCCCACATGCGGATCCTCTACGGGGTGGCCGGCGAAGGCATGGGCCACGCCACCCGCTCCCGGGTCGTCATCGACCACCTGACGCGGCACCACGAGGTGGAGGTGGTGGTCTCGGGCCGCGCCCACGACTACCTGAAGGCGCGCGAGTCGGATCACCTGGGGGTCACCCGCATCTGGGGCCTCTCCATCGTCTACGAGGACAACGAGGTCCAGAACTTCCGCACCTTCCTCTCCAACGTGAAGGGCGGCCTCACCGGCGGGCTGCCCACCAACGTCAAGGCCTACTTCGACCTGGCCTCCGAGTTCCGTCCGGACGTGGTGGTCTCCGACTTCGAGACCTGGAGCGGCCTGTACGGGAAGCTGCACGGCCTGCCCATCATCAGCCTCGACAACAACCAGGTGGTGAACCGCTGCGCCCACCCGCCCGAGGTGCTGGAGGGCAAGGAGGCCGAGTACCTGGTGGCCAAGGGGGTGGTGAAGGCCAAGCTGCCGGCCTGCTACCACTACCTCATCACCAGCTTCTTCCAGCCGGAGATCACCAAGCCCCGCACCAGCCTGCACCCGCCGGTGCTGCGCCCCGAGGTGCTGGCGGCGCGGCGCGAGCCGGGCGAGCACCTGCTGGTCTACCAGACCAGCACCTCCAACGCCGCGCTGCCGGACCTGCTCAAGGGCAGCGGCCGCGAGTGCCGCATCTACGGCCTGCGCCGCGACCTGACGGCCGACCAGCGCGACGGCGACCTCGTCTACCGCCCCTTCAGCGAGCGTGGCTTCATCGAGGATCTGCGCACGGCGCGGGCGGTGGTGTCGGGCGGCAGCTTCACCCTCATGAGCGAGGCCGTCTCCCTGCAGGTGCCCATGCTCTCGGTGCCGGTGAGGAAGCAGTTCGAGCAGGCGCTCAACGGGCGCTGGCTGCAGCGGCTGGGGTACGGGCTCACCGCCGACGAGCTGACCGCCGAGGGGCTGGGGGAGCTGCTGGAGCGGGTGCCCGACTTCCAGCGCAGCCTGGCCGCCTACCACCAGGACGGCAACCTGGAGACCCTGGGGGCGCTCGACGCGGTGCTGCGCGCCGCCGAGGCGGGCCAGCCGCCGGACGACGAGGACCCGCTCTCGTGAAGCTGCGCGTCCTGGCCATCGGCCGCGACCGCTCCGGCCTGTTCGCCCCGGCGGTGGACGAGTACCTGGGCCGGCTCTCGCGCACCCTCAAGGTCGAGCTGGTGGAGCTGCCCGAGGCCCGGAAGCACGCCGGCACGCCGCAGGCCCGGGAGGAGGAGGGGGCCACGCTGCTGGGCGCGCTCCGCAAGGCCGAGAAGGTGGTGGCGCTCGACGAGCGCGGCGAGCAGCCCACCAGCCTGGAGCTGGCCCGGCGGGTGGCGCGCTGGCAGGAGCGCGGCCAGGACGTGGCGCTGCTCCTCGGCGGCGCCGACGGCCTGGCCCCCGCGGTCCTGGAGCAGGCCGTGGAGCGGCTCTCGCTCTCCCGCCTCACCCTGCCGCACCGGCTGGCGCGGCTGGTGCTGCTGGAGCAGCTCTACCGGGCCGCCACCATCCTGCGCGGCGAGCCGTACCACAAGGAGTGAGCCGGGCGCGGAGGGCTCAGCGCCCGGCCGGGCCAGCCGCGGGCGGCCGGAGCACCGGCCCCAGCGCCGCCACCAGCGCCCGGCTGACGCGGGCGTGGTTCGCCTTCCACTCCTGGTGCGCCCCCGGGCCGACCCGGTTGGCCACCGCCAGCACCGCCCCCACCGGCACCCCGGCGGCGTGGGCCGCCTGGAAGACGCCGGAGAGCTCGAGGTGCTCGGCCGCGCCCAGGGTGCCGAGCAGCGCCGCGCCGCCCGGCGCCACCGTGATGCCGGGCGGCACCACCACGGCGTGGGGTGCGAAGGGGAGGGGCAGGGTGCTTGGCCAGCGGGTGGCCTCCACCTCGGGCCGGTAGGCGCGCCCCTCCAGCACGTCGAGCGAGGCGGCCACCACCACCGAGGCCGCCACCAGGTCGCCCACCGAGAGCCGCGCGTCGTAGGCGCCGCAGGTGCCGACGAAGAGCACCCGGTCCGGGCGGGCCTCGGCGAGCAGCCGCGCGGTGGCGGCCGCGGCCGCCAGGGCGCCCACGCCGGTGAGCGCCACGCGCCAGCCGGGCGGCGGCGCGGCGTCGAGCCCGGCCAGCTCGGGCGGGAAGGCGGCCAGCAGGAGCCCGTCAGCCACCGCGGCGCTCGCGCGGCGGGCGGGGGCGGCTCGGGAGGCCTGGGCGCCCCTCGAGGCGGCCGGCGGCGACGGGGAACATGGGCGGAGTCTGCCTCCTGGTGGGTGCCCGCGTCGAGCGGCGGGGTCGATCGTGGCGTCGGCGCGGGCCACGCCGTAAGCGGTCCTTTGTCGGTATGCGACCTTAGGCCGCGCGCTGCGCGCCGCGGGACGGAGGCTATCGTCCGCTCCTCCAGAGAGGACTCCCCATGATCGCCACCCGCCGCACCGCCTGCCATTCCGCCGGGCGGCTCGTCCGCCCGGCCGCCTTCGCCGCCGCCCTGGCCCTGGCGCTCGCCGCCGCCCCGACCCTCGCCGCCGAGCCGGCCGTTGCTCCGGCCGCCGCTCCGGTCGCAGCGACGGTCGGGGTCGTGCCGGTCGGGGTCCTGCCAGGCGCCGTCGCCTCCGACGCGGCGCTCGGCACCCAGCCCTACGCCAAGTTCGAGAAGCCGCAGGCCTGCGCCGCCTGCCACGTGGACATCGCCCGCCAGCACGAGCAGGCCATGATGTCGCAGAGCTACACGCACGCCTGGGACGAGATCGAGTACTTCGAGCTGGCCGTGCCGCACGCCGCCAAGAACCCCAAGGTGGCCGGCGTGAAGGCCGGCTGCAACGGCTGCCACGCGCCGTTCTCCTTCCTGGCCGGCGACGTGCCGCCGCCCCGGCCGGAGAAGGGCTCGCGCGCCAACGAGGGCGTCAGCTGCGACCTGTGCCACACCATCACCGGCCGCGCCGGCGAGCCCTCGGTCAACTTCAACTGGGTCACCGCGCCGGGCCGCGTCAAGCAGGGCACCCGCGCCGGCGTGGAGAGCCCCTACCACGCCACCCGCGAGAACCCCTTCCTCAAGACCGCCGAGTACTGCGGCACCTGCCACAACGAGCAGAACCCCTGGGGGGTCTTCGTGAAGTCCACCCAGCTGGAGTGGAAGGAGGGGCCGCACGGCAAGGGCGGCATCACCTGCCAGGACTGCCACATGCCGAAGGCCCGCGGCCGGGCCGCGCGCATGGCGCCGGAGCGCGACGACGTGCGCCAGCACCTCTTCCACGGCGCCCACGACGGCGGGAAGCTGAACGGCGTGGCCGAGGTGCGGGTCCACCCCGAGGCGCGCGAGGTGGAGCCGGGCGACCCGGTCCGGATCACCGCGGTGGTGGTCAACGCCAAGGCCGGCCACAAGATCCCCTCCGGCTCGGCCGAGGAGCGGCTGCTCTGGCTGCACGTCGAGGCCAGGGACGCCGCGGGCACGGTCCACCACCTGGCCGTGGAGAAGAAGGGCTTCCCGGGCGAGGCCTGGACCATCGCCGACTCGAAGGCGCTGGCCTACCAGGACATCGGCGACATCCAGGGGCTGGTCGGCTTCCAGGGGCTGGCGCGGGACGGCGACGTGCCGGACGGCGACCGCATCTTCCGCATGCCCTACTTCGACGAGCAGGGGCGCATGACCATCGCCCAGTGGAACACGGCCACGCTGGGCACCGACTACCGGCTGGCGCCCCTGGCCGCCGTCACCGAGACCTTCCTGCTCTCGCCCAAGGCCGACCTGCCGCCCGGCCCGGTGGTCATCACCGCCACCGTCTGGTACTCGCGCCTGGTCCCCTCGGTCGCCCGCTTCATGAAGGTGCCGGCCGAGGAGTCGGCGCCGGTGCTGATCAACACCCACACCTCCACCTTCACGGTCCTGCCGTAGCGCCAGAGGAACCCACCATGCGCCGACCCCTCGCCCGCCTCCTCCCGCCCGCCCTGGCCCTGGCCGCCGCCGCCGCCCTGCTCGTGCCCCTGGACGCGGCCGCCATCCCGGCCTTCGCCCGCAAGTACAAGGTGAGCTGCACCACCTGCCACGCCCCCTTCCCGCGCCTCAAGCCCTACGGCGAGGAGTTCGCCGGCCGCGGCTTCGTCATGGAGGCCGGGCAGGAGCCGGCCCGCGCCACCGTGGACGCCGGCGACGAGCTGCTGCAGCTGCCGCGCGAGCTGCCCCTGGCCATCCGGGTGGACGCCTTCGGCGAGTGGACCCCGGACGCCGATCCCCAGACCCAGCTCCAGTCCCCCTGGGTCTTCAAGATCCTCACCGGCGGCCCGGTGGCCGACGGCGTCTCCTACTACGGCTACTTCATCATCGAGAAGGGCGAGGTGGTGGGCCTGGAGGACGCCTACCTGCAGCTCTCCGGGGTGTTCGGCCTGCCGGTGGACCTGCTCGTCGGGCAGTTCACCGTCTCCGACCCGGTGGTCAAGCGCGAGCTCAAGCTCACCCGCCTCGACTACCAGGTGCTGACCACCCGGCCGGGCGCCTCGGACCTCGACCTCACCTACGACCGCGGCCTGCTGGCGGCCTGGCACGCGCCGGCCGGGGTGGAGGTGGTGGGCCAGGTGGTCAACGGCGCCGGCATCGGCCCCTGCGACGGCGGGCTGTGCGACCCGGACCGCTACAAGAACTACGCGCTGCGGCTCACCCGCGCCTTCGGGCCGGTCAAGGTCGGCGCCTTCGGCTACCTGGGCAAGCAGCTCAAGGAGGTGACCACCGGCTCACCCATGGTGAACACCAGCGTCTTCTTCGGCCCGGACGTGGCGGTGGCCCTGGGCGAGCAGGCCACCCTCACGGCCGTCTACCTGGAGCGGCGCGACTCCAACGCCGGCTTCCTGGCCAGCGGGTACCAGGAGACCGTCACCCGCGGCGGCTTCGCCGAGCTGGTGGTGCTGCCGCAGGGCGACAACGGCCGGCTGGCGCTGGTCGGCCTCTACAACTACGTGGAGTCCGACGACGCGCTGGCCAGGCGCCACTCGGCGGCGCTGTCGGCCAGCTGGCTCCACCGCCGCAACGTCCGGCTGGTGGGCGAGGTGCAGCGCGACCTGGAGGCGGACGCCTGGCGCCTCTCGGTCGGCACGGTGATGGCGTACTAGAAGGTGTTGTCGATGCCGAGCAGCTGGTAGAGCGGGCAGTACCCGGTGGCGCCGGTGGCGCCCGGCACCGCGGCCACGCCCACGAGCGCCCAGGAGAGCCCGGTGTTGGGCGAGTCGTTGGCCAGGCGGTAGGTGCCGACGCCCACCAGGGTGGCCGCCACGGCCAGGCGGGCCACCCGCTCCACCGGGCCGATGTTCTTCGGCAGCCCGAAGACGGTGGTCTCCTTCACCTGGGCCGTCACCGCCCCGGCGGACGACAGCTGCAGCGAGAGCGCCAGGCGCTCCAGCGACGGGGCCAGCGAGAGGGTCGGACCGTCGGCCCGGGCCGGGGCGGCGAGGGTGAGGGCGGCGAGCAGGGCGGCGGCGGCGAGGGTCTTCATGTGGTGGGGCTCCGGGCCAGGGTGGAGGAGGTTCACCACGGGAGAGTCCCGGCCCCGCGGGAAGGATTCGGGCGCGCCCTCGCCCGACCCTCCCGGTGCGGCCCCACCGCCTGCTCACCTGCCACCTTGAGCGCCCCGCCCCCGCGCCCTATCATCCGCCCCCGCCCGTCCCACCCGACCGCACCCTCCAGAGGCCCAGCGTGCCGAAGATCAAGCCCGTCCTCCTCGTCGTCCTCGACGGCTTCGGCCTGCGCGCCGAGCGCGAGGCCAACGCCATCGCGCAGGCCGGCACGCCCAACCTGGACGCCTTGATGCGGGAGTACCCGTGGACCTCCATCGAGACCAGCGGGCTCTCGGTGGGCCTGCCCGAGGGGCAGATGGGCAACTCGGAGGTGGGCCACACCAACCTGGGCGCCGGGCGGATCGTCTACCAGGACCTGGTGCGCATCAACCGCGCCGTCGAGGACGGCTCCTTCTTCCAGAACGACGCGCTGCTGCTGGCGTGCCGCCGCGCCAAGGCGGCCGGGGGGGCGCTCCACCTCATGGGGCTGGTCTCCGACGGCGGCGTCCACTCCATCCAGGAGCACCTCTACGCCTGCCTCGACCTGGCCCGGCGCGAGGGGGTGGCGCGCTGCTTCGTGCACGCCTTCATGGACGGGCGCGACACGCCGCCCCGCTCCGGCGTGGAGTACATGCGGCAGCTGGAGCGGCGGCTCACCGACACCGGCTACGGGCGGGTGGCCACGGTGCACGGCCGCTACTACGCCATGGACCGCGACAAGCGCTGGGATCGGGTGGGCCAGGCCTACGCGGCCATGGCGCGCGGCGAGGGCTACCGGGCCTCGAGCGGCATCGCCGCGGTGGAGGCCTCGCACGCCCACGGCGAGACCGACGAGTTCATCAAGCCCACCACCATCGTCAACGCCGACGGCAAGCCGGTGGGCACCGTCAAGGACGGCGACGCCATCCTCTTCTTCAACTTCCGCGCCGACCGGGCCCGCGAGATCACCCGGGCGCTGGCCGATCCGGACTTCAAGGACTTCGACCGCGTGGTGGTGCCGCGGCTCTCGGCCTTCGTCTGCATGACCCAGTACGACGAGACCTTCCCGTACCCGGTGGCCTTCGGCCCCACCAGCCTGGACGAGATCTTCCCGGAGATCGTCAGCCGCGCCGGCCTGAAGCAGCTGCGCTGCGCGGAGACCGAGAAGTACGCCCACGTCACCTTCTTCTTCAACGGCGGGCGCGAGACGGTCTACCCGGGCGAGGACCGCCTGCTCATCCCCTCGCCGCGCGAGGTGGCCACCTACGACCAGAAGCCCGAGATGAGCGCGCGCGAGGTGACCGAGAAGCTCACCGCCGCCATCGCCACCGGGAAGTACGGCTTCGTGCTGGTCAACTTCGCCAACCCCGACATGGTGGGCCACACCGGCCTGCTGCCGGCCGCCATCCAGGCGGTCAAGGTGGTGGACGAGAGCATCGGACGGCTCTGGCAGGTGGCCAAGGCCCAGGGCATGGCCATGCTGGTCACCGCCGACCACGGCAACTGCGAGCTGATGACCGACCCCATCACCGGCCAGCCGCACACCGCGCACACGCTGAACCCGGTGCCGTTCATCCTGGCCGATCCGGACTTCCGCGGGGCCAAGCTCCGCTCCAAGGGCGTGCTGGCCGACGTGGCCCCGACGGCGCTGCAGGTGATGGGGCTGCCGCAGCCCAAGGAGATGAAGGGGCTGGGGCTGATCATCCGGTAGGGGAGGGGGTGGCGCGGTCCTGGGTCGGGGTCGGCACGGCCCGTGCTTGGGCACCTCCCATGCCCGTCCCGGCCCTCGGACCGCTGGCCCGCCACCTCGCCCCGGTGGCCTCGGCCCTCCTCGACCTGGTCTATCCGCCCCGCTGCGCCGCCTGCCGGGCGCCGTGCGGCGGCGGGCCCTTCTGCTCCGACTGCGCGGAGGCCCTGCTCGACGCCCCGCCCGGCTGCCTGCGCTGCGGGCTGCCGGGGCCGGGGCTGGCCTGCGGCGCCTGCCTGGCGGCGCCGCCGGCGTTCGACTCGGTGCAGGCCGGCGGGCTCTACGGCGGGCCGCTGGCCGAGGCGGTCCAGGCCCTCAAGTACGGGGGCCGCCCCGCGGTCGCCCGTCCGCTGGGCGGCTGGCTGGCCGGCCGGGTGGCGCTGCCGGCCGGGGCGGTGGTGGTGCCGGTGCCGCTGGGGCGGCGGCGGCGCCTGGAGCGCGGCTACGACCAGGCCTCGCTGCTGGCCCGCCACCTGGCCCGGGCGGCCGGGCTGGTGCGGCTGCGCGGGGCCCTGGCCCGGCGGCGGGAGACGCCGCCGCAGGTGGGCCGCTCCCGGGCGGCGCGGGCCCGCAACGTGGCGGGGGCCTTCGCCGCCGACTGGCGCGCCGTGGCCGGCCGGGACGTGGTGCTGGTGGACGACGTGGTCACCACCGGCGCCACCGCCGACGCGGCCGCCGCCGCCCTGCGCGCCGCCGGCGCCCGCTCCATCGCGGTGGTCGCCCTGGCGCGCGCGGAGTGAGCTGGCGCGCCGCGGCCGGCCGGCGGTTACACTCCCTGACCCGATGATCACCCTCCTCGCGCCCCTCGTCGCCCTGCTGGCCGTCGCGCAGCCCGCCGGCCGCCTCACGGTCGCCGCGGCTGCTGCGCCCACCGCCGTCGCCGCCCCGCCCCGCGATCTCGCCGCCGAGCGGCTGGCCCTCGCCCTGGCGGGCCTGGCCCGGGAGCGCGGCCCGGAGGCGGTGGTGCCGCTCGACGCCCTGGCCGCGGTGGCCGACGAGGCGCCCGACCGCGCCCAGGTGGTGACCGCCCTCGGTCGCTTCATCGAGGACCCGGCCACCGACGCCGAGCTGCGGGCGCTGGCGCGCCAGGAGCTGGCGCGGCAGGAGGTGGCCCGCGGCAACCCGCAGCGGGCGGCGGCGGTGCGGGCGCGGCAGG
This sequence comes from Anaeromyxobacter sp., assembly GCA_016718565.1. Classification (NCBI taxonomy): domain Bacteria; kingdom Pseudomonadati; phylum Myxococcota; class Myxococcia; order Myxococcales; family Anaeromyxobacteraceae; genus Anaeromyxobacter; species Anaeromyxobacter sp. The sequence goes on along the minus strand of JADKCZ010000005.1, from coordinate 446,327 downwards.
GCTTCGTGGACCGCTGGCTGGTCATCGGCCCGTTCGACGACGAGGGGAAGCGCGGCCTCGACGCCGTCTACCCGCCGGAGCGGTCCCAGGACGTCACCGCGCGCCTGCCGGGCAAGGTGCGGGAGGTGGCCTGGCGGGCCGCGCCGCCGGAGGTGACCGCCGACGGCGCCCTGCACCTGGCGGCCATGCTGCGCCCCACCGCGGAGGCGACGGCCTACGCGCTGGCGGTGGTGGACGCGCCGCGCGCCCAGGCGGCGCGGCTCTGGTTCGGCGGCAGCGGCCGGGCCAAGGTCTGGGTGAACGGGGCGCTGGCCCTGGCCGACCCCGGCGACCACCCCTTCCGCATCGACCAGCGCGGCGCCGTGGTGGCGCTGCGCCCTGGGCCCAACCGGATCCTGGTGAAGCTCTGCAACGTGTCCGGCGCCTTCCGCATGGCCGTCCGGCTGGCCGACGAGCGGGGCGGCGGGCTGGGGCTGCCGGCGCGCGACCCGCAGGCCCTGCTGGAGGGCGGCCTGCCCCCGGCGGTGGCGCCGGGCGAGCGGCCGCGGCCGATCGACGGGCTGGTGGAGCGGCTCACGGCGCGCGCCGAGGGCGCTGCCAGGCGGGTGGCCCAGGTGGGCGGCGGGGCCGGGCCGGCGGCGCGGGCGGCCCGGGTGGCCGAGGCCGCGGCGCGCCGGGCGCTGGCGGTGGCCCTGGAGGTGCGCCAGGGCGCCGACGCCGAGGAGCGGCGGCCGGCCCGCCAGGCCCGGCGCGCCGCCGAGCTCGACCCAGGCTCGGTGGAGCTCCGGCTGCTGGCCGCCTCGCTGGAGGACGACCGCAGCCGGCGCCTGGCGCACCTGGAGGCGGCCCGCGCGCGGGCGCCGGGCGACCCGGCGGTGCTGGCGGCCCTGGCCGAGGAGGCCACCCTGCTCGACCGGCCGCACCAGGCGGCGCGGCTGCTGGAGCGGGCGGTGGCCGCGGCGCCGGGCTGGGTGGCGGCGCGGGTGGCGCTGGCCGGGGCGCAGGATCGGGCCGGCCGCTCGGCCCGCGCCACCGCCGACCGGCTGGCCCTGGCGGAGCTCGACCCGCCCTCCGCCGCGGCGCTGGTCGCCGCCTCGGGCGCGGCGCGGCGGCTCGGGCGGCTCGACCGGGCGTCGGCGCTGCTGCGCACCGCGCTGGCCCTGCGCCACGACGACGAGGGGCCCCGCGCCTCGCTGCAGCGGGTCCTGCTGGCCCGCGGCGACGTGGACGGGGCGGCGGCGCTGCTGGCCGAGGCCGTCCGGCTGGAGCCCGCCGGCGTGGCCACCCGGCTCGAGCTGGCCGACCTGCTGGCCGCCACCGGCCGGGACGAGGAGGCCGAGGCGGCCTTCGCGGCGGCGCTGCGCCTCTGCCCGGAGGAGCCCGAGGCCTGGGAGCGGCGCGGCCGGGCGCGCCTGCGGGCCGGCCGGCGCGCCGAGGCGCTGGCCGACCTGACCCGCTCGCTCGAGCTGCGCCCCCAGGACCCGGCGGTGAAGGAGCTGGCGCGCAGCCTGACGCCGGCCCGCGACCGCTACGAGACGCCCTACCAGGTGGACGCGGCGGCGCTGGCCGCCGCCGCCGACGGCGCGGCGCCGGGCGACGACGCGGTGGAGCTGGCCGACCTGGAGGTGGTGCGGCTCTACCCCTCCGGCCTGTCCTCGCGCTACCGCCAGCGGGTGGTGAAGGTGCTGACCCAGCGCGGCGCCGACGCGGCCCGCCAGCAGGCCACCGCCTTCGACCCGGGGCGCCAGGAGGTGAAGGTGGAGCGCGGCCGGGTCTTCAAGGCCGACGGCGCGGTGGTGGAGGCCTGGGACGAGAGCGAGCGCAGCGCCTCCGAGCCCTGGTACCGGCTCTACTACGACACCCGCGTCAAGACGCTCACCTTCCCGGCCCTGGCCCCGGGCGACGTGCTGGAGGTGGCCTGGCGGGTGGACGACACCGCCGCCGAGAACCTGCTCTCCGACTACTTCGGCGACCTGGCCTTCCTGGAGGGCGGCGACCCCAAGCGGCTCTTCGACTACGTGCTGCTGGCGCCGGCGGCGCGCACCATCCACGCCAGCGCGCCGGCCGGGCTTCACCGCACCGAGCGGGCGCTGCCCGGCGGCCTCGTGGAGCACCGCTGGCGGGCCCGCGACCTGCCTCGCCTGGAGGGCGAGCCGCACATGCCAGGCTGGGCCGAGGTGGCCGGCACGCTGCACGTCTCCACCTACGGCTCCTGGGAGGAGGTCAACCGGTTCTACTGGGGCCTGGTGAAGGACCAGCTCCGCCCCACCCCGGAGCTCACCGCCACCGCCCGGCGGCTCGGGGAGGAGGCGCTGCGGGCGCGCGGCCAGGACCCGGCGCTGCTGGCCCGCGGGGGCGCCGCCCTCGACCCGGCCACCCGGCGGGCCCTGGTGGCGGCGGTGCACGCCTTCGTGGTGACCCAGACCCGCTACGTGGGCCTGGAGTTCGGCATCCACGGCTTCAAGCCCTACCGGGTGGACCAGGTGCTGGCGCGCCGCTTCGGTGACTGCAAGGACAAGGCCTCGCTGACCCACGCCCTGCTGGGCGCGCTGGGGATCGAGTCGCGCCTGGTGCTGCTGCGCACGCGCCGGCTGGGGCGGCTGCCCGAGGGGCCGGCCTCGCTGTCCGGCTTCAACCACGCCATCCTGCGCGTGCCCTCGCTCGACCTGTGGCTCGACGGCACCGCCGCCCACACCGGCACGCGCGAGCTGCCCGGCGAGGACCGCGGCGCCACCGTGCTGGTCATCGACCCGGCCGGCCACCCCTGGTACGGCCGGCTCCCCGAGGAGGCGCCGGAGGAGAACCGCACCGAGTCGCGCTTCGAGATCGCGCTCTCGGCCGATGGCGCGGCGCGCGTCGAGGGGCGCAGCCTGGTGGCGGGGGCGCAGGCGCCCGGCTACCGGCGCGCCTACGAGACCGAGAACGACCGGCGCGCCACGCTGGAGGAGGCCTTCAACCGGAACTTCCCCGGCCTGGCGGTGGAGCGGGTGGCCTTCTCCGACCTGGGCCGGCTCGAGGAGGATGTCGCGCTCGACTTCACGCTGCGCGTGCCGCGCTGGGCCGAGCCCGACGGCCCAGGGCTGCGCTTCACCCCCTTCGGCGGCGCGGCCACCTACGTGGAGACCTGGGCCTCGCTGGCCACCCGCCGGCACGAGCTCGGCCTGGGCCAGCCCACGGTGAACCGCTTCACCTACCGGATCGCGCTGCCGCCCGGGTGGACCACCGGCGCGCTGCCCGGGCCGGTGGCCGGCCAGACGCCGGAGGTGGCCTACCAGGTGGGGTGGCGCGCCGAGGGGCCGCTGCTGGTGGTGGAGGGGTTCGTGGCGTTCCGGCGCTCGAGCGTGCCGGCCGCGTCCTACCCGGCCTTCCGCGCCGCGCTGGTGGAGATCGACCGCGCCTTCTCCCGGCGCGTCACCGCGGCGCCCGGCGCCGCGCAGGAGACGCCATGAAGCGCCCGCGCGCCCGCGCCGCCGCACCGCCCCCGCGCCTGCCCGTGCGCCTGCCCGCGCTCCTGGCGGGGGTCCTGGCGGGGGTCCTCCTCCTGGCCGGGTGCGCCGGCCGCAGCGGCCCCCTGGCCGTCGGCGACGGCCCCCGGCCGCGCCGCGCGGGAGGGGCTCGAGGCCCTGGTCCTGCGCAACGACGCCGCCGGCGCCGCCCCCCGGCTCGAGGCGGCCGCGGCGCGCCACCCCGGGGATCCCTGGACCCAGCTGGGCCTCTCGCTCCTGGCCCGGCGCGCCCTCGACGGGCCGGCCGAGGTCGCACGGCTGGTGGCGCTGGTGGCCGCCGCCCCGGACCACCCGCTGGCGCTGCTGGCGCTCCGCCGGCTCGGCGAGCTGTCGGAGGGCTCGCCGGCCCAGGGCGAGCTGGTGGAGCGCGGCGTGGCCGGGCTGGCCGCGGCCGGGAGCCGGCTCACCGGGCTGGCCGCCTTCCGCGGGCGGGTGGCGCGGCTGGCCGCCGCCGAGGCCCGCGGCGACCTCGACCTGGTGCTGCGCCTGCGGGCCGAGAACGGCGCGGTCTCGGCCTGGACGCTGGCCGGCCCCTTCGGCGCGCTGTCGGCGCTGGACTTCGACCGGCCCTTCCCGCCGGAGGTGGGCACGCTGCCCGCCGAGGCGCCCGCGCCGCTGCTCGGGGCGCCGCGCCCCACCCGCCCGCTCGAGGCGCCCGACGGGGTGGCCACCCTGGAGGGCGAGCCCGCCGAGGGCGAGCAGTTCTACCTGGCGGCCGACCTCACGGTGGCGCGCGGCGGCCGCTACCTGGTGGTCATCGGCGCCGCGGCGTCGCTGCGGGCCTGGGTGGACGGGGCGCCCCTGGCCGAGCGCCGCGCCTTCGAGGGGCCCGCCCCCACGCAGCTGGTCCGGCCGCTCGAGCTCGCGGCCGGACGCCACCTGCTGCTGGTGAAGCTGGCCCGCGGCGGGGCCCGCACCACGCTGGTGGTGAACCTGGCGCGGGTCGACGGCGAGCCGTCGGACGTCACCTCCGCCCCGCGCCCGCCCGGTCCGCTGGCGGCGGCCGCGCCGGGCCCCTGGCCGGCGCCGGGCTTCACCCCGGCCGAGCTGTTCGGGGCGCTCCGGTCCGGCGGCCTGGCCCTGGCCGGCCTGCTGGCGGCGCGCGACGCCCAGGCCGGCGACCTCGAGGCGGCCAAGCGGCTGCTCGAGGACGCCCTGGCCGCCCACCCCGCCTCGGCGGTGCTGCGCGCCGCCCGCGGGGCGGCCCACGCGGCCGACGGCTCGCTCGACGAGCAGATCGCCCGCGGCCGCGCCGAGGCGGCGCTGCGCGCGGCGCTGGTGGCCGACCCCGGCGACGGCGAGGTGCGGCTGGCCCTGGCGGACCTGGTGCGCCGCGCCGACCGGCCGGCCGACGCCGCCGAGCTGCTGGCCGGGCTGCCGCAGCCGCTCACCCTGCGCCCGGCCGCGCTGGCCGCCCAGGCCCGGGTGGCGCTCGACCGCGGCCTGGCCGAGGAGGCCGAGGCGCTGGCCGAGGCGGCCCGGGGCGCCGGCGGCAGCTGCGACGCCCTCAAGCTGCTGGCCGACCAGGCCGGCCGGCGCGAGGCCGCCGCGCGCGAGGACGAGCTCACCAGCGCGCTGCTCGGCTGCCGCGGCGGGCGCGAGCGCCGGGTGCGGCTGCTGGAGCAGCGGGGCGACGCGGCCGGGGTGCTGGCGGCGCTGGCGCCGCTGCTGCGGGCCCGTCCCACCCAGCTGCAGGCGGTGCTGCAGCGGGCCAACGCCCTGGCGGCGCTGGGCGACCACGCCGCCGCGGCCCGCTCCCTCGAGGGGCCGCTGGCCACCTGGCCCCGCGGGGTGGGGCTCCTCAAGGCCGCCGCCGACCAGCTCGAGCTGGCCGGCGACGCCGTCGGCGCCCGGCGGCTGCGCCAGCGCTCGCTGGTGGTGGACGGCAGCGACCTCGGGCTGCGCCGCGCCCTGGCGCTGGAGGACGGCCACGACGTGCTCGACGACGTGGCCCAGGACGGCCCGGCGGCGCTGCGCGCCTACCTGGCCACGCCCAGGCGCGAGGCGGCCGGGTCGAGCCTGGTGCTCGACGCCGCCGCCATCGAGCTGCACCCCGGCGGCGCCCTCACCGAGCGGGTCCACCAGGGTGATCCGGGTGCTCGACCAGCAGGCGGTGGACCAGCAGGGCGAGCTGGCCGCGCCCTCCGGCGCCCAGGTGCTGGCGCTCAGGGCCCTCAAGGCCGACGGCCGCGTCTTCGAGCCGGAGGGCGGGGCCGGCAAGGGCACCGCCTCCCTGCCCGGCCTGGAGCCGGGCGACTTCGTGGAGCTGGAGTACCTGCGCTCGGTGCGCGGCCCGCACGCGCGCCAGGGCGTGGCCGCCGACCCCTTCTTCTTCGCCACCCCCGGCGCCAGCATGGTGCGCTCTACCTACCTGGTGCGGGCGCCGCCCGGGCTGGGGATGGCCGCCGACGCCCACGGGCTGCCGCCGCCCCAGGTGGTGCGCCAGGGGGACTTCGAGGTGGTGCGGGCGGAGGCCACCGAGGTCCCGGCGCTCATCCCGGAGCCGGGCGCGCCTCCCGGCCCGGAGCACACGCCCTTCGTGCACGTCGGCGTCGGCGGTGGGCGCGAGGCGGTGCAGCTGGCGCTGGCCGACGCCGCGGTGCCGCGCACCGCCCTCACGCTGGAGCTCCGGGCGCTGGCCGCCGAGGTGCGGGCGCTGGCGCGCGCCGGGACCGCGACCTCGAGCGCGACCTCTCCCGGGGAGGCGCTGGTCCGCGCCGCCGCCGAGCGGGTGCGGGCGCTGGTGGTCGGCCAGGGCGGCTCCTTCGGCGAGGAGGCCAGCGTGGTGCTGTCGCGCGGCCGCGGCAGCCGGCTGGTGCTGCTCAAGGCGCTGCTCGACGCCCTCGGCGTGCGCGCCCGCTTCGCCCTGGCGCGGCCCCTGGGCGGCGACCGGACCGACTACCGCTTCCCCAGCCCGGCGCTCTGGAGCGCCCCGGTGCTGCGGGTGGAGCTGCCGGGGCAGGTCCTCTGGCTCGACCTCGCGCTGCGCCAGCAGCCCTTCGGCCTGCTCTCCGAGTGGGCCCAGGGCGCCGAGGCGCTGCTGCTGCCGGCGCCGGGCGAGCCGGCCGAGGTGGTGCGCACCCCGGTGCAGGACGGGCGCCCGGAGGGACGCGAGCTCGACCTCACCGTGACGCTCGACGCGGACGGCGGCGCCGAGGTGCGCGGCGTGGACCGCCACCACGGCACCCAGGGGGCGGCGGCCAAGGCGGGCTTCGAGCGGCTCGACGAGAGCGCCCGGCGGCAGGGGCTGGAGGCGCTGGTCTCGCGCGCCTTCCGCGGCCTGGCGCTGACGGAGCAGGCCATCGAGGGCGAGGACGACCCCGAGGCGCCGTTCACGCTGCGCTGGCGCGGCGCGGTGGCGACCCTGGCCCGGCAGGGCCCGGGGGGGCTCGAGTTCGACGCGCCCATCCTGCAGCTCCGGCTCGGCGCCCGCCACGTGCAGCTGGCCACCCGGACCACGCCCCTCCTCCTGGCGACCACCGAGCGGGCCACCCTCCGGCTCACGGTGGTGCCGCCGCCCGGCGTGAGGCCGGTGGCCGGGCTGCCGCAGCGGCTCGAGACCCCCTTCGGCAGCTACGCCCGCACCGAGCGGGTGGAGGCCGGCGCGCTGGTGCGCGAGGAGCGGCTGCTCCTGCCGCGCGGCCGCATCGCGCCGGCCGACTACCCGGCCTTCGCCGCCTTCTGCGCCGCGGTGGACGCGCTGCAGGCCAGGCCGGTGACGCTGCCGCGGTGAGGGGGGCGGTCCCGGGGCCCGGGAGGCCGGCGCCGCCGCGGCCTCGCCGTGGCGGGGGAGGGGCCTGGCCGGCACGCCGCCCAGGGGCCTCGGCCGGATGGCGCCCGCTACTCGAAGAGCCGCTCGGCCACCGCGCTCTCGAGGTCCAGGCCGCGGCTGGTGAGCACCAGCCGCCCGGCGCGTCGCACCGCCAGCCGCCGCCGCACCAGGGTCTCCACCTCCCGCGCCTGCGCGCTGGAGAGGGCCGCCAGCGCCACGCCGCGCCGGGTGCGCAGCCCCAGCATGAGCCGCTCGTTCCGGTCGGCGGCGGGCGAGATGGGGTCCTCCTCTCCGGTGGGGAGCCGCCCCGCCTCCACCGCGGCGAGCCAGGCCCCGGCGTCGCGCAGGTCCTGCCAGCGGAGCGAGCCGCCGGCCCCGCCGCGCCGGCAGCCGGCCGCCCCGGCGCCCAGGCCGAGGTAGCTCTCGCCGTCCCAGTAGAGCTGGTTGTGCACCGACTCGTGGCCGGGCCGGGCGAAGTTGGAGACCTCGTAGCGCCGCAGGCCGAGCCGGCGCAGCCTGTTGCGGATGGCCCGCGCCTGCGCCACCGCCTCCTCGTCGCCCGGGAAGGTGAGCCGCCCGGTCCGGGCCGCCCGCGCCAGCGGCACCTCCTCGGCCATCACCGCGGCCTCCAGCGTGAGCGCGTAGGCCGAGACGTGGCTGGCCCCGCAGGCCACCGCCCGCGCCGCGTCGGTGGTGGCCGTGGCCACGCTGGAGCGGCGACCGGCGTAGATCAGGTCCACGCTGACGCTCGGCAGGGCCGCCGCCGCCGCCTCGATGGCCCGGGCCGCGGTGACGCCGTCGTGGCGCCGGCCCAGCTGGGCCAGCACGCCGGGATCGAAGGACTGCACGCCGATGGAGAGCCGGTTGACCCCGGCCTGGCGCCAGGCCGCCAGGCGGCCGGGGTCGCAGGACTCCGGGTTGGCCTCCAGCGTCACCTCGCGCAGCGCCGCGTCGCCGAAGCGGGCGCGCAGCGCCGCCAGCACCTCGGCCACCTCCTCCACCGGCCAGCGCGAGGGCGTGCCGCCGCCCAGGTAGACGCTCACCAGCGAGAGGTCGTCGAACGGGGCGGCGCGCAGTCCGAGCTCGGCCAGCACGGCGCGCCCGTAGCGGCCGCCGGCCGGCACCGGGCTGGTGGTGACGGCGAAGTCGCAGTACGGGCAGCGGTGGGCGCAGTAGGGGAAGTGGACGTAGACGCCGAAGGGGGCGGCAGGCGCTGCCGGGGCGGCGATCACCCGCCTCATGTACCATGCCGGGGTGCCCCCACCACCCTCGGCCCCGAGGCTCCGGCTCGCCTCCGGGGTGGGCCTCGTCGCCGCCAACATGATCGGCGCCGGGGTCTTCCTGTCGGCCGGGTTCATGGCGCAGGACATGGGCCCTGGCCCCATCCTGCTGGCCTGGGTGGCCGGCGCGCTGCTGGCCCTGTGCGGCGCCGTCGCCTACGGCGCGGTGGCCAGGCTGGTGCCGCGCTCCGGCGGCGAGTACCGCTACCTCTCCGAGCTGGTCCACCCGGCGGCCGGCTACCTGGCCGGCTGGGCCTCGCTGCTGGTCGGCTTCTCGGCGCCCATCGCGGTGGACGCGCTGGCCGCCGGCGCCTTCGCCCGCACCGTGGTGCCCGGGCTCGACCCGACCCTGACCGGGGCGGCGCTGGTGGTGCTGCTCACCGCGTTCCACGCCGCCGGCTTCCGCACCTCCACCCGGACCCAGGACGTGCTGGTGGTGGTGAAGGCCGCGCTGCTGGCGGGCTTCGTGCTGGTGGGGCTGGGCCTGGGGGCGCGCGCCTGGCCCACCTGGCTGCCGCCCGGCGCGGCTCCGGGTGGAGGCTTCCCGGTCGGCGCCTTCGCCGGCAGCCTGTTCTTCATCGCCTTCGCCTTCTCCGGCTGGAACGCCGCGGTCTACGCCGCCGAGGAGTTCGAGGCGCCGGAGCGGACCGTGCCCAGGGCCATGCTGGTGGGCACCTCGCTGGTGGCCCTGCTCTACCTCACGGTGAACTGGATCTTCGTGGCCAACCTGGCCCCGGCCGAGGCCGCGGTGGTGTTCCGCTACGAGGCCGACCAGGTCACGCTGGGGCACGCCGTGATGGCGCGGCTGATGGGGCCGTGGGCGGGCGCGCTCTGGTCGGCGGCCACGGTGCTGGTCTTCCTCTCGGCCATGAGCGCCATGATCTTCCTCGGCCCGCGGGTCTACGCGGCCATGGCGCGCGACGGGTTCCTGCCGCGCTTCCTGGCGGCCAGCCCGCACGGTCACCCGCCCCGCGCCGCCATCCTGCTGCAGGGGGCGCTGGCGCTGCTGATCGTCTTCACGCAGGGGCTGCGCGGCGCGCTCGGGCAGGTGGGGGCGGTGCTGGTGCTCTTCGCGGCGCTGACGGCGCTCGGCCTGGTGCTGGCGCGCCTGCGCGGCCGCACGCCGGCGCCGTCGCTGGCCGCCCTGCTGGCCGCCGCCGTCTACGTCGCCTCCTCGGCCTGGATGTTCTGGAGGGCCTTCGGCGAGGCGCCGGTGGTGCTGGCCTGGGTGGCCGGCGCCGCGGCGGTGGGGCTCCTGGCCTACGGGCTGTCGCGGGGGCGCGGCGCGGCGGCGCGCGCCTGAGCGACCGCCACGCCCGGGAGGCCAGGCCGCGCGGCCGTCGGGTGGGCCTCAACTCGCGCAGGCGAAGGCGGTGGAGCCCATTCCGCCGCCGGCGGCGCACCGGTCGCGCTCCAGGTCCGCCTCCCGGCCTCACCAGGCCAGCGTCGCCTCCAGCCCACCCGCGTGGCGCGTGTAGTTCTTGTCGTCGTAGTCCAGCGCGTGGCACCCGGGCGACGAGGGCAGGCAGGTGGGGCCAGGGCGGCCGGTCCGGGCCACCGTGGACCAGTTGAGCGACAGGTCGTAGCGGACCGCCAGCCACAGGTGCGCCCCGAGCTTGAGCCGGGCCGTGGCGCCCAGGAAGGCGAGGTCGTCCAGCCGGAGCCGCGGCGCCACCACCGCGCTGGTCACCCCGCCGAGCGCGTCGGTCTCCTGGCGCCGCAGCAGGCTGGGCCCGTCGTAGCGCCGCCCCTCCCAGCCGAGGAGCAGGCCGAGCGCCAGCCGGTCTTTCGCCTGGCCGGGCCAGAGCCGGTCGCCCAGCTCGAGCTGCGCCGAGGCGGCCAGCTGCAGGCCGTCGGAGCCGTACGGGATCTCGTACCGCTGGCTGCAGGTGTGCCCCACCGGGCAGGGCAGGTTCTGCTGGGTGGCCTGCTCCAGCACGCCGAGCCGCTCCCGCCGCCAGCGCAGGCTGGCCCCGAGCAGCAGCGGGCCCAGCTGGTGGGCCTGCCCGAGCGCCAGGTCGAGGCGGTCGCCGTCGAGGTGCTCGAACTCGCCGGAGAGCGCCAGGCGGCCGCCCCAGCCGATGTCCAGCCGGGTGGAGGAGGCCGCGCTCCAGGCGCGTGAGGCCGAGCCGCCCAGGCCGCCGCCCGCCTGCAGGCCGCGGAAGCTGGAGAGGCCGGTGAAGGCCGCGTAGCCGTCCGCCCAGAGCGCCAGCCGCCAGGCGCCCAGCTGCCGCTCCACGCCGACGGTCAGCTGGTGCTGCTGGAGCGAGTAGTCCTCGGCGGTGGCGGAGGGGTAGGCCAGCTGATCCAGGCCGTAGCCCAGCCAGAGCGTGGTGCCCGGCGCGGGGGTCCAGCGGCGCTGGGCGGCGCCGGCCAGCGAGAGGGTGGCGCCCTGGACCCGGCCGGAGGCGATGGGGGCTCCCTCCGGCGCGGTGCCGAGCCCGGACTGCAGCACGTTGCTGTCGTAGCCGACGCCAGCCAGGAGCGAGAGCGTCGGGGCGCGCAGCGGCTCCGGCGCCGGGAGCGGCGGCGGGGCCGAGCCGTCGCCGGCGACGGCCGGCGCGCCGACCACGCCAACCACGCCGACCACGACCGGCTGCGAGGGCAGCGGGCTCGCGGCAGGCAGCGCTGCGTCCAGCTCCTCGGCCAGCCGCCGCACCGGCTCGCTCAGGCCCGGCAGGGAACGGAGGCCCTGCAGCAGCGCGCGCGCCCGCGACGGCGACCCCGCGTCGAGCGCGGCGAAGCCGGCGTTGGCCAGGGCCGCCGGCGCCAGCGCCTCGTCGAGCGTGGCGGCTTCCAGGAAGGCCTGCTCGGCCTCCGCGGCGCGCCCCAGGTCGTAGAGGCAGGCGCCGCGGTTGTACTGCCACCGGCCCCGCGGTGGCGCGTCCTCGGCGCGCCCCGCGGCGTCGAAGGCGGCCAGCGCCTCGGCGCTCCGGCCGGCGCGGAAGCGCGCCAGGCCGGCCAGGTCGAGCGCCGCCCCCTGCCGCGGCGGTCGCGCCTCGGCCAGCGCCAGCGTCGCGGCGGCCTCGTGGTCCAGGCGCGCGAACGCCTCCCGGGCCGGCGCCAGCGGGTCGCCGGCCAGGAGGCCCAACAGCAGCGCGAACGCGAAGCCCGGGTTCATCGAGGGCGTCGGTCGGGGGGCGGTCCTTCACTCCGTGGTGGTCGTGGTCCGCCGGGGGTCCCCGGCGCGGCGCCAGGGGTGGCGCCGAGCGGCGGTCCGAGGTGAGGGCCACGCGGGCCGTCGCCTCGCCCGGGCCCCTGGCCCGGCGCGGGCTGGCCGGCGCCCGGCGCCTGCTGCCCTTGGCCCGGTCCCTGCCCTGGCGGTCCCGTGCCCTGGCCGGAGCCCGGTCCCTGCCCTGGCGGTCCTGTGCCCTGGCCAGTGCCCGGGCCCTGGCCAGGCACGCCGGTCGGTGAGCCGTCCTTGGTCGGGCCGCGCGGCGTGCCGGCGCCGGCGGGCATGGCGCCGCGCATCCGGTCGATGACGCTGTCCACCTGCTCACCGGGGGCGATGACGTCGATCCGGTGGGAGGCGCGCAGGCGCGGGTTGGCCGCGCCCGTGCCCGGCGTGCCTGGGCCGGCAGCGGGGCCGGATGCGCTCGCCGGGCCGGAGGCCCGGGGCAAGGCGCCCGCCGGGCCGATGGCCGGGGAGGAGGAGACGGGGCCGCCGGCGCCGGGGACGGGCGGCTCCGACCGCGCCGGCCCGGCCAGGCCGAGCGAGGCGCCGATGGCGAGGGCGGCGATGAGGTGCCGGGCGCTCATCCCTCGGTCACCTCGAGCGGCACGTCATGGGCGATCCACTCGCCGCCGACGCGGGCCGTCACCGTCAGGTGGTACCGCCCGGAGCGCTGGCCGCGCACCGCGATGGGGATCTCGTTGCGGCCGGCCGCCAGCGACTGCGACCACGCGAAGGAGCGGTCGGGGAGCGCCTGGCCGCGGCTCCAGAAGACCAGCCCGTCGGGCAGGGTGACCCTCACGTCGGCGCTGGCCACCGCCACGCTCACCGTGAGGTCGAGCCGGACCAGCGCCACCTGCGTGGCCGGCACGGTGACCACCTGCCGGACCTCGGAACCCTCGGGGTCGCGCTCGCCCTGGGCCGTGGGGGCGGCCGCGCCGCTCCCGGCCGGTGCGACTTGGACAGGGCCGGCCAGCGCCGAGCGCCCACCTGGAGTGGCCGGTGCCGGGGCCGGGCCGCGCCAGGCGAAGACCGCCAGCGCCGCCGCCGCGGCCAGGCCGGCCGACGCCGGGAGCGAGAGGCGCGGCGCGGCGCGCCAGGCGTCCACCAGGCGGGCCCATGGGGAAGGCGGGACCGGCGGGGGTGCCTCGGCGAGCCGGCGATGCAGGGCGGCCCCGAAGTCGTCGTCGGGCGGATCGACCCGCAGGCGACGCAGGCGCGCCGTCACGTCCTGCTCTCTGGGGTCCACGGGACTGGTCATGGTCTGCTCCTGCCAAGGTGTGACGCCGCACCGTCAGCGAAAGTTCCCGGTTGGGTCGCGGTCGCACCCTCAGGCGGCGGAGCCTCCGCCAGGGCCACGGCCGCGTCGGCCGCTTCCAGCAGGCGCCTGAGCTGGGCCCGGCCCCGGGAGAGGCGCGACCGGACCGTGCCCACCGGGATGCCCTCGATGACCGCCACCTCGTCGTAGCTGTGGCCCTCGAGGTCGAACAGCACCAGCGCCGACCGGAACTCCAGCGGCACCTGGCGGAGCGCAGCCCAGACCCGTTCCCGTTCCTGGGCGTCGGCCAGCTGCTCGTCCGCCAGCGGGGCGCCGGCCGGAGCCTGGGCGTCGGCCTCCACCAGCGAGCGCTCCACCCCGCGCCTGGACGCGCTGCGGGCCAGGTCGAGGAAGGTGGTTCGCACCACCGCGAAGAGCCAGGTGGTGAAGGCCGCCTGGTAGCGGAAGGAGCGCAGGCTGCGGTGGACCTTGAGGAGCGCCTCCTGCGCCAGGTCGTCGGCGTCGGCCGGGTGCGGCGCGAAGGCGCGGGCGTAGCGGCGCACCTGGCCGAGGTGGCCGGCCACCAGGAGCTCGAAGGCGCGCGGCTCGCCGGCCTGGGCGCGGGCGATGAGGTCGTCGAGGTCGGCGCGGCTCGGCACGCCGCCACCTTAGTCGAGCCCGGGCGGGCCGGCAGCCGCGCGAACGGGGCCTGCCGGCCGGCCGGGAACTTCCTCGGCGGCCGCGGCGTCTGAACCACGAGACCCCACCCGGGCAGCTCGCCCATCCACCGCGGTGACCCCTGCCGCCAGAGGAACTCCTCCCATGACGCTCTCGAAGACCTCCACCCTCCTGGTCGCCCTGGGCGCCGCGGCGCTGCAGCTGACCGCCTGCGGCCAGACCTCGTCCGGCACCACCGCCAGCACCGCCGTGGATCCCTCCAGCCTGTCGGTGGCCTACGCCTCGGCCAGCGACTCGGCCGGCACGCTGCTGTGCGCGCCGCTGGCCGCGCAGACCGAGGCCTGCGCCGCGCTGGCCGCCGGGGACCCCTGCGACCTCACCCTGGCCGACGCCACCACCGTGGCCGGCGCCTGCCGCCTGGCGGTGAACGGCGTCACGCTGGCCTGCGCCCCGCTGCCGCCCGCGCCCCCGCAGGCGCTGGTCGACGCCTGCGCCACCCTGGCGCTCGGCGACGCCTGCACCCCCGCAGAGGCCTTCGGCGCCACCCGCGCCGGCACGTGCGTGACCGCCCGTGACGGCGCCACGCTGGTCTGCGGACGGGTCCACGTGCCGCCCCAGGCGTGCGTCGACGCCTGCGCCGCGCTGGCGGCCGGAGACACCTGCACCATGCCGACCCGCAGCGGCGCCGTCACCGTGACCGGCGTCTGCAGCCTCGGCCCCGCCGGCACCGGCGTGCTGGCCTGCGCCCCCGTGCGCGACCTGCTGCCCCGCGGCGCCGAGGCCTGCGCAGGCCTGGCGGAGGGCGCGGCCTGCACCGTGGGTCGTCACCAGGAAGTGGCCGGCACCTGCACCACGCCGGTTGGCGGCACGGTGGCCATCTGCATCGTCCCGTGCGGCTCGCTCGGCGGCCGCTTCGACTGCCGTCCCCCCGGCGGCCCCGGCCCCGGTGACGGCGCTGGCGGCCCGACTGGTCCCACCGGTCCCACTGGTCCGACCGGTCCGACCGGTCCGGCATGTCCCACTGGTCCGACTGGTCCCACTGGCCCGACCGGCCCGACCGGTCCGACTGGCCCCACCGGGCCGACTGGTCCGACCGGTCCCACTGGTCCGACTGGTCCCTCTGGTCCGACGGGCCCCACCGGTCCGACCGGCCCCGTGATGCCGGGCGGTCGGTAGCCGCACGTCTGAGCCTCGACCTCACCGGTTCCTCGCAGCAGATCCGCTGCTGGTCGCGCGGCGCTCCCCCTTGGGCGCCCGCGACCGGCGGCGGATTTCGTTTCTGGAGCGTGCCGGTCCTCCGCGACCATGGCCTCATCCAAGCCACCGGCCAACCGAGCCCCGCTCTCCCGGCCCCGGCGAGCCCGGCTCAGCCGAACCCCGCTCAGCCGAACCCCGCTCAGCCGAACCTCGCCCGGCCTACCGCCCCGCCACCTCACCCGCGCTCAGGCTCGCCAGTCCTCCGTCGGTGCCCGGTGCCCGAGGTCCGGCCCCGGCGGGCGGCGCTCGCCGAGCTCCCAGGAGAGGTGGTGAGGAGCGGAGCCGTGGACCCTGAGCCAGCCGGCGTGGACGCCGTGGAGGTGGTGGGCGGCGCAGAGGGCGACCAGGTTGTCTGGGAGGTCGGAGCCGCCGTGGGAGCGGAAGGTGAGGTGGTGGGCGTGTGCGGCGGCGCGGCTGCAGCCTGGGACCTGGCAGAGGCCGTGGTCGCGGTGGAGGACCCGGCGCTGGACGGAGCGGCGAGGTGGAGGGAGGCCGGCCCAGGTGAGGAGGAAGTGGTCGCAGAGGGCAGAGAGGCAGGCGGGCTGGGAGAGCCAGCGGCCGGAGGCGCGCTCGGCGGCGCGGAAGGCGGCGGCGAGGAGGACGCCGACGGTTCTGGGGACGCGGAGGTCGAGGTGGCCGCGCGCCCGCACCTGCGCGGAGGAGGAGGTGTCGAGGAGGCGCTGGAGGGCGAGGCAGGAGAGCCCCTCGGCGCGGGCCACCCAGGCCTCGGTGGAGAGGTCGTCTGTGGCGACGCGGGCGACCAGGCGGGCCTGCTCGTAGGAGAGGCGGCCGGCGCGGAGGGCGGCACGGAGGGGAGGGAGCTCGTGGAGGCGGCGCTCGAGGGCGATGCGCTGCTCGACGGCGCGGGTGCCGAGGCCGAGGCGCTCCTTGAGGTAGTGGGGGAAGGAGAGGAAGCCCATGTCGCGCCAGAGGCCGAGGGAGCGGAGGAGGAGGGCGAGGTGGCCGAGGAGCTCGTCCCAGCGGGCGCGCAGGGAGGAGAGGTGGCGGAGCTCGAGGTCGAGGTCCTGGGGAGAGAGGCCGAGGGCGAGGAGGGGAGGGGAGCCGACCGGCTCGACGGTGGCGAGGAAGTCCCAGCGGTGGAACTCCTGCTCGAGGACGGCCTCGAGGTCGGCGCTCCAGGCGGGGATGGGCTCGGAGAGGGAGGGAGGGCGGCCAGGCCGGGGGCCGTTGGCCCAGGGCGACAGGTCTCCGGGGCAGGACCCTTCGGGATCGGTCCCGTCGGGCGGCGGGTCCCAGGCCTCGATGCCGCAGGCCGCCACCTCGTGGTCGGCGTCGTCGGGCGGGTGCTCGCCGAGGTACTCCTGGGCGATGGCCTCGAGCCGCTGCCAGGTGGGGGAGGCGGCGCCGAGCAGGCGGCCGGCCAGGGCGCAGGCCCGGTCGAGCGTGTCGGCCGTCTCGGGAGGGAGCGGGAGGACCAGCCGCTCCCAGGGCTCGTCGTCGTCGAACCCGGGTGAAGCCGGTGGCGCCCGCACCTGCGCACCCTGGCCTCCTGCTGCTGCCCCGTCCGCCGCCTTGCGCCTCGTCCTCCTCCACCGCCTCCCGCTCCCCCCGCGCCCAGGCCGCCACGGCCGCCTCGAGGGCCCGCGTGGTCTCACCCCGGGCCCGCTCCACCCAGGCGGCCTCGGCCTCGCCGCGCGCCGCCGGCAGGACCACCTGGGCCCGGCGCAGGCTCACCTCACCGCGGCGGACCGCAGCCCGGAGCACCGGCCGCTCGGTCAGCCCCGCGCCGAGCCGCACCAGGGCCTGCGCGGTCCGTCCGGCCAGGCCGAGCCGCTCGCGGGCGTAGTCGCCCACGCAGGAGTAGCCGAGCCGGAGCAGCCGGTCGCCGGCGGAGAGGGCCGCCAGCCCCTCGGCCAGGAGACCTCGAGCGCGCCCTGGCCGCGGGCCACGCGGGTGAGCAGGCCGTCGATCAGCAGGCCGGCCTCGCCGCGCAGCACGTGGCGCCGCTCCTCGAAGGGGACCTGCTCGAGCTGCCAGGCGGCCTCGGCCAGCGCGGCCGAGGGGGACAGGGCCTCCGGGTCGGAGGGCGGCGGAAGGAGGAGACCTGGACCTGGAGCACGGCTGCTCATGCGTGCAGTATGCGCTGCGGGTCTGACAGGCGGGGCGCCGGGGCGCGGGCAGGGCGGTGGTCACCGAGGGTGAATGGAGGCGGGGCTCGCGGGCACTGCTCAGGCGGCCCCCTCCCTCGTGCTGCCCCCTCACCCCGGCCCTCTCCCCCAGCGGGCTGGGGGAGAGGGAGGGCGGTGCCCTCGACCCCGACCCCGACCCCGACCTCGACCTAGACCTAGACCCCGACCTGGACCTCGACCCCGACCTGGACCTCGACCTCGACCTGGACCTCGACCTGGACCTCCACGGCACCCTCACCCCGGCCCTCTCCCCCAGCTTGCTGGGGGAGAGGCAGAGCGGTGGATGCGACATGCCTCGACCGGAGCCCCAGCAGGCCGCGTGAGCCGTGGACTGCGGCCCCGTCGCCCCTACCCCAGCGCCTTCTTGATCTTCGCCACCGCCGACCGCGCGTAGAGGTTGCACACACCCTTCTTGGCGGTGGGCGCCAGCCCCAGGGCGGCGATGGCCTTCTTCACCTTGGCGTCGGAGACGGACAGCTCGGCGGCGATCGTGGCGGCGGACAGGAGGTCGGACGGAGTTGACATGAGCGTCATGGTACCCGGGTTCACCCCATCCTGGGATGGCACGGCGCGCGCCGCCGTGGTGTCGATCCAGCAGACGTCGCCACGACCGAGGAGGTCCCCATGCTGCCCCCCTGGATGATCGAGACGCTGGAGCGCGAGCGCCGCGAGCGGGAGGCGCGGCAGCGGTCGGAGCGGCGCGCCGAGCTGGAGATCGTGCCGCCCGAGCCACCGCCGGAGCGCTCCCCGCCGACGTCCCGCCAGCCCGGCGTGGTTACCATCGAGCTCTGGTAGTCGCCGCCACGCCCCAACCCGCCTCGGCGCGGCGGAGGTCTGCGTGCGCCGCCGCGACGCCCGCGCCGATTGTCGCGAAGCCGACAGGCGCCGCGCCCCCGCCTGGCCCCGCCCCGGGCAGCGGCTGCTTCGCGGCGAGGCAGCCGGGCCCTCCGCCTCCACGCCCACCGCGCCGTTGCTCGGCAATCCCCGTGGCACCCGGCTTGCTCCCGGCTGCCGCTCTCACCCACGGGAAGGCGGCACCAATGAGCGAGGCGAAGGCGGTCGGGTCGGTCAGCTACTCCACCCAGGGCACGGCGTACTTCGAGGGGCGGCAGCTCAAGCGCGTGGCCGGCCCGTGGAAGCTGTGGGCCATGGGCGTGGCGGCGGTCATCTCCGGCGCCTTCTCCGGCTGGAACTTCGGCCTGGGCGTGGGCGGCTTCTGGGGCCTGGCCATCGCCACGGTGATCATCACGGTGATGTACCTGCTGCTGTGCCTCAGCCTGGCCGAGATGGGCACCGCGCTGCCGCACACCGGCGGCGCCTACTCCTTCGCCCGCACCAGCATGGGCCCGTGGGGCGGCTTCATCACCGGCCTGGCCGAGAACATGGAGTACATCTTCACCCCCGCGGTCATCGCCTTCTTCGCCGGGTCCTACCTGAAGGCGGTCTTCGCCGGCACCTTCCTGGGCGCCCTGCCGGACCCGCTCTGGTGGGCCCTGCTCTACGTGGTCTTCATCACGCTCAACGTGATGGGCGCCCACCTCTCCTTCCGCTTCGCCTTCGTCATCACGCTGGTGGCCATGGGCGTGCTGGTGCTCTTCTTCGGCGCCGCCCTGCCGCACGTGGACTTCGCCCGGAACCTCTTCGACATCCCCCCGCAGCCGGGCGCCACCGCGGCGCTGCCGTTCGGGCTGGGCGGGGTCTTCATGGCGCTGCCGTTCGCGGTCTGGTTCTACCTGGGCATCGAGGAGCTGCCGCTGGCCTCCGAGGAGACCAACGACCCGAAGCGCGACCTGCCGCGCGGCATCATCGGCGGCATCCTCACGCTCATCGTGATCACCCTCTTCACGCTGGTGCTCAACACCGGGATCGCCCCGGGCGCGGCCAAGCTCGCCACCAGCGGCGAGCCCATCCTGGACGGCTTCCGCACCATCTTCGGCGACGGCTCGGCCCGCCTGCTGGGCCTGGCGGCCACCGCCGGCCTGGTCGCCAGCTTCCACGGGATCATGTACGCCTACGGCCGGCAGATCTACTCGCTCTCCCGCGCCGGCTACTTCCCCACCTTCCTCTCGCTGACCCACCGCACCCACAAGACGCCCTGGGTGGCGCTGGTGGCGGGCGGCGTGGTGGGCTACGCGGTGATGCTGGCCCTGTGGTGGTTCTCGGCCGACGCCACCGTCTACATCGGCACCAAGCTGCTCTGCCTGGCGGTCTTCGGCGCCATGATCTCCTATGTGCTGCAGATGGCGTCGTTCGTCATCCTGCGGCTGCGCTTCCCCGGCCTGGAGCGCCCCTTCGTGAGCGCGGTGGGGGTGCCGGGGGCGATCGTGGCCGGCCTCATCGCGCTCGTCACCCTGGTGACGCTCTTCGTGGTTGACCCGGTCAACTACCGCTCGGCGGCGCTGGGCGCGGCCGCCTGGTTCGCGGCCGGCATCCTCTACTTCGCCCTGCACAGCCGCCGCCGCCTGGTCCTCTCCCCGGAGGAGGCCTTCGCCATCGAGGCCTCGCGCGCGGCGGCGGTGGCGGGGGTGGTCGAGCCCGAGGCGGCGTGACCGCGCCCGGGCCGGCGCGGCGGACAGCGCGTCCGCCCGCCGCGGCCTCGATCCGGACGACCCCATGCCCCGCCTCGCCGCCACCATCGGCCGCACCCGCTTCGCCTTCGCCGACCTGAAGGAGGTGCTGGCCAAGGCCTCGCCGCCGCGCTCCGGCGACGCCCTGGCCGGCCTGGCCGCCGGGTCGGCGCAGGAGCGGGTGGCGGCCCGCACCGTGCTGGCCGACGTGCCGCTGGCCAGGCTGCTGGCCGAGCCGCTCATCCCCTACGAGGACGACGAGGTGACGCGGCTCATCGTGGACCGCCACGACGCGGCCGCCTTCGCCCCGGTGAAGGACCTCACCGTGGGCGCCTTCCGCGAGTGGCTGCTGGCCTACCAGACCGATGCCCCTCGCCTGGCCGCGCTGGCCCCTGGCCTGACGCCCGAGATGGTGGCGGCGGTCAGCAAGCTGATGCGCAACCAGGACCTGGTGCTGGTGGCCGGGAAGTGCCGGGTCACCACCCGCTTCCGCAACACCATCGGCCTGCCCGGCCGCCTCTCGGTGCGGCTCCAGCCCAACCACCCCACCGACGACCCGGCCGGCATCGCCGCCAGCGTGGTGGACGGCCTGGCCTACGGCTGCGGCGACGCCGTCATCGGCGTCAACCCGGCCACCGACTCGGTGGCCTCCATGGAGGCGCTGGTGCGGCAGCTGGCCGACCTCATCGAGCGCCTGGAGCTTCCCACCCAGTCCTGCGTGCTGGCCCACGTCACCACCGCGCTGCGGGTCATGGCGCGCGGGGCGCCGGTGGACCTGGTCTTCCAGTCGGTGGGCGGCACCGAGGCCACCAACCGGTCCTTCGGCGTCTCGCTGGCGCTGCTCGAGGAGGCCCAGGCGGCGGCCCGGTCGCTGGGGCGCGGCACCGTGGGCCAGGACGTCATGTACTTCGAGACCGGGCAGGGCTCGGCCCTCTCGGCCGAGGCCCACCACGGGGTGGACCAGCAGACCTGCGAGGCGCGCGCCTACGCCGTCTGCCGCCGCTTCTCGCCGCTGCTGGTGAACTCGGTGGTGGGCTTCATCGGCCCCGAGTACCTCTACGACGGCAAGCAGATCGTGCGGGCCGGCCTGGAGGACCACTGCTGCGGCAAGCTGCTCGGCCTGCCCATGGGCGTGGACGTCTGCTACACGAACCACGCCGAGGCCGACCAGGACGACATGGACGTGCTGCTGACGCTGCTGGGCGCCGCCGGCTGCACCTACGTGATGGGCGTGCCGGGCGCCGACGACGTCATGCTCAACTACCAGTCCACCAGCTTCCACGACAGCCACTACCTGCGGCAGGTGCTGGGGCTGCGCCCGGCCCCGGAGTTCGAGGCCTGGCTCCGGCGCATGGGGATCCTGGACGACGCGCTCCGGCTCCAGCCGGTGGGGCGCGGCCACCGCCTCCTTCAGGCCGGTCTCGGCTCGGGCGGCCCCAGGCCGCCGGCCGGCCCCGCCGCCGGGGAGCCCGCGCCGTGAGCGACCAGCCGCGCCTGGTGGCCGACGCCTGGGCCCACCTGAAGGTCCTCACCGGGGCCCGCATCGCGCTCGGCCGGGCCGGCGGCTCGCTCCCCACCGCCGAGGTGCTGGGGTTCTCGGCGGCCCACGCCGCCGCGCGCGACGCGGTCTGGTCGGAGCTCGACCTCGACCGGCTGGAGGCGGACCTCTCGGCGCTGGGCGTCGGCCTGGCGGCGCTGCGCCTGTCGTCCTGCGCGCCGGACCGGGCCACCTACCTGCGCCGCCCGGACCTGGGCCGGCGGCTCGAGCCGGCCAGCGCGGCGCGGCTGGCGGCGGCCCGGGACGGCGGCTGCGACGTGGCCATCGTGGTGGGCGACGGCCTCTCGGCCACCGCCGCGCAGGCCCACGCGCCGGCGCTGGTGGCCGCGCTGGTGGCCCGCTGGCGGGGCGCGGGCTGCGGGTGGGACCGCTCACGCTGGTGCGGCAGGCGCGGGTGGCGGTGATGGACCCCGTCGGCGCGGCGCTGGGGGCGCGGGCGGCGCTCATCCTGCTCGGCGAGCGGCCGGGCCTGGGCTCGCCCGACAGCCTGGGCGCCTACCTGGTCTACGGGCCGCGGCCAGGCCGGACCGACGCCGAGCGCAACTGCGTCTCCAACGTGCGCCCCGAGGGGCTGCCGGTGCCGGCCGCGGCCGAGCTGCTCGGCTGGCTCACCGGCCAGGCGCTGGGGCGTGGGCTGAGCGGGGTGGAGCTCAAGGACGACCGCGGGCTGCCCGAGGTGCGGTCGGCGCCGGGCGGCCTCATCGCGCCGCCGGCCGACTGAGCCAGGGCCGGGCCCGCCCGGCCCGCTACTTCCCGCCGATCCGGGCCGCCAGCTCGCGGTTCTTCTGCGTGTAGCGGGCCACCTCGCCGTTGAGGAAGTCGTTCTCGCCGCGCAGGTCCTCGAGCTCGCCGGCGAGCTCGGCCAGCCTGGCCTCCAGCGCCGCCGCCCGCTCGGCGGCCGCCGTGGCCGCGCCGGCCGCCGCCGCCGAGGGCGCCGCGGCGCCCGGCCCGCGCGCCACCGCCTGCTCCAGCTCCTGGATGCGCCGCTTGAACTGCAGCTCGGCGCGCGCCCGCGCCTCCAGCCGGTGCTCCAGGTCGGCCAGCGTGGCCCGCAGCCGCTGCTGCTCGGCGGCGTGGCGCTGCTCGGCCTGGGTGGCGGCGGCGGCCGCGGCGGCGGCGGCCTGGCTGGCCTCGGCGCGCGCCTGGTCGACCTCGGCGCGCACCTGCCCGGCCTCGGCCCGCACCTGGCCCGCCTCGGCCCGCACCTGGCCGGCCGCCTGCTTCTCGCGCTCCAGCGCCGCCTCGGCCCTGGCGTTCAGCTCGGCGAACCTGGCCTCGGCGGCCGCCTTCAGCCGGACCAGCTCGGCCTTGGACGCCTGCTGGCCCCTGGCCAGGTCCTCGCGGGCCGCCGCCGCCGCCGCCTCGGCGTCGCCGAGCTTGCGCCTGGCCTGGGCCAGCTCGCCCTCCAGCCGCCGGGCCACCGCCGACAGCTCGCCGGTCTCGATGGCCAGCCGCTCGGCCAGCTTGGCCCGCTCCGCCGCGGTGGCCGCGCCGGAGCGCGAGGCGCTCTCGACGGCCTGGGTGCGCTGCGCCAGCAGCTCCTGCAGCGCCGGCAGCTCCTTGCGCAGCCGCACCGCCTCCTGGGCCGCCGGCTCGAGCGGCGCCAGCCGCGCCACCTCGGCCGCGAGGGCCGCCAGCTGGTCGGCGTCGGACGCGGCCTGCAGGTTCACCGCCCCCAGCTCGTGCTCCAGGCGGTCGGCCTCCGCCTCCTGCTCGGCGGCGCGCTGCGTGGCCGCGGCGCGGGCGGCCTCCAGCTGGGCGAGCTCGGCCCGCAGGCCCTGCTCGCCGGCGCGTGCGCCCTGCAGCGCGGCGCCGAGCTCGGCCGAGCGGGACCGCTCCCCTTGCAGCGCCTGCTGCAGCGCGGCCACCTGCTGCTCGGCGCCGCCGGCCCGCGCCGCCTCGGCGGTGAGCCGGCGGGCCGACTCGGCCGCCGCTTCCGCCTGGCGCCGCGCCGCCTCGGCCAGCGCCAGCTCCAGCCTGGCCCGCTCGCCCTCGGCGCGCGCCAGCTCGGCGGCCAGCCCGTCGGCTCGCGCCACGGCCTCGGCGTGGTCGCCGGCCGAGGCCTGGGCCCGGCCCTCGGCCTCGAGGATCCGCGCCTCCTGATCCCGCGCCGCGTCGTCGGCCCGCTGGGCCGCCTCGGTGGCGGCCACCTCCTGCGCCCCGAGCCGCTGGGTCAGGGCGGCCAGCTCCGCCAGCAGCCCGTCGCGGGCGGTGGTGAGCTGGTCGCGCGCGGCCCCCAGCGCCGCCTCGCGGGCCTGCGCCGCCGCGTCGAGCGAGGCCAGGTCCTCCGCCGCCTGGGCCTCCAGCGCCCGGAACCTGGCCTCGGCCGCCGCCGCGTCCTCGGTGGCCTGAACCTGCAGCGCCTGCAGCCTGGCCTCGGCCGCCGCCGCGTCCTCGGCGGCCTGGGCCTCGGCCAGCTGCAGCCGCGTGTCCGCCGCGGCCAGCTCCCCGGACGCCCTGGCCTCCACCGCCGCCAGCACCTCGGCGGCCGTGGCCTCGGCCGCCGCCAGCGCCGCGGCCGCCCCGGCCGCGGCCTCCGCCAGCTCAGCCGCCGCGCCGGCCTGCAGCGCCTGCAGCCTGGCCTCGGCCGCGGCGACGTCCTCCGCCGCCTGGGCCTCGAACACCTGCAGGCGCGCCTCGGCCGCCGCCGCGTCCTCGGCCGCCCGGGCCTCGAGCGCCTGCACCCTGGCCTCGGCCGCCGCCGCCTCACCCTCCGCCCGGGCGCGGTCGGCGCCGCGCTCGGCGTCCAGCTGGGTCAGGGCCTGGGCGTGCACCGCCTCCTGCTCGGCCCGCATGGCCTCGGCCAGGGCGTGCTCGTCGGCCCGATCGGCCGCCACCTCGCTCAGCTCGTTCAGGTGGGCCTGGCGCGCCTCCTCGAAGGCCGCCTCCACCTCGGCGCGGGCCTGCTCGGCCGCCGCCACCCGCACCGCCCACTGCTGCTCCGCCCGCTCCTGCTCCTGCATGGTCTCGGAGAGCACCTCCGAGAGCGACTGGCGGGTGCCGTCCACCTCGGCCAGCCTGGCCTCCAGCGCGGCCAGCTGCGCCGCGTGCGCCCCGGCCAGCCGCGCCGCCTCGACCCCGGCCGCCTGGAGCCGGGCCGCCGCCTCCGCCGCCTGGCGGGCCGCCTCGGTCGCCGCCTGCTCCGCGTGCGACGAGACCTCGGCCAGCCGGTCCTCCACCGCGGTGCCGTGGGCCTGGGCCGCCGCCAGCTCCTCGCGGAGGTGGGCGCCCTCGGCGCCGAGGGCGCGCCCCTCGCCGGCCAGCCCGGCCACCGCCTCGCGCAGCCGGTTGAGGAAGAGGTCGCGGGCCCGGAGCCGCTCGCGGAAGTACTCGAGCTTCTCCTCCGGCGTGCCCTTGGGCGGCGACGGGTCGCGCTGCCACTCGGCCAGCAGGGCCTCGGCGCGGGCCAGGGCCGACCCGGGCGCGGCGGCCGGCGGCGGCGCGGCGGCGGGCGCGGGTGCGGGCACCGGCTGGAGCGGGGCCGGCTGGGGCGGCGCGGCCGGCGGCGCCGCGCGCGCGGCGGAGGGCGGCCCAGGCGGGCGGGCTGGCGGTGCGGCGGGGGTGAGCCCGGCGGCGGGGGTGGGCGGCGCGGGGCGCGGGGCGGACGGCGGCGCGGCCAGCACCGGGGCGCGCAGGCTCCCGGGCGGCGGCGTCAGGCCGGGCTCGCCGGCGTGCAGCAGCGAGGCGGCGCGCGCCATCAGCTCCGGCAGGTCGAGCGGCGTGCGCAGGTAGGCGTCGGCGCGCCCCTTGCTCGCCCGGTGCGCCTCGATGGCCCCGTCGGCGGCCTCGCGCGTGTAGAGGATCAGCGGCGTGGTCGGG
This sequence comes from Anaeromyxobacter sp., assembly GCA_016718565.1. Taxonomy (NCBI): domain Bacteria; kingdom Pseudomonadati; phylum Myxococcota; class Myxococcia; order Myxococcales; family Anaeromyxobacteraceae; genus Anaeromyxobacter; species Anaeromyxobacter sp. The sequence goes on along the minus strand of JADKCZ010000005.1, from coordinate 421,310 downwards.
TGGGCCCGCTTGAGCCGGTTGCAGACCGAGAACCCGCTCATGTCGGGCAGCTCGGCCGAGAGCAGGATCAGGTCGGGCGGCGCGGCGCGGCACCGCTCGACCGCCAGCTCGCCGGCGGCCAGGGCCGTCACCTGGAAGCCGGCCGGCTCGAAGGCCTGCCGGAGCGAGTCCGTCAGCGAGGCCTCGGCCTCGACCACCAGGATGTTCCACGCCATAGGGTTGGCCGCATGCTACCGCCAATCGCGCCGGCGGGAGAGCCCGTCGTCCCGCCCACCCGCCCCCACCTCCACCCCGCTGGATCCCGGCCGCCGGACGGGGTACTCCCAACGCGCGATCCGAGGGCCAGGGAGGCGCCGTGCCGAGCTTCACCGTGACGTTCGACGTGGACAGGGACGGCGCCGAGGACCTCTCGGCCGCGCTGTGGGACGAGGGCGCCAGCGGGGTCGAGGTGCGCGACGGCGAGGGCACGCCCATGCCCGGCCTGCGCCAGCCGGCCCCGGGGCGGGCGCTGGTGGTGGCCTACTTCGCCGGGCGCGACGAGGCAGAGGCCGCCGCGGCGGGCCGCGCCGGCGAGCTGGCCGATCTGCCGGACCAGGACTGGAGCGAGACCTGGAAGCAGGGGCTGGCCCCGCTGTCCATCGGGCGGGCCTTCGTGCGCCCCAGCTGGATCCCGGCCCAGGTGCCGGAGGGCATGGCCGAGATCGTGCTCGACCCCGGCATGGCCTTCGGCACCGGCACCCACCCCACCACCTCGCTCTGCCTGGCGGCGCTCTCCGACCTGCTCCAGGCCCGGCCGGGCGCCCGGGTGCTCGACGTGGGCACCGGCTCCGGCCTGCTGGCCATCGCCGCCAGGAAGCTGGGCGGCGGCGTGGTGGCCGGCAACGACAACGACCCCATCGCGGTGCGGGTGGCGCAGGAGAACGCCGCGCTGAACGGCGTGGCGCTCGACCTCAACGAGCGCGACGTGGCGGCGCAGGACGGGCCGTTCGACCTGGTGTTGGCCAACATCCTGGCCAACACCCTGGTGGAGCTGGCGCCGGCCCTGGCGGCGCAGCTGGCCCCGGGGGGCGTGGTGATCCTCTCCGGCATCCTGCGCCCGCAGGAGGAGGAGGTGCGCGCCGCCTACCTGGCGGCCGGCCTCGTACCGCTGCCGGGCGGGGACCGCCGGCAGGACGAGTGGAGCCTGCTGGCGCTGCAGCGGGTCGTCTGACCGTGGCGCGCCGGGTCCACCTGCCGCCGGAGCGGATCGAGGCGGGGCGCGCCGCGCTCACCGAGGCGGCCCGCCACTACCTCCGCGACGTGCTCCGGCTGGCGCCCGGCGACGAGGTGGAGCTCTTCGATGGGCGCGGCGCCGCCTGGCCGGCGCGGCTCGAGCCCGGCCTGGAGTGGCTCAGCCTGGGCCCGCGGCGCGACGCGGCGCCCGGCGGACCGGCGCTCCACCTGCTCTTCGCGCTCGCCAAGGGCGAGAAGAGCGAGCTGGTGGTGCAGAAGGCCACCGAGCTGGGCGCGGCGAGGCTGGCGCCCTTCGCGGCGGCCCGGTCGGTGGTGCGGCTCGACGAGGCCAAGGGGGCGGAGCGGGCGGTGCGCTGGCGCCGCATCGCCGAGGAGGCGGCCCGCCAGTGCGGGCGCGCCGACGTGCCCGAGGTGGCGGCCCCGGCCTCGCTGGCGGCGGCGCTGGCCGCCGTGCCGGCGGGCTTCCGGCTGCTGGTGCTGCACGGGGAGGGCGGCGCGCCGCTCGGCGCGCTCGGGCTGGAGGGGGCGCCGGGCGTGGCGGCCGTGGTGGGGCCGGAGGGTGGGCTCGACGAGCAGGAGCTGGCGGCCTGCCGCGCGGCGGGCGCGCTCGGCACCACCCTCGGACCCCGCACGCTGCGCGCCGAGACGGCCGCCATCGCGGTGGTGGCGCTGCTGCAGGGGCTGGTGGGCGACCTGCGCTAGGTGGCGGCCCGTGGCGGGCCGATATCGCGGCGCCGCCACGAGCCGCCGTTTCTTTGATCGGCCCGGGGGGCGCGGGTAGCGTCCCGCTCGATGCGCTGCCCCCGCTGCCACGGCGAGACCGGTCACGCCGCCATCCGGTGCGCCGACTGCGGCGCGCCGCTGGCCCTGCCCGAGGAGCGGCCGGCCCAGCCGCTCGACCGGCCGCTCGAGCTCGATCGCCGCGGCACCCCGGTGCCGCCCGTGCCCTCCGGCCCAGCCGCGCCCCGGGACGAGGCGCCGGACGCGGGCGACCCGGTCCCGCGCCCGCATCCGCCGCCGCCCCTGGTGGGCGCGCCGGCCAGGCCCGGCGCCTGGCGCGCCGCCGCCCCGCCTCCGGCCGCGCCGCCCCCGGTGTCCCCGCCGCGGGCGCCGCCCCCGGTCAGCCCCCCGCGCGTCCCGCCGCCGGTGAGCCCGCCCCGCCCGGCGGCCCTGCACCCGCCGCCGTCCCCGACCGGCCCCGACGACCTCGCCGTGGGCGCGGCGCCCGGGCGGCCGGACGTCCCGCCGCCCGGCGCCGTGGTGGAGCTGCGGCGCGCCTCCTCGGGTCGCCGGGCGGCGGCCTGGCTGGTGGATGGCCTGCCGTTCCTGGCCGTCGCCGCGGCGCTGGTCGGCACCCTCTCGGCCGGCGACGCGACGGTGGCGCTGCAGCTGCTGGTGGTGGTGGGGCTGGCCTCCTTCACCTACCAGGCCCTGGCCCACTGGCTGCTCGGCGCCACCCTCGGCAAGCGGCTCCTCCGCCTGCGGGTGGTGGGGCCGGACGGCCAGCGCCCCGGGCCGGGGCGCAGCGCGCTCCGGGCCGCGGCCGCCGTCATGGGCACGACGCTGCTGGGGGCCGGGCCGCTGCTGGCCCTGTTCACGCAGAGCGGACGGGCGCTGCACGACCTGGTGGCCGGCACCGCCGTGGTGGACGCTTCCTTGACCGGCTCCGCCGGCGGGGCCTAGAACCCTCGGGGAGGGATCACCGTGCCGCGCGAGCTCGCCCAGCTCCTCGTCGACGAGCGCGTCGTGTCGCCCGACGACGCCGCGCGGGCCGTGGCACGCCAGCGCGAGGCCGGCGGGGCGCTCGACACCGCCCTGCTCGAGCTCGGGCTGGTGGCCGAGGACCAGCTGGCGGGCCTGCTCTCTCGCGCCTCCGACCTGCCGGCCGCGCCGGCCACGGCCTACCAGGCGGTGGACGCGCGGGCCCGGCGGGTCTTCCCCTCCAAGGTGGCCGAGCGCCACGGCCTGGCGCCCTTCGCCCTCGACGGGCGCGAGCTCTCGCTGGTGGCGGTCCACCCGCTCGACCTGGGGCTGCTCGACGAGCTCTCCTTCATGCTCTCGCTCCACCTGACGGCCCACGTCGGGCCCGAGCACCGGGTGCGGGCGCTCATCCACAGGCTCTACGGCGCCCCGCTGGCCCCCCGGCTGGCCAGGCTGTCCCGCCCCGAGCCGGCCCGGACCCCGTCCCGGCCGTCGCTGCCGGCGCAGGCCGGCCCGCCGGCGCGGCCCGGCGGCTTCGGCGGTTTCGCCCGGAGTGACGAGCCCATGGAGCCGCTGGCCGCGGCGCTGGCGCAGGCGGCCGAGGCCTTCGAGCTCGACTGGGAGCGGGAGGCGCTGGCCGCCCAGCTGCCGCCGGCCCCGACGCTGCCCCGGCCCGGCGAGCCGCCGGCGCCGCCCTCGCCCCGGCCCACCCCGGCCCTCACGCCGCCGCTCGGCTCCGACGCGCTGACGCCGTCGCCGCTGCCGCTCCGGCCGGCCCCACCCGCGGGCGCCCCGCCGGACGAGGCGGCGCCCGGCGCGGCCTCGGCCGCCTCCATGGTCGCCACCGCGGCGGCCGCCGCCGCGGCCGAGCCGGAGCCCGAGCCCGCGGAGGACGAGGAGCAGGCCGACGCCGAGGCCGACGCCGAGTCGGCCGCCAGGCTCGAACCCGCCGGTGCCGACGGGCCGGACGCCTGGGCGGTGCAGCCGCCGCCCGACCTGCCCGGGCCGGAGGGCGGCGCCGCGCCGCCCCCCCCGGCCCCGCCCGCCGCCGACCGCAGCCTGCCGCCCCGCTGGACCATGGCCCGGGCCCGCGCCGAGCTGGCCGCGGCCACCAGCCGGGATCAGGTGGTGGAGGCGGCGCTGCGCTACGCGCGCGACTTCTTCGAGTTCGCCGCCTTCTTCGCGGTGACGCGCGACGCGGTGGCCGGCCACGACGCCATCGGGCTGGAGGACGGCACGCGCGACCTGGTCCGCACGGTGGCGCTCTACACCACCGACCCCGGCATCTTCCGCACCGCGCTCGACACGCTGGCGCCCTACCTCGGCCCGGTGGCGCGCGACGCGGCCGGAAGCGCGGCCGTGCTCGACGGGCTGGCCCGCGGCGCGCCCCGCACCGCGCTGGTCTACCCGATCCTGCTGCGCGGCAGGCCGGTCTGCATCCTGTACGCCGACAACGGCGAGGCCTCGGTGTCGGCCCGCAGGCTCGGCGACCTCCTGATGTTCCTGTCCACGGTGGGCGGCGCCTTCGAGCGGATCATCCGCGCCCGCAAGGTGGAGCCGGCCGGGCCCGCGGCCGCGCCGGAGGCCGAGGCCTGGTCGGTGCCGCCCGCGCCGGGCGCCAGTCGGCCGCCGGAGCCGGACCCTGCACCCGCGGCGCCTGAGCAGCTGGCGTCCGAGCCATACGCCGAGCCACCGCCGGAGGCCCTGCTCACCGAGGCGGCGCCGGAGGGCGGAGCGGTTCCGGCTGCGACCGCGACCGCGACCGCGACGGCGACGGCGACGGCGCCCCCGACCGCGACCCCGACGGCGACCGCGACCCCGACCGCGACCGCGACCCCGACCGCGACCCCGACCCCGACCCCGACCCCGACCCCGACCCCGACCCCGACCCCGACCCCGACCCCACCGCTCCCCGACCGCGTCGCCACCCGCACGCCCCCACCGCCCAGCCGGCTGGACCCGCTGGAGGACGCCTTCTTCTCCTCGGCGCCCGGTGAGGTCCCGCCCGAGCTCCTGGCGACCCCCGCCGTCCCGCGCGCCGCCGCCGGACCGACCCCCGCCGTCCCGGACGCCCCGGACCCGTCGATCTCCATCGCCATCGAGCTCCCGCCCGCGCCGCCCCCCGTGGCCGCCGCCCCGCCGCCACCGCCACGTCCGGAGGCCCCCGAGCCGTCGATCTCCATCGCCATCGAGCTCCCGCCCGCGCCGCCCCCCGTGGCCGCCGCCCCGCTGCCACCGCCACGTCCGGAGGCCCCCGAGCCGTCCATCTCCATCGCGATCGAGCTCCCGCCCGCGCCGCCTCCCGCCGCTGCGGCCGAGCCCGCCGCCGCCCCGGAGGGCGTCCCGTCGCCCCCCCCGGTGCCCTCGCCCGGGCCCTCGCTCGACCTCCCGCCGGCCCTGGCCGCGGCCCTGGAGGTGGCGCCCCCGCCGCCAGCCGCGGCCGCCCCGCCTGCCGGCGACACCTCGGCCTCGATCGACCTCACCCTGGAGAAGCCGCTGCCGCCGCCGCCCTCGCCCCGGCCCGACCAGGACCCGGCGGCGCTGGTGGCCGACTACCTCACCAGCCCCCGCGGCAGCGACGAGCGGGCCCGGCTGCTCGGCTGGCTGGTCGACCGCGCCGAGGAGGTGGCCCCGCTCCTCTGCCAGGCGCTCCCCGGCCCGCTCGACGTGGCGCCCGAGGCGCGGGCCGCCGCGCCCGTCACGGACCACGGGCCGGTGCTGGCCGCGGTGGCGGCGCTCGGCTCGGCGGCCGTCCGCCCGCTGCTGGCCCTGGTGGGCGACCCCGACCCTGGGCGGCGCCGCGCCGCGGCCGACCTGCTGGGCCTGGCCGGCGACCCCGAGGCCTTCCCGCTGCTGGCCGACCGCTGCTTCGACCACGACCCGGCGGTGGCGGAGGCGGCCCGCGGGGCGCTGGCCCGCCACCGGCGCGATCCGGCCATGAAGGGCGTGCCGGAGCGGCTGCGCCGCGCCCTGCTCTCCGGCCTGGCCGGTCGGGCCGCCCCGGCGGCCCGCGCCATCGCCGCCCTGCGCGACGCCGAGTCGATCCCCATCCTCATCCAGGCGCTGGAGGGCAGCGACGCCGCCACCGCGGCCGCCTCGGGCGAGGCCCTGGCCACCATCACCCTGCAGCGCCACGGCACCGCGGCGCGCGCCTGGCTGCTCTGGTGGAAGCAGAACCGCGGCCGCACCCGGGCGGAGTGGCTCTTCGGCGCGCTCACCGCCGGCGACCGCGACCTGCGGCTGCAGGCGGCCGCCGAGCTGCGCGAGGCGGCCGCCACGCCGGTGGCCTACTCCGCCGACCTGCCGGAGGCCGAGCGCCACCAGGCGGCCCAGGCCTGGGCCAGCTGGTTCGAGCGGGGCGGTCACCGGCCGTGAGCCGCCCCCCGCAGTCCCCGGAAGCCAGGCGAGGCGCCCCATGACCACCCCCGTCGATGCCGATCCCCGCCGCCGCCGCCTCGACGAGAAGGACGCGGAGGCCGGGGCGGGCGGCGGCCAGGCGCGCGTGGACAAGCAGCACCGCGACGGCAAGCTGACCGCCCGCGAGCGGCTCGAGCTCCTGCTCGACCCGGGCACCTTCGTGGAGATGGACCGCTTCAAGACCCACCGCGCCACCGACTTCGGGCTGGATCGGCAGAAGATCCCCGGCGACGGCGTGGTCACCGGCTACGGGCTGGTGGAGGGCCGCCAGGTCTTCGTGCACGCCCAGGACTTCACCGTCTTCGGCGGCTCGCTCTCCGGCGCCTTCGCGGAGAAGATCTGCAAGGTGATGGACCTGGCGCTGGAGGTGGGCTGCCCGGTCATCGGCCTGGCCGACTCCGGCGGCGCGCGCATCCAGGAGGGCGTGGTGGCGCTGGCCGGCTACGCCGACATCTTCCTGCGCACCACCCTGGCCTCCGGGGTGGTGCCGCAGCTCTCGGTGATCATGGGCCCCTGCGTCGGCAGCGCCGTCTACGGGCCGGCCATCAGCGACTTCATCTTCATGGTGAAGGGCACCTCCTCGCTCTTCACCGCCGGACCCGAGGCCATCCTGGCGGTCACCGGCGAGGAGGTCAGCAAGGAGGACCTGGGGGGCGCCCAGTCGCACGCGCAGCGCTCCGGGGTGGCGCAGTTCGCCTTCGACACCGAGGAGGCCACGCTGCGGGCGGTGCGGGCGCTGCTCTCCTTCCTGCCCCTGAACAACGCCGACGACGCGCCGGCGCTCCCCTGCCGCGACGACCCGGCCCGTCAGGACCCGGCGCTGGCCACCCTGGCGCCAGAGGACCCCACCCGGCCCTACGACGTGCGCGACGTGATCCGCGCGGTGGTGGACGACCGCCACCTGCTGGAGGTGGCCGAGCACTTCGCCCAGAACCTGGTGGTCGGCTTCGCCCGGCTGGACGGGCGGCCGGTCGGGGTGGTGGCCAACCAGCCGGCGGTGCTGGCCGGCGCGCTCGACATCAAGGCCTCGGTCAAGGCGGCGCGCTTCGTCCGCTTCTGCGACGCCTTCAACCTCCCGCTGGTCACCTTCGTGGACGTGCCCGGCTTCCTGCCCGGCGCGGGGCAGGAGTGGGGCGGCATCGTCCACCACGGGGCCAAGCTGCTCTACGCCTACGCCGAGGCCACCGTCCCCAAGGTCACGGTCATCCTGCGCAAGGCCTACGGCGGCGCCTACGCCATCATGGCCTCCAAGCACCTCAGGGCCGACGTCTCCTTCGCCTGGCCCGGCGCCGAGGTGGCGGTGATGGCCCCCGAGGGGGCGGTGGGCATCCTCTTCCGCAAGGAGCTCCAGGCCGCCAAGGACCCGGTGGCCGAGCGGGCCCGCCTGGTCTCCGAGTACCGCGAGCGCTTCGCCACCCCCTACGTGGCGGCGGAGCTCGGCTACCTCGACGAGGTCATCCGCCCGGAGCAGACCCGCCCCAAGGTCATCCGGGCGCTGGCCATGCTGCGCACCAAGCGGCAGGTCCTGCCGCAGAAGAAGCACGGCAACATCCCCCTGTAGCCCCCAGGAGCCCACGTGACCCACCCGACCCTGCGCCGCGCCGCCCTCTTCCTCGCGCTCCTCCTGCCGCTGGCCGCCGCCGCCGGCGAGACCAAGGAGACCAAGGCCAAGAAGCCGCGCCTCGCCATCCTGGACTTCCCGTCCACCCACAACGCCCACGCCTGCGGCGGCTGGTCGAGCAACTCCGGGATGATGTCCGACGTGCTGCGCGACCTCTTCACCTCCGAGATCTCCGAGCGCGCCCACGGCAAGCTGCGGCTGGTGGAGCGGGAGCGGCTCAAGGACCTGCGCGAGGAGCTGGCCTTCCAGCAGAGCGACGAGGTGGACCCGGGCTCGGCCCAGAAGGTGGGCAAGCTGCTGGGCGCCAAGTACGTGCTGACCGGCAAGATCACCCGCTTCGCCTGCAAGGTGCAGAGCGCCAGCACGGGCTGGGGCGTGGGCGCGCTGGTGGGCAAGGTCACCGGCAGCGGGCTGGCCGGCAGCGTGGCCGGCAGCGTCAACGTGAAGAAGGTCAACTTCTCCGGCCGCCTCGACGCCCGGCTCATCGAGGTGGAGACCGGCGAGATCCTGGTGACCTTCAAGGACGAGTCCGAGACCGGCGACACCTCCGCCAAGGTGGCCGGCGGCGGCTCCGAGGTGGAGTACGACGACGAGCTGGCCAGCAAGGTCTTCGAGCCGCTGGTGCAGAAGATGTCGGCCAAGATCGTCAAGAAGACGGTGAAGCTCTCCGAGGAGGAGGAGGAGGAGGACGAGAAGTAGCCGCGCCCGCTCGCCAGAGGCCACCCACGTGCTCCCGCTCCTCGCCCTCGCCCTCGCCCTCGCCGCCGACCCGGCGGCGCCGGCCACCGCGCCGGCCCCGGCCCGTCACCAGATCGCCGTCCTGCGGCTGGAGGCCTCGGGCGTGCCCCCCGAGCTGGCCGAGTCGGCCACCGCGCTGGTGCCCACCGAGGTGCGGCGCTTCCGCCCCGAGAGCCGGGTCCTCTCTTCCGAGGACGTGCGGGCGCTGCTGACCCACCAGAAGGACCGGCTCATGCTCGGCTGCGGCGGCGACGCCGCCTGCCTCGTGGAGCTGGGCGGGGCGCTGGGCGCCGACGAGCTGGTGGCCGGCCGCCTGGGCCGGCTCGGCGAGACCTGGGTGGTGGAGCTGCGCCGGGTGGAGGTGGCGCAGGCCCGCAGCCTGGGCTCGGCCACCCGCACGGTGCGGCGCGCCGACGCCATCGCCTCGGCGGTGGTGGCGCTGGTGGCGGAGCTCTTCGGCGCGCCGCCCGCCCCGGGCCACGCCGCCGGGGCCGCCGGCGCCGCGACGGCCCAGGCCGGCCAGCCCGCCGGCTCGGCCGCGCCGCCGCCCGGGTCGGTGCGGCTGGCCTTCCCGGCGGCCGCGCCGGACGGCGCGCGGCTGCCCTCGCCCGAGCTCACCGCGGAGGAGCTCGAGCTGCGCCCCATCCGCTACGCCGGCACCAACCACCGGGCGGTCTACGGCCTGGCGCGCCAGCTCCTCGGCGACGCCGGGCTGCCCATCGAGCGGGAGTGGACCGACGACGACGCGCGCCTCCGGCTGCGCAGCCACTGGTTCGCGCTGGAGCGCGGGCGGCGGCTGCGGCTGCGGGTGCTGGTGGACGGCCGCGTCGGCCTGGACCTCGACCGCGAGCGCTGCGGCCCGGACGGCTGCGAGGAGGCGCCCGACCTGTCGCGGCGCGAGCTCGGGCTGGCCCGGCAGGTCCAGGAGGCGCTGCGCGGGCCGGTGGAGGCCTCGCGGTACTGAGGGCCGCGGCTAGGGGGCCGGGCTGGCGGGCGCCGCGCTCCCGGCGCCCCGGCGCAGGCCGGTCCGGACCCAGTCGGCGATCTCGGCGATCTGCTCCGGCGTGAGCTTGCCCCGGTAGGGCAGCATCTTGCCGCGCCCGTCGGCGATCACCTGCTCGACCTCGGCCTGCGAGAGCGTGCTCTTCCTGAGGTCGGGCGCGCCCACCTTCTTGCCGAGCGGCTTGTCCCCCGAGCCGTCCAGGGCGTGGCAGGCCAGGCACTTCTTCCCGTACATCTGGCGGCCGTCGTCCGCCCGCCCGACGGCGGGCAGGAGCAGGGCGGCGAGGAGCAGGAGCGAGGGACGCAGCATCGAGGCCTCACGGAGGGTGACGGGAGCGGCGCGCGGTTCCCGACGAGTAGACCACGCCGGCGGGCTCCCGGCGCGCCCGTCCGACCCACCCTGGCGGGGGGGTGTGGGTGGGCTGGCCACACCCCAGGCCGCTGGTCACGACCGGGGGCGGCGGGGTAGGAGAGCCGCTCCCTGGGACGCGGAGGAGTGGAGATGGCCGAGCTCGTGGTGGAAGACCTGGTGGTCGGCGCTGGCGCCGAGGCCGTGGGGGGCAAGACCGTGGAGGTGGACTACACGGGCTGGCTCCTCGACGGGAAGCAGTTCGACTCCTCGAAGGGGCGGGGCCCGTTCGCCTTCGCCCTCGGCGGCGGCCAGGTCATCAAGGGCTGGGACCAGGGCGTGGCCGGAATGAAGGTGGGGGGCAAGCGCAAGCTCACCATCCCGCCCGAGCTCGGCTACGGGATGCGCGGCTACCCGGGCGTCATCCCGGCCCAGGCCACCCTGGTGTTCGAGGTCGAGCTGCTGGCGGTGCGGTAGGCCGGGTCGTCCGCGGGCCGCGGCCTACCCTGGCCGGGCCCCCCGAACGCGCGAGCCCGGCCCCCTCGCGAGGGCCGGGCTCGAGTCCCTGGACGACGCGTGCCTTACGCCTTGCGGACGTTGGCGGCCTGGAGCCCCTTCGGCCCCTTGACCACGTCGAACTCCACCTTCTGGCCCTCGGACAGGCTCTTGAAGCCGTCCGCGTTGATGGCGCTGTAGTGACAGAACACGTCCTCACCCCCGTTGTCCTGGGTGATGAAGCCGAAGCCCTTCGCGTCGTTGAACCACTTCACGGTGCCGGTCGCCATTCGCTAGCTTCCTTCGTCGATTCGATCCGCCGGGATGACAGTCGATCCAGCTCGGGGACGCTGGACGGAAAAGATCTGTATCGAAATTTTCAGCTGATCGGAAGATCCGAGACGCGGAGGAGGCGGGATCCGGGCTCCGGCGAGGGCCGGCCCGCCGGCCCCAGCGTGCCATCGCCGCCCGGTCCGGCCCCGCCGCCGGCCCCGTGGGCGACCCCGTCGCCGCCTGGCCGGACCTCCACCTGCGACCCCGTCCCGCGGGCGCCGGGCCGCCGCTCGCGGTGGCGGCGGGTCCTCTGCTAGCGTGCCCCTCCCGCCGCGACCGGAGCGCGGCCCCACCATGTCCACCGCGCTCGTCCCCACCCGCCCGCCGCTGGTCGTCGCCGCCGACATGGGCTACGGCCACCTGCGGGCCGCCACCCCCCTGGCCGAGGCCCTCGGCACGGTGGTGACCCAGGTGGACCGCCCGCCCATCGTGGCGCCCGGGGAGGAGAAGCTCTGGCGGCGCGTCCGGGTGGCCTACGAGGCGGTGTCGCGCCTCTCCCAGCTGCCGCTGGTGGGGGCGCCGCTCAAGCTCCTGCTCGACGGGCTCACCGACATCCCGCGGCTCCACCCGTACCGCGACCTCTCCGCCCCGACCCGCGGCGTGCTCACCCTGGAGCGGCTGGTCCGCCGCAACCTCGGGCAAGGCATGCTGGGCCACCTCGCCGAGACCAGGGTGCCGCTCCTCACCACCTTCTACTCGCCCGCCATCGTGGCCGACCGGGCCGGCTACGACCGGATCTTCTGCGTGGTCACCGACACCGACCTCAACCGGATCTGGGTGCCGGCCGAGCCGGAGAAGACCCGCATCCAGTACCTGGCGCCCACCCGGCGGGCGGCCCGCCGGCTGCTGGCCTACGGCGTGCCCGAGGCGCGCATCACCTTCACCGGCTTCCCGCTGCCCGACGGCCTGGTGGGCGGCACCGGGCTGCCCGTCCTCAAGCGCAACCTGGCGGCGCGGCTGGTGCGGCTCGACCCCACCGGCGAGTTCCGCCGCGAGGTGCCGGAGGAGCTGGCCCACTTCCTCGGCCCGCTGCCGGTGGCCGAGCAGGGCCGGCCGCCGCTGCTCACCTTCGCGGTGGGCGGGGCCGGCGCCCAGAGCGAGCTGGCGCGCGCCTTCCTGCCGGGCTGCCGCCGCCTGCTCGACGAGGGGCGGCTCGAGGTGGCGCTGGTGGCCGGCCTGCGCCCCGAGGTGGAGGCCCGCTTCCGGGAGGCGGTGCACGCCGCCGGGCTGGAGGGGCACCTGGGCGGCGCCCTCCAGATCCTGCGCGCCCCCACCTTCGGCGAGTACTACGCCCGCTTCAACGCCCTGCTGGCCCGCACCGACATCCTCTGGACCAAGCCCTCCGAGCTCACCTTCTACGCGGCGCTCGGCCTGCCGCTGGTGTGCGCGCCGCCGGTGGGGGTGCACGAGCACTACAACCGGCGCTGGGCCCGCGAGGCCGGCGCGGGCCTGAAGCAGCGCGACCCGCGCTTCGCGGCCGACTGGCTCTCCGACTGGCTGGCCGACGGGCTGCTGGCCGCGGCCGCCTGGGCCGGCTACATGCGGCTCCCCAAGTTCGGCCTCTACCGCATCCTGGAGGCGGTGGCCGCCGCCCCCGCCGGCGGCGCGCCGCCCCCCCCCTCGACCGCCCTGCCGCCCGCCTGACCGCGCCGGGCCCGCCGGGCCCGCCGCACCACCGAGCCGCCGATGCCCCTCTTCTCGATCCTCTACTGGACCTTCTTCGCGGTCTCGCTGCCGATCTGGTTCGTGCCGCAGCTGGTCCTCTTCGTGCTGACCCTGCCCTTCGACCGGCGCCGCCTGATCCTCCACCTCTACGCCTGCCTGTGGGGCGTGTCCTACGTCTGGCTCAACCCCATCTGGCGGCTCTCGGTGACCGGGCGGGACGAGCTGCCGTGGCGCGGGCCGGCCGTCATCGTGTCCAACCACCTCTCGCTGCTCGACATCCTGGTGCTCTACGGCCTCTTCCGGCCGTTCAAGTGGGTCTCCAAGGCCGAGATCTTCCGCATCCCCTTCATCGGCTGGAACATGAAGCTGAACGGCTACGTGGGGCTGCGGCGCGGCGACCGGGAGTCGATCAAGCGGATGATGGCGGAGTGCCGCGCCCACCTCGCGGCCGGCGCCCCGCTGCTCATCTTCCCGGAGGGGACCCGCTCGCCGGACGGCCGGCTGCAGGAGTTCCGCGACGGGGCCTTCAAGCTGGCCTGCGAGGCCGGCTGCCCGGTCATCCCGGTGGTCATCACCGGCACCTACGACGCCCTGCCCAAGCACGGCGCCATGCTGCGGGAGCCGATGCGGGCGCGGGTGCGGGTGCTCGAGCCCCTCCACCCGGCCGACCACGAGGGCAGCCCGACCCGGCTCCGCGAGGCCGCCCGCGCCGCCATCGCGGCGGCCCTGCCGCCCGAGGGCCGGCCGCTCGCTTTACGGGACGAGCGGGTCGCGGGTATCGTCCCCGGTCCGTCGTCCCCGTGAGCGCGGCGCCCCGGCGCCGCCCCCAGAGGCCCGAAGCGTGAGCCAGCCGAAGCGGATCAGGAAGGTGCTGGTCGCCAACCGCGGCGAGATCGCCGTCCGCGTGCTGCGCACCTGCCAGGAGATGGGGCTGGCCACGGTGGCCGTCTACTCCGACGCCGACCGCGGGGCGCTGCACGTGCGCAAGGCCGACGAGGCGGTGCACCTGGGCCCGTCGCCGGCGCGCGAGAGCTACCTGTCGCTGGAGCGGCTGCTCGACGCCGCCAAGAAGACCGGCGCCGACGCGGTGCACCCCGGCTACGGCTTCCTCTCGGAGCGGCCCGAGCTGGCCCGCGCCGTGGAGGCGGCCGGCCTCACCTTCGTGGGGCCGGGGGCCGCGGCCATGGAGGCCATGGGCGGCAAGACCAGCGCCCGGGCCCACATGCGGGCGGCCGGCGTGCCGGTGGTGCCGGGCTCCGACGGCCCGCTGGCCGGCGAGGCCGACGCGCTGGTGGAGGCCCGGATCCTCGGCTTCCCGGTGATGGTGAAGGCGGTGGCCGGGGGCGGCGGGCGCGGCCTGCGGCGCTGCGACCGCGAGGCCGACCTGCCGGCGGCCTGGCAGTCGGCCCGGCGCGAGGCGCTGGCCGCCTTCGGCGACGACCGGCTCTACCTGGAGAAGGCGCTGGACCGCCCGCGCCACGTGGAGGTGCAGCTCGTCTGCGACGAGCACGGCGGCGCCATCCACCTGGGCGAGCGCGAGTGCTCGGTGCAGCGGCGCCACCAGAAGGTCATCGAGGAGAGCCCCAGCCCGCTGGTGGACGAGCCGCTGCGCGGGGCCCTGTGCGAGGCGGCGCTGCGGGCGGCCCGCGCGGTGGGCTACCGCGGCGCCGGCACCGTGGAGTTCCTGGTGGACCAGGACCGGCGCTTCTACTTCCTGGAGATGAACGCCCGCCTCCAGGTGGAGCACCCGGTCACCGAGCTGGTCACCGGCCTGGACCTGGTGCGCCTGCAGCTGGAGGTGGCGGCCGGCCTGCCGCTGCCACCCCAGGCCTCGGTGTCCTGGCGCGGCCACGCCGTCGAGGCGCGGGTCTGCGCCGAGGACCCGGCGCGCGGCTTCCTGCCCAGCCCCGGCAAGATCACCTACCTGCGCGTGCCGGGCGGCCCCGGCATCCGCGACGACGGCGGCGTCTACGGCGGCTTCGTGGTCACGCCGCACTACGACCCGCTGCTCTCCAAGCTCTCGGCCTGGGCCCCCACCCGCGAGCAGGCGGTGGCCCGGCTGGTGCGGGCCCTGGGCGACTACGTGGTCCACGGCATCACCACCAACGTGGCCTGGCTGGCCTCGGCGCTGTCGCACCCGGCCTTCCAGCGCGGCGACTACGACACCACCTTCTGCACCGCCCACGCCGCCGAGCTGCTGCGCCGGCCCGACCCGGCCCTGGAGGAGGTGGCGCTCATCGCCGCGGCGGTGGCGGCCTACCGGCGCGACCAGGAGGAGGCCCAGGCCGGGGCGGCCAGGGCCGGGGCGGCCGCGGCCACCTCGGCCTGGCTGCGCCAGGGGCGGGCCCAGGGGCTGCGCGGGTGGCCCCGGTGAGCGGCTACGTGGCCCTGCTGGACGGCGGCGCCCGCGAGGTGGCGGTGGAGGTGGCCGAGGAGTCGCCGGGCGTCTACACGGTGCGGCTGGGCGATCGGGTCCACCGGGTGGACGCCTTCCAGCACGATCACGGCACCCTCTCGCTGATCGTCGACCTGGCCAGCTACACCGCCACCCTGGACCGCCGCGAGGCGCTGGTGCGGGTGCGGGTGCGCGACTCGGTCTTCCCGCTCGAGCTGCTCGACGAGCGGCGCCTGCGGCTGCGGCGCGCCCCCGGCGCGTTCACGGTGGAGGGGCGGCAGACGCTCACCGCGCCGGTGGCCTGCCGGGTGGTGCGGGTGCTGTGCCGCGACGGCGAGCGGGTGGTGGCCGGGCAGCCCTTGCTGGTCATCGAGGCCATGCGGATGGAGAACGAGCTCCGGGCGCCCAGGGCCGGCACGGTGGTGGACCTGGCGGTGGCGCCGGGGCAGGTGGTGGAGGGGAACGCCCGCCTCTGCGCGGTGGAGTGAGCGGGGCACGGGTGGTACACACGGCGCGCGGCCCTCGACCAGGCCGCGCCGAACGACGAGGGAGCGAGGGACCACATGGCTGACGAGCGCGCGCAGTCGAAGACCGAGAAGGACCGCTGGCTGAAGGCGACCTACCAGAAGGCGGTCGCCAAGGGGAAGGAGCGCCGCGCGCGCTTCGAGACCACCGGCGGCGTGGTGCAGCAGCCGGTCTACGGGCCGGACGACGTGGCCCCCGGCCTGGAGGCCCGCCTCGGCCTGCCCGGCGAGTACCCCTTCACCCGCGGCGTGCAGCCCACCATGTACCGGGCCCGCTTCTGGACCATGCGCCAGTACGCCGGCTTCGGCACCGCCGCCGAGTCCAACGAGCGCTACCGCTACCTGCTCAAGAGCGGCCAGACCGGCCTCTCGGTGGCCTTCGACCTGCCCACGCAGATGGGGCGCGACTCCGACCACGTGCGCGCCATGGGCGAGGTGGGCAAGGTGGGCGTGGCCATCGACTCGATCGAGGACATGGGGATCCTCTTCGACCAGATCCCGCTCGGCACCGTCTCCACCTCGATGACCATCAACGCCTCGGCGGCGGTGCTGCTCTCGCTCTACCAGGCCATCGGCGAGAAGCAGGGCGTGGCCCCCGGCGACCTGCAGGGCACCATCCAGAACGACCTGCTCAAGGAGTACGCCGCCCGCGGCACCTACATCTACCCGCCGGTGCCCTCGCTGCGGATCATCACCGACATCTTCGCCTACACCGCCAAGGTGATGCCGAAGTGGAACCCCATCTCCATCTCGGGCTACCACATCCGCGAGGCCGGCTCGACGGCGGTGCAGGAGGTGGCCTTCACGCTGGCCGACGGCATCCAGTACGTCGACGCGGCCGTCAAGGCCGGGCTCGACGTGGACGCCTTCGCCGGCCGGCTCTCCTTCTTCTTCAACGCCCACAACAACCTGCTGGAGGAGGTGGCCAAGTTCCGCGCCGCCCGCCGTCTGTGGGCCCGCATCATGAAGGAGCGCTTCAAGGCCAAGGACCCGCGCTCCTGGATGCTGCGCTTCCACACCCAGACGGCCGGCTCGATGCTGACCGCGCAGCAGCCCGACAACAACGTGGTGCGGGTCACGCTGCAGGCGCTCTCGGCGGTGCTGGGCGGCACCCAGTCGCTGCACACCAACAGCCGCGACGAGGCGCTGGGCCTGCCCACCCAGGACTCGGTGCAGATCGCGCTGCGCACCCAGCAGATCATCGCCAACGAGTCGGGGGTGGCCGACGTCATCGACCCCCTGGGCGGCAGCTGGGCCATCGAGGCCATGACCGACGAGATCGAGGGGCGGGCCGAGCAGTACATCGCCAAGATCGACGAGCTGGGCGGCATGGTGCAGGCCATCTCCAAGGGCTACGTGCAGCGCGAGATCCAGGACGCCGCCTACGCCTGGCAGAAGGGCGTGGAGGCCAAGGAGCACGTGGTGGTGGGCGTCAACGCCTACAAGGCCGAGGACCCCAAGGTCACCATCATGAAGATCGACCCGGCCCTGGAGGCGCAGCAGGTGGCGCGGGTCAAGGCCTTCCGGGCCCGCCGCGACAACACCGCGGCCAAGCAGGCGGTGGACGCGGTGCGGGCCGGCGCCAAGGGCACCGAGAACCTCATGCCGCTGATCCTCACGGCCGTGAAGGCCAACGCCACGCTGGGCGAGATCTGCGACGCCATGCGGGACGTCTACGGCGAGTACCGGGAGACGGTGGTACTCTAACCCCGCGTGGCGGAGCCCCCGAAGACCCGGCCGACCGGCGCGTCGACCCCACCGCCCCGGCTGGAGCGCGTCGCCCCGGACGGCGGCGCGCCCTCCGGGGGTGCGCCGCCGGCTGGCCCGCCTCCGCAGCGGCCGGCCGCGGCGCCCCCGCCCGCACCCGCGGCGCCCCCCGTGGCGCCCGGCGCGCGCTACGGGCTGGCCGCGCCGGAGGTCACCGCCGCCGCCGCCATCGCCGCCGGGCTGCCGCAGGAGGGCGCCCTGGACCGGGAGAGCGGCCTGCACCTCTTCTCGCTGTGCGCCTCCACCCAGGCCAGCGGGCGGCTCACCCTGCTGCCGCCCGGGAAGGGCTACCGGCTGGTCTTCCGCAAGGGGGCGGTGGAGCACGCCTCCTCGGCCAGCCCGGACGACGCCCTGCCGCGCTTCCTCCTGTTCCGCGGCGCGGTCACCGAGGCGCAGGTGGCGCAGGCCGAGGCGGCCCGCGACCAGGTGGGCGGCGACGTGGTGGCGGCGCTGGTGACGCTGCGGCTGGTCAACCCGGGCGACATCGCCCGCTGGCTGCAGGAGCACGGCGCCCAGCTGGTGACGCGGGCGCTCGGCGCCGAGCAGGGGACCTGGCGCTGGGAGCCGGGCGTGGCCCCCCCGCCCGGCGCCTTCTCGCTCGGCCCGCCCTGGGCGCTGCTCGGCGTGGCGGTGCGGGCGCTGGACGCCGCCGCGGTGCGCCGCCGGCTCGGCGAGCGCGAGCAGCTCGGGACCGCGCGGGTGGGCGGGCGCATCCGGCCGGAGGACCTGCGGCTGACCCCGCAGGAGGCCCGCGCCGCCGCGCAGCTCGACGGCCGCCGCCTGGCCGACGTGGCGCGCGCCTCCTCGGCCGAGGCCACCACCGTGCTGCGGGTGGCGCTGCTCCTCGCGGAGACCGAGCTCCTGACCTTCGTGCCGCCGCGGGAGGGGGAGGCCCCGCCGGCGCCGCCGCCGGCCCGGCAGGCGGCGCCGGTGCTGACCCCGCCCCAGCCGATGGCTGCCGCGGAATCGGCCCCGACCACGACCCCGACCGCGACCCCGACCACGGCCCCGACCACGACCCGTGCCGCCGGCCCTGCGCTGACCCCGCCGCCTGGCGCCACTCCGGCGGTGCCCCCGCCGCACTCGCGCCCGCCCGTCCCCGCCGCGGCCGTGCCCCGGCCCGCGCAGCCTCCGCCGCGCCCCGCCGCCCCTCGCCCCGCGGCGCCTGCCCGACCGGCCGCGCCCCAGGCCGCGGCCGCGCTGCCGCCCCAGGCCGACCCGGTGGCCCTGCAGGCGCTGCTCTCCCGCATCACGGCCAAGGACGCCGACCTCTTCCAGGTGCTGGGCGTCAAGCCCGACGCGGCGGCGGCGGCGGTCAAGGTGGCCTACTTCCAGCTCGCCAAGACCTACCACCCCGACACCGTGCCGGCCGGCGCGCCGCCCGAGGTGAAGAAGCTCTGCGCCGACGTCTTCTCGCGCATCGGCGAGGCCTGGGGCGTGCTGGGCGACGAGGCCCGCCGCGCCAAGTACACCGAGGATCTCAGGACCGGCGCCGGGGTGGACGTCGACATCATGAACATCCTGCAGGCCGAGAACGTCTTCCAGGCCGGCACGCTCCTGGTGAAGGCCCGCCGCTACGAGGAGGCCATCGTCAAGTTCAGCGACGCCATGGTGCTGAACCCCGACGAGGCCGAGTTCGCGATGTGGAAGGCCTGGTGCGAGTTCCTGCTGGCGGCCGACAAGAAGAAGGTCCACCCTGCGGCGGCCGGCCTCATCGAGGCGGGCCTGAAGAAGAACCCGCGGTGCTCCCAGGGCTACCTGTTCCTCGGCCAGATGGCCAAGCTCCTGGGCGACCTGCCGCTGGCCGAGAAGCAGCTCAAGCGCGGCCTGGGCGTGGCCCCCGACCACACCGACATGCAGCGCGAACTGAAGTACCTGAGGAAGTGACCCGTGCCCGCTCCGACCAACCCGAAGAAGCAGTCCCTCATGGCCGCCTCGCCCCTGCGCAAGACGCTGCGCGGCGCCGGCCACCACCTCTCGCCGGTGGTGCAGGTCGGCAAGGAGGGGGCCACGCCGGCGGTGGCCAGGGCGCTCGACGAGCAGCTCCTGGCCCACGAGCTCATCAAGGTGAAGGTCGGCTCGGAGAGCCCGGAGGACCGCTTCGAGGTGGCCGCCTGGCTGGCGGCGCTGCCCGGGGTCCAGGTGGCCCAGCTCATCGGCCGGGTGGTGCTGCTCTACCGGAAGCACCCCGAGCGGCCGCGCTTCGAGAAGGGGCCGCCGGTGGCCAGGCGCGCCGAGCCTGCGCCCGCCCCGGCGCGGCCGGCCCGCCCGCGGAAGCCCAGGGGCGCCTTCGGCGGCGGTGACCGCCCGGCGCGCGGCGAGCGTCCTCCTCGCGGCGACCGTCCGTTCCGAGGCGGCCGGCCCGAGCGCGAGGAGCGGCCGGCACGTGGTGGCCGGCCTGAGCGCGGCGAGCGTCCCCCCCGCGGTGACAGGCCCACCCGCGACGAGCGGCCGGCACGCGCCGGCTGGCAGCCTCGCGGCGAGCGCACGGCACGCGCTGGGCGGCCGGCTCGCGAGGAGCGGTCGCCTCGCGTCGGCCGGCCGGCCCGTGAGGAGCGGCCGCCCCGCGCTGGCCGGCCTCCTCGCGGGGAGCGGCCGACCAGGGATGCGCGGCCTGGGCGGCCTGCCCGGCCCGCCGGCGGGCGGCCGCCGAAGCGCACTGGGCGCACGCCGCGGCGGTAGGTGGACCATCCGTTCGTGCCGAGCGGAGCGCCTGCCATGCAGGCGCGGAGTGGAGGCATGCCGTGCGGCGGAGGGGAGAGGCGAACCCTTGGGTGAAGCGGCACTTGCCCGGTAGGAGGAGCGGATGGCCACAGGCCGCGCCGCCAAGGCGGCGCGTGTTTGGGTAGGAGGAGCGGGACGCCACAGGCCGCGCCGCCAAGGCGGCGCGTGGGGGTGGCGGCGCGTGTTTAGTGCAGCGCGTCGTCGCCTTCGCGGGGGCCGCCCTCGGCGTCGAGGCGGCGGCGCACCGCCTCCATCTCGTCCTCGTCGGCGATGCCCTTCTCGAGCAGCAGCTGCTCGGCCACGCCGGAGGAGGAGAGGGCGTCGGCCAGGTCCTGCTCGTCGGCCTCCATCCGCGCCCCGAGCTCGTGCAGCCGCTCGGTGAGGGCGTCCAGCTCCTGCCGCAGCGCCGCCTCGCGGCGCCGCCACCGGAGGCCGAGGACGGCCAGCAGCACGAGCAGCCCGAGCGTGAGCGGGAGGGACATCTCCGGGCATGCTAGCGACCCCGGACGGGGCGTTCAAGCTGGCCGCGCCGAATCCGCGCCGCTCGCCGCGCCCGCGCCCGCGACCGCGACCCCGACCCCGACCCCGACCCCGGCCCCGGCCCCGGCCCCGGCCCCGGCCCCGGCCCGCGCTTGTCCCCGCGCCGCCCGGCGGGCCATGCTCCACCCCGTGCCCCGCCTCAACGTGACGCTGGCCGTGAAGCGGCTGGTGCGCGACGCCGCCGCCCGCCTGCCCGAGCTGGCCCACGTGGACGCGTCGCGCCTGCTGGTGGTGGCCGGCGAGGCCCGCCGCGCCTCCCGCGCCACCATCCGCCCGGCCGCCCCGCGCCCCGGCGCCCCGCTCATCCGCATCCGCGGCCGCGACATCCGCTACGTCATCACGCTGCGCCCGCTCTGGTTCCTCGACTCCACGCCGGAGGCGCGCGTCGAGACCGTGCTGCACGAGCTGTGGCACGCCTCCACCCGCTTCGACGGCCGCCTCCACCGCGGCCGGCGCCACGGCGCCCTGCCGCGGGACGCCTTCACGCGGCGGGTGCGGCGGCTGCGCGACCGCTACCTGGCGGCGGCGCCCGCCGAGCTGCTGGCCCCCTTCTCCCACCACGGCCTGGCGCGCGCCCGCATGTGGCTCGAGCGGCCGGCCGGGGCGCGGCGCGACGGCGGCCGGGAGCGCCGCCTCTACACCGAGCGCCAGCTCTTCTACGGGGTGGTGCGCATGGCCAGCCGGCCCGAGGGGGGCCGCGCCCGCTGAGCCCCGCCGGGCGGACGGCGCTTGCCAGCGGGCCACCCCGGGCCGTATGGAGCACCCCGTGCGACGCACCGTCATCCTCCCCGCCGCCGTCGAGGGCCGGCTCGACCGGGCGCTGGCCGACGCCCTCGGCCTGGGGCGCGCCGCCCTGAAGCGCGCCTTCGCCCTCGGCGAGGTGCGGGTGGCCGGTCGGCGCGCCCGCGCCGCCGACCCGGCCGCGCCCGGGCAGGAGGTGGTGCTGGAGGTGGAGGGGCCGCGCGGCCCGCCGGAGCCGGAGCCGGAGGTGCCGCTGGCCGTGCTGCTCGAGCACCCGCGCTTCCTGGTGGTGGACAAGCCGGCCGGCGTGGCGGTGCACCCGCTCAGGCCCGGCGAGCGCGGCACGCTGGCCAACGCGGTGGTGGCCCGCTACCCGGAGTGCGCCGCGGCCTCGCTCGATCCGCGCGAGGGCGGCGCGGCGCAGCGGCTCGACCTCGAGACCAGCGGCTGCATCCTCTTCGCCCGCGACCGGGACGCCTGGGAGCGGCTGCACGACCAGCTGCGCCGCCGCTCCGTCGAGAAGGTCTACCTGGCGCTGGTGGAGGGCCGGGTGGCGGCCGGCGGCGTCTGCACCGCGCCGCTGGCGCAGCGGGGGAGCCGGGTGGTGCCGGCGCCCGACGCCGAGGCCGAGGACCGGCTGCGCCAGCAGGGCTTCTCGCCCCGGCCCGCCGAGACGCGATGGGAGGTGGAGCGCCGCTTCCAGCGCCAGACGCTGCTGCGGGTGCGCATCACCACCGGCGCCATGCACCAGATCCGCGCCCACCTGGCCCTGCAGGGCCACCCGGTGAGCGGCGACCAGCTCTACGGCGGCGAGGCGGCGGCGCTGCCCGGGCTGGGCCGCCACGCCCTGCACGCGGCCAGGCTCGGCTTCGAGTCGCCCGACGGCGGCCGGGTGGTGGTGGAGTGCCCGCTGCCGCCCGAGCTCGAGGCGCTGCTGGCCGGCCTGACGCCCGCCTGACGGGCCGGACCAGCCTCCGCCGCGCCGCACCGGCGAGCGGCCTGGCGCCCGCCCCCTGACGCGACGAGAGGCCGGCCCTGGCGGACCGGCCCCATGGGTGCGGCCCGGCGTCGCGACGATCAGGGCGTCGGGGGCGGGGCCTCGGCCGGCGCCCCGTCGGCCGGGGCCTCGGCGGTCACCAGCGGCGGGTCGGTCATCAGGCCGATGGTATTGACGCCGGCCCCGTGGGCCATGTCGAGCGCCGCCATGGCCACGCCATAGTGCGTCTTGTCGTCGGCGTTGAAGAACAGCACCTTGGACGGGCGCCCGTCGTAGTTGGGCTCCAGCTTCACGGCCGCCTGCTCCAGCGTCATGAGCTGCTTGTTGAGCAGCACCATGCCGTTGGGCAGCGCCGTCAGCACCGTCTGGTCGGGCGGCACGGAGTCGGGCGGGACCGGCTGCGCCTCCGGCTGGTACTCCGGCACGCGGGTGTACTTCTGCTTCTCCGCCAGCGGCGTGAGCACCATGAAGATGATCAGGAGCACCAGCACCACGTCGATGAGCGGCGTGACGTTGATGTCGGAGGTGGGCTTCTTGGTGCCGAGTGCCATTCCCATGGCTACTTGCCCTCCGCCTTCTCGCCCGCCGGGGCGCCCGCGGCCGGCTCCTCGGAGCCGTCGTCGACCTTGGAGGCCGCCAGGGAGACGCCCATGACGTGCGTCTTGCTGACCTCCAGCACCACCTCGCGGACCCGCTTGTACGGCACGTCACGATCGATCTTCACCATGATGGGCACGGTGGGGCGCGCCTGGATCTCCAGGGTGACCTCGGCGGAGATCTGGTCGTCCTTGACCTCCTCCTTGGAGTGCAGCTCGCCGTCCAGCCAGACCCGCCCGTCCTTGGTGACCGAGAGCAGGATGGGGTCGCCGCCCTTGCCGAGCGTGGAGACGTGCTTGGCCTCCGGCAGCGTCACCGGCTTGCCGCGCTGCAGCATGGGCGTGATGACCATGAAGATGATGAGGAGCACCAGCACCACGTCGACCAGCGGCGTGACGTTGATGTCGCTCCTGACTGACTTGGAGCCGACGTCCATGGACATCGTGGGTCTCCCTCTCCTTGAGGTGGGCCAGCCTGTGGGCGGCGAGCGCGCCGCCCGGCGTGACTAGCGCCCTTCCTTCATGAAGAAGTCGACCAGCTCGGTGGCCGAGTCGGTGATGTCCACCTGCATCTCCTCGACCCGGTTGGTGAGGTTGTTGAAGAACATCACGGCCGGGATGGCGACCAGCAGGCCGAAGGCGGTGTTGATGAGCGCCTCGGCGATGGCGCCGGACACGGTGCCGAGCCCGCCGCCGCCCTCGATGGCCATCTTCTGGAAGGCCTTGATGATGCCCCACACCGTGCCGAGGAGGCCGACGAACGGGGCGGTCGAGCCGATGGTGGCCAGGGCGCCCAGGCCGCGGCGCAGCTCGTTGACGGTGCGCAGCGAGCTCCGCTCGATGGCCCGGTTGACGGCGTCGATGATGTCGAAGTGGCCCACGTCGTGGGGGCCCTTGCTGCGCAGCGCCTCCAGGCCGTTCTTGTACTCGCCGATGGCCAGGCCGAGCACGCGGGGCAGGTGGCCGACCTTCTCCTTCTTGGCGAGCTCGATGGCCGCCTCGAACTGGTGCTCCTTGAGGAGCGGCTGCAGCGCCTCCAGGAAGCGGCGCGAGGCCCGGTTGGCCCGGGAGTAGGTGAAGATGCGCTCCGCCACCACGCCCAGGGAGTAGACGGACATGATGGCCAGGATGCCGGCCACCACGATGCCGAAGCCCTCGATGGACTTGACCATCCCCGTCAGGGAGAAGTCGAGCTGGGGGGTGCCGGCCGAGGTGGCCTGGGCGAGGACGAGCTGCTGGACGGTCTCGAAGATGTGGAGCGACATCGGGTGAATCCTCCTGGGAGAGGGCTGAGTCGGGGAAGGGGGTGGCGCCGCGGGGGCGTGCCTACTGCAGCCGCACCGGCAGGATCATCCAGATGTTGGTCGGGCGGCCCTGGGCGTCGGCGCCCGCCGTCCACTTGCAGGACTTGATGGCCTGCCAGATGGCGCTGGCGATGCGCTGGTCCGAGATGGCGGAGAGCACCTCGAAGCGGCTCGGCGTCCCGTCCTTGTTGACGGCGAACTTCACCTTGATGGGGCCGGTGACGTAGTCGAGCAGGTCCGAGGAGATGCGCACGGACCGGCCGATGCAGGCCGGATCCTCCGGCGCCGGCTTCCTGAAGCCCGCGGTGGCGTAGGCCGGGGCGTCCTCGATGGAGGGGGCCGGCGTGACCGCGCCCACCACCCCGCCCACCACGCCCTCGCCGGAGCCGTAGTTGTACTCTGGCTCCTTCGGGGAGGTGTCCTCCTTCATCTCCTCCTTCAGGTCCGTCGGCTGGATGAGGGCCGTGGGCGGAGGGGGGGGAGGGGCGTTGACCGGCGGCGGCTTGTCCGGGGCGTTCTTGCGCTTGGGCGGCGGGGCCGCCGGCGGGGGCGGCGCCGGGGGCGGCGGCGGGGCGGCGGACTTGACGAACTTCACGTCAACCGCCTTCTCCTGCACCGCCTCCTTGATCTGCTGGCCGGCGAGGATGGCCGCCGCGACCAGGCCGATCTGGAAGGCCGTTGAGCCGAAGACGAAGCCCGCCCGGCGGGCCGCGGCCTTCCCTGTCTCTCGCTTCGTGACCTCGTCGAACACGTTCGGCTCGCTCGCGAATTGACGGCGGAATCAGCCGGCAAAAAGAAGGCTGCTGTCTAGTCGCCCCCCAACCCCTTGTCAATAGCGCGACGTCACCCGCCGGTGCGCTCGCCAGACAGGGCGAGCGCGATCAGGGCCCGCCATCGGCGAGCCCAGATCCGGCGGCTGCACCGGCCCCGGCGCGGCGCCGGTCGCGCGGCGCCGGTCCCACCTCAAGAGGGGCGGCGGCACGGACGCTGGGAGGGGGGCGCGGCAAAGTGTCGGGCCGGCAACGGGAAATTGTCCGAGTCCGAAACACCCCGGGATGGCGCGCCGTTGCGACGAGGCACACCATCGCCCACAACCCGTGACGTTGCCTTGACATTCCCGACATCCGAGGCTTAGAAGTTTCGACCAATCCGTCTGACCCGCCGATCGGCCAACGTTTCCCGGATATTCCGGGAGCTTCCAGCCGATCGACCGGGGAATCACCTGGTGTGAACTCTCCCTGGAGGTAGTCATGAAGAAGATGTTGATGCAGCTTGCGCGTCTCGCGCCGCTCGCGCTGCTGTTCGCGGGTGTGGCGTCCGCGCAGACCACCGGTACCATCACCGGCGTCGTGACCGACGGCTCCAACGGCCAGCCGGTCGTGGGCGCCCTCGTCACCGCCACCAGCCCGGCCGCCCCCGGCGAGCAGACGGTCGTGACCGACGCCAAGGGCTCGTTCACCATCGCCAACCTTCCGGCCGGCAGGTACAAGCTGGCCGCCTCCGCCGACGGCTACAAGTCGGAGCTCCGCGCCGACCTGGCCCTGGGTGAGAACGTCACCCTGCGCGCCAACCTGGCCGTGGTCCCCGAGGCCGTGCAGATGGAGGAGGTGGTCGTCACCGGCTCCCGCATCCGCCGCAAGGACCTCACCACGCCGGCCCCGGTGAGCATCATGACCCGCGAGGCCGTGGTCGCCTCCGGCAAGGTCTCCATCGGCGACTTCCTCCAGTCGATGCCCGAGCAGGGCAACGCCATCAACACCCAGTACAACAACAGCGGCAACGGCACGACCACCATCAGCCTGCGCTCCCTGGGCGCCGGCCGCACCCTGGTGCTCGTGAACGGCCGGCGGTTCGTGCCGGGCGGCGACGGCGCCGACTCCACCGTCGACCTGAACTCCATCCCCACCTCGGCCATCGAGCGGATCGAGGTCCTCAAGGACGGCGCCTCCGCCGTGTACGGCTCCGACGCCGTGGCCGGCGTGGTCAACATCATCCTGCGCAAGCGCTTCAACGGCACCGAGGTCACGGCCTTCGCCGGCACCTCCGGCCATAACGACGGCCAGATCTACGACGTGAACTTCACCACCGGCACCGGCACCGAGAAGGGCAACATCCTCTTCTCCGGCGGCTACTACGAGCAGAAGACCGTCTGGGCCGGCGACCGCGACTTCGCCGCCACCGCCCTGACCCTCGACTACGCCTCCGGCGAGACCATCCCCGGCGGCTCCTCGGCCGTGCCGAACGGCCGCTTCCGCGTCGATCCGGACGCCTGCACCACCCAGGCCTGCATCGATCTCGCCGCCGCCACCCCGGGCACCGGCGCGGCCAACTTCATCGTGGTGCCGGGCGCGGGCGGGGCCGATCCGACCTTCCGCCCCTACGTCGCCGCCACCGACGCCTACAACTTCCAGCCCGAGAACTACCTCGTCACCCCGCAGAAGCGCGTCAGCCTCTTCGCCACCGGCGACACCAACCTGGGCAACGTGGCCCGCGGCTACTTCGAGGCGTCGTACGTGAACCGCAAGTCGTCCCAGAAGCTGGCGCCCGAGCCGCTCTTCACCGTCAACTTCGGCGTGCCCATCTCGGCCGACAGCTTCTACAACCCGTTCGGCGTGGACATCGCCGACGCCCGCCGCCGCCTGGTGGAGTTCGGCAACCGCGACTTCACCCAGGACATCACCACCTTCCGCGTGGTCACCGGCCTCGACGGCTCCTTCGGCGACTGGGCCGGCCCGCTCTCCGGCTGGACCTGGGACGCCTCCTACAACTTCGGCCGCACCCAGGGGGTCAACACCACCAACGGCACCCTGCGCGTCCCGCGCATCGCCGCCGCCATCGGCCCGTCGATGATCGATCCGGCCACCGGCGCCCCGGTCTGCGTGCAGACCGCGGGTGACCTCAACACCCAGATCACCGGCTGCACCCCGCTCAACATGCTGGGCGGCGTCGGCTCCATCACCCAGGAGCAGGTGCTCGGCCTCGGCTTCTTCGGCACCGACCTCGGCCTGACCCAGCAGGAGATCGTCCAGGTGGGCGTGTCGGGTGAGCTCTTCAAGCTCTTCTCGGATCGCGCGGCCGGCCTGGCCCTCGGCTTCGACTGGCGCAACGAGCGCGGCTTCGACAAGCCGAACCCCATCACCGGCTCCGGCGAGAACTCGGGCAACAACTACTTCGCCACCGAGGGCGGCTACGAGGTCACCGAGGGCTACGGCGAGCTCAGCATCCCGCTCATCAACAACGTCCCGTTCGCCCAGGACCTGGAGCTGACCGCGGCCGCCCGCATCTTCAACTACTCCACGTTCGGCAGCGACAACACCTACAAGTTCGGCCTCACCTGGCAGCCGGTGTCCGACGTGACCCTGCGCGGCACCTACTCGACGGCGTTCCGCGCGCCCACCATCAGCGCCCTGTTCTCCGGCCAGGCCGACAACTTCGCCCAGGTCTCGGATCCGTGCGGCGGCGGGCTGGCGCTTCCGAATCCGGCCGATCCGAACGACCCCATCCTCACCAACCCGAACTCCACCTACAATCGGTGCCTCGCCGACGGCGCCATCGCCCCGAACACCACCAACGGCGACGACCGGGACCAGCTGCGCTCCACCACCGGCGGCAACCCGGACCTGACCCCGGAGACGGCCAAGATCTTCACGGTCGGCGCCGTCTTCCTGCCGCGCTGGGTGCCGAACCTGTCGCTCACGGTCGACTACTACTCGATCGATCTCACCAACTCGATCTCGTCCATCGGTGAGGGCACCATCATCAGCAACTGCTACCCGCTCCCCACGGAGGAACGCAAGTACTGCGGGAAGATCACCCGCGATCCGGGCACCGGCCTCATCACCAACATCGCCAACCTGAACGAGAACATCGGCGGCACCAAGACGGCCGGCCTCGACGTCTCGCTCAAGTACACGCTGCCCACCGACGTGGCCGGCCAGTTCCGGTTCGGCGTGGACGGCACCTACCTGCAGTACTACGACGACACGCTGGCTGACGGCACGGTCATCAAGAACGCCGGCACCTACGACCAGTCGCTCGCCATGCCGCGGTACAAGGCCAACGCCTCGGTGCTCTGGTCGATGAGCGACCTGGGCGCCGGCCTGAGCGGCCGCTACATCGGCACGTTCAAGGAGTGCGCTGACCCCGACGGGCTCTCCGGCGCCGGCGGCCTCTGCTACGTCGACGCCACGCTGTCCCGCCAGGTCGAGACCTACATGACCTTCGACGGGTACGTCACCTACGGGTTCTCCTCGGTGGCCGGCAAGACCGCGGTGACCGTGGGCGCGCAGAACCTGCTCGATCGCAAGCCCGCCAAGGTCTACAACGGCTTCCTGGCGAGCTCCGACGCCTCGACCTACGACTACATGGGCCGCTACGTCTACGCCCGTCTGTCGCAGTCGTTCTAGTCGCACCTGACGGGGCGGGCGGCGCTTCGGCGTCCGCCCGCCCCAGTTTCACGTAGAGTACCCGGGTCCCGTTCGAGGAGCGCCACGTGCGCCGTCGGGCGGGGCCCGGTTGCTTTTCGTGGCACCCATCACCGAAGGAGACCCCCCGTGCCCCACCCCCTGCCCTCACCGGGCGCCCGCGCACTCGCCGCGGCCGCCGCCCTGCTCACCCTGGCCGGCTGCGCCGGCGTCGCCGGCCTCACCGAGGTGAACAAGCGCCTGCCCGGCACCATCGCGGCCGGCGCCCTCACCCCCGGCCGGCCCGCCGCGGCCCAGTTCGGCCCCGACGCCAGCTACCGGTGCCCCGTCAACGCCGCCGCCACCGAGGCCTACGCCAAGGTGGAGGCCACGGCCAAGGCCAGCGACTCGCCGCTGCCGGTGGCCGACGGCCAGCTCTGCGCGCTGGCCGAAGCGCTGCTCGGCTGGGAGGACGACCAGGCCGTGCCCCCCTCGGTCAGCGCCTTCCTGGCGCAGTACTTCGGCCTGGCCTCGCCGGTGGCCTCGATCATGGTGAAGACCATCATGACCGCCAGCGACGGTGAGCCGGGCAAGGCCAAGATCGAGGACCCGCGCCAGATCGGCGGCTCCCTGGCCGACTCCGTCATCGCCTACGGGCTCAAGGTGCCGTCGCCGCGCTACGGCCTGGCCACCATGCGCCTGGGCACCAACCGCACCAAGGCGGTGCTGGTGCTGCAGAACGGCCTGGTGGCGCTCGACCCGCTGCCGCGCCGCCTGGAGGCGGGCCAGAAGGCCGCCGTGACCGGGGCGCTCACCGGGGAGCTGGAGAACCCCAAGCTGCTGATCTCCGACGCCCAGGGCCGGCTCACCACCCTGGAGCAGCCGCCCGGCCGCGCCTTCAAGGGCGAGGTGGCCTGCGACCGGCCCGGACGCATCGTGGTGGAGGTGCGCGGCGAGGAGATGGGCAACGAGCGGGTGCTGGCCACCGTGCCGGTGGCCTGCGGCCTGCCCCTGGCCACCTCGGCGCCGGTGGCCGAGCCGGCCTGGCCCACCGAGCCGGCCGCCCTGGAGAAGAAGATGGCCGGGCTCATCGACGCCGAGCGGGCCGCGGCCGGCCTGCCGGCGCTGACCTGGTCCGAGCCGGTGGAGAAGATCGCCCGGGCCCTCTCCGAGGCCATGCGCGACGGCGCCAAGGGCGGGGTCACCGCCGTGCCGGTCAACATCGTGCAGCGGCTCGGCGAGGCCGACATCCAGGCCCCGGTCATCCTGCAGAACCCGGCCGCCGCGGTGGGGGCCGACCAGGCCCACGATCGGCTGCTGGCCAGCCCGAGCCACCGCGCCAACGTCATGTCCACCGAGGTGACCCACGGCGGCCTGGGCGTGGCCGTCGGCACCGACGCCAGCGGCCGCTCCATCACCTACCTGACCCAGCTCTTCATCCGCATCCAGCCGCCGCCCGACGTCCCGGCCATGAAGCAGGCCATCCGCGACGCCATCGCGAAGAAGCGGGCGGCCGACAAGCAGGCCGCGCTGACGGCCGATGCGGGGCTGGAGAAGCTGGCCAACGAGTACGCCGCCGCCGTGGCGGCCGCCGGCGGCCCGCCGCCCAAGGCCACCACCGAGCAGCTCAACCGTGCCCTGCAGAAGGCCTACAAGAACATCAACCTGCTGGTGGACGCCCGGCTCGACCCCTCCGACTTCGCCGAGGACTCCGACGCCCTGGGCACCGGCCGGCTGCTCGGGCTGGGCGGGGCGCTGGGCCGCCACCCGCGGCTCGGCAAGAACACGCTGTTCGTGGTGCTGATCGTGGCCAACAAGCTCGGCAAGTAGCGCCGGCGCGCCGGCACCCCCAAGTGAACCGGCCCCGGTCCCCGCTCGCGCGGGGCCGGGGCCGGGTCGTGTCCCGAGCGGCTGGCGCGGCGGGAGGGCTACTTCGCCAGGCCGGCGGCCTTGGCGACCTCCTCGGCGTAGTTCTCGACCTTCTTCACCATGCCCTCGCCGAGCGCGTAGCGGGCGAAGCGGCGCACCTGGATGTTCTCGCCGATCTTGGCGACCGCCTCGGTGACCACGTCGCCGACCTTCTTCTTGTCGTCCTTCACGAAGGGCTGCTCGAGCAGCACGATCTCCGAGTAGTACCGGTCGAGCTTGCCGGCGGCGATCTTCTCCAGCATGGCCTCGGGCTTCTTCTGCTCGCGCAGCTGCGCCTTGACCAGCTCGACCTCCTTGGCGACCAGCTCGGCGGGGACCTCCTCGCGGCGCACGTAGAGCGGGTTGGAGGCGGCGATGTGCATGGCCAGGTCCTTGACCAGGGACTGGAAGGCCTCGTTGCGCGCGGCGAAGTCGGTCTCGATGTTCACCTCGAGCAACACGCCGATCTTGCCGCCCATGTGGATGTAGGAGGTGACGGCCCCCTCGGTGGCGGCGCGCGAGGACTTCTTGGCGGCGGCGGAGAGCCCCTTCTTCTTGAGCAGCTCCTCGGCCTTGGCCATGTCGCCGCCGGCCTCGGTGAGCATCCTCTTGCAGTCCATCATGCCGGCCCCGGTCTTCTCCCGGAGCTCCTGCACCATCTTCGCGGTGACCTCTGCCATGTCGGTTCTCTCCTCTGTCGGATAAGGGTCGGGGGCGAGCCCGGTCGGACCCGCCCCCGC
This sequence comes from Anaeromyxobacter sp., assembly GCA_016718565.1. Lineage (NCBI taxonomy): Bacteria > Pseudomonadati > Myxococcota > Myxococcia > Myxococcales > Anaeromyxobacteraceae > Anaeromyxobacter > Anaeromyxobacter sp. The sequence continues at coordinate 390,117 of JADKCZ010000005.1, read as the reverse complement.
AAGCCTGGAAGGTGCTGCGGCCGCTACTCCTTGGCCGCCTCGGGCGCCGGGGCGGCGACGGCCACCACCTCGCCCTTGCGGACGACCTCCACGCCGGCCGAGGCCGCGCCGCGGTCCTCGCGGGGCGGGCGGCGCTCGCCGCGGTCGCGGCGGCCACCGCGGTCGCGGCGGTCCTTCATGCCGCGCTCGCTGGCGGCGTCGCGGTCGTCGTCGCCGCGCGTCTCCTGGGCGCCGTGCTCGGCCACCCAGGCGGCGTGCCGGCCCTTGCCCTCGAGGCAGGCCTCGGCCACCTTGCCGGTGAACAGGCGGATGGAGCGGATGGCGTCGTCGTTGCCGGGGATGACGTAGTCGATGCCCTCGGGGTCGCAGTTGGTGTCGACCACCGCCACCACCGGGATGCCGAGCCGGTTGGCCTCGTGCACCGCGATGTGCTCCTTCTTGGTGTCGATGACGAAGATGGCGGCCGGCAGGCGGGGCAGGTCCTTGATGCCGCCCAGGTTCTTCTCGAGCTTGAGGCGCTCGCGCTCGTTGGAGGCCACCTCCTTCTTGGGCAGGCGCTCGTAGGTGCCGTCCTCCTTCATCTTCTCCAGCGTCTTGAGCCGCTCGATGCCGGTCTTGATGGTCTTGAAGTTGGTGAGCGTGCCGCCCAGCCAGCGGTTGGTCACGTGGTACTGGCCGGAGCGGGAGGCCTCCTCGCGGACGGCGTCCTGGGCCTGCTTCTTGGTGCCGATGAAGAGCACCGAGCCGCCCTTGGCCACGGCGTCGGAGACGAAGCGGAGCGCGCTGCGGGCCAGGCCGACCGTCTTCTGCAGGTCGATGATGTAGATGCCGTTGCGGGCGCCGAAGATGTACGGCTTCATCTTCGGGTTCCAGCGCTTGGTCTGGTGGCCGAAGTGGACGCCCGCCTCGAGCAGCTGCTTCATGCTGATGGCGGTGCCGCTGCTGGTCAGCGCGGCGGCCATGGTCTCGGCGGGGGCGGCGGGGGCGGCGACGACGGCTTCGGCGGCGACGGCCTCGGGGGGGACGGCGGGCGCGGCCTCGGCCGCGGGGAGCTGCTCGGTGTTCTCGGTCATGGTCTCTTCTTCCGGTTGGTGTCCACCACGGCTCGGTGCTGCCAGCGCGGGGAGAGCCAGAGGACCTGCCTCGTGGCACCGGAGCGCTGCCGGGTCGTGTGCGTAGTGAGCTGCGTGGCGCGGGCTGCGGCGCCCCCCTGCCCGGCGCCGTCGACAGCCCGGAGGGGAAGGGGAGGGCGATCTAACACGGTGGACCGGCCGGGGCAAGCCGCCGCTGGGCCTCACGTTTTCGGTCGCCACCACCCCAGCACCGCCAAGCCCCCGTCGTAGCCACGCCAGGCCACCGGGCGCGCGCCCTGGCCCGGGCAGGGGTGGGTGGCCAGGCGGGCGCCGAAGACGAGCGTGGCCTGGCCGCACTGCGGGCACCGGAAGCGGTCGGCGAGCGCGTCACGTTCGGCGGCGGCGAGGGGGCCGCCGGCGTCTCCCGTCCCAGAGTCATCTGGCAATGACTCTGGGACCGGAAACGAAATCCGTCGTGAAGCCATGGACTTGACGCGGCTCGCCCTACTCGCCTGGCCGGCCCGGCCCACCGCCTTCCCCCGGTGCCGCGTCATGAGCGCGTCATGCCCGGGCGACCTCCCGGCCGGGCCGGTCAGCTCGGCCAGGCCGGCCAGCCGGCCGAGGAGCCCGCGGGCCCGGTAGGCCTCCAGCTCGGCGATCTGGGCCGCCTCGCCGCCCAGCGCCCGGTCGGCCTCGGCCCGCGCCTGGGCCCGGCAGGCGGGGCAAGGAGGGAACCCGAGCGACCGCTGGCAGGCCACCTCCACCCCTCCCGCCACCTCCCGCTCCCACCCGTCGCGGGCGTCCACCTCCACCGCCGGCACGCCGGCCGAGGCCAGGGCCGCCTCCTTGCAGGCGTCCACCGCGTGGGTCACCAGCACCTCCAGCGCCAGCGCCGGCCGCCCGGCCCGCGTCACCAGCACGTCGGCCCGCAGCGCCCCCACGGCGCCCTCGGTGGCCGCGGCGTCGCCCAGGGCCGCCAGCTCGCGCTGGTCGAGCCGGCGGCAGGTGGCGCAGCGGACCAGCAAGGTGACGGCGAGCTGGCCCAGGAAGGCCTGCCGGCAGAGCCAGAGGAGCCGCTCCTTGGTGTTGAAGTGGAGGGCGGTCTCCGGCGAGGTGAGCGGGCAGTCCGAGCCGGGCCGGTGGGCGAAGTGGCGGGCCCGCTCTGCGCCGAGCCGCGCCACCAGCTCGTCGCCGCAGCCGGGGCAGGTGAAGGGGGCCCGGCTGCGCCGGGTGAGGGCGTCGAGCGCCGCCACCGGCGTGACCCGGCCGTCCCGATCGCGGGCGTAAGCCAGCGCCACCCCCTCCGGGCGGAGCCGGGCGGGCGGGGGCGCCGGGCCACCTGGTGGCCGCGGGGGGCTGGGCCTCCCGGCCGGCGCGGCGCCCGGGGGCGGCGCCCGACCTGGCGTCCCGGCCGCGGCGGCGCCGGGGGACGGCGCGTGGCGTGCGGTGCGGCGCTTCACCGGCGCCATCCTAGTGCCCTCCCGCCGGCGCCGCGCGCGGCCCGCTCCCCTCAGGGGCGTTTCCCGGGCCCCCTCCCGCCGTCAGGATGGTGGCCCGCGCGGCGGCCCCGGCAGGGCGGGGCGGCGCCAGACCAGGAGGAGGACCCAGTGGCACTCGAGCCCGGCACCAAGGCACCCGACTTCACGCTGCAGGACCAGGACGGCCAGCCGGTGAAGCTGTCCGGCTTCAAGGGGAAGCGGGTGGTGCTCTTCTTCTACCCGAAGGCCTCCACCCCTGGTTGAACCCAGGAGGCCTGCGACTTCCGTGACGAAGTCGACGCGTTCAAGAAGCACAAGGTGGTGGTGCTGGGCGTCTCCAAGGACACCCCGGCCGCCCAGAAGAAGTTCCAGCTGAAGTACGACCTGCCCTTCCCGCTACTGGCCGATCCCACCCTCGAGGTCCACAAGGCCTGGGGCGTCTGGGGCGAGAAGGTGATGTACGGCAAGAAGGTGCAGGGGACCATCCGCACCACCGTCCTCGTCGGGGCCGACGGCACGGTCGAGCGGGTCTTCTCGAAGGTGAAGGTGGCCGGCCACGTCGCGAGCGTCCTCGAAGCGCTGTAGAAGGGGGTCGTGACGAAGCCCCCAGCCAAGAAGCCGACCACCAGCAGGACCAAGACCGGCACCGGCCACGGCCGCGGCCACGGGCGTGCCCCGGGCAAGCCCGGGCGCCCGGGCAAGCCAGGCAAGCCGGGTCGGCCCGGCGCGGGGCGGTCCCAGCGCTCCCCGCGCGAGGGCGGCCAGGCGGGCGCCGGGCCGCGCCCGCTGCGCCACGACCTCGTCGACGCCGCGGTGCTCGAGGTCCACGGCCTGGTGCACGACCAGGGCTGGCTGGCCGACCGGGCGCTGGAGCGGGCGCTGCGCAGCGACAAGCTCTTCGCCTCGGAGCGGCGCGCCGCCGCCGAGGCGCTCTACGGCCTGACCCGCTGGCAGGGGCAGCTCGACTGGCTGCTCTCCGCCGGCGGCCGCCCGCCCGACCTGGTGACCCGCTACGCCGCCTGGCTGGTCCGCTTCGGCGGCGTGCCCCGCCTCGACGCGGCCCGCCGCCTCGGCCTCCCGGCCGCGACCCTGCTGCCGCTGGAGGGGGCCGAGGCCCGGCTGGCGGCGCTGCGGGACCCGGTGGAGTCGCTGGCGCAGCGGGGCTCGCTGCCGCTCTGGCTGGCGCGCCGCTTCCGGGAGGAGCTCGGCGCCGAGGAGGCCGAGGCCCTGGTGGCGGTGCTCAACCAGCGCGCGCCGCTCACGGTGCGCGCCAACCTGCTGGTGGCCACCCGCGAGGCGCTGGCCGCGCGGCTGGAGTCCGAGGGCACCACCGGCACGCCCACCGCCGCGAGCCCCTGGGGCCTCACGCTCGACGGCCACCAGAACGCCTTCGCCCTGCGCGCCTTCCAGGAGGGCGGCTTCGAGATCCAGGACGAGGGCTCACAGCTCATCGCGCTCGCCTGCGGGGCGCGCCCCGGCCTCACCGTGGTGGACGCCTGCGCCGGCGCCGGCGGCAAGTCGCTGGCGCTGGCCATGGAGATGCGGAACAAGGGCACCCTGTGGGCGCTCGACTCCGACGCCGACCGGCTCGAGGAGGCGCGCCGCCGCGCCCGCCGCGCCCACGTGGACAACCTGCGCACCCGGGCCATCCCGGCCGACGACACGGCCGGGGCCGCGCTGGCCGACCTGGTCGGCAAGGCCGACGTGGTGCTGGTGGACGCGCCCTGCAGCGGCCTGGGCACCTTGCGCCGCAAGCCGGACGCCCGCTGGCGCCTCAAGCCCGGCGATCCGGCCCGCTTCGCCGAGCTGCAGAAGGCCCTGCTGGCCCGCTTCACGCCGCTGCTCAAGCCGGGCGGGCGGCTGGTCTACGCCACCTGCGCCATCTCGCGCGCGGAGAACGCCGAGGTGGCCGCCCACGCCGCCGCCACCCTGCCCCTCGACCCGGCGCCCCTCTCGGCCCGGCTCGGGGCGGACCGCGCCGCCGCCCTCGGCGTGGCCGAGGGCTCGAACCAGCTGCAGCTCCTGCCGCACCGCCACGGCACCGACGGCTTCTTCCTGGCCGTGTTCGAGCGGCGGCGCTAGGCGGCCGGCCAGACCGGCCGGCCAGACCCGGAGTTCCGCCGTTCGTCCGCAGGTCCGCGGCGCGGACCAGCACCGAGGAGGCCGCCGCCGATGCCCGAGCTGCCCGAGGTCGAGTTCGCGGCCCGCACCCTGCGCCGCCTGGCGCTGGGCCGGCGGGTGGCGCGGGTGCTGGCCGACGAGCGGGCCCGCCGCCTCTTCCGGCCCGACGGCCCGGACGCGGTGGCCGCGGCGCTCACCGGCGCCCGCCTCGCCGAGGTGGGGCGCCACGGCAAGCAGCTCCTGCTCACCTTCGAGGGCAGGGCCGGCGCGCTCGGCCTGGTCTCGCACCTCGGCATGACCGGCAAGTGGGAGGCCGGGCCGCCCTGGGCGGCGGCGGGCGCGGCGCGGTCCGCACGGGCACTGCGTCGGGGCGCCGGGGAGAAGCCGCCGCGGCCCGCCTCGCCGCGGGCCGACGCCCCGCTCCCGCCGCACGTGCGACTGGCGCTGCTGCTCGACGACGGGTCGGCGCTCCACTACGACGACCCGCGCATGTTCGGCCGGGTGCGCCTGGTGGCGGGCGCCGACTTCTCCGCGGTGGAGGAGGTGGCGGCGCTGGGCCCCGACCCCCTCCACCACGGCATCGACGCCGCTGCGCTCGGCGCCGGGCTCTCGGCCACCCGCCGCCCGGTCAAGGTGGCGCTGCTCGACCAGGGGCTGCTGGCCGGGGTGGGCAACATCCACGCCGCCGAGGCCTGCTGGCGCGCCCGGCTCGATCCGCGCCGCCGCGCCGACCGGCTCTCGCCCGCCGAGGTGGCCGCGCTGGCCCGCGGGCTGCGCGCCACCTTCCGGTTCGCCCTCTCGAAGCTCGACGGCCCGGAGATCGAGTACATCGAGGCCGGCGGCGAGAACCCCTTCCACGTCTACGGTCGCGAGGGGGCACGCTGCCGCCACCCCGGCTGCGGTGGCCAGGTGCGGCGCATCGTGCAGGCGCAGCGGTCGACGTTCTTCTGCCCGGGGTGCCAGGGCTGAGAGGTCGGGGCCGCGGTCCCCTCACCCCGGCCCTCTCCCCGGAGGGGAGAGGAGCAGACCCCCCCCCCCCCGGGGGCGGACCGCCCCCAGGCCCCTCACCCCGGCCCTCTCCCCGGAGGGGAGAGGGGGACTGAACCTGCGGGGCTGGCCTGGGCCTCAACCCACGGAGGAGCGCAGGGCTCGTCCGCTGGAGCTCCCTCTCCCCCAGCTTGCTGGGGGAGAGGGTTGGGGTGAGGGGGCAGGATCGCGAGGACATGGGTCCCCTCACCCCGGCCCTCTCCCCGGAGGGGAGAGGGGGACTCAACCGCCGTGGCCGCGGTCGAGGTCGCCCCCGATGGTACGATCCCGCCCCCGTGCCCCTCTCCCGCCTCCCCCTCGCCGACCTGCGCCGCCGCCTCCTCACCGAGGGCGCGCCGCTCTCGGCGGCCGACGAGGCGGCGCTGCGCGGCGACCCCAGGGCCGGGGCCCGCGCCGTGCTGGCGGCCGTGGAGCGGCGCCGCGCCGCCAACCAGCGGGAGGGGCAGCGGCTCTCGCGGCTGCTGGCCTTCGAGCGGCCGCTCTGGGCGGCCGGCCTCACCCGGGTGGCCGGGGTGGACGAGGCGGGCGTGGGGCCGCTGGCCGGGCCGCTGGTGGCGGCGGCGGTCATCCTGCCGCCCTCCCTGCGCCCGCGCGGCCTGGACGACTCGAAGAAGCTCGACGAGCCCTCGCGCGACCGGCTGGCCGCCGAGGTGAAGGCCGGCGCGGTGGCCTGGGCGGTGGGGCAGGCCTCGCCGGAGGAGATCGACCGGCTCAACCCGTACCAGGCCGGCCTGCTGGCCATGCGGCGCGCCGTCGAGGGGCTGGCCGTGGCCCCGGAGCACCTGCTGGTGGACGCCCGCCGCGTCCCGGGGCAGCTGGCGCCGCAGCAGCCCATCGTGAAGGGGGACGCCAGGAGCCTCTCCATCGCCGCCGCCAGCGTGGTGGCCAAGACCACCCGCGACGCCCTCATGGTGGAGGCCGAGGCCCGCTGGCCCGGCTACGGCTTCGCCCGCCACAAGGGGTACGGCGCGCCGGAGCACCTCGAGGCCCTGCGCCGCCTGGGGGCCTGCCCCATCCACCGCCGCTCCTACGCCCCGGTGGCCGAGGTCCTGGGCCTCCGGCCGTCACAGGGCGACCTGTTCCGGGGCTGAGCGCCAGCGCCGGACGACTGGCCCCGGGCCTGAGCGCCTGCGCCGGAGGACCAACCCCGGGCTGAGCGCCAGCGCCGGACGACCAGCGCCAGGGCCGAGCGCCGCCGGGGGAGCAGCAGCCCGGCGAGGCCCCGGAGGCCCCGAAATCCACCCCGCTTCCGCGCCCCGAAGGCCCCCTCGTCATTGACGGATCCCCGGCAGGCCGGTAAACCACCCCCCCAAGGACGAGCCCGGCGGAGACGGCGCGTCCCGGATGCCTCGCGGATCCCCCGCGGCCCGGGCGCCCCCCGATCCGGCGATCGAATGACCGAGAGACCTCACCGCAACCCGCAGCGCCACGCCCGCCACACCGAAGACCACGACGACGCTCCGCGCGGCCGCCCGCCGCCGGGGCTCCTGCTCGACCCGCCGCCCGCGCCGGATCCGGCCCACCCGCCGGAGATCCCGGTGGACCGGCTCGACCAGGACGCCCTGCGCGTCATCTACCGGCTGCGCGCCATGGGCCACCAGGCCTACTTCGTGGGCGGGTGCGTGCGCGACCTGCTGCTCGACGCCAAGCCCAAGGACTTCGACCTGGCCACCGACGCCCACCCGGGCGAGGTGCGGGCCATCTTCCGCAACTGCCGGCTCATCGGCAGGCGCTTCCGGCTGGCCCACGTCTACTTCCGCGGCGGCAAGGTCATCGAGGTGGCCACCTTCCGGAAGAACCCCACCGACGTGGCCGAGGACACGGGCGAGGCCGGCAGCGACCTGCTCATCACGCGGGACAACGTCTTCGGCACCGCCGAGGAGGACGCCGTCCGCCGCGACTTCACGGTGAACGGGCTCTTCTACGACCCGGCCACCGGCGAGGTCATCGACTACGTGGGCGGGCGCGCCGATCTCGAGGCGCACCGCATGGCCACCATCGGCGACCCGGAGATCCGGATGCGCGAGGACCCGGTCCGCGCGCTGCGGGCCGTCCGCTTCGCCGCCCGGCTGGGCTTCGCCATCGCCCCCGACACCTTCGAGGCCATGCGCCGCCACGCCGGCGAGCTGAGCCGCTGCGCCCCGGCCCGGGTCCTCGAGGAGATCTTCAAGCTGCTCCGCTGCGGCGGCTCGGCCCGGGCCTTCGCGCTGCTGCGGGCCTGCGGCGCCTTGCCGGTCATCCTGCCGGCGCTGGGCACCGCCCACGACCGGTGGGACGAGGGCCAGCGCAAGAGCTTCATCGCCCACCTGGGCGCGCTCGACCGGCTGGTCCGCTCCGGCGCGGCCCCCTCCGAGGTGGTGCTGCTCGGGGCGCTGCTGATGCACCTGGGCGGGCAGGGTGGCCACGAGGCCCCGGCCGCCGAGGCGCTGCTCGAGGAGCTGGTCCAGACCTCCCGGCTGCCCCGCAAGGTGGCCGAGGGCATCCGGCTGGCGCTCTCGGCGCAGCGCACCTTCCGCGACACCCCGCGCGGCGCGGGCGGGAAGCGCCGCCGGCGCGGGCGCGGCCCGGCCGGCCAGCACTGGTTCACCGACGCGCTGCAGCTCCTGCAGATCACGGTGGAGGCCACCGGCGAGGGGCTGGAGGTGCTGCACCGCTGGCGCGCCGAGCTGGAGCAGGCGCCGCGCGGGCACCACGACGACGAGGGGGCCGACGGCGATCTCGAGCCGGCCCGCCCCACCCTGCGCGAGGAGGTGGCGCGCGACGGCGACACCGAGTCCGCGCCGCGCCCGGCGCGGTCCCCCGGCCACGCCCGCGCCGGCGAGGCCGAGGCGCCGCGCTCGCACCACGCCCGCGCCGCCCGCGGCGTCGAGACCGAGGCGGGGCGATCGGCCCACGCCCGCCCGCCGCGCACCGGCGAGCCCGAGGCCCCTGCGGCCCACGCCCGCCCGCCGCGCTCCGGCGAGCCCGAGGCCCCTGCGGCTCACGCCCGCCCACCGCGCTCCGGCGAGCCCGAGGCCCCTGCGGCTCACGCCCGCCCGCCGCGCACCGGCGAGCCCGGGGCCCCCGCGCCCCACGGCCGCACCGTGCGCTCCGGCGAGCTCGAGGCCCCTGCGCCCCACGGCCGCCCGCCCCGTCGCGGTCGGCCCGCCCCGTCCGCGCCCGGCCTCTACGGCGAGGCCCTCCCGGCCGGCGGCGCCTCCGCGGTCATCGAGGTGGGCGCCGGTGACGATCGGGACGGCGACGAGTACGACGACGGCCCGGACGACGAGGGCACCACGGTGGAGGCCGGCGGGACCCCGGCCCAGGCCGCCCAGGGCCAGCCCGGCGCCGGGGGCCAGCGCAAGCGCCGCCGCCACCGCGGAGGCCGGCGGCGCCGCCGCCGCGGCGCAGGCGAGGGTGGTGGTGGCGAGGGCGGCGCGGGCGGAGCACCTCCGTCGAACGCGTCCGCCAGCTAGATTCCCTTTGAAAACCCGGCGCCTTGACCGCTCAGGCGCCCTTCGATAGAAACCGCGGACCATGCCCAGCGAGCGCCCCGAGAAGCAGAAGTCCCGCTACAAGCGCATCCTCCTCAAGCTGTCGGGCGAGGCGCTCATGGGCGACGGCAAGTACGGCATCTCGCCGAAGACGCTCGGGGCCATCGCCCAGGACGTGAAGGACTGCATCGACCTCAAGGTCGAGGTGGCCCTCACCATCGGCGGCGGCAACATCTTCCGCGGCGTGGCCGGCGCCACCGAGGGCATGGACCGGGCCAGCGCCGACTACATGGGCATGCTGGCCACGGTCATCAACTCGATGGCGCTGCAGGACGCGCTCGAGAAGATCGGGGTCGAGACCCGCGTCCAGACGGCCATCGAGATGCACCAGGTGGGCGAGCCCTACATCCGCCGCCGCGCCATCCGCCACCTGGAGAAGGGGCGGGTGGTGATCTTCGCCGCCGGCACCGGCAACCCCTACTTCACCACCGACACCGCCGCCTCGCTGCGCGCCATGGAGATCCACGCCGAGGTGCTGCTCAAGTGCACCAAGGTGGACGGGGTCTACACCGACGACCCCAAGAAGAACCCGCACGCCACCAAGTTCAAGCAGCTCAGCTACATCGACGTGCTCAAGAAGAACCTCAAGGTGATGGACTCCACCGCCATCAGCCTGTGCATGGACAACGACCTCCCGATCATCGTCTTCGACTCCACCCTGCGCGGCAACGTGAAGCGGGTGGTGCAGGGCGAGGAGATCGGCACCACCGTCAGCCGCAGCGGCAAGTGACGCGGCGCGCGCCACCACCGTAGGAGAACACCCGCATGGGCATCGTCGACGACGTCCTCCAGGACCTGCACGGGCGCATCCAGAAGACGCTCGAGACCATGAAGACCGACCTGTCGTCGGTGCGCACCGGCCGCGCCTCGCTGCACATGCTCGACGGCGTCAAGGTGGACTACTACGGCACGCCCACCCCGCTGAACCAGGTGGCCACCCTCTCGGTGCCCGAGGCCCGCATGATCGTGGCCAAGCCCTGGGAGAAGAACATGATCCCGGTGATCGAGAAGGCCATCCGGGACGCCAACCTGGGCTTCAACCCCATGTCGGACAAGGACATGGTGCGGGTGCCGGTGCCGCCGCTCACCGAGGAGCGCCGCCGCGACATCGTCAAGCAGGTGAAGCACAAGGCCGAGGAGTTCAAGGTGGCCATCCGCAACGAGCGGCGCGACGCCAAGGAGCTGCTCGAGTCGGCCGAGAAGGACGGCGACGCCTCCGCCGACGAGGTGAAGAAGGCGCAGGAGAAGGTGCAGAAGGAGACCGACGACGGCGTCAAGCAGGTGGACGCCATCCTGGCCGCCAAGGAGAAGGACGTGATGGCGATCTAGCGGCTCCGGTCATGCCCTCGGACCCGCTGCGCCTCGCGCTCCTCCTCGTCCCGCTCTTCGCCCTGGGCGCCGCCGCCGGCGCGCTGCGGGGCCTGGCGCTGCGCCAGCCGCCCGGCCCAGGGCGCCGCCGCCGCTCCATCGGCTGGGTGCTGCTGCTGCTGGTCGGCGCCCCGGTCTGGCTGGTGCTGGCCGCCCTGCTGCGCGTCTGGTGAGGGACGCCGCCCCTCGGGCCCGCCCGCCGCCGCCCCGGGGGGGCGCGGCGGCGCGCCGGTCAGAAGGGCAGCACCATGCCGGCCAGCGCCCCCAGCCAGGCCACGTGGCCCAGGCCGGACACCAAGGCCATGCGGCGCGCCACCGGCAGCAGCTCGGCCGGCGCCTGGCCGGCCTGCAGCCCGGCGGCGATCTTCTTCAGCGAGGGCGCCAGCACGGCGTCGGTGAGCCCGGCCCGCACCGTGGCCAGCACGATGCCGAGCCACAGCCCGCCGCGCAGCGGCCAGGCCTTGGCGAAGTGGATCAGCGCCAGGCCGGTGACGATGACCAGGATGGCGGCCAGCTTGTCGAGCTTCACGGCGGCGCGGGCCCGGCCGACGAAGGCCAGGGCCTCGGGCGCGCCGGCGGCCAGCGAGCGGCGGGCGTCGCCGGCCAGCCAGAGCGAGGCGGCCAGCCAGCTGGCGACGGAGAGGACGTGGAGCAGGCGGAAGACGTGGAGCACGGGTGGGACCTCCGGTTGGCGCGGAGGTGTAGCGCGCCCGGCCCGCCGGCGCGACCGAAACGACGGGGCGGCGGCCCGCCCGGGGGCTCGCCCCGGCCGGCCTCGGCGGGCCTCAGCCCATGGCCTGGATGACGGTGCGCAGCACCTCCAGCCGGGCGTGGCGCTTGGAGTTGGCGGCCACCAGCACCCAGGGGGCGTCGGGCCGGTGGGTCCGGTCGAAGACCTCCTGCAGGGCGACCTGGTACTCCGGCCACTTCTTGCGGTTGCGCCAGTCGTCCGGGCCGATCTTGTAGCGCTTGAGCGGGTCCTCGGCGCGCTCCTCGAAGCGGCGCTTCTGCTCCTTGCGGTCGATGTGCAGGAAGATCTTCACCAGCCGGGTGCCGTCGGCGGTGAGGGTCCGCTCGAAGGCGTTGATCTCCTCGTAGGCGCGCCGCCAGGCGTCCGGCCGGGCGAAGCCCTCCACCCGCTCCACCAGCACCCGGCCGTACCAGGTGCGGTCGAAGATGGTCAGCTCGCCGGCCTCGGGCAGGCGGCGCCAGAAGCGCCACAGCCAGTGGTGGCGGGCGTCCTCGTCGCGCGGCGCGGCGATGGGCCAGACCTTGTAGCCGCGCGGGTCCATCAGCGAGGTGAGCCGCTTGATGCAGCCCCCCTTGCCGGCCGCGTCCCAGCCCTCGAAGGCCAGGATGGTCCTGTGCCCCTGCTGGAAGCCCTTGATCTGCAGGGCGAAGGCCTGCTCCTGCAGTTCGGCCAGCCGCTCCTCGTACTCGCCCTCGCCGACGTCGGCGGCGAGGTCGACCCGGTCGAGCGAGAGGGTGCCGGCCGGGTAGGCCTGGTCACCCGGCCCCGCGCCCCGCGCCACCGCCCGCGCCGCGTTCTTCCTGGTGACTGCCCGCTTGCCCATGTCGACTCCCTCCGGGCCGCGCCCGGACCGCTAGTGCCGCCAGCCGTGGGCGATGGGGAAGCGCCGCCCCTCGCCGAAGGCCTTCTCGCTCACCTTGAGCACCGGCGCCGCCTGGCGCCGCTTGTACTCGCTCATCACCACCATGCGCAGCACGCGCCGCACCACCTCGGCCGGGTGGCCGCGCCCGACGATCTCGTCGGTGGCGCGCCGCTCCTCCAGGTAGGCGTGCAGGATGTCGTCGAGCACGTCGTAGGGCGGCAGGGAGTCCTGGTCCACCTGGCCGGGCTTGAGCTCGGCCGAGGGCGGCTTGGTGAAGGTCCGCTCGGGGATCAGCTGGCGCCCGGCCCGCGCGTTGGCGGCGCGCGACACCCGGTAGACCATGGTCTTGGGCAGGTCGCCGATGACCGCCAGGCCGCCGGCCATGTCGCCGTAGAGGGTGCAGTAGCCCACCGCCAGCTCGCTCTTGTTGCCGGTGGAGAGCACCAGCCCGCCGGTGTCGTTGGAGAGGGCCATCAGGATCTGGCCGCGGATGCGGGCCTGCACGTTCTGCTCGGCGAGATCCCCCAGCGGCGCGCCGGTGGCCTGCTCGAGCTGGGCCAGGAAGGCGGCGTGCATGGGCTCGATGGCGATCTCCATGAAGCGGAGGCCCAGCGCGCCGGCCAGGGCCCGGGCGTCCTCGCGGCTGTGGCCCGAGCTGTAGCGCGAGGGCATGGCCACGCCGAGCACGTTGGCGGCCCCCAGCGCGTCGGCCGCCAGGCAGGCGGTCAGGGCCGAGTCGATGCCCCCGGAGAGCCCCACCACGGCGCTGCGGAAGCCGCACTTGCGCACGTAGTCGCGCACCCCCAGCGAGAGCGCCTGGAAGAGCTCGTCGGCCTCCGCGTCCGGGGCGGGGGCCGCCGGCGCCAGCGGGCGCCCCTCCAGGTCCAGCACCTCGGGGCGGCCGCCGTCCAGGTCGGCCACCAGCAGCGCCTCCTGGAAGAGCGGGGCGCGCACCAGCACCCGGCCGTCGGCGGCCACCAGCATCGAGCCGCCGTCGAAGATCAGGGCGTCGTTGCCGCCCACCTGGTTGACGTAGGCGATGGGGGCGCCGTGCCCGCGCGCGCTGGCGGTGAGCATGCGCTCCCGCAGCGCCGGCTTGCCGAGCGCGTAGGGCGAGGCCGACAGGTTGGCCACCAGGCCGGCGCCGGCCCGGACCAGCTCGGCGATGGGGTCGCGCTGGTAGCGCGGCACCTGCCAGAAGCGCTTGTCGTTCCAGATGTCCTCGCAGATGGAGAGCCCCAGCGCGCCGGCCAGGCCGTCCACCGGCGCCACCGTGGTGACCGCCGAGGAGAGGAAGTAGCGGGTCTCGTCGAAGACGTCGTAGGTGGGCAGGAGCGACTTGCGCCCCACCGCCGCCACCCGCCCGCCGGCGATCAGCGCGGCGGCGTTCATCAGGCCGGGCGGCGGCGCGCCCTCCACCTTCTCGGGGAAGCCCAGCACCAGCGCCAGGCCGCGCGACCACTCGGCCGGGGCGGCCAGCTCGGCCAGCGCCTGGCCGGCGCGGTCCACGAACTCGGGCAGGTCCAGCAGGTCGCGGGGCGGGTAGCCGCACAGCGCCAGCTCCGGGAAGATCACCAGCCCGGCCCCGGCGGCGCGCGCGGCGGCGGCGGCCCGCCGGACCAGGGCGGCGTTGCCGTCGAAGTCCCCGACGGTGGGGTCGATCTGGGCCAGCGCGATTCGGGAGGGGGCCACGGCGCCCGGGATGATACATTGACCGGGCATGGCGGGGCGCATCCTGGTGGCGGTCGAGTCGAAGCCGGTGGTCTCCGCCCTGCGGCGGGACCTGGAGCCTGCCGGCTTCGGGATGGACGCCGTGGCCCCCTCCGACGCCGCCGCCCGCCTCGACACCGCCCGCCACGTGGCCGCGGTGGTGCGGGCCGCGCCCGGCGCCGACGTGGTGGTGGCGGCCCTGAAGGCGGTGGACCCGCACCTCACGGTGCTGGCCCTCTTCTTCGACGAGGAGGAGGCCGAGGGCCACCCCGGCGCCCTGGGGGCCGACGGCGTGCTGGTGGGGCCGCTGACGGCGCCGCAGGTGGCCGGCACCTGCGCCCTGGCGGCCCGGCTCACCGTGGCGCAGCGCCGGGCGGCGGTGGTGGAGCGGGCCCGGCCGGTCACGCCCAGCGCCGACCAGGACCTGGGCTTCCTCAAGCGGCTCATCTTCACCGAGGTGAAGCGCTCCAAGCGCTACGGCATCCCGCTCTCGCTGGCGCTGGTGTCGGTGGACCAGTGGGACGCGGTGGCGGGCCAGCTGGGCGCGGGCGCCCGCGCCGCGCTGCTCGGCGAGCTGACCGGGCTGGTGGCCGGCGCGGTGCGCGACATCGACATCGCCGTCCCCTTCAGCGAGGAGCGGCTGGTGGTGCTCATGCCGCACACGCCCTCGGCCGGCGGGCTGCACGTCTCGCGGCGCCTCTGCGCCCGGGTGCGCGAGCGGTCCACCTCCTTCCCGGTGACGGTGAGCGTGGGCGTGGCCAGCCACGAGGGGCAGGGCACCGTCTCCTTCGGCTCGCTGGTGAAGCGGGCCGCCGAGGCGCTGGCGTCGGCGCGCGCCGACGGCGGCGATCGCGCCAGCGGGGCCGAGCCGCCCAAGCGGCGCGATCGCATCTCCATCGGTTGACGCTCCGTCTGTGCGCGAACGCGTACCGACCGTACGGTTCGCCCGATCCTGGCGGAGACAGGGTTGCGTCCCGGGGTCTCACCCGTTCCGGTCAACTTTTGGACGAACCCGCACAGGGGTGACCCATGACCCCCAAGGGACGTAGACGGATTTCACCATGCAAAATCGGCCGTGTAGAAAAAAGTCGGACAAGGGGGGTGGCAACCACACGGGTCGGTATTAACGTCTCGATCGCCGACTGACGGACCGGACGGGGTGTTGGACGAAGAGACCCTGTCGAGCAACGGACCCCGAAAGCCGACGAGCCGGCCCCTCCGACGGGGCCAGAAAAACGGGGAATGAATCATGGCCCAGATCGACATCGAGATCCTCACGCCCTTCGCTGCCCGCTTCATGGAAGGCACCACCCTGACTCCGGCGGAGCGCGCCGAGGTGCTGCGCATCGCCCAGGGCTTCGCCTGCAAGGACTCCGCGGCCGCCGCCGGGGTGTCGCCGGAGACCATCCGCGCCCGCCGCAAGCGCATCTACCGCAAGCTCGACGTGCCCGGCTCGGGCGAGCTGCTCGCCAGCCTCCTCTCCCTCGCGCTCAAGATGCTCGCCAACGGCGAGAAGATCGAGCGCAAGGTGATGGCGCCGGTGGTGCAGGCCCCGGCCCCGGTGGCGCAGCCGACGGTGCGCTAGCCGCAGCGTAGGCCAGCCGACGTGCTCCGGCGCGGTCGCCCTCACGGGTGGCCGCGCCGTCGCTTTTGTGCGCGCGGCCCGGCCCAGGGCGCCGGCCGACGACCTGGGCCGACGCCCGCGTCCGGCGACGCGGCGGAGGCGCCGGCGCTCCGACCGCTCAGGGCTTCGGCAGGCTCCCCTTGAAGCGCACCACCACCGCGTGCGGCTTCACCGCGGCGGTGGAGTCGAGGCGCAGGGTGGCCTCCTGCCCCTGGCCGAGCCCGGTCACGTAGGCGCCCCAGCCGTCGTTCCGGAGGCTGGTCACGAAGGTGGGCTGGGCCGGGCGCGGCAGCGACGTGTAGCCGGCGTAGCCCACCGTGGTGTGCAGCGGGCTCCAGGGCACGCCCGTGGCGAAGCTCCAGGCCGGCTGGGGCGTGAAGGTCTCGCCGGAGAAGAGCGCCCCGGTGGCGAAGCGCGCGTAGCCCTCCTCGAAGCTGATCCCGCTGGCCGCGGCCAGCGCCGCCCGCGCCGCCAGCGGCGACGCCACCAGCGCCCGGCTGAAGGCCGGGGCGGAGGGCGCCGCGGCCAGCCCCCGGGTGGCCTGGTCGAGGTGCCAGCGCAGGAAGGCGTGGGCCCCGCCGTAGTCGCCGGCCGGGTCGCCGCCGGTGGTCGGCCAGGTGGTCAGGCTGAAGCCCTGGTAGTCCCTGAGGTAGCGCCCCACCCGGCCGCGCTCGGTGGCGGTGGCGAGCCCGAAGCCGGCGAAGTCCTCCGAGACCATGGAGAGCCCCTCGTTGAGGAAGAGGTCGGCTTTCATGGCCGCCTCGGAGCAGGAGGGCAGCGGCGGGTTGCCCCGGCAGCGCACGTTGTAGAAGACGTCGTGCTGGAGCTCATGGGCCATGGTGCCCGGCACCTCCTGGTCGATGATGGTGTCGTAGCTGAGCCCGCTGTTGGACCGGTACTTGGCCGGGTCGAGCAGGTAGAGCATGTCGGCGCCGTTGGAGCCGCTGCCGCTGCAGTCGCTGCTGGTGTCGGCCGGGTAGACCACGTCGCCCGGGTCGAAGTAGCCCACCGTGAAGCCATTGGCGGCGCTGCCGCCCAGGTCAGCGAAGAGGAAGATGAGCCGGCAGTTGGCGTCCACGTCGCTGGGGGCGCCGAAGGACTCGGTGAGCGCCGGGAAGATGCGCCTCGCGCCGCCGGGGTTGCGGGCGGCGTCCGGCGTCCCCTCGAAGTAGCTCTCGAGCGTGGTCCACAGGTCGCGGCGCGCCGTCAGCGTCGCCTCCAGGGCCCCCAAGCGCTCGTCGGCCACGTAGAAAAGGGCGTGGCGCGAGGCATGAACGAGGGTGGCCGCCTTCCGGCTCATCTCTTTGGTGGTGTAACTGAAAACGCAGAAGCTCCGGTTCTGCGCCGGCTCCGCCGGGGCCACCGCCGTCGCCCGCGCCGCGGGCGCGGGGCGCACGCCGCCCGCGGCCAGCCAGCGCCGCATGGTCTCCTCGCGGCGGGCCACCACCAGCGCGTGGCCGCGCGCCTGGGGGGAGCGATCCTCCAGGCTGGACGTCGAGGCCAGCGCCAGCGGCCCCGCGGCGGCCGACGCCACCGGCCCGGCCGCCAGGAACTGGGCGGTGCCGGCGGTGGTGATGGCGGGCGTGGCGCGGTCCGGGCCGCCGGCGTTCACCAGCAGCAGCGCCAGCCGCTCGTCGGCGGCCAGCGCCGGGGCGGAGAGCGTGAGGCTGTCGCAGCCGCTCCAGGCGGCCGGCGCCAGGAGCTGCCAGGGGCCGGTGACGCTGGCGGTGACGGTGGTGGTGCAGGTGGCCGCGGGCTGGGCCGGGGCCGGGCTGGCGCCCGCGCTCCAGGCCGGCGCCACCACCTTCCAGGGATCCGGGGCGGCGGCGGCGGTGAGCGCCGAGCAGTCCGGCGGGGGCACCACCGTGGGGGTGTCGCTGCCGCCACCGCAGCCGGCCGCCAGCAGGCCGGCCAGCAGCGGGACCGCCAGGGCGGCGGACGGGCTGGTACGGCGGCGGAGGGGGCGGTGGCTCGGGGCGGCGGGCATGGACCCGATCGATAGCGGCCGCCGCCGCCCCGTGTCAAAGGAAGCGGCCGGATTCGCCGGGGCGCGGCGGCCAGCCAGGTGGGACCCCGACCTACCCGTCGCGCCGCTCGACCCCGGCCGGGCGGGTCTCCTACGCCCTGGGCCCCTGGTCGAGCCAGGCGGCCAGCCGCTCCGCCACCTTGGCCGGCGTGAACCCGTAGGCCTCGGCCAGCGCCTTCTCCGGGCCGCTGGCGCCGAAGCCGGAGATGCCGATGACCAGGCCGTCGCGCCCGGTGAGCTTCCACCACTCGATGCCCACGGCCGCCTCCACCGCCGCGGTGGGCAGGGAGGGTGGCAGCACCGCGTCGCGCCAGGCCTGGTCCTGCGCCTCGAAGCACTCCAGGCAGGGCATCGAGACCAGCCGGCCGAGCCGGCCCTTCGCCGCCAGCAGGGCCAGCGCCGCCTGCGCCAGCGGCACCTCGCTGCCGGTGGCCAGCACCGTGAAGGTGGCCCCGGCGGGCGCCTTCACCACGTAGCCGCCGCGCGCCGCCTGCTCCGGGTCGAAGGCGCCGTCGCGCTCCACCGGCGCCAGCTTCTGCCGGGTGAGGATGAGCGCGGTCGGGCCGTCCTTGCGCGTCAGGGCGTGGGCCCAGGCCACCGCCACCTCCTCGCCGTCCACCGGCCGCACCACGTGCAGGTTGGGGATGACGCGCAGGGCGGAGAGGTGCTCCACCGGCTGGTGCGTCGGCCCGTCCTCGCCGAGGAAGATCGAGTCGTGGGTCCAGACGTAGATCGACTGGAGCTTGGCCAGCGCCGCCAGCCGCACCGCCGGCCGCATGTAGTCGGCGAACTGCAGGAAGGTGGCGGTGAAGGGGATGTGCAGGCCGTCGTAGGCCAGGCCATTGGCGATGGCCCCCATGGCGTGCTCGCGGATGCCGTAGTGCACGTTGCGACCGTCGAGCCGCTCGGGGGAGAAGCCGCCGGCGCCCTTGATGTCGGTGAGGTTGGACTCGGCGAGATCCGCCGAGCCGCCCACCAGGCACGGCACGATGGGGGCGGCGCGGTTGATGGCGCCGGCCGAGAGCTTGCGGGTGGCGTCGGCGGCCGGGCCGGCCTCCAGCAGCCGCTCCTGGATGCGGGCCGGCACCCAGCGGGCCACGTGGGTGTCGAGCAGGGCCGACTCGATGGGGTTGTTGGTGCGCCACCGGTCGGCCCGCTCCTGCCAGGCCCGGCGCCCCACCTGCCGCTCCGCCACCAGCTCGCCCCAGAAGGCGCGCACGTCGTCCGGCACCAGGAAGCGCGGCTCGAGCGGCCAGCCCAGCGCCGCCTTGGTGGCCTTGAGCTCGTCCTCGCCGAGCGGCGCGCCGTGCGCGCCGGAGGTGCCGGCCTTCTTCGGGCTGCCGAAGCCGATGACCGTCTTGACCCGGATGAGCGACGGGCGCGGGTCGCCCTTGGCGGCCTCGATGGCGGCGCCGATGCCGCCGTGGTCCCGCCCGTCCACCATCTGGACGTGCCAGCCGTAGGCCTCGAACCGCCGCGTCACGTCCTCGCCGGCGAAGGTGATGGAGGTCGTGCCGTCGATGGTGATGCCGTTGTCGTCGTAGAGGTAGATGAGCCGGCCGAGCCGGTGGTGGCCGGCGAAGGAGGCGGCCTCGGCGGCCACGCCCTCCATCAGGTCGCCGTCCGAGACGATGGCGTAGGTGAAGTGGTCGGCCACCGGGTTGCCCGGCCCCAGCTTGGCCGAGAGCATGGCCTGGCCCATGGCGAAGCCCACCCCGTTGGCGAAGCCCTGCCCGAGGGGCCCCGAGGTGATCTCCACGCCCGGCAG
This sequence comes from Anaeromyxobacter sp., assembly GCA_016718565.1. Taxonomy (NCBI): domain Bacteria; kingdom Pseudomonadati; phylum Myxococcota; class Myxococcia; order Myxococcales; family Anaeromyxobacteraceae; genus Anaeromyxobacter; species Anaeromyxobacter sp. The sequence continues at coordinate 370,756 of JADKCZ010000005.1, read as the reverse complement.
GTGCCCGAACTCCGGGTGGCCGGCGGTGCGGGAGCCCAGCTGGCGGAACTGCTTCAGGTCGGTGAGCGTGCAGTCGAACCCGGCCAGGTGGAGCAGCGAGTAGAGCAGCGCCGAGCCGTGGCCGGCCGAGAGCAGGAAGCGGTCGCGGCCCAGCCAGCGCGGGTCGTCCGGGTCGAAGCGGAGGTGCCGCGTCCAGAGCACGAAGGCCATGTCGGCCGCGCCCATGGGCAGGCCCGGGTGGCCGCTGTTGGCCTGCTGGACCATGTCCGCGGAGAGCATGCGGATGGTGTTGACGGCCTTCTCGACCAGGGCGGGGCTCGCGTTCGGCACTGCTTCCTCCAGGTGGGCGCGGCGGGGGGCGGCAGAAGAGCGCGGAGATTCGCCAATCGGCGGGGGGAGATCAAGCGACACCTTCGAGGGGTCGCGGGAGCCCCTACCAGCCGCGCCGACGCCAGCTGCGCCAGCGGGGGGTGAACAGCCCCAGGACCAGCGCCCCCAGCACCAGCCCGGCGCCCGGCCAGGCCAGGAAGAGCAGCGCCGGCACCGCCACCACCAGCAGGCCCACGGCCACCCGCCAGCCGGGGGGGACGAGCCGGAGCAGCCGGAAGCCCAGCGGGAGGCCCGGGGTGAGGAGGCCGCCGCCGGGCGAGCTGGCGCCGTCCTGGCCCCAGCCGGTGGAGCCGCTCCAGCCTCCCGAGGGCGGGCCGAAGCTGGGCTCGCCGCCCACCTGGGTGTCGTAGCGCCAGCGCTCCCGCTGGCCCACCTCGCGGGCCATGGCCTCGTGCAGCTCGCGCTGCGCCCGGGCCTGCTGCGCGCGGTCCTGGTCCAGCGCCACCTGCCGGGCGGCGTGGGCCTCGGCCTCGGCGGCCGCGTCGGCCTGGCGCCCGGCCCAGAGCCGCTCGTTGAAGGCGCGCTGCTCGTCGGTGTCGAGGTCGGCGCCGCAGGTGGAGCAGCGGGAGGCGAAGCGCGAGGCGTCGGTCTCGCAGCGGCAGCAGCGGACGAAGGGCTGGCTCTGCGCGCCGCGCTCCTCCACCTCGAGCGCCGGCGCGGCGGCCGGGCGGAAGCGGTCGACGTGGCCGGGCGCCACCGGGGTGGTGGGCGGGCCGAAGGGGTCCGGCCCGGGCGCCAGCTCCGTGGGCTCGGCCATGGGGGGGCCCGGCGGAGCGGGAAGCGGGGCAGCCGGCGATCCGGGCGGCGACCCGGGCGGCGGGCGGGCCGGCTCGCCCACGGCGCCGAAGCGGGCGCCGGTGCCGGGCGAGGGGTCGGTGGTCGAGCCCTCGCCGCCCGGCCCGCGCGGGCGCTCGATCTGCGAGAAGCGGCGGCGGCGGTCGTCGGCCAAGGCGGGTCAGGGGGTGAGCTGGGGCGCCGGCGCGGGCACCGGCTCTGGCCGCGCCGCCGAGGCGGGCCGGGTGCGGGTGGCGGCCCAGTCGCGCAGCCGGTCGATCTCCTCGCGCATGGTCACCGAGAGCGGCAGCGACTCGGCCACCGCCCGCTCCAGGTGGCGCTGCGAGAGCTCGCCTCCCTCGGCGAAGGCCTCGTGCAGCGCCGCCACCACCACCTGCTCGAGCTCGGCGCCGCTGAAGCCGGCGGCGGCCCGGGCCAGGGCCGCCAGGTCGTAGGCGGCCGGGTCGCGGCGGCGGCGCGCCACGTGGATGCGCAGGATCTCCTGCCGCTCGGCGGCCGCCGGCAGGTCGATGAAGAACAGCTCGTCGAAGCGCCCCTTGCGCAGGAGCTCGGGCGGCAGGAGCTCGATGCGGTTGGCGGTGGCCACCACGAAGCAGGGGGCGGTCTTCTCCTGCAGCCAGGTCAGCAGGGTGCCGAAGACGCGGGCCGTGACGCCGCCGTCCACGCTGCCCGAGGAGGCCAGCCCCGAGAGCCCCTTCTCGATCTCGTCCACCCACAGCACCACCGGGGCCACGCTCTCGGCGGTGTGGATGGCCCGGCGCAGGTTCTCCTCCGAGGAGCCGACCAGCCCGGAGAAGATGCGCCCCATGTCGAGCCGCAGCAGCGGCAGCCGCCAGGTGGCGGCGATGGCCTTGGCGGTCAGGCTCTTGCCGCAGCCCTGTACGCCCAGCAGCAGGAGCCCCTTCGGCTCGGGCAGGCCGAAGGCCCGGGCCGCCTCCGAGAAGGCGGCGCCGCGGCGCCCCAGCCAGCCCTTCAGGAGCTCCAGCCCCCCCACCTCGGACAGGGACTGGTCGGGGGCGAAGTACTCCAGCAGCCCGCTCTTGCGGATGACCTGGCGCTTCTCCTCCAGCACCAGCTGGATGTCGGCGCGCGACAGCTTGCCGTCGTGGGCCACGGCCTTGGCGAAGGCGTTCTCGGCCTCGGAGAGGGTCAGGCCCTGGGCCGCGGTGATGAGGTGGTGGGCGTCGTCCTTCGACAGCTCCACCGGCACCCGCCCGTTCTGCCGGAGCACGCCGACGATCTCGCGCAGCAGCGCCAGCAGGTCGTCGAAGGCGGGCAGCGGCACGTCCAGGACCGAGATCTCCTTCTCCAGCTCGGGCGGGATGGTGAGCACCGGCGAGAGCAGCAGCACGGTGGTGTAGGTGGACTTGAGGGCGTGGGCCAGGTCGCGCAGCGCCCGCACCACGGCGGGATCGCCCAGGTAGGGGTGGAAGTCCTTGAGCACCACCAGCGAGGGCTCGGGCAGCCGCTCCACGGCCTGCAGCGCCTCCACCGGGTCGCGCGCCCCGTCCGGCGCGGTCACCGTCTTCAGGCCGCCCAGGCGCCGGAAGCCGCGCGTGGCGGTCCAGCCGAGCAGCGCCTTGCCGTGCCGCTCGGCCAGGTCGCCGAGCAGGGCCTCCAGCCGCTGCTCCTCGCTGGTCACCAGGTAGACGAGCGGGTAGCGGGCCCGCACCAGGGTGTCGAGCTCCGAGAGGAAGGGCGGCACGGCGGCGGCGCGCGGCGGCGGGTGCGGTCCGGGGGCGGTGGGGGTACCGGGGGAGGCCATCGGCCCGGCAGCATACCAGCCGGGGCCGCGGTGTCGGCGGCGCGGCCGGTCGATCCTGGCCCGGCTGGCCGGCCCGCGAGCCCCCTCAGCCCCGCTCGACCCAGAGCAGCCCGCCCCGCTCGTCGAGGGCCGCCACCGTGCCGGGCGGCACCTCCGCCGGGGACAGCCCGGCCAGCGCCAGCGCCTCGGCCACCTCGGGGTTGTGGCCCACCAGCGCCACGCCGGGGCCCAGGGCCGCCCCCAGGGCCAGGAGCTCCCGGCCAGTGGAGGTCCCGCTGGCCAGCCGGGGGTCCTCCTCCACCGGGGCGCCGGTGGCCGTGGAGAGGAGCGCGGCGGTCTCGCGGGCCCGGGCGAAGGGGCTGGTGACGATGCGGGTCAGGGGCAGCCGCCCGGCCAGGCGCCGCGCCGCCGCCGCGAAGGCCGCGCGGCCCTGCGGGGTGAGCCGGCGCGCCGCGTCCCCGCCGGCGGCCGCGGCCTCGGCGTGGGCGTGGCGCACCAGGTGGAAGCGGGCGGCCACGGCGCGACCCCGGCTCAGGCTCGGCCGGGCAGCCGCCGGTGGCGCGCCGCCAGGTCGCGCAGGCGGTCGCGCGAGGGCAGGTCGGCCGACAGCCGCGAGATGGAGACCGGCAGCCGGTAGGTCCAGTTCTGCTCGGTCACGGTGCCCGGCACGTTGACCCGCTCGCGGTGGCCGAAGCAGTCCTGGAACGGCAGGAGCAGCAGGTCGGAGCCGGAGCCGTAGAGCATCTCCAGCAGGGCGTCGCGCACGCCGTCGTCGAAGCGCGCCGTGGCCCGGGCGCGGACCGGCGCCAGCGCCGGGATGGCCAGCAGCTTGACGCGGTCCTCGTCGGAGAGCCCCTCGTACCAGTCGGCCACCGAGTCGGTGTCGTGGGTGCCGGTGGTGGCCACCGAGACGGCCGGCCACCCGGCCGGATCGTGGAAGGGCTCGCCCGCGGCGTGGTAGTCGCGCTCCCAGCGCTGCACCTTGTAGCCGGGGATCTCCAGCTGGTCGAGGGAGGTGCGGATGAAGGGCGGCACCACCCCGAGGTCCTCGGCGATGACCCGGGCCCCGCGCGAGAAGATGCCCAGCACCCGCTCGCCGTTGGCGATCTGCGAGGGCTCGTCGGCCGGGGTGAAGGCGGCCGGCGCGCCGTCCTGGAAGTAGTAGGTCCGGTAGAGCCCCACCACGTGGTCCACCCGGTAGAAGCCGTAGAGCGCGGCCATGCGATCGGCCCGGGCGTTGAGCCACTGGTGGCCGGCGGCCTCCATCTCGGCCCAGCGGTAGAGCGGCAGCCCCCAGTCCTGGCCGGTGGCGCTGAAGGCGTCGGGCGGCACGCCCACCCGGGCGTCGAGCCGGAAGTCCTCCCGCCGGGCCCAGACGTCGGCCGAGTCGGGCGCCACCATGAAGGGGATGTCGCCGGCCAGCTCCACGCCCACCGCGTTGGCGCCGCGGCGGGCGCCCTGCCACTGGCGGTCCACCACCCACTGCAGCCAGGTGCGGAACACCACCCGGTCGCTCAGCTGGGCCCGGGCGTCGGCCAGCGCGCCGCGCTCGCGGTCGCGCAGCGGCGCGGGCCACTCGGTCCAGCTGCGGCCGCCCATCAGCTCGTCGTGGATGGCCACGAAGAGCGCGTAGTCGTCGAGCCAGGCGGACTGCTCGCGGGCGAAGCGCTCCAGCTCGCGGGCCCGCTGGGTCTTGCCGTGCCACTCGCGCTGCACGAAGGAGGCGAAGGCCAGCTCCAGGGCGCGCATCTTCAGCCCGCGCACGGCGTCCCAGCGCACCGCCGGGGCGGCGCGGACCTCGTCCAGCAGCCGGCGGTCCTCCGGCGAGAGGGCGTCGTGGCCCCCGGCCGCGGCGAAGTCGTCGAGCGCGTCCACCGCCACGTAGACCGGGTCGATGGCGAAGGCCGAGAGGGCGCCGTACGGGCTGTTCTGGCCGCGGGAGGCCTCGTTGACCGGCAGGCCGAGCACCATGCCGAACCCGGCCGCCGCCGCCCAGCGGGCGAAGGGGACCAGGTCGGGGATCTCGCCCACGCCCCAGTCGGTGGAGGAGCGCAGGGAGAAGAGCGGGATGAGGAGGCCGGCTTGACGGGACATGGGTGGGGGAGCCTTGAGCGAGGAGGCGCCCCCGGGATATCAGTCGGGCGACCGTCCCGCCACTTCTCCTGCGGGTCGACACCGACATGACCCACCGCGGCCGCTTCGCCCCGAGCCCCACCGGACCCCTCCACCTCGGCAACGCCCGGACGGCGCTGCTGTCCTGGCTCGACGCCCTGGCCGCCGACGGGGACTGGCTGATGCGGGTGGAGGACCTCGACGGGCCGCGGGTCCGCACCGGCATGGCGGAGCGCATCCTGGACGAGCTGCGCTGGCTGGGGCTGGACTGGGACGAGGGGCCGGACGTGGGCGGGCCCCTCGGCCCCTACCGGCAGTCGCAGCTGGGGGCGCGCTACGCCGAGGCGCTGGGGCGGCTGCGGGCCGGGCGCAAGGTCTACCCGTGCTTCTGCTCGCGCGCCGAGATCGCGGCCGCCGCCTCGGCGCCGCACGGCCCGGGGGACGACGGGCCGCGCTACCCGGGGACCTGCCGCGGCCTCACCCCGGCCGAGGTGACCCGCCGCAGCGGGGACCGCCGGCCCGCCTGGCGGCTCCTGGTGGAGCCGGGGGAGGTGGCCTTCGAGGACGGGGTCCACGGCCGCTGCGCCTTCGACGTGGCGGAGGCCACCGGCGACTTCGTGGTGATGCGCGCCGACGGCATCGCCGCCTACCAGCTGGCGGTGGCGGTGGACGACGCCTTCATGCAGGTCACCGACGTGGTGCGCGGCGACGACCTCCTGCCCTCGACGGCCCGGCAGCTGCTGGTCTACCGGGCGCTCTCGCTGCCGCCGCCGCGCTTCGCCCACGTGCCGCTGGTGGTGGGGGAGGACGGCGAGCGGCTGGCCAAGCGGCACGGGGCGCTCTCGCTCGGCGAGCTGAGGGAGCGCGGGGCGGATCCGCGGCGGGTGGTGGGGCTGCTGGCGGCGCTCTCCGGGCTGGCGGAGCCGGGGGCCCGCTGCCTGCCCGCCGACCTGGTGGAGGGGTTCCGGCTCGACCGGCTGCCGCGGGCGCCGGCCCGGCTGGCGGCGGGCGCGGTGCAGGCGCTGCTGCCCGGGTAACGCCGAGCCGCGGGCACCCCTCACCCCGGCCCTCTCCCCTGAGGGGAGAGGGAGCAGACGTGTGCCTCTCCCTGGCGGGTTTAGGGGCAGACATGGTGTGCCTCTCCCCGGGGAGAGGGGGACTCAACCCGCGGGAGCAGGGAACTGGTCCATTGGAGCTCCCTCTCCCCCAGCCTGCTGGGGGCGAGGGCTGGGGTGAGGGGGCAGGGGTGACCGGCCAGGCCGGGCGTGCACGGCCGGCGCCTCTCGGTTACCCTCCCGGCCGTGAACCTCCTCTCCCTGGCGTGGGCGCTCCCGGCGATCCTGGTGGCGGGGGCGGCGCTGGCCGCGCCCCCGGCCGAGGACTTCGTGGCCGAGTGGAAGGCCTGGCAGGCGCGCCGCCTGGTCACCTTGAAGAAGCCCTACGGCTGGCTGGCCCTCACCGGCCTGCACTGGCTCAAGCCCGGCGCCAACCGCATCCCCGGGCTGCCCGGCCGCTTCGAGCTCGACGACGGGGTGGTGACGCTGGTGGCCGAGCCCGGCGACGGCTACACGCTGGGCGGCGCCGCGGTGGAGCGGCGCACGCTGGCCACCGACTCCGACGAGTCCCCGGACCGGGTGCTGGTCGGCACCCAGGCGGCCATGGTCATCGAGCGGGGCGGCCAGGTGGCGCTCCGGACCTGGGACGCCGCCAGCCCGGTCCGCGCCGGCTTCACCACCATCGAGACCTACCCGCCGGATCCGCGCTGGCGCGTCACGGCCCGCTGGGAGGCCTACCCGCAGCCGCGGGCGGTGGAGGTGCCCAGCGCCAGCGGCGGCGCCACCCACCAGCTGGCGCCGGGGCGCGCCGTCTTCACGGTGGACGGGCAGGAGTACGCCCTCGAGCCCACCCAGGACGGCGAGGCGCTCTTCTTCGTCTTCAAGGACCGCACCGCGCCGAAGGAGACCTACGGCGCCGGCCGCTTCCTCTCCGCGCCGCCGCCGCGGGGCGGCGTGGTGGTGCTCGACTTCAACCGGGCCACCAACCCGCCCTGCGCCTTCACCGCCTTCGCCACCTGCCCGCTGCCGCTGCCGCAGAACGTCCTGCCGGTGCGCATCGAGGCCGGCGAGAAGAAGTGGGGCGGCCACTGAGCGGCTCCATCCTGCGCTCCGCCACCGATCCGCGATGGGTCGAGGTGGCCCTCTCGGATCTCGACGCCACGCTCATCGACCACGCCCACTGCGAGAAGAAGGCGGTGGCCACCGCGCTGAAGCTGGTGGCCGACCACCCGGACCGGCCGGCCCTGGTGCGCCCGCTGGCCAAGCTGGCGCAGGAGGAGCTGCAGCACTTCCTCGCCATGGTGGCCGAGGTGGAGCGGCGCGGCGCCCGGCTCACCACCGACCAGGGCGACCCCTACGTGCAGGGGCTGCTCAAGCTCATGGGCCACGGCCCCGGGCGGCTCACCGACCAGCTGCTGGTGATGGCCCTGGTGGAGGCCCGCTCCTGCGAGCGCATGGTGCTGCTCGGCGAGCGGCTGCCGGACGAGCGGCTGCGCGAGCTCTACCGGCGGCTGGCGCAGAGCGAGGCCGGCCACGAGGCCCTCTTCGTGGAGCTGGCCGTGGTGGTGGGCGGCGAGGCGGCGCGGGCCCGGCTGGCCGTGCTGGCCGAGGCCGAGGCCAGGCTGGTGGCGGCGCTGCCGCTGCTGCCGCGCATGCACTAGGGCGGCCGCCGCCGGGCGCCTCTCGCCGCGCCCGCGCTACCGGGCCGGCTTCCCCTCGGCGTCCACCACGGTGGGGGCCGGCAGCCCGGCCGGCCCGAGCTGCGCCGTCACCGCGGCGCGGTCGCCCACCAGCACCAGGGTCAGGCCGTCGAAGGCGAAGGCGCCGCCGCGGGCCTGGGCGTCGGCCTGGGCCGCCGTGGCCTGGTCGAGCGCGGCCACCTCGTCGGCCAGGGCGGTGGCGGGCCGCCCCGCCAGCGCCATCTCGAGCAGCGCCCCGGAGAGCCCGGTCGAGGTGCCGAGCCGGGCCGCCACGTCGGAGCGGGACGTCTCGCGCGCCTTGGCCGCCTCGTGGGGCAGCAGCCCGCCCGCGGTGAGCCCGTCGAGCTCGCGCCGCAGCTCGCCGAGCGCCGCGCCGGTCACCTCGGTCTGCACCGCGGTGCCCACCGACAGCAGCACCTGGCCGTCGCGCTCCCCCACGCCGCTGCGCACGCCGTAGGTGTAGCCGTGCTTCTCGCGCAGGTTCTGGTTGAGCCGGCTGGTGAAGCCGCCGCCCAGCGCCACGTCGGCCAGCTGCCGCGCCGCCCGCGCCGCGCCCGCCAGGGGCGGCAGCGGCCGCACCGCCAGGATGCGCGTCTGCGGGGCGCCGGGCCGGTCCACCAGCCAGACCCGCACCGGCGAGGCGGCGCTGGTGGCGGGCGCCGGGGCCGGCGGCGGGGGCGCGGCCGCGGGGCGCCAGCCGCCGAAGCGGCGGGTCAGGGCGGCCCGCAGCGCGGCCGGGTCGAAGTCGCCGGCCAGCACCAGCACCGCGCCGCGCGGGTGGAGCAGGGACGGGGCGGCGGCCTTCACGCCGGCCAGGGAGAGCCCGGCCACCGTGCCAGCGAACCCCTCGGCCGGCCGGCCGCGCGGGTCGCCCTCGCCGAAGAGCGCGGCGCCGGCCACCAGGGCGGCCACCTCGCGCGGCTCGGAGGCGCGGGCGTCCACCCGGGCGGCCAGCAGCGCCTTCTCCCGCGCGAAGTCGGAAGGCGCCAGGGTGGGGCGCAGGACGGCGTCGGCCAGCAGGTCGATGGTGGGCTCGAGGTGGCGCGACAGCCCCTGCACCGACACCACCAGCGCTCCCTGCTCCACCTCGGCCGAGACCTCGGCGCCCAGGGTGGCGGCGGCCTCGGCGAAGGCCGCGGCGTCGCGCCCGCCCGCGCCGGAGGTGAGGAGCTGCGCCAGCAGCGCCGAGAGCCCGGCCTGCGGCGGCGGCACGGCCCGCTCGGCGCCCGGGAAGGCCAGGTGCCCGGCGAAGAGGCCGGAGCCGGGCAGCCGCAGCGCCCGCACCTCCAGCCCCGAGGGCAGGGTGAAGGCGGCGACCGGGGGCGGCGCCAGCGCCGGGGCCGGCAGGTCGGCTGGCGCGGTGGCCGGCAGCGGCGCGGCCCCCTCCACCCGCGGCAGGATGCGCAGGTCGAGGTGCCCGTCCCCCAGGGCGCGCGTCGCCTGCCGCACCGAGGCCGGCGTGACGGCGGCGGCCCGGGCCAGGTCGGCCGCGAAGCCGTCCGGGGTGCCGAGGAAGAAGCGGTACTCGTTGAGCTTGTCGGCGCGGCGCAGCAGGTCCTCGCGGGTGGCCCGCAGCGCCACCTCGTCGCGGGCCCGGGCCCGCGCCAGCTCGGCGGGGCCGGGGCCGTTGGCGGCCAGGCCGGCCAGCACGGCGCGCACCTCGCGCTTCACCCGCTCGAGATCGGCGCCCGGCACGGCGGTGACCTGCACGCGGAAGAGCGAGCCGAGGACGCGCGGCTCCAGCCCGGCCTCCACCGCCTCGGCCAGCCGCAGCTCGTGCACCAGCCGCTTCACCAGCCGCGACGAGGCGCCGTCGGCCAGCACCCGCCCCAGCAGCTCCAGCTCGGCGGTGCCGGGCGCGTAGGCCGGCGGGGCGTGCCACAGGAGCTCCAGGCGCGCCAGCTCCACCCGGTCCACCACCACCCGGCGCACCTCGCCCTCCAGCCTGGCCGGCGGCGGCATCGGCGCCGCCACGTGCGGGCGGGTCGGCACCGCCCCGAAGAGCCGCTCCACCAGTGGCCGCACCACGGCCGGGTCGAAGTCCCCCGCCACCACCAGCGAGCCGTTGGCGGGCACGTAGTGGGCGTCGAAGAAGCCCACCACGTCGGCCAGGGTGGCCGCCTCCAGGTCCTCGTGCGAGCCGATCACCGAGTGGTGGTACGGGTGTCCCGCCGGGTACATGGCCTCGGGGATGACCAGCTCGGCCAGCGCGTAGGGCGTGTTCTCCACCGTCTGGCGCCGCTCGTTGCGCACCACGCTGCGCTGCAGGTCGAGCTTCTCGGTGGTCATGGCCGCGCCCAGGGCGTCGAGCCGGTCGGCGTCCAGCCACAGCAGGGTGGGCAAGAGCGAGGCCGGGCCGAAGGAGTAGTAGTTGGTCCGGTCCTCCGAGGTGGAGGCGTTGTTGGCGCCGCCGCCCTGCTCCATCAGCACGTCGAACTTGTTCCCGGGCACCCGCGCGGTGCCCATGAACATGAGGTGCTCGAAGAGGTGGGCGAAGCCGGCGCGCCCGGCGGCCTCGTCCTTGGAGCCCACGCCGAACCAGGTGTCCACCACCACCCGCGGCACCCGGTGGTCGGGGGCCAGGGTGACGGCCAGGCCGTTGGGCAGGGCGAAGGAGACGAGGGGCAGCGGCGCGACGGCCGACGCCTGCCGGGCCGGGGCTGGTCCCGCGGACGGCGACGGGGCGTCGGTGGTGGGGACCGGCGCGGGTGCGGCCAGGGCCGGCGCGGTCGCCAGCGACAGCCCGACGGCGAGGAGCGGGGCGGCCCAGCGAGGAGGGAGGCTCATGGAAGAGGGCATGTGCTGACTCGGAGGCTGGGGCGCCAGGGGTGTGACCAGGGCAGGATGGTGGTGGGCGGCGCCGGCCACCGCCCAGGGCCCTCTTGGGGCGGGGGGTCCGCCCCGGCGCATCACGACGTCCAGGGGTGGTCACCTTCCAGCCCCTCGGCCGTAGGGAGGGTGGACCATGCGCCTCCCGTGGGAACAGCTCGCCGCCTTCCACGCCCGCCTGGCGGCCAGGGCCGCGGGTGGCGACCAGCGGGCCTTCGTGGCGCTCTACCGCGACCTCTACCCGACGGTGGCCCGGTTCGTGGCCCGCCGGGCCGCCAGCGCCGCCGACGCCGAGGAGGTGGTGGCCCGCGCCTTCCACCAGCTGCTCGAGGCCCTGCCGCGGCTCGACCCGGCCCGCGGCACGGTCCTCGGCTTCACCCTGGCCATCGCGCGCAACGCCCTGGCGGACGAGGCCCGGTCCCGCCGGGCGGGTGGCCGGGAGCCGCTCGGCCCGGAGGCGCTCGAGCGGTCGGACGGCCGGCCGGGCGCCGAGGATCGGCTGCTGGAGCGGGAGCGGCTCCTCGCCGTGGCGCGGCTGCTGGACGGACTGCCCGCCGAGACCCGGGAGCTCCTCGAGCTCCGCTTCGGCGATGGGCTCAAGCACGCCGAGATCGCCGCGCTCACCGGCGCCAGCGAGGCGGCGGTGAAGCAGCGGGTCAGCAGGGCGGTGCGGGACCTCCGGGCGGCGCTGGCGGCCCCCGAGGCCGGCGCCGGGGAGCTCACCTCGTGACGCGGAGGCCGGACATGGCGCTCACCAGGATCTTCAGGCGCCAGGAGGCGCCTCCTTCGGGCGGCCACCGGGCCGCGCTGGAGGCCGAGCTGCTCGCCCGGTTCGGCGAGCTTCACCCGCAGTCAAGGAGGGAGCGGTCCATGTCCATGATCACGGGGTGGCGGCTGGCGCTGGTGGGTGGGCTCCTCCTGGCCGCCGGCGGGGCCAGCCAGGCGCCGGCCGACGTGAAGGCCGAGATCGGCAAGCGCATCGAGGTGGTGAGCGGGGGCCCGCTCGCCCACCCGGTGGTGGAGGCGGCCGTGGCCGCCCTGCAGGCCGGCGGGCGGCGCTTCGAGGTGCGGGTCCAGGGCGAGCCGCGCGGCGACGGCCAGGTGCTGACCCGCATCGAGCTCTTCGGCGAGACGGTGGCCCTCGACGAGGTGGCCGCGACCCTCCGGCGGGCCGTGCCGGCGCTGGCGGGGCTGCCCATCTCGGTCGTCCCCATCGAGCGCGAGGTGGCGGGCACCGTGGGGGAGGCGGCCGGCCGGCTCGTCGGGCTGGAGCGGACGCTCTCGCCGGAGGAGCTGAAGGCGGCCATCTCCGCGGAGCTCGCGGCCGAGGAGCCGGGCGCCGAGGTGGAGGTCGAGGTCGAGGTCGAGGACCAGGGCGGGGCCAGGCAGGTGCGGGTGCAGGTGCGGCGGACCGAGGTGGAGGGCGCCACGGCGCCGGCGCCCGCGGAGCCGCCGGCCCCGAAGGCCCCGTGACCCTCACGCCCCCAGGTAGCGCCCCGGGCGGTGGTTGACCGCCAGCACCACGTTGAGCGCCACCGCCCCCACCAGCGACAGGGCGATGGTGCCGGGCGAGACCACGAAGAGCGAGGCCAGCAGCACCGCCGAGTCCACCACCAGCTGGAAGATCCCGGCCCGCACCCCGCGGTCGCGCTGCAGCCAGATGGCCAGCACGTTCAGGCCGCCCAGGCAGGCCTGGTGGCGGAAGAGGATGAGCAGGGCGATCCCCAGGAGGAACCCGCCCAGCACCGCGGCGTAGAGCGGGTGCAGGTACTCCAGCCGGACGGCCAGGTGGAGCCAGTCGGCCAGCCCGGAGGTGAGGGCGATGGCGGCGAAGCTCTTCAGGGTGAAGCGCCACCCCAGCTGCCGCACCGCCAGCCAGGCGAAGGGCAGGTTGAGCAGCAGGAAGAGCTGGCCGAAGGTGAGCGGCAGGAGCCGGGTCAGCAGCAGCGCCACCCCGGTGAGGCCGCCGGTGAGCAGCCCGGCGTGGGAGAGGAGGCGCAGGCCGAGCGAGGCGAAGGCCGCCGCCGTGACGATGGCCTGGACGTCCTCCAGCCAGGTGTGGCGGTGGCCCGCCGGCGCCACTCAGGGCGCCTCGGCCGCGGCGGCGAGCAGGGCGTCGTTCTCGGCGCGCGTGCCCACCGAGATGCGGATGCACCCCTCCAGGCCTGGGTAGTGGTCCTGCCGGCGCACCAGCAGGCCGCGGTCCAGCAGCGCCTGGTAGGCGGCCCGGGCGTCCGGGGTGCGCACCAGGATGAAGTTGGTGACCGAGGGGTAGGCGGTCCAGCGCGGGTGGCGCGCCAGGGCGGCCAGCAGCCGGGCCCGCTCGATCCGGATCCGCTCCACCAGCGGGGCCACGTAGCCGGGCGACTCCAGCGCCGCGCGGATGATGACGCTGGTGTGGGCCGGGATGCAGAAGGGCGGGATGAGCGCCCGCACCACCGCCGCGACGCGCGGCGCGCCGAGCAGGTAGCCGGTGCGGATGCCGCCCAGGCACCAGCTCTTGGAGAAGGTGCGCAGGATGGCCACGCAGGGGTTGCCGCGGGCCAGCGGGCGGGCGTCGGTGCCGGCGAAGGCCTGGTAGGCCTCGTCGATCACCAGCAGCCAGCCGGTGGCGCGGGCCTTCTCGGCCAGGCGGCCGAGGTCGCCGGAGGCGAAGAGGGCGCCGGTGGGGGCGTGCGGGCTGGGCAGGAAGAGCACCCCCGGCGCCCCGTCCATGGCCGCCAGCAGGCCGTCCAGGGGCAGGGTGAAGCCGGGCCCCAGCGGCACCGCGCGGTAGGGCGTGCCGGCGGCCGCCGCGCCGCCCTTGTAGTAGGGGAAGGCCGGCGAGGTGTCGACCACCGAGGTGGCGGCCTGGGCCAGCGCCAGGATGAGCAGGTTGGAGCCCGGCGCGAGCACCACGCCGGCCTCCGGCCAGGCCTCGTGGCGGGCCAGGTCGGCGCGGACGTCCTCGGCGTGCAGCTCCGGGTAGCGGTTCCAGTGCAGGGCGGCGAGGCGCGCCAGGGCCCGCTCCTTCACCTCCGGCGGCAGGTCCTCCGGGCTCTCGTTCTGGTCGAGCTTGATGGCCGCGTCGACCTTCGAGTACGGGTAGTCGGCGATCTGCGCCAGATGGGGCTTGAAGGGATCCACGGCGGCGCACCCTAGCAAGCGGCGGCCGGGGGATCCACGGGAGGTCCTCGTCCCCCTGGCGCGGCGCGGCGTCGGGGGATCCCGACAGCCTGGGACGCAACCCCCTGGAATCAGGTGGGCGCCGGGTTGGCAAGGCAGGTGCATTTGGGAGGAGTCAGGTGGCAGCGCGACGCGGCCCCACACCTCAACCTGAACTGGAGAACGCCATGACGACCACGAACTCGAAGCCCCAGAACAAGACCTTCGCCCTCGTCGGCGCCGGCATCGGCCTGGCGGCCTTCCTGGCCCTGGCCCTCCTGCCCTCCATCCTCTACGGCGGCTACGCCGGCCTGCTCCTCGCCGGCGGCATCGTCGGCACCCCGGTCCAGGCCACCTTCCTGGTCCGCGCCCTCATCGTCTTCGGCATGGTCCTCGGCGTCACCGGCATCGCCTCCCTCTTCGCCGTGATGGGCGCCGTCGCCGGCGCCGCCGTCGGCGCGCTGACCAAGGCGGTCACCCCGGCCGAGAAGGCCGTGGCGGCCTCGAAGGTCTAGGCCGCACCGCCGCACCGCGGCCGCTCGACGCGGCTGCCACCTGGAACGCCCCGGCGACCGCCCTGGTCACCGGGGCGTTCGTGTTTCCCGGGGCTGGATCGCGGGTGGACGCGGGTACCCCTCACCCCTGCCCTCTCCCCGGAGGGGAGAGGGGGACTCAACCGCGGGTGGACGCAGGTGCCCCTCACCCCTGCCCTCTCCCCGGAGGGGAGAGGGGGCAGACGAGGCCTGCCCGGGTCAGGCGGAATGGCAGAGGTCTGCCCGGGTCAGGCGGAATGGCAGAGGTCTGCCCGGGTCAGGCGGAATGGCAGAGGTCTGCCCGGGTCAGGCGGAATGGCAGAGGTCTGCCCGGGTCAGGCGGAATGGCAGAGGCCTGCCCGGGTCAGGCGGAATGGCAGAGGCCTGCCCGGGTCAGGCGAAATGGCAGTGGTCTGCCCGGGTCCAGGCGGAAGCGCGAGCAGGGCTGGGAGCTGGTGTTTGCTCACCCTCTCCCCCAGCTCGCTGGGGGAGAGGGCCGGGGTGAGGGGGCAAGCGTCACCCCGGGTGAGGGGGCTCGGGCGGGCCTGGCTGGCCCTGGGCCGGCGGACCGCCCTTGGGGCGCAGCTTCGGGTCGGCGATGAAGTTGGCGCCGAGCAGCGCCCCGATGAGCCCGGCGACCGCCGGGTTGGAGAAGCCGCCTCAACCACACCCGAGCGCGGGGAAGATCTGCATCAGGCCGGTGAAGGCCAGGGCGCCGATGAGGGCGCCGCCGATGGGGCCGGGGCGGTGACGCTGGAGCCAGGCGAGCATGGCCCCCGTGTAACGGGGCGCGGCGGGTGGCGCCAGGCTGGGTGGGCTGGCTCCCTGGCGCCGCTCCTGCCTCCGGACCAGGAGGCCTGGTCCGGCCCCGCCTCAGATGGCCACGCCCAGCGCCGCCTCGGCGGTGGCGCGCAGCGAGGCCACGGCGCTGTCCAAGGTGGTGGCGCGCGCCGCCGGGGTGGGCGCCAGGTCCGGCGCCACCTCCATCACGTCGCCGCCGGCCAGGCCGATCTCGCGCCCCAGCCGCCGCGTCAGCAGGAGCACCGTCTCGAGGTCGAGCCCGTCCGGCTCCGGCGTGCCGGTGCCGGCCGCGAAGGCCGGGTCGAGGCCGTCCACGTCGTGCGAGAGGTAGACCTCGGTGACGCCGGCCGCGCGCACCAGCCCCACCACCCGCTCCACCGCCGCGGCCGGGTCGCGCCGCGCCTCGGCGGCCCAGACCTGCCGCACGTCGAGGGTGGCCTCCCAGTGGGCCCGCTCGAAGCGGCTGGCGCGGATGCCGAGCTGCACCAGCCGCCCGCCCCGCCCCAGCAGCTGGTTGGCGTGGAAGGACCAGGTGCCGAAGCAGAGCCGGATGCCGAGCCGCTCGGGCAGCAGGTCGGTGTGGGCGTCCACCTGCACCACCCCCAGGCCCGGGCGGGCCGCCGCCAGCGCCGCCACCACCGGCCAGGCGGCCGAGTGGTCGCCGCCCAGCGCCAGCACCCTGGCGGCCGGGTTCACCGAGAGCACCAGCCGCAGGGCGTGCTCGGCCACCGAGAGCGGCGAGACCGGCAGGGCGGCGCGCGCCGCCGGGTCGAGCCCGGGGTGGAGCGCGCGGCGGCAGGCCTCGAGCTGGGCCGGGGCCACCTGCTCGTCGTGCAGCAGCTGCGGCACGGTGAAGACGTCGCCCAGGTCCACCAGGCCGGCGGCGCGCGCCCGGTCGAACCAGCCCGGGTCGGCGGCCGCCAGGTGGGCCCGGATGGCGGCCGGGGCCAGGTTGGCGCCGCGCCGGAAGCCCGCCCCCACGTCGCAGGGGATGCCGAGCAGCACCGCCCGGGCGCCGGCGGCCCGGCCGAGCTCGGTCCGCCAGCGGGCCTCCACCGCGGCGTCGTCCGCCGCGCCCGCCAGGCGCCGCACCAGGGCGGCCTGCTCGGCCCGCCCGGTCGAGACCAGGTGGATGCCGCCGCCCGGCGGGCGGAGCAGGCGGGCCAGCGTGTCGACCAGGGTCACGGCGTCGCTCCTCTCTGGCGCGGACCCGCTCCAGGGGCGCCCCTCGACCTCGGCTCGCTGCCGCTCGCGGCGAGCGGGCCCTAGCCCTCCCAGCCTCGCACGAACTCCACCAGCGTGCGCACCGCGTAGCCGGTGCCGCCGGCGGCCACGTAGCCGCGCTCCTTGGGCGCGTGCGACGGCCCGGCGATGTCGAGGTGGGCCCAGGGGGCCTTCCCCACGAACTTCTGCAGGAAGAGGGCGGCGCTCATGGCCCCGCCCATCCGGTCGCCGGCGTTCTTCAGGTCGGCCCGCTCGCTCTTCAGGTTGTCGGCCAAGGACTCGGTGAGCGGCAGCCGCCAGGCCTCCTCGCCGGCGCGCCGCGCCGCGGCCAGCAGGCCCTCCACCACCGGGCCGTCGGGACCCATCAGGCCGGCGGTGGTCATCCCCAGCGCCACCATGCAGGCGCCGGTGAGGGTGGCCACGTCCACCAGCGCCGCCGGCTTCCAGGTGGCCGCCGACCAGGCCAGCACGTCGCCCAGCACCAGCCGCCCCTCGGCGTCGGTGTTGGTGATCTCCACCGTCTGGCCGTCGGAGGCGGTGAGCACGTCGGACGGCTTGTAGGCGGCGCCGCTCGGCATGTTCTCGCAGGCGCCGAAGACGCCGTGCACCGGGAAGGGCGGCGCCTCGGCCGCGATGACCGACATGGCCGCGATGACCGCGGCCGAGCCGGCCATGTCGGTGTTCATGGTGATCATGGAGTCGCTGGGCTTGAGCGACAGGCCGCCCGAGTCGAAGGTGATGGCCTTGCCCACCAGCACCACCGGGCGCTTGCGGGCGGCCGCCCCCTTCGGGATCCAGCTCAGGGTGACCAGCCGCGGCGGCTCCACCGAGCCGCGGGTCACGCCCTGGAACAGCCCCATCCGCAGCGCCGCGATCTGCCTGGGACCGCGCACCTGGCAGCGCAGCCCGGCCCGCCGGGCCACCCGCAGCGCGGCGTCGGCCAGGGTGGTGGGGGTGCACTCGGCCGGCCCCAGGTTGACGAGGTCGCGGGCCAGGGTCACCGCCGCGACCAGCCGCCCGGCCAGCGCCACCGCGTCGGCCACCTGGCGGGAGCGGGCCGCGGCCGCCGGGACCGCCAGCGTGAGGGCGGTGAGGGCCGGGGCCTTCCTGGCCGCCGCCTTGTAGACGGTGAAGCGGTAGGCGCCCAGCAGCGCCCCCTCCACCGCGGCGCGGGCCAGCGCGGCCACCTGGCCCACGCCGAGCCCGGCCAGCGAGGGCAGGGCCGCCGCCAGCGTCCCGCCGCGGGCCGCCTTGGCCGCCTTGCCCATGGCCACGCGCAAGGGCTCGGCGCCGCCCTCGACCCAGCCGGCCGCGGCGGCCCGGGCGCCCAGCCCGAGCAGCAGCACCCGGGCCGGCTTGACCCGCCCCATGGTGCTCACCAGCAGCTGCTCACCGGCCTTGCCGCCGAAGCGCTCGGCGCGCGCCGCGGAGAGCAGGTGGCCGCCGAGCCGCCGGTCCAGCTCGGCCACCAGCCCGGTGCCGGCGCCGACCCCCTCGTCCTCGAACACCGGCAGGGCCAGCAGCCCCGCCTCCAGCCCAGCCGGCGCCGCGCCGGTCAGCCGCACCGCGATCCCGTCCACCTCGGTCATGTCGTTCCGCTCCTGGTCGCGCCGCCGATCCAGCGCGGGCGCGCGTCGTTCTAGTGGGGGCCGGCCGCCGGCGCAGCCGCACCGGCGACCCCGCGCGCCCGGGGGGCGTCCAGCGCGGGCGCGGTCGGAGGCCGGGAGGGGCTTCCCGCTCAGCGCGCCTCGAGGCGGCGCACCGCCTCGGCCGCCTCGGGGCCGCCGCACACCGGCTTCGACTCGATGAGCACGCCGAAGAGGCCGCGCCGCTCGTTCCGCTCGGCGGCCCGCTCGCGCAGCCGGGGCAGGGCCCGCCGGTCGCGCAGCTCGCCGAGGCCGCGCGCCGCCGCCTTGCGGACGTCGCAGTCGGGGTCGGCCAGCAGCGCCAGGTAGCCGCCCAGGGTGTCCACGCCCGCCTCGGGGCCGGCCTCCCGGGCCACCGCCAGGGCGCGCAGCTTCACCTGGGTGGAGGAGGCGGCCAGCGCCCCGTCGAGCGCCCGCCCGGCGGCCGCGCCGGCCTTGACCAGCAGCCGCGCCGCCCGGTCGGCCACCACCTTGTCGCGCGACAGGTCGGACCCCAGGTGCTCCAGCGCCGCCGCGTCGAGGGGCGCCAGCGCCTGGGAGGCGGCCCAGGTCTCGATGGCCTTCACCACCTCGCCCTCGTCGTGGAAGGCGTGGCCGAGGAGGCGCAGCAGCTCGGCGTCGCCCGGCTGCTTCACCACCAGCGCCTCCAGCAGGGCGCGCGCCTGCTGCGCCCGGCCGGCGGTCAGGTGGTCGCGGGCCAGCTCCAGGTCGTCGGGGACCGGCGGCGGTGCGGGCGCGGCCACCGGCGGGGGCGCGGCGGCCACCACCACAGGGGCCGGCGGGGCCTCCGGCGCGCCGCCGCGCCACAGCAGCGCCGCCACCAGCAGGGCCAGCGCGCCGCCGGCCGCGGCCACCAGCAGCGGGTGGCCGCGGAGCCAGCCCGCACCAGGCGGCGCCGGCGTGGCGGGGTGCGCACCGTAGGCCCCCGAGCTGGTCTGCGGGGGCGGCGGCAGCGGGGGCAGGTCCGGCGGCGGCGGCGTGGTCGGCGCCGAGGAGCCCATGCGCACGGTGCCGCTGGCCGAGCCGGGGGTCATGCGGGGCGGCTCCACGGGGGGCAGCGTGGTGTAGCTGACCCGCGGCGGCGGCGTGGCGCCCACCGGCAGGGCGAACGACGGGCCGAGCGCCACCTCCAGCTCGGCCTTGAGCGCGCTGGCGGTCTGGGTGCGCAGGTCCCGGTCCTTCTCGCAGGCCCTGGCCACGGTGGCCACCAGGGCCGGGAAGTCGCCCAGGTCGGGCCTGGGCTCGGTGATGAGCGGCACCGGCCGGGTGGCCTGCATCATCAGGAGCGAGCGGGGATCGGGGGCGGTGAAGGGGGCGCGGCCCGTCAGGGCGCGCCAGGCGATCAGCCCCACCGTGTAGAGGTCGGCGCGGCCGTCCACCACCGAGCCGGTGGCCTGCTCGGGCGAGAGGTACTCCGGCGTGCCCACCACCATGCCGGCCTGGGTGGCGCCCACCTCCGACGGGTCGGCCATCTTGGCGATGCCGAAGTCGAGGATCTTGGCCACCTCGCGCCCGTCCGGGGTGCGCGCCAGGAAGACGTTCTCCGGCTTCAGGTCCCGGTGCACCACCCCGCGGGCGTGCGCCGCCTCCAGCCCGGAGCAGACCTGCCAGAGGATGGTGACCACCTCCTCGGGCGGCATGAAGCCCTCGCGGCTCAGCCGGGTGAAGAGGCTCTCGCCGAAGAGCAGCTCCATGGCCAGGAAGAGCCAGCCCTCGGGGGAGCGCCCGAAGTCGGTGACCTTGACGATGTGCTCGTGCTCCAGCGAGGAGGCGATCTCGGCCTCGAGCCGGAAGCGCTCCACCAGCTCGGCTGACGCCGACAGGTCCGGGCGCAGCACCTTGAGCGCCACGTCCTTGCGCATGTAGACGTGGCGGGCCTTGAAGACCGCGCCCATCCCGCCGGTGGCCAGGTGCTCCTCGATGAGGTAGCGGCCATCGAGCGTGGTCCCCACCAGCGAGGCTGGGTCGAAGGCGGGGAGCGGGTGGGCGGTGTCCGGCACGGGCGGGCGATTCTAGCGCGGGAGCGCTGCCGGCCGGTGAACGGCGAGGCGGGGGGGAGGGCGGGAGGGCGACATCCGGACGGTCGGTCCGGGCGGGCGGCTACAGGGCCGGCCGCTTGCCGTGGCGGACGGTCACCACGGTGTGGATGCCGCCGCGCACCGCGAAGTCGCCGGTCACCTCGAGCCAGCGGGGCGCAATGGCCTTCACCAGGTCGTCACAGATGAGGTTGGTGACCGCCTCGTGGAAGGTCCCGGTGTCGCGGAAGCTCCACAGGTAGAGCTTGAGGCTCTTGAGCTCCACGCAGGTCTTGTTGGGGATGAAGCGGATGCGGATGGTGCCGAAGTCCGGCTGCCCGGTGACCGGGCAGACGCAGGTGAACTCGGGGCACTCCATCGCGATCTCGTAGGGGCGCCCCGGCTTGGGGTTGGGGAAGGTCGCGAGGGTCCTGGCGGGCTTCGACGGCATGGGAACTCATCCTTGCGGGGGTGGTTATGCTGTCCAGGCAGTGGACAATACCTGGACGGGTACTGTTCATATTCCAGTCCTGAGGCTGAAGAAACGACAGCCGGGCTGGAGCGAGGGCGGCGCAACCCCCTGTAACCCCGCCCCAGAGGTCGAGGCAAGGGGTTTGCTAGGTGAAGTGGAAACCAACGACGAGAAGGAGAGCCAGGCCATGAAGCGCACCACCAGCACCCCAAGCAGGACCACCCGCTCCGTGCCGCGCGCCGTGGTGACCACGCTCGGCGACCTCATCTCGGCTGCCTACGACGCGGTGCCTGGCGCCGGCGCGCAGCGGCTCGAGCGGGCCCTGGCGCTGCTGACCCGCTCCCCGCTGGCGCGCCAGCTCCACCCGCAGGTGCAGTTCACCAGGTAGGCAGGGCGGCGCCGGGCCTCGCCCCGGCGCCACAGGCCAGGGCCGCCAGGTCCACGTTCAGGTACTGCAGGATGCGCAGCTGGTGCTGCCGCAGGCCACTCAGCACGACGCACACGGCCTGCCCGCCGGCCCCGAGGATCCGCGCCAGCGACGCGATGCCGGCGTCGTGGAACTCCCGCACCTGCGTCAGGTCGATGCGCAGCGCGCCGCCTGGCGCCACCGAGGCCAGGGCCTCGCCGATGCGCTCCGCGGCCCCCAGGTCGAAGATCCCGTCCAGCTGGACCAGCAGCTCGGCAGCAGGCATGGCGTCCTCCGGGCAGGAGCGGGCGGCGGCTTCGACGGCAGGAACGGAGGACGCACCCTCCCTCTTCCCACCGCTCGAGCTCAAGCGCGGTCGGCGCGGTTCAGGGTCGCACGCCCGTTGGGTTGCGACCGGCGGGCGCAGGGCCCGCCCGTGGCCCACCAGCGCCGCCGCAGACGACACCGGCCGGCTCCGCCCTGGAGCCAGCCGGTCTCGGCGCCTGGATGGGCCGCCAGCGCCTGCCGACTAGGCCCGGCTGGCCGCCGCGCCACCCGCCGCCGGCGGGGTGGCCGCGCCGCGGGTGAAGAGCGGCGCCGCCAGCGCCAGCCCGATGAGCGCCAGCTGCGACGCGCAGAAGCCGCTCAGCGACCAGAAGGCCTTGTCCATGAAGCCGTAGGAGTGGAGCCCCACCCCCAGCATGTTCACGCCGAACCAGGAGAGCGCGGTGATGACGTTGCCGAAGATGGCCATGGCCATGATGCCGCGGTCGCGCGCGTACCCGCCCCAGCGGGCGTGCAGGATGATGGCGTTCCACAGCACGATCAGCAGCGCGCCGTTCTCCTTGGGGTCCCAGCCCCAGAAGCGGCCCCAGCTCTGGTCGGCCCAGATGCCGCCCAGCACGGTGCCGATGAAGCTGAAGAACAGGGCGAAGCAGATGATGCCGTAGGCCATCGAGGTGAGCATCTTGGAGGTGGCGACGTCGAGCCCCTTGCCGAAGTGCTTGCGGATGGTCCAGGCGATGGCGATGGCGCCGGCCAGGAAGGTGCCGCTGTAGCCGATGGTGATGGTGATGACGTGGGTGCCGAGCCAGAAGTTGGAGTCGAGCACCGCCCGCATCATCTCCATGGTGTCGCCGTCGCCGGAGAGGTGGTGCGCCACGATGAGCGAGGCGAAGCCGGTGGCGGCCGCCACCGCGGTGGCGAAGCCGCGGCGGTAGAGCCGCTCCAGGACGACGCCCAGGATGACGGCGCCCCAGCCCACGAAGACCGCCGAGGAGTAGAGGTTGGTGACCGGCGGGCGCCCCTGCAGGATGACCCGCGAGACCAGCCCCAGGGTGTGCACGATGGAGCCGGCCACCAGCAGGGCGAAGGCGGTGGGCTGCAGCACCTGCAGCACCGCGCCCCAGCGCGAGCCGTCCTTCGCCAGGCCCGGCAGGCGCAGCCAGGAGGCGAAGATGGCCAGCATGGCCAGCACGTAGATGGCCATGCCCAGGTAGAAGGGCTCGACCCGGTTGAAGACGATCTCGTGGCCGGCCTGGGCCAGGTCCTCCGGCCGGGAGGCCTGGGCCACGGCGGTCAGCTCGGCCACGGCGCGGTTGAAGGAGGAGGCGTCGCGGGCGGCGTAGGCCAAGCCCATGCGGGCCAGCGGCTCCAGCCCCGGATCGAGCGGGCCGCCGCGGGCCGCGTCGCGCAGCCCCTCGCCGGTGCTGCGCCACGGCGAGCCCTGCACCCCGGCCTGCGGGGGCAGGATGCGGAACTGGGCCAGCTCGGCCAGGGACTGGTGGCGCGGCGCCGAGGCCGGATCGGCGCGGCTCCCCAGCTCCAGGGCCAGCGGCACGTTGCCGGCCAGCTGCACGGTGTTCTTGAGCTTGTAGTGGAGGAAGACCCGCTCGTAGAGGTTGGCCACCGCCCCCTGGAAGCGGGTGCGCTGCTTGGGGTCGATGCCCTGGGCCATGCCGCCCTGCCGCTCGATCTCCGCCAGGTGCGGCAGGAGCGCGGCGAAGCTGTAGTAGCGGTTGGACGACTGCTGCTGGCCGATGAGGGCCAGCACCTCGGGGTCGTCGATGTAGAAGGTGCGCTGCTGGTCGGCCACCTCGGGCCGGAAGAGCAGGTCCAGCAGCCACTCGTTGGCGGTGATGGTGCGGGTGTGGTTGCCGGCCGCGTCGTAGAGCGGCTGGCTCTGCTTGCTGCGGATCATCAGCAGCGAGATGCGCGCCACCGAGTCCACCGGCTTGACGCGGCCGCCCTCCAGCACCGGGATGCGGGCGAAGGCGTCGAGGTCGAGCCCCTCCACCTGCGCCGGCGGGCGGGCCGCCACCACCACCGCCAGGAGGGCCAGGGCCCCCGCGGCCCAGGGCACGTACCGGGTGAGCTTGCTCATGTGGTCGCCTCCGTGAGTGCTGCGCGCCGCTTGAACGCCCGGCGCAGGGCGATGCCGAAGTGGACGATGAGGCCGATCCCCACCAGGACGCAGGAGATGTAGGGCAGGAGCCAGCCCGGGTTCTCCACCACCTGCAGGATGGAGAGCGTGTCGCCCTTGCCGAAGCTGGCCTGGTAGAAGGCCTTGCCGGCGTAGCGCAGCGGCTGGTTCATGAAGATCAGGACCTCGCGGTCCTCGTTGCGGGCCGGGTCGCGCAGCTGCACCAGGCTGGAGAAGTTCTTGGGGATCTGGGTCCCCTCGTAGACGTCGTGGCGGAACTGCTTGAGCGTCACCGAGTAGGGCAGGTACCAGCGCCGCGCCCGCATGGCCAGCTCGTAGGTGCGCCCCTCGTGCGTGAAGGACTGCGGGGCGCCCAGCACGTTGGAGACCAGCCAGGTGCCGTAGCTCCTGCCGCCCGCCACCGGCTCGATGAAGGCGCTGGTGCGGTTGACGTCCTCGTCGTTGGCCACCGCCGCCAGCTCGAAGACCGCCACCCCCGGACCCACGCCCATGGTGGCCGGCGAGGGCGGGTCGGTGGGGCGGCGGCTGCCCAGCTGGGCGTTGCGGAAGAACTTCTTCACGTTGATGGTCAGCGGCGTGCCCGGCAGCGGGATGGAGTCGGCCCGGGCCAGCAGGCCCTCCGGCAGGCCGTAGACCTCGTCGGCCGCCGGATCGGTCACGTCGGTCACCACCAGCTCGTTCTCGCGGGGGCTCTCGACGAAGTCGACGGTCTGCCCCACCTCGACGGCCAGGCGGGTGTCCACCTGGTAGACGCCGGTGATGAACTCGCCGACGAAGAGCAGGATCAGGCCGGCGTGCACGATCCACAGGCCGAGCTTCTTCCAGGACAGCTCCATCCGCTTCAGCTGGGCGGCCGCCAGGTTGAACATCAGCACCAGGCCCACCAGGGCCCCGCCCGGGAAGACGGGCAGCGACAGCGAGGTGCCCGGCAGGCGCCACCAGACGATCCAGGCCCGCATGTAGATCTCGACGGCGCCCCAGGTGCCCAGGCTGACCTGGGCCAGGGTGCAGCCGATGACCAGCACCATCAGGATGGCCAGGCAGACGATGGTGAGCTTGAGGGACGTCAGCACGTCCCAGACCTTGTGGAGGAGGTTATTCAAGGCGGAGGCTCCCCAGCAGCTGGGTGAAGTCCTTGGCGGCCGCGCCCACCGGGGCGGCGTCGCCGGTCACCTTGACGAACCAGGTGGACCCGCCGGCCTCGAGCAGGCCGGCGATGAGGCGGCTCTTCTTCTCGCCGTCGCTGGTGAAGTCGTAGACCGAGATGGTGCCGGCCGGGCTGGCGACGGCGCTGCGGGCGGCGGCCAGGGTGGCCTCGTCGATGGGCCCGAGCCCGATCTGCCCGCGCCAGCGGTTGACGTTCATGAGCTCCCCGCCGGCCGGGCCGGGCAGCACCACCACCGAGGCGTCGATGCGGCCGGCCACCGGCGCCTTCAGGGTGGCGTAGCGCATGCCGCCGCCGGAGCGCTGATCGGTCCAGCCCTTCGGCAGGGTCCAGCGCAGGCCGCGATCCGGCGCGGGCGGCGGGGCGACGTCGCCGGCCATGCCGGGCGGCGGCGCGGGCGCGCCGGCGTGGGACGCCTGGCCACCGACTCCGTCGGCCGCCTGGGGCGCCTTGGCGACGCGGAAGTGGGTGACCTCGTCGCGGTTGCAGGCCGGGACGAGGAGGGACACACCCAGCGCGAGCAGGGCTGGGACCAGCGTGGGTCGGACGGGCACGGGCCTTGTTTAGGCTCCCTCGGCCCCGGCCGCAACCCCGAGGGGGGACCCCCGTCGAGCGAGGGCGTTTCTCCTGGGATCTCGCCGGCCGGGGCGCGCCTGCCGGGGCGGCGGGCCCGGCCCTGCCGCGGGGCACCGGGGCCACGAGCCACGGCCGGTCACAGCCGGCAGCCGGCGCCTGTCTCAGTGGTGCACGCGCCGACGGGGCGCGCCACACCGCCGGGGGCGCCGATGGACACCGAGGGACACTGGGGCTGCGGCTGCTGGGACTGCGCCACCGACCGGCGCAACACCATCCGCCTGACGGCCGGCCTGGTGACCCTGCTGGCCCTGCTGGCCGGGGTCTTCGTGGCCTTCGAGCTGCAGGGGTCGCTGGAGCCCGGCCCGCTGCTGGTTCAGCGCGACGACGACCGCCAGGCCTCGCTGGTGAGGTAGACGGCGAAGGTCCCCAGCCAGTGGCCGCCCTCGTAGTGCTGGCCGGTGACGGCCGGCAGGGTGAGCTGGTGGTGGGCGGTGGCGGTGGCGTGCAGCACGGCCACCCGGTTGTCGGTGGGCGGCAGGCCGGCGGCGATGCCGTAGAGCATCCAGGCGCGGCTCAGGTTGAGGCCGTCGGCGTGGGCCAGCTTGGGGTCGGCGCGGTCGGTCACCGGCGCCGGGGCCAGCCAGGCCTGGAAGGGGCGCTGTGGGATGGTGGGCAGGAAGCGGGTCAGCCAGGCGGCGTAGCGGGCCGGCGTCATGAGGCGGCGCAGCAGGTCCGCCTCGGCCAGGCAGGGCGAGAGGAAGTCCTCGCCGGACGGCTCGTAGGCGATGGGGCAGGTGAAGTCCCGCTCGTAGAAGCTGCGGATGTGGGCGTCGAGCCGCTTCACCAGCGCGGCGTCCCCCTTCCCCACCGCCCAGTCGCGCACCAGGCCGAGGGCGAAGGCGGTCTGCGAGTGCTCGCCGGAGCGGATGGGGTGGCGCAGCTTGGGCAGCCAGCCGAGCAGCCGCTCGCTGGCCTCCGCCTCCAGCGGGGCCAGCGCGGCGGCCAGGGCCTGCGCCTGCGGGTCCTTCCAGGCGCGCAGCTCGGCGGTGAGCTGCAGCAGCCAGGCCAGGCCATACGGGCGCTCGAAGGAGGCGCGGCCCTTGCCCTGCAGGTAGGCCACCTCGGCGGCCACGTTGGCGGCGGTGAGGCTCGCGGCCAGCGCGGCCCGGGCCTCGGCCGCGAAGGGGGCCGTGGGGTAGAGCCTGGCCAGGCGCGCCAGCAGCCAGTGGCCGTGCACCGCCGAGTGCCAGTCGAGGCAGCCGTAGAAGGCCGGGGTCAGCTGGCGCGGCGGCCGGGCGTCCGCGTCGCCCGCCAGCACGTGGGAGACCTTGTTGGGGTACTCGCGGTGGACGCAGGCCAGGGCCAGCGCCGCGAAGCGGCCGGCCGAGGCCTCGTCGAGCGTGGCCGGCGCCGGCTGGGGCAGGGCGGCCGGGGTGCTGCCGGCGGGGGCGGTGAGCGGGAGGAGCAGCGCGGCGAGGAGTCCGGCCACCCGGCCGGCCTGGTGGAGCGAGGGCATGCGCACATGCTACCGGGGATCGGCCCGGGGCACAGCGCGCCAGGGACCGGTGGGCGCCCCCGCCCCGCCGGCCCGCGTCCGGTCAGGCCTCCCGGCCGCGCCGCACCGAGGCGAACCACAGGTAGAGGCACAGCCCCAGGAAGGCCACCAGGCTGACCGACTGCGAGATGGCCTCGTGGTCGTAGAACGGCAGCTTCACCCAGCCCTCGTGGTAGCCGGGGACCATGCGCAGCGCCGCGCCGAAGACGCCGCCCAGCGCGCCGCCGGCCAGCAGGCCCGAGGCCACGATGACGCCGCGCTCGCGCATGCCGCGCCCCGCCTCGCCGCCCACCCGCTCCGACCGCCTGGTGAGCCAGTGGGCGATGAGCCCGCCCACCAGCGCCGGCGAGTTGAGCTCCAGCGGCAGGTACATGCCGAGGGCGAAGGTGAGGGCCGGCACCGCCAGCATCTCCATGGTGACGGCGATGACCGCGCCGATGGCGAAGAGCAGGTAGGCCACCGGCTGGTGGCTCATGAACCCCTCCACCAGCACCTTCATGAGCGACGCCTGGGGGGACGCCAGCACGGTGCGGGTGTCGCCCGGGGCCGCCTCGCCGAACTGGAAGTACTCGGCCAGCAGCACGATGGTCAGGCCGGCCACCACCGCGGCCACCACCACGCCGAGGAACTTGACCCGCTCCTGGGCGCGCGGCGTGGAGCCGAGCCAGTAGCCCACCTTCAGGTCGGTGACGGTCTGGCCCGAGACCGAGAGGGCGGTGCAGACCATGCCGGCGATGGCCATGACGAAGAACATGCCGGTGCGGCCGGACAGGCCGAACTCGAGGAGCACCACCGAGGAGACGATGACCGTGAGCATGGTCATGCCGGAGACCGGGTTGCGGGCGGTGGTGGCGATGGCGTTGGCGGCCACCGAGGTGAAGAAGAAGGAGAAGAGCAGCACCAGCACCAGGCCCACCCCCACCACCGCGGCCGAGGCGGTGAGGTTGCCCAGGAAGCCGGCCACCGCCAGGGCCGAGACCACCACCCCGCCCAGGATGACCATGATGGAGACGTCGCGGTCGGTGCGCTCCAGGCCGTGGTCGCCGGCGCGGAAGGCCTTCACGGCGATGCCGAAGGAGCCGGCCACGATCTTGAGCGACTTGAGGATGCCGAAGATGCCGGCGGTGGCGATGGCCCCCACGCCGATGAGCCGCACGTAGGCGCGGAAGATCTGGTTGGCGTCCATGGCCGAGATGGCCTTGGTGCCCGGGTAGACCGCCTCGGGGAAGTGGCTGCCCAGGAACCAGATGAGCGGCACCAGCACCAGGTTGGAGAGCACCCCGCCGGCGCACAGCAGCATGGAGGAGCGCAGCCCCATGACGTAGCCGAGCCCCAGGATGAAGCCCAGGGCGTCGAAGGAGAGGGTCATGCGGGCCTTCTGGGCCAGGGCCTCCACGGCCGGGATGAAGCGCAGGTCGATGGTCTCCTTCCAGACCTGGAAGGTGGTGACGAAGAAGTCGAAGAGGGCGGCGATGCCGGTGGCCTGCAGGAGCAGGGTGGCCTGGGAGCCGCCCTTCTCGCCGGTCACCAGCACCTCGGTGATGGCGGTGGCCTCGGGGAAGGGGAACTGGCCGTGGGTCTCGCGCACGAAGTAGCGGCGCAGCGGGATGAGGAACAGGACGCCGAGCGCGCCGCCGGCCACGCAGATGAAGATGGTCTGCCAGGGGTGGGGGTCGAGCTTGAGGATGTAGAGGGCCGGCAGCGTGAAGACCGCGCCCGCCACCACCGCGCCGGAGTTGCCGCCGATGCCGGTGATGATGACGTTCTCGAGCAGGGTGGAGCGGCGCGGGTAGGCCCGGCCGAGCCCGATGGCCAGGATGGAGATGGGGATGGCCGCCTCCATGACCTGGCCGACCTTCAGGCCCGAGTAGGCCGAGGCGGCCGTGAAGATGACGCACAGGAAGACGCCCCAGGACACCGAGCGCCAGGTGGACTCCGGCACGTCCGCGGCGGCTGGCACCACCGGCTGGTAGGTCTCGCCGGGCCGCAGCGGCAGGTAGGCGTTCTCGGGGAGCGAGCGGGTGTCGGCAGCGTCCATCCAGCCTCCGGGGAAGGGGCCAGGCGGCCCCAGGCGGCCCGAGTCTAGCCGCGTTCCGGCCGGTCGGCCGGAATTGCGCGCGCGCCGGGGCGCCGGTAGAGAGGGGCCCATGCCCGACACCAGCGCGCTCGACCAGGCCACCGCCACCGCCGTCCTCGGCGTCGACACCCTCTGGGGCGGCGACGTCACGAACCCGTCCGGCGTCGGCCGCTTCATCGCCGACTCCTGGTTCTCCGACGCGCCGCTGCCGCCGGCCTACGCCCACCCGGCGGCGGCCGCGCTGCGCGAGAGCGGCGGCGTGGGGGCCAAGCAGCCGGACGTGGCGGCCATCGACGCCTACCTGGCCGCGGTGGACGTGCCCGGCGCGGTCCGGTCGCTGGCCGCCGAGGCCACGCGGCTGGGCGGGCTGCGCGGCGCCTACCTCGAGGCCATGGCCGAGAGCCTGGGCATCATGTGGGAGCTCTCCGAGGAGCGGCTGGGCCGCGGCCCCAAGGTGCCCTACGAGCGCTGCGTGCTGGCCTCGAGCGGGCAGGCCCCCGAGCCGTCGCGTCCGGAGGAGAAGCGGCGCCGGGTGGCAGAGCTCCTGGCCCGCGCCGGCCACCCCTCGCGCACCGGCCCCGAGCTGCTGGCCGCGGTGGACGCCTGGCGCGCCGCCCGGCTGGTGCCGAAGAAGTCCATCAAGCAGCTGGCCGACGCCTTCATCGCGCAGCTGGAGGAGGGGACGCGCCGCCACCTGGTGCCCCACCTACCGGCCGCGCTGCGCGACGTCCCGCGCGCCAACATCCAGTTCCTGCCCATCGAGGACGCCTGGTTCTCCGGCTCGATGAACTACGTGGGGCGCGAGCGCGACCAGGCCGGCCAGCCGCGCTACGAGGCCACCTACGAGCTCAACGCCTCGCTGCAGATCTCGGTCCCGGAGTTCGCCCAGCTGGTGAGCCACGAGGTGGTGCCGGGCCACGTCACCACCTTCGCCCTGCTGCAGGGGCTCTACGTCCAGGGGCAGGTGGGCTTCGAGGGCACGGTGCTCACCATGAACACCCGCGGGGCCGCCCTCTCCGAGGGCATCGCCAACAATGCCCTGCTGATGGCCTTCGGCGTCACCGAGGTGGCCGACCTGCCCGACGAGGACCTGCAGCTCGGCCTGCTGCTGGCGCTGCTGCAGGACGACGCCAAGAACCAGTCCTCCTGGCTCACCTGGGGCGAGGGACGGCCGCAGGCCGAGGTGGCCGCCGCGCTGCGCGCCGACTTCCTGGTCTCGGCCGAGCGGGCCGACAAGCTCTCCGGCGCCTGGGGCCAGCACCCGCTGATGGGGCGCATGTACCTGCCGGCCTACCGCGCCGGCACCGAGAAGGTGGCCGCCCTGCGCCGCCGCCACCCGCCGGAGGTGATCATCCCGGCGCTGTACGGCCTCAAGGGGCTGGTGGACCTGGTCACCATCGACCAGGTCCTGCCCGCCGCCTAGGAGAGGAGCCGCTGCCCTGCGCCAGGCACGGCGCGGGCAGCGTGGCCAGGCTCGAGGGTGGGCGGCCCGGCGCGACCCCCGCCGCGCCGACCCGGGGCTCAGCCCGGCCCGGCGGGCAGCTCGCGGTTGCAGTAGCGGCAGACCCTGGCCGCCGCCTTGACCGTCTCGGCGCAGGACGGGCAGACCCGGGTGGCCCCGGGGTCGGCCGGGGCCGGCAGCTGGGCCTGCTGGGCGGCCGTCACCAGGTCCCGGATGCGCCGGGCGTCGGCCTTCAGGTGGCCGTGGCTGGTGATGGCCTCGGCGCCGCCGGTGCTCTCGATGGTGAGGTCGGACCAGATCAACCCGGTCTGGATGCCCACCGAGGCGACCCGCTGCAGGTGGAGGCTGGCCTCGCTCCTGGTGAACACGGTGCGGCGCCGCCGGATGACGGCGGCCTCGGTGACCTCGATGACGGTGGGGAAGAGGTGGTTGCCGCGGGTCCACCGGCTGGCCACGAAGCGCTCGCTGGGCATGCCACAGCCTAGGCCTTCTCGGCCCCCGGGTGGGGCCAGGCCCCGTCCTTCCCGCCGGCTCAGCGCGGCTGGGCCACCCGGAGCAGCAGGGCCGCCTCCACCCGAGCCGGACCGCGCCCGGTGGCGCCGCGCTCGCCGCCGAGCCAGAGCGCCAGCGCGATCGGCCGGTCGTTCACCGCCAGCACCACCCGCTCCAGGCCGAGCGCCGCCGAGGCGTAGCCGGCGAAGCCGCCCGGCACCCGCAGCGCCGCGCCGGCCCGCGCCGCGAGCGTGGCCACCCAGAGCCCGTCGGCCGACTCGGCTGCCAGGTCGAGGGCGCCGCCGGTGAAGGGCACCAGCAGGTGCACCGGGGCGGCGTCGCGCGAGAGCCACAGGTCGTAGGCCAGCTCCGGCCCGAAGCCGGCGCGCCGCACCCCGGGCAGGTGGCGGGCCAGGTCGAGCAGCAGGGTGGAGCGGAGCAGCCGCACCTCGGCCTCCCGCTCGCGGGCCCGCTCCCAGCGCACCCCGCCGGCCTCCACCAGCATGCCCACGTCGAAGGGGAAGGGGAGCCGCACCGGGCGCGGGCCGGGCAGGAGGATGAAGGGCTCGGCCAGCCGCCGCACGAAGGCGCCGCGCCACGCCAGGGCCCGCGCCCCGGTGACCCGCCCGCCTCGGAGCGCCGCCGCGGCGTCCAGCACCAGCTGGTCGCGCCGCCAGGACACCGCCCCCGACTGGTCGCGGGTGTCGCCGCGCCAGCGCCAGGCGGCCGAGAGCTCGAGCGCCCCGCCCTCCCCCGGCCCCTGGTCCGCGGTCCGGGCGCCGGCGGCCAGCTCCAGCCGGTTGCCCGGGTCGAAGCAGGCCACGACGGGGCGCCCCGCCTCGTCGGCGACGAGGCAGGGGTCCCCCGCGACCGCGAGGGCCGAGAGGAGGGCGGCGGCCAGGCTCACGGCCGCTCGGGAGATCCCGGCGGTGGCGGCGCGGCGGGCGCGGCCGGCGCGGCCTGGGCCGGCGGCGGCTCGGCGCGGGAGGCGTCGGAGGCCGCCGGCGCGAGGGCGGGGACGGCCGCCGGGGTGAGTCCGGGAGCGACCGCCCCGGCCGAGCGGCGCGGCGGCGCCCACAGGTTGACGCGCAGCTGCGCGGTGGCCTCCGCGGTCCAGCCGTCCGGCCAGTCGGGCACGTCGGTGCGGCGGCTGGCGCGCCCCAGCACCACCAGCGACACCGGCTGGTCGTTCACCGAGACCAGGATGCGCTCCCACTCCAGGCGGGCCTGGTGGCGCCAGCGCCGGTCCGGCAGCGGCGCGGCCGGGCCGTCGCCGGCCGGAAGGACGAGCTCGCTGCCGGCGGCGCCGCGCAGGTGCGAGAGGCCGTCCTCGTCGAGCGCCACCTCGCCCTCCACCAGCCAGTGCACCGCCCAGTCGCCGTCGTCGCGCCCGGAGGCCTTCTCCCAGCCGCCGCCGGTGCGCGCCCGCAGGAAGGAGCCGAAGTCGGCCGAGCGCCAGAAGTCGAAGGTGAGGGCCGCCGCCAGCGCGCCGGTCCGCTCGTGGCGCCCGCCGGCCCGGGTCCTCAGGCTCTCGAAGCGCAGCGCCTCGGCCCATAGCCCGACGTAGAGGGGCGGGTCGTAGCGGCGCGGCGTGCCGAAGAAGGTGGTGAGCCGGAGCAGCGGGTGGGGGTAGGCGCGGCTGAAGTCCACCGAGACGGCGCTGAGCTCGGCGGCGCTGCCGTCCACCGCGGTGAAGCCCTCCAGCGCCCGCACCCGGCCGAGCGCCCGGGCCTCACCCCAGGTGAAGGGCACGTCGAGCCGCAGGCCCGAGGAGGCCAGCGCCCCCGGCTGCCAGGGCTGGCCGCCCACCGCGGCGCCGAAGCCCAGCCAGAGCCGCCGCCCCAGGTCGAAGCTCACCTGGGTGGCGCGCTGCCGCTCGTCGCGGCGGTAGCCGGGCGGCGTGTCGGCCAGCGCCGGCACCAGCGTCCAGCCGGCCAGGTCGGCCTCGCGGATGGCGGGCGCGAGGCAGGCGCCGGCCTGCTCGAGCGGGCCCGACGGGCGCCCCTCGGCGTCGAGCATGGCGTCCTGGGCCACCAGGCAGCGGCGCGCCCGGTCGTCGCACTGGGCGCGGAAGGCGCCAGAGGGGCCGTAGAGGCAGCGGACCGGCTGATCGGCGCGCAGGGCGGGGGAGCCGGGCGGGACGAGGCCGAAGGGCGGGAGGACCTTCGGGCCGGAGAGGGCGGCGGGCGGAGCGCTCCCCCTCGACTCCGGGCCGGCCTCCTGCAGGTCGAGGGTGGGCGGGCCCACGAGCGCGAGCGAGGCGAGCAGCGTGGTGAGCGTCGGGGTCATGGCGCCTCCTGGCGGGAGGTGCGCCACGCCGCGGCGGAGGCCCCCCACAGGAGAGCAGCATGGCGCAGCCCGTGTGACCGCGGTCGGCGGCGGTCCTCCTCCTCACGGGTCCTGCGCCCCGCGGCGCACCCCTGAACCGGGGCCTCCCGCCCTCGGCTCACACGGCGCGACGACGCCGTGCCAAGCTGACCCACCCCCGAGCGAGCCACCCGTGCCCGACCCCACCACCCACCACGCCGGCTGCCTCCTCTGCGGCCGGCCCATCACCTACCGGCTCGGCACCGTGGCGATGACCTGCGCCCTGTGCGGGCAGGCCAGGCCCAGCGCCGCCGCCTGCCAGGAGGGGCACTTCGTCTGCGACGGCTGCCACGCCGGGGAGGCCAGGGACGTCATCGAGCGGTTCTGCGCCGCCACCACGCTCACCGACCCCATGGCCATCGCCCAGGGGCTGATGCGCCACCCGAGCGTCAAGCTGCACGGCCCGGAGCACCACTTCCTGGTGCCGGCGGCGCTGCTGGCGGCCATCTCCAACGCCTGCGGCGAGCCGGAGCGAAGGGCCGGGCGGGTGGCCGAGGCGCGGCGGCGGTCCGAGCCGCTGGTGGGCGGCCTGTGCGGCTTCCAGGGCGCCTGCGGCGCGGCCATCGGCGCCGGCATCTTCGCCTCCATCATCACCGGGGCCACCCCGCTCTCCACCGAGGCCTGGAGCCTCTCGAACGGCCTCACCGCCGAGGCGCTCGGCCTGGTGGCCGCCGCCGGCGGCCCGCGCTGCTGCAAGCGGGACACCTTCCTCTCCATCCTGGCCGCGGCCAGGTTCTCCCGCGAGGCGCTGGACACCCGCCTGGAGGCGCGCGGCGCCCCCTGCGAGTGGAGCGAGGAGAACCGGGAGTGCCTGGGCGAGACCTGCGCCTTCCACCGGGCCGGGGCGGTGGGCGGGGACCTCTCCACGGCCTCCTAGCCCCCGCCCGCCTCGCGGGCCTCGCGCTCCCCGCGCGAGCGCTCGAACAGCTCCTTCATGACCTCCTCGAGCGGCGGGTCCTCCACCGTGAGGTCGGTCACCGGCAGGGCGCCGAGCAGGCGCGACACCATCGGCGCCACCTGGTCGGCCCCGACCTGCAGGGTGGCCTGGGCGCCGTCGCTGGACACCACCTCGCCGAAGCGGGCCAGGTCGGCGGCCGAGGGCGGCGTGCCGGCGCCGAAGCGGACCACGATGCGCTTGTCCGGCCGCACCTGGTGGATGAGGGCCCGGAGGTCGCCGTCGTGCAGCAGCCGCCCCTTGTCGATCACCACCACCCGCGGGCAGAGCGCCACCACGTCCTCCATGTAGTGGCTGGTGAGGAGCACGGTGGCGCCGAACCGCTCGTTGTAGGCCTTCACGAAGGTCCGCACGGTGGCCTGCATGGAGACGTCCAGGCCGATGGTGGGCTCGTCGAGGAAGAGCACCCGGGGGCGGTGCAGCAGCGCCGCCGCCAGCTCGCACTTCATCCGCTCGCCCAGGGAGAGCTGCCGGGTGGGCTTGTTGACGAGGTCGCCCAGCTCCAGCAGCCGCGACAGCTCCGCCAGGGTCTCGGCGAACTCCGCCCTCGGCACGTCGTAGATGGCGCGGTTGAGGGCGAAGGTCTCGGAGGGTGGCAGGTCCCAGAGCAGCTGCTGCTTCTGCCCCATCACCAGGGTGATGGTCTTCAGGAAGGCGGTCTCGCGCCGCCGGGGCTCGTGGCCAGCCACCGACACCTGCCCGGCGGTGGGGTGGAGCAGGCCCGACAGGATCTTGAGGGTGGTGGTCTTGCCGGCGCCGTTCGGCCCCAGGAAGCCGATGCGCTCGCCGGCCGCCACCGAGAAGGAGAGGCCGTCCACCGCCCGGACCTCCTCGTAGCGCCGCCGGAAGAGCGAGCGCAGCGCCGCCGCGGCGCCGGGCGGGCGCTTGTGCACGCGGTAGTGCTTCGACAGGTCGCGGACCTCGATCACGGGTCGGCACGGTAGAGCCGCCCGCCCGCCCGGGCAACCCCGGCGAGGACGTCCCAGGTGTAGAGCGCCAGCGACGACCAGATGCAGGCGAAGGCCACGGCGTGGGCCGCGGTGAAGGCCTCGCCGAAGACGAAGACCGCGATGGCGAACTGCATGGTGGGGGCCAGGTACTGCAGCAGCCCGATGGTGGAGAGCCGCAGCCGCTGCACCCCCACCGCGAACCAGATGAGGGGCAGGGCGGTCACCAGGCCGGCCGCCACCAGCAGCCAGGTGGTGCGCGGCGCGGCGCCCAGGTGGCCGGTCCCGTCCCGCCACAGGACCACCAGCAGGCCCAGGGCCAGCGGCGCCAGCAGCGCCGTCTCGGAGAAGAGCCCGGCCACCGCGTCGATGCGGGCGCGCTTCCGGAGCAGGCCGTAGAAGCCGAAGCTCACCGCCAGCACCAGCGCCACCCAGGGGAGCGCGCCCGCCGAGAGCACCAGCGCCGCCACGCCCAGCCCGGCCAGCCCCACCGCCCAGAGCTGGCGGCGCGTCAGCGCCTCGCCCAGGAAGAGGACGCCCAGCAGCACGTTGACCAGCGGGTTCACGAAGTAGCCCAGGCTGGCCTCCAGCACCCGCCCGGCGTGCACCGCCCAGATGTAGACGCCCCAGTTCACGGTGATGAGGGTGGTGGTGGCCAGCAGGGTGAGCCGGCCGCGGCCGGTGGCGAGCGGGCGGATCACCTCGGGCCAGCGGCGCAGGAAGGTCACCAGCCCGGCCAGCAGCAGCACCGACCAGACCACCCGGTGGGCCAGGATCTCCAGCGGGGGCACGCCGCGCAGGGCGCGGAAGTAGAGGGGCAGGAGCCCCCACGCCAGGTAGGCGGCCAGGCCGTAGAGGAGGCCGATGCGCTGCTGGCGGGTGTCGGGCACGGGCCCTTCTACTCCGCGGCCGGCGGCCGGGCGAGCCGCGGCGGGCCCCGCCGGCTCGACGCCAGGGTGGAGGTCGCGCCGGGGGCGCTCAGCAGCCGGGCCGCGGCTGGTCGTCGTCGGCGCCGCCCGGGCGCCGGGGGGGCACGCCTCAACCGCGCACGCCGAGCCGGGGCAGCACGTACCGCTGGAGGATCACCCAGCCGACGACGAAGAGCGCGAGCTGGAGGAGATCGTTCATGGTGGTTGCTGGGAGCCGGCGCGCCCCGGGAAGGGTTCGCGGCCACCTACCCCGGCAGCGTCACCACCACCCCCAGCGCGTCGGCCACCGCCGGGTAGGCGGCCAGCCCGACCGTGGCCGGCCCGGTCACCAGGGCGCCGTCCACCTGGAAGCGCGACAGGTGGCAGGGGCAGACCACCTGCCCGCCGCCGCTGGCCGGGAAGGCCACCGTGCACCCCTGGTGCGGGCAGCGGGCGTTCACGGCGGCGAAGGCGCCGCCGGCCAGCGCCATCACCAGGATGGGGCTGTCGAACCCGGCCGGCCGGCCCACCGCCGAGCCGCCGGGCGCCTGCAGCTCGGGGAAGCGGGAGAAGAGGAGCGTCACCGCGCCGGCCACCACCGGGGGGAAGCTGGCCAGCGCGATGGTGACCAGGCCGGTGGCGGAGTCGTAGCTGGCCAGGAAGGTGGCGAGCGGCGCGGTGGCGGGCGCCTTCAGCACGGCGCCGCCCAGGTCGAAGCGCGACTGGTGGCAGGGGCAGACCACCTCGGGGTCCTCGAAGCCGAGCGGGCAGCCCTGGTGCGTGCAGGTGGCCGACACGGCGGCCACGTCGCCCACCGGGGTGCGCACCACCAGCAGCGGGTCCATGCCGGCCGCCCGGGCGATGACCGCCCCGCCGGGCCGGTCGAGGTCGGGGAAGTCGGCCAGCCGGAAGATCACGTTGCCGTCCTGGTCCGGCGGCGGCACCGACACCGAGGGGGCCGGGCCGTTGGTGGGGGCGCAGCCGGGCAGCGCCGCGCCAGCCACGGCCGCCGCGCCGCCCCCGCCCAGCACCGCCAGGAACCCGCGCCGCCCCAGCCCCTTCCCCGTTGGCGTCATGGCGCCTCCGCCTCGAGCCGCAGGCTGGCCTTCACCACCAGCGGGTCGTCCACCTTCACGAAGAGCAGGGACGGGCGCTCCACCCCGTGGCCGTCGAGCGAGATGGTGAGCCCGGCCTCGGCGGTGGCGGCGCGCGGCGAGGTGAAGGCCACCGTGACCGGCACCTCCACCGCCCTGGTCACGCCGTGGAAGGAGAGCTCGCCTCTCAGCGTCACCGCCGCCTCGGCGGGGTAGGCGGCCGGCGCCGCCACGGCGCCCACCGCCTTGAGCGTGACGAAGGGGAAGCGGGCCGCCTCGGTGGCCTCCAGCATGTGGGCGTCGCGGTTGCCGTTGCCGGAGTCGAAGGAGTCCACCCGGGCGCGCACCATCACCTGCACCCCGCCGCCGGGCAGGAGGCGGGCCTTGCCCTCCACGGTCCTGGAGACGCCCACCACCTCGTGGAACTTGTGGACCAGGGTGTAGGCCAGCGTCGAGCCGGGCTTCACCGCGAGGTCCACCGGGCCGTCGGCGGCGCGGGCCGCGGTGGTGGACAGGCCCAGCAGCACCGGCAGCAGCAGCGGCGCCAGCAGGGCCAGGGCGGCGAGGCGCGGCGCCGACCGGGCGGGCGGCGCGCCCGCGTGGCGGGCGGCGAGGGGCGGGGCGGCGGGGCGGGTGGCGTGGGGCACGGGCAGGCTCGGGGACGTCAGAAGAAGAGGACCGCCGCGCCCACGGTGGCGGCGCCCAGCGTGGAGTAGCCGAGGACCTGGTGGGCCACCGCCAGGTCGCGCTCGCGGGTGGTGCCGGCCTTGCCGCGCGCCGCGATGCCCAGGACCACCTGGGCCACCATGCCGGCGGTGGCCACGCCCATGGCCACCTTGTGCAGGGTGGCGCTGTCGGCCCGCCCGCCGCGCTTGGCGTAGGGCTCCGGCGCCAGCACGCCGAGCAGGCCGGCCGAGACGAAGAGGGCGCTGGAGGTGATCACCAGGGCCCGGTGGGGCATCTTCCAGGTGCCGGTGTCGCCGCCGCCGCGGAAGCGGTCGTCGAACTGCAGCTGGCCGACCACGCTGGTGGCGGCCAGCGAGGCCACGGTGGCGATGCCCAGGGCCTGGTGGAGGCCGAGCATGGAGCGGCGCCGCTCCACGGCGCGCCCGAAGGCCGGGTCCACCGCGGAGGGCGCCGCCAGGGTGGGCTCGAGCAGGTCGAAGTCGAGGCCGGGCGGGGGCGCGGCGGGCGCCGCGGGCGCGAGGTCGAGCGCCGGCGCGGGGCCGGGCCCCTCGGCGCTGGCCGGGGCGGCGAGCAGGGAGAGCAGGGCGAGCAGGGCGAGGTGCGGGGCGGGGCGCATGAGGTGGCTCCTCTCGTGACACCCCGGGGGCCCGCTCCGCCCGGCCCGCTTGGGCTGGCCCGGGCGGGCCGCCACGGCCACCGCCCGGCCCGCGCCGTCACCGCCGGGCCGGCTTGGTCCCCTGGCCCTGCAGCACCAGCCGCTTCTCCAGCTCGCCGCCGATGGCCGCCAGCGCCTCGCCGTCCACGTGGTCCTCGGCGTAGGGGAAGAGCTCCCGCTCCTCCCACCGCACGTGGCGCTCCAGGAGCTCGGCGAAGGCGCCGAGCGCGCTGCGCTGCTCCCCGGGCTGCGGCGCGCGGGCCGCCGTGGCCAGCCGCTTCAGCTCGACGTGCTCGGCGGCCAGCCGCTTCAGGTCGGTCGCCGTGAGGTACCGCCCCAGCAGCTCCTCCTCGGCCCGGGCGTGCGGCGTGAAGACCTGCTCCTCGAAGCGGCGGGTCAGCGAGACCAGCCCGGGGAGGTCCCTGGGCGCCCCCGCCGCCTCGGGGTGTCCCTCCAGCGACTTCCTGAGCTGGAAGGCCACCAGGAGGGCCTGGTGGTGCTCGGCGGACAGTGGCCTCAGCTCCCGGCTGCGCTTCATGGGGCGGGATCGTGGCGCCTGGGCGGGGCGGTCGCAAGGCAGAAAGCAGCCGCTTCCGGGGGTTGACGCCTTGCATCATGACGGTTACACCCGGAGCGGCATCCAGCCGATTCGAAAATCAATGGGAGCAGGCATGGCCACCGCAGGTACCCCCCCCGCCGGCCGCCGGGCCGCCGTCGTCGCCGGCCTCCGGACCCCCTTCGTCAAGGCCGGCACCGACTTCAAGGCGCTGGGCGCCGTGGACCTGGGCGCGCTCCTGGTGAACGAGCTGGTGGCCCGCGCCGGGCTGCCGCCCGCCACCTACGACTCGCTCATCTTCGGCCAGGTCATCCCCTCCAAGCTGGTGTCGCTCATCGGCCGGGAGATGGTGCTGCGCACCCAGCTGCCGCGCACCGTGGAGGCCCACACGGTGGCGCGCGCCTGCGCCACCTCGCTGCAGGCGGCCACCGACGCGGCCGACCAGATCGCCCTGGGGCGCTCCTCCTGCGTCATCGCCGGCGGCACCGAGTCGATCTCCGACGCCCCCATCTTCGCCAGCCGCCGCCTGGCCCAGACCCTCATCGAGCTGTCGAAGGCCCGCAGCCTCTCGCAGCGGCTCTCGCTGCTGGCCACCCTGCGCCCCCGGGACTTCACCCCCGAGCCGCCGGCCCTCAAGGAGCCCACCACCGGCTTCACCATGGGTGAGTCGGCGGAGCAGATGGCCCAGAAGAACGGCATCCCGCGCGCCGCCCAGGACCAGCTGGCCTGCCAGAGCCACCAGCGGGCCGCCGCCGCCTGGGCCGCCGGCCGCTTCGACGACGAGGTCATCCACGTGGCGGTGCCGCCGCGCTACGAGCAGGTCTCGGCGCGCGACACCATCGTGCGGGCCGACACCACCGTGGAGGCGCTCTCGCAGCTCAGGCCGGTCTTCGACCGGCGCCACGGCACCATCACCGCCGGCAACGCCTCGCCGCTCACCGACGGCGCCGCCGCGGTGATCCTGATGGCGGAGGACCGGGCCAAGGCGCTCGGCCTCACGCCCCTGGGCTACCTGCGGAGCTTCGCCTACGCCGCGCTCGACCCGGCCGACCAGCTGCTGCAGGGGCCGGCCTACGCCGCGCCGGTGGCCCTCGACCGGGCCGGGCTCACCCTGGCGGACATGGACCTGGTGGACATGCACGAGGCCTTCGCGGCCCAGGTGCTGTCCAACCTGCAGGCCTTCGCCTCGGCGCGCTTCGCCGCCGAGAAGCTGGGGCGGGCCGCGCCGCTCGGCGAGGTGGACCCGGCCCGGCTCAACGTGAACGGCGGCTCCATCGCGCTGGGCCACCCCTTCGCCGCCACCGGCGCCCGCATGATCACCCAGACCCTGCGCGAGCTGGGGCGCCGCGGCCAGCAGTACGCCCTGCTCACCGTCTGCGCCGCCGGCGGCCTCGGCGCCGCCGTGGTCCTCGAGCGCGAGTAGGCACAGGAGCGCACCATGACCTCGATCCCGCCCGCCACCCCGGCCTCGCCCCCGCCTGCACCCCGGGCCGCCACGCCCTCCGCCTTCTCGGTGGAGCACCTGGACGGTGTGGCCACGCTCCTCATCGACGTGCCCGGCGAGGCCGTCAACACCCTCTCCGGCCCGGTGGGCGAGGAGCTGGGCGCGCTGCTCCTCCGGCTGGAGGCCGACGCCGCGGTGAAGGCGGTGGTCATCGCCAGCGGCAAGGCCGCCGGCTTCATGGCCGGGGCCAAGATCGACATGATCCAGGCGGTGCGCAGCGCCGCCGAGGCGGAGGCCCTCTCCCGGGCGGCGCAGGCCGGCTTCGACCGGCTGGAGCGGCTCGGCAAGCCGGTGGTGGCCGCGGTGCACGGCGCCTGCCTGGGCGGCGGGCTGGAGCTGGCCCTGGCCTGCCACGCCAGGGTGGCCGCCGACGACCCCCGCACCACCCTGGGCCTGCCCGAGGTGCAGCTCGGCCTGCTGCCGGGCGCCGGCGGCACGCAGCGGCTGCCGGCCCTCATCGGCCTGGCGGCGGGGCTCGACCTGATCCTGGCCGGCAAGACGGTCAAGGCCAGGAAGGCGCTGGCGCTCGGGCTGGTGGACGAGCTGGCGCCGGCCGCCATCCTGCGGGCGGTGGCGCGGCGCCGGGCGCTGGCGCTGGCGGCCCTGCCGCGCGGGCGCTGGCGCGAGCACGCTCGCCGGGCGCGCGGGGTGGAGCGGGTCAAGCTGGCGCTGCTGGAGGAGAACCCGGTGGGCCGGGCGCTGCTCTTCTCGCAGGCGCGCGCCCTCCTCCTCAAGAAGACCCGCGGCCACTACCCGGCGCCGCTGCGGGCCCTGGAGGCGGTGCAGCGCGGCGCCGAGCGCGGCGTGGCCGAGGGGCTGGCGCTGGAGGCCCGCAGCTTCGGCGAGCTGGCCGTGACCGACGTGTCGCGGCGGCTGGTGGAGATCTTCTTCGCCTCCACCGCGCTCAAGAAGGACAGCGGCGTGGCCGATCCGGCCGTGGCGCCGCGCCCGGTGGAGCGGGTCGGGGTGCTGGGCGGCGGGCTCATGGGAGGCGGCATCGCGGCGGTGACGGTGGCCGCCGGCGTGCCGGTGCGGCTTCGCGAGAAGGACGACCAGGCGGCGGCCCGGGCCCTGGCGGGGCTGGCGGCCTTCCTGGACGAGAAGGTGAAGCGCCGCTCCATGGATCGGCTGGAGCGGCAGGCCACCCTGCGGCTCTTCACCACCACCACCAGCTGGGCCGGGCTGGAGGGGGTGGACCTGCTGGTGGAGGCGGTCTTCGAGGACCTGGCGCTCAAGCGCGAGATGGTGAAGGCCTTCCAGGCGCTCAACCCGGGCGGCGTCTTCGCCTCCAACACCTCCTCCCTGCCCATCGCCTCCATCGCCGAGGGGGCGCGCCGCCCCGAGCTGGTGGTGGGCATGCACTACTTCTCGCCGGTGCCGAAGATGCCGCTCCTGGAGGTCATCCCCTCGGCCGCCACCTCGCCCGAGGTGATCGCCACCGCGGTGGCCTTCGGCAAGCGGCAGGGCAAGACCGTCATCCTGGCCGCCGACCGGCCCGGCTTCTGGGTCAACCGCATCCTCGGCCCCTACGTGAACGAGGCCGCCTGGCTGCTCACCGAGGGGGCGGCCATCGAGGACCTCGACGCGGCGCTCACCGGCTACGGCTTCCCGGTGGGCCCCATCGCCCTGCTCGACGAGGTGGGGCTGGACGTGGGCGCCAAGGTGGGGGAGGTGCTGCACGCCGGCTTCGGCGAGCGCATGCGGCCGCCCGACGCGCTGCGCGGCCTGGTGACGGCCGGCCGGCTGGGCCGCAAGGCGAAGAAGGGCTTCTACACCTACGACGGCAAGCAGAAGCAGGTGGACCCGGCCGCCTACGACCTGCTGCCGGGCGGCCGCGCCCGCACCAGGGTGGCGCGGGAGGCCATCGTC
The DNA here is from genome assembly GCA_016718565.1 of Anaeromyxobacter sp. Classification (NCBI taxonomy): domain Bacteria; kingdom Pseudomonadati; phylum Myxococcota; class Myxococcia; order Myxococcales; family Anaeromyxobacteraceae; genus Anaeromyxobacter; species Anaeromyxobacter sp. Next base: position 328,557 of record JADKCZ010000005.1, on the reverse strand, counting down.
GAGCGGCTCACGCTGGCGCTCCTGAACGAGGCGGCCCGGGCGCTCGGCGAGGGGGTGGTGCGCAGCGCCCGCGACGGCGACGTCGGGGCGGTCTTCGGCATCGGCTTCCCGCCCTTCCGCGGCGGGCCCTTCCGCGCCGCCGACGCCCTGGGGGCCGACGTGGTGGTGGACGCGCTGTCGCGCCTGCGCGACGCCCACGGCGAGCGCTTCGAGCCGGCGCCGCTGCTGGTGGAGCAGGCCCGCCACGGCGGGCGGTTCCACTCCTAGGGGCCTGCGCGCGACCCGGTCCACCTCACGCCGGTCGCTCGGAACGCTCCCCCTCACCCCGGCCCTCTCCCCCAGCAGGCTGGGGGAGAGGGGGCTCGAGCGGACGAGCCCTGCACGCACTCCCGCCTGGACAGGGGCACGCCTTGTCTGCTCCCTCCTCCCTCCGGGGAGAGGCTCACCAGGTCTGCTCCCTCTCCCCTCCGGGGAGAGGCTCACCAGGTCTGCTCCCTCTCCCCTCCGGGGAGAGGCTCACCAGGTCTGCTCCCTCTCCCCTCCGGGGAGAGGGCAGGGGTGAGGGGGTGAGGAACGACGCTCCCGGCCGCGTTCCGCTAGGATGGACGGCCTCGTGCGCCGCGTCCTGCCGCTCATCATCGGGTTCGTCTTCGTCCCGGCCGCCCTCCTGCTGGCCATCGGGATCCTCATCCTGGTGTTCGGCGCGGCGCCGCGGGACTACGTCTTCGGCGGCCTGATCCTGGCGCTGGTGGCCACCACCGTGGCCGGCACCGCCGCCACCCTGATGGTGGTGCAGCGCGAGGCCCGGGTGGCCCGGCTGCAGACCGACTTCGTCAACAAGGTCAGCCACGACCTGCGCACCCCGCTCACCAGCATCCGCATGTTCGTCGAGACGCTGCAGCTGGGGCGGCTGCCGGACCCGGAGCGGCAGCGCGAGGCGCTGCACATCATCTCCGAGGAGACCACCCGGCTCTCCATGCTCATCAACCGCCTGCTCGACTGGGCCCGCATGGAGTCCGGCAAGCGCAGCTACCAGTTCACCCGCCAGCCGCTCGAGCCCATCCTGGAGGCGGCCGTCTCGGCCTTCGCCCCGCAGCAGCTGAGCCACCCCTTCGAGCTGCGGCGCGCCCTGGAGCCCGGCCTGCCGCCGGTGATGGCCGACCGCGAGGCGCTCACCGGGGCGCTGCTCGACCTGCTCAACAACGCCCACAAGTACACCGGGCCGGACAAGGTCATCACCGTGTCGGCGGCCCGCGCCGGCCCCACCGTGACCATCTCGGTGAGCGACAACGGCCCGGGCATCGCGGGCTCGGACCAGCAGCGCATCTTCGACAAGTTCTACCGGGCCCGCGATCCCCTGCAGCGCACCATCGAGGGCTCGGGCCTGGGCCTGGCCATGGTGAAGCACATCGTGACGGCGCACGGGGGGCGCATCGGCGTGACCTCCGAGGTGGGCCACGGGGCCACCTTCACGGTCGTGCTGCCGTCCGCCGAGCCGGCCGTCGCCCCGCTGGAGACCGCCGCCCCGCGCGCCGGCCGGAGGACCCCGCCGTGAGCGAGCGCATCCTGGTCATCGAGGACGACCCCTCCATCCTGCGCGGCCTGCAGCTCAACCTGGGCATGGAGGGCTACGCGGTCCGCTCGGCCGCCGACGGCGAGACCGGCCTGACCATGGCCCGCGCCGAGCGCTTCGACCTGCTGGTGGTGGACGTCATGCTGCCGCGCCTCGGCGGGCTGGAGGTGATCCGCGAGCTCAGGCGCGACGACCCCGACCTGCCGGTGCTGATCCTCTCGGCCAAGGGGCAGGAGTCGGACAAGGTGGCCGGGCTGCAGCTGGGGGCCGACGACTACATGGTGAAGCCCTTCTCGCTGAAGGAGCTGCTGGCGCGCATCGGCGCGCTGCTCAGGCGGCGGCGCGCCCGCGGCGAGACCGGCGCCCCCCGGGACCTCAGGCGCGCCGGCCACGTCGAGGTGGACCTGGCGGCGCGCCGCGCCAGCGCCGGCGGCAAGCCGCTCGAGCTGACCGCCAAGGAGTACGACCTGCTGGCCTGGTTCGTGGCCCACCCGGACCGCGTCTACTCGCGCGAGCAGCTCATGGAGGCGGTCTGGGGCTCGCGCTACTTCGGCACGGCGCGCACGGTGGACAACTTCGTGGCCCGGCTGCGGGCCCACATCGGCGACGACGCCGACGCGCCGCGGCACCTGGAGACGGTGCGCGGGGTGGGCTACCGCTTCAACCCGTAGCGGCCGGTCCGGCGGCGAGCCCGACCTGCCCGGCTCAGCCGCCGAGCGCCCACCGGAGCGCCGCCACCACCTGCGGCCCCTCGCCCGGCAGCACGGTGCGCGGGTCGAGCACCAGCTCGCCGGCCTCGATGCGCCCCACCACCGGCGGGTCGGCTCGCCGCAGGCGCGCCGCCAGGGCGTCGGGGTCCGCCACCGGGAGGGCCAGCACCGCGGTGGGGAGCGTCTCGCCCGGCAGGGTGCCGCCGCCCACCGCCGACTCGGAGGCGCGCACCCTCGCCCCCGGCGCCGCGCCCTCCAGGGCCGCCAGCCACCCGGCCGCCTCCGCCTGCAGCGCCGCGAGCGGCCGGGAGATGGCCCGCCAGATGGGGAGCTCGTGCAGGGCCTCGCCCCGCTCGTAGTGGCCGAGCGTGGCGGCCAGGCCGGCCAGCGCCACCTTGTCGAGCCGGAGCGCGCGCAGCAGCGGGTGGCGCTTCACCAGCGCCACCGCCGCCGCCCGCCCCACCAGCAGCCCGGCCTGCGGTCCGCCCAGGAGCTTGTCGCCCGAGAAGCAGACCAGGTCGGCGCCGGCCGCCACCCGCTCCGGCACGGTGGGCTCGGGCGCCAGGCCGTAGGGCGCGGTGGGCAGCAGCGCCCCCGAGCCGAGGTCGTCCACCACCCACAGGTCGCGCCGCCTCCCCAGGGCCACCAGCTCCGCCAGGGTTGGCTCGGTGACGAAGCCGTCGAGCCGGAAGTTGGAGCGGTGCACCTGCAGCACCGCCCGGGTCCTGGGCGTGATGGCCTCCTCCACGTCGCCGAGGTAGGTCCGGTTGGTGGTGCCCACCTCCACCAGCGCCGCGCCGCTGCGGCGCAGCACGTCGGGGATGCGGAAGCCGCCGCCGATCTCGACCAGCTGCCCGCGGCTGACGATGACCTCCGGCGGGCCGCTGCCCGGCGCCTCCGGCGGCCCGGCGCCCGGCGCCTCCGGGGTCGCCGCGCCCGCCGACCCGGCGGGGCCGTCGCCGCGGCCGGCGCCCGAGGGGCGGGCGCCGGAGAGGGCCGCCAGCGCCACCAGCACCGCCGCGGCGCCGTTGTTGACCGCCACCGCCGCCTCGGCCCCGGTGAGCCGGCAGAGGGCCGCCTCGGCGTGGTGGTACCGGTCGCCGCGCCCGCCGGCCTCGAGGTCGTACTCGAGGTTCAGGTACCCCTCGGCCGCGGCCGCCATGGCCCGCGCCGTGGCCGCCGAGAGCGGCGCCCGCCCGAGGTTGGTGTGGATCACCACTCCTGTGGCGTTGACCACCCGCCGGAGGGTGCCCCGCCCCTCGACGGCCAGGCGGTCGAGCAGGGCTGCCTCGAGGGCCTCCGGGGGAGGGCAGGGGGCCCCGCCCAGCACCTGCTCGCGCCGCAGGCCGAGCTCGGCGCGCACCGCCGCCATCACCACCTCGTGGCCCAGGCGGGCCACGAAGCCAGCGCGATCCGCCGCGCCGAGGAGGCGGTCGGCCCGGGGCAGCCTGCGGAGCTCGGCCGTGGGATCGGGGGCGGCGCACATGATCGCTCGGGTCTAGCACGACCGCGGTTCGTGGACTTCACGGGTAGGCATCACCGCGAACCGACGGGAGAATCGGTCAGAAGATCGTTGCCTTGCCCGCGTGGGACAGGTAATCCTTCGCCCCACCCTATGCCCGCTCTCGCCAACCCCTCCGCGGCCGAGGCGTATCTCTGGGCCATCATCCTCTTCCCGCTCGCCGGCGCCCTGATCAACGGGCTCATCGGGAAGCGAATCGGCAAGGGAAACGCGACCCTGGTGGCGCTCGGCGCCATGGTGGGCTCGCTCTCCATCGCCGTCATCGCGTTCTCGTGGGCCCTGGCGGGCCGCACGCTCCACTTCCGCGGTGACCCGTGGATCGCGGTGACGGGCTCGGACGGTCGCGCCCTCATCAACCTCACCTGGAGCCTGCTGGTCGACCGGCTCTCCGGCACCCTCCTCCTGGTCATCACCGGGGTGGGCACGCTGATCCACGTCTACTCGGTGTCGTACATGTCGCACGAGGACGACGCCGGGTACGCCCGCTTCTTCACCTACCTCAACCTCTTCGTCGCGGCGATGCTCACCCTCGTCCTCGGCGACTCGCTGCTCCTCACCTTCGTCGGGTGGGAGGGCGTCGGCCTCTGCTCCTACCTGCTGATCGGCTTCTGGTTCACCGATCCGCAGAAGGCCTACGCCGGGCGCAAGGCGTTCATCGTCAACCGGGTCGGCGACTTCGGCTTCCTGGTGGGCGTCTTCTCCCTCATCGCCATCTTCGGCACCCCCGGCTACGCCGACCTGCAGGCGGCGGCGCGGGTGGTCACCCCGGACGCGGTCATCACCGCCGGGGTCTTCGCCGGCCACACCTACCAGGCGGCCGTCACCTTCGCCCTGCTGGCGCTCTTCGTGGGCGCCACCGGCAAGTCGGCCCAGCTGCCCCTCTACATCTGGCTGCCGGACGCCATGGCCGGCCCGACCCCGGTCTCGGCCCTGATCCACGCCGCCACCATGGTCACCGCCGGCGTCTACCTGGTGGCCCGCAACTCCATGCTCTTCACGCTGGCGCCGGCGGCCATGGCCACCGTCACGCTGGTGGGCGCCATCACCGCGCTCTTCGCGGCGGTCATCGCCTTCACCCAGACCGACATCAAGAAGGTGCTGGCCTACTCCACGGTGAGCCAGCTGGGCTTCATGTTCATCGGCGTCGGCTGCGGCGCCTGGTGGGCCGGCGTGCTGCACCTGGTGACCCACGCCTTCTTCAAGGCCTGCCTCTTCCTCGGGGCCGGCTCGGTGATGCACGGCATGGGCGACGAGACCGACATCCGCAAGATGGGCGGCCTGGCCAGGAAGATGCCGCACACCCACTGGACCTTCCTGGTGGCCTCCATCGCCGCCACCGGCATCCTGCCGCTGTCCGGCTACTGGTCGAAGGACGCCATCCTGGGCAACGCCCTCTTCAGCCACAACCCGGCCTGGCACCAGGTGGGGCCCTGGGCCTACGCCCTCGGCTCGCTGGCCGCGCTGGGCACCGCCTTCTACATGACGCGGCTCTACTGGCTCACCTTCCAGGGCGCGCCCCGCACCCCCGCCGCCGAGCACGCCCACGAGTCGTCCTTCATCATGACCGTGCCGCTCATGGTGCTGGCGGTGCTGGCCACGGTGGCCCTGGTGCTCGGCCTGCCCCACGGCTTCGGGCCGCTCTCCGAGCTCTTCCAGAGCTACCTCGCGCCGGTCTTCGCCCCCGGCACCGACCGGCTCCTGGAGGTCGGTCACTTCCGCGCCGGCTCCCACGGGGTCTGGCCGTACCTGGCGGCCTGGGGCATCGCCCTGGTGGGCACCCTCATCGGCTGGTCCATGTACGGCGGCGGGCTCATGAAGCTGCCCGGCCAGCTGGCCGGCGCCCTGCCCCGCACCTACCGCCTCATGGTGGACAAGTTCCGGGTCGACGAGATCTACGACCTCTTCGTGGTGCAGCCCCTCAAGGCCACCGCCTACTTCCTCTGGCGGGTGGTGGACGTCTTCCTCATCGACGGCACCGTCAACGGGGTGGCCAAGGTGGCCGGCCTGCTCGGCTCGTTCGTGCGGCTCAGCCAGAACGGCGACCTGCAGCGCTACGCGGCCATCATGGCGGTGGCCGCGGCGGCCATCCTCTGGACCGTCCTCGGCGTGGGAGGGCTGTAAGTGAACCTGCTCACCGTCGTCACCTTCGTGCCGCTCACCGGGGCGCTCCTGCTGGCGCTCATCCCGCGCAGCGAGGCCGGCCAGCACCGCGTCGCCACCCTGGCGGTGGCGCTGGTCACCTTCTTCCTGTCGCTGGGGCTCTGGTTCGGCTTCGACGCCTCGGCCGGCGCGCCCGAGTTCCAGTTCGAGGTCAAGCAGCCCTGGATGTCGTCGATCGGCATCGGCTACCACGTGGGGCTCGACGGGGTGGCGCTGCTGATGGTCATGCTGACCACGGCGCTGATGCCCATCGTCATCCTCTCCACCTGGAAGGCGGTGGAGGAGCGGGTCAAGGAGTTCATGATCGCGCTGCTGGTCCTCGAGACCGCCATGATCGGGACCTTCGCCGCGCTCGACCTGGTGCTCTTCTACGTCTTCTGGGAGCTGATCCTCATCCCCATGTACCTGCTCATCGGCGTGTGGGGCTCGCAGAACAGGCTCTACGCCACGGTGAAGTTCTTCGTCTACACCTTCGCCGCCAGCGTGCTCATGCTGCTGGCCATCCTCTTCATCTACTTCCACGACGGGAACACCTTCGACTACGTGGAGGCCCGCAGCGCCCTCTCGGTGACCCCCGACCAGGCCCGCTGGCTCTTCCTGGCCTTCGCCCTGGCCTTCGCGGTCAAGGTGCCGATGTTCCCGCTGCACACCTGGCTGCCCGACGCCCACACCGAGGCGCCCACCGCCGGCTCGGTCATCCTGGCCGGCGTGCTCCTCAAGATGGGCACCTTCGGCTTCTTCCGCTACGCCCTGCCGCTCTTCCCGGAGGCGGCCCTGACCTACCGCCCGCAGCTGGCGGTGCTGGCCACCATCGGCATCCTCTACGGCGCGCTGATGAGCCTGGTGCAGACCGACATGAAGCGGCTGGTGGCCTACTCCTCGGTGTCGCACCTGGGCTTCGTCATGCTGGGCCTGGCGGCCCTCTCGGCCGAGAGCCTGACCGGCTCGGTCTACCAGATGCTCAACCACGGCGTGTCCACCGGGGCGCTCTTCCTCCTGGTGGGCATGCTCTACGAGCGGCGCCACACCCGGGCCATCGCCGAGTACGGCGGGCTGGCCAAGCAGGTGCCCTGGCTGGCCACCGCCTTCGTGGTGGTGACGCTCTCCTCCATCGGCCTGCCCGGCACCAACGGCTTCGTGGGCGAGTTCCTCATCCTCTCCGGCACCTTCCTGTCGCGCCTGGCCGGCGGCGCCATGTTCGCCACCCTGGCCTCCATCGGCGTCATCCTGGGCGCGGTCTACATGCTGGTGCTGGTGGAGAAGGTCTTCTTCGGGAAGATCGAGAACCCGGCCAACCGGCACCTGCCGGACCTGTCGGTGCGGGAGGGCTTCGTGCTGGCCCCCCTGATCGTGGCCATCGTGGTGATGGGCCTGGCGCCCGGCCCGTTCCTGGCGCCGGCCAAGCCGGCGGTGGATCGCCTGGTGGTGCGCTTCCAGCAGGCCGAGGCCCGCCTGGGCGCGCCGCCGTCGGTGGGCACCGCCGACACGGCGGTCGCCACCCGGCCCAGCCTGCCGCCCGGGAGGGGCTTCTGACATGAACGGCTTGCCCGTCCGCGACCTGGCCGCCATGGCCCCGGTCGCCGTCCTCACGCTCGGCGCCCTGGCGCTGCTCATGTCGGAGGTCTTCCTGACCGCCTCCGGCCGGCGCGGCTACCAGGCGGTGGGCACCATGATCACCGCCGCGGTGGCCACCGTCTTCGCCGTGGTGGGGCCGCCGGCCGGCAGCGTCTTCGGCGGCCAGGCCACGGTGGACGCCTTCAGCGTCTTCGTCACCGTGGTGGTCAACATGGGCGTGGGCCTGTCGGCGCTGGTGTCGGCCGGGTGGCTGCGCGCCCGCGACGCCGAGCGCGGCGAGTACTACGCCCTGACGCTCTTCGCCGCGGCCGGCATGGTGCTGCTGGGGATGGCCTCCGACCTGCTGGTGGCCTTCGTGGCCATCGAGATCATGAGCCTCTCCACCTACGCCCTGACCGCCTTCCAGCGGCGCGGCCGCCGCCCCTCCGAGGCGGCCTTCAAGTACATGATCCTGGGCGCCATCTCCTCGGCGCTGCTGCTCTACGGCTCCTCGCTGATCTACGGCGCCACCGGCACCACCCTCTTCTCCGGCATGCACGGCGGGCGCGGCGCCGGCTCCCTGCTGCTGGTGGCCGGGCTGGGCCTGGTGGCCTCCGGCATCGCCTTCAAGGTGGCGGCCGTCCCCTTCCACGCCTGGACCCCGGACGTCTACGAGGGCGCCCCCACCCCGGTGACCGCCTTCATGGCGGCCGGCGTGAAGACCGCCGCCTTCGCCCTGCTGGCGCGCATCTTCCTCTCGTCGCAGACCGGCGCCCAGGTGGCCGACCTCTCCTTCGAGAAGATCCTGACGGTGCTGGCCATCCTCACCATGGTCTTCGGCAACCTGCTGGCCCTGCCGCAGCGCAGCGTCAAGCGGATGCTGGCCTACTCGTCGGTGGCCCACGCCGGCTACCTGCTGGTGGGCGTGGTCTCGGCCAAGGTGGAGGGGGCCCGCTCCATCGCGCTGGCCGGGGTGCTCTTCTACCTGGCCGCCTACACCGCCACCGCCATCGGCGCCTTCGCCGTGGTGGGCGCCATCGAGTCCCGCGACAGCGGCGAGGAGCCGAAGGGCGCCTGGGACCTGTCGCGCTTCTCCGGCCTGGCCCGGCGCAACCCGCTGCTGGCCTTCGTCATGACGGTCTTCCTGCTCAGCCTGGCGGGCGTGCCGCCCACCGCCGGCTTCGTCGGGAAGCTGTACATCTTCAAGGCCGCCGTGGGCGCCGAGCTCTACGGGCTGGCCATCACCGGCGTGCTCACCAGCATCCTGGGCGCCTTCTACTACCTGCGCGTCATCGTCCACATGTACATGAAGCCGGGCGAGGGCGAGGAGCCGGTGGTGGCCGCGCCCACCATGGCGCTGGCGCTGGGCTGCGCCGTGGCGGTGGTGGCCATCCTGGGCGTCTTCGGCGACCCGCTGGTGCGGCTGGCGCAGGCGGCCAGCGCGGTGGTGATGTAGACGACCGCCGGGGCCCTTCCAGCAGCCAGGCCGCCCCAGGAGGCGCCGCCAGCGAGCCCTCGCTGCGGCGCCTTCGCTGCGTCCGGGGTCGGGATGGGCGGCCGCTCCCTCCGGCGCGCTGCCCAGCCCGCGCCTCCTGGCCGCTGCGCGCGGCCGGGGCCTGCGGGCGCGGCGGGCAGCCCTTCAAAAGAGGAAGCGCCGAGCGCAGCTGAAGTGGCGGGGGGGGACCGTCCTCAACAGGCTGCTCGGCGCTTCCAGCCCCATACGGTAGCAACGAGGGTGCCAACCCGGATGGGGCTGGCCGTCTGCCGACAAAAGACAGTGACGACAGCCCCTTGAGCTCCGCCTGGTGTCCCGGGCGCGCCGACTCCGGTCGTCTCGCTGCCCGCTCCATCGTTCAAGAGTGCAATCCAGTTTCAGGAGTGCACGACGAGGCCCGACGGTGAACTCGGTCCGCCGGCTCGATCCGCGACCTCGCTCCGCCGGCACGGTCCTCGACCTCAGGCCGGGCCGGCCCCGCGCGACGAGATGCCGAGCCGCTTCATCTTGCGCCACAGCGTGGTGGCCGAGACGCCCAGGTCGCGCGCCACGCGCCCCAGGTCGCCCTCCTGCCGCGCCAGCGAGGCCTCGATGGCGCGCCGCTCCGCCTCCTCCACCGCGGCCGCCAGCGTGCGGCCCTCCCCCTCCTGCGCCTCCCCCGGCGGCGGCAGCGGGCCGCCCTCCTCCAGGGAGACGTCCTCGGCCCGGATCTCGTCCTGCGGCGAGAGGGCGGCGGTCTGCTCGATCATGTTCTCCAGCTCGCGCACGTTGCCCGGCCAGGGGTGGTCGGCCAGCTTGAGCAGGGCCTCGCGGGAGAGGGTCCGGGAGGTGCCGGCCCGGGCGTTGAAGCGGGCCAGGAAGTGGGTGGCCAGGAGCGGCACGTCGTCGCGGCGCTCGCGCAGCGGCGGGATGCGCACCGGCACCACGTTGAGCCGGTAGAAGAGGTCCTCGCGGAAGCGCCGCTCCGCGATGGCGCGGCGCAGGTCCTGGTTGGTGGCGGCGATGACCCGCACGTCCACCTGCAGCGAGACCGACTCGCCCACCCGGCGGATCTCGCCGTCCTGCAGGGCGCGCAGGAGCTTGGCCTGGAAGCCGGGGCTGGTCTCGCCGATCTCGTCGATGAAGAGGGTGCCGCCGCTGGCCTCCTCGAAGAGCCCGCGGCGCGCCCGGGTGGCGCCGGTGAAGGCGCCGCGGGCGTGGCCGAAGAGCTCCGACTCCAGCAGCGTCTCGGTGATGGCGGCGCAGTTGACCGGCACGAAGGGCTTGTCACCGCGCCGGCTGGTGACGTGCAGGGCGCGCGCCACCACCTCCTTGCCGGTGCCCGACTCGCCGGTGAGGAGCACGGTGGCGTCGGTGGCGGCCACCCGCCGGATGCGGTCGAGCACGTCGCGCATGGCGGCCGAGCGCCCCACGATGTGGTCGAAGCCGTGGCGGCGGCGGAACTCGCCGGCGAAGAGGCTGACCTCGCCCACCAGGCGGCGCTTCTCCACCGCCTTGGCCACCCGCAGCAGGAGCTCGTCGTCCTTGAAGGGCTTGGCCAGGAAGTCGGAGGCGCCGCGCCGGATGGCCTCCACCGCCGACTGGATGGTCCCGTAGGCGGTCATGACGATGACCTCGGTCTCGGGGGCCAGCTGGCGCGCGGTGCGCAGCACCTCCATGCCGTCCACGTCGGGCATGCGCAGGTCGGTCAGCACCACGTCGAAGCTCTCGCCCTGCAGCCGCTCCACCGCGGCCACCCCGTCCACCGCCTCCTCCACCAGGTGCCCGGCCCGCCGCAGCACCGCGGCGGTGCTGGTCCTGAGCTCGGGCTGGTCGTCCACCACCAGGACGCGGCCGCCGGCGGGGCGCCGCTCCGGGGGCGGCCCCGGCGGCGGGGTCGGGGTGGGCAGGTCGCCCGGGCTCACCCGCCACCTCCGCGCAGCTGGCGCGCCTCGCCCACCCGCAGGGTGACGCGCTCGCGGTCGAAGTACTCGGCCAGCGGGATGACGTGCTTGCGGGTGGCGCCCACCAGGGCCTTGAACTCGGCGGTGCTGACGGTCTTCTGCTCACGCAGCAGCGCCACCAGCCGCGCCTGCAGCGCCGCCACCGCCGCGGCGTCGAACCAGAGCTCGGCCGAGACCCGCACCACCGCCCCCTCGGCCAGCAGGAGCTTGAGCACCGCGGTGGTGTCGGCGGGCGACACCCCGGTGAGGCCCGGCAGCTCGGTGAGCCAGGGCGGGGTCAAGCCGCCGGCCGCCAGCGCCGCCGCCACCTTGGCCTTGGCGAGGCCGCCGGCGCCGCCGGCCGCCGCGGCGCGGTGGGCCGGCTGGCGCACCAGGTCCCCCTCCGCCAGCAGCGCCCCCTGCTCCACCAGCCGGCCCACCAGCCGGGTGAAGAGCCGCGGGTCGGCCACCGGCGGCAGCGCCCCGCGCAGCGCCTCGCGCCCCATCCCGGCCGAGAGCGGCTCCTTGCGGTGGTGCGCCGCCACCGCGGCGGTGAGCCGCCCGGCCAGCTCCTCGGCCACCGCGCCGGAGACCCAGGTGCGGTGCTCGCGGTCCACCAGCAGCGCCTCGCCGCGGGCCGAGAGCCGCTGCAGCGCCTCCTCGGCGGCCTTGTGGGAGAGGGCGGTGCGCCCGACCAGCGCCTCCAGCGGCAGCCCGGCCGGCCCGGCCATGGCCAGCACGGCCGCCACCCGGGCCTCGCGGTCCGGCCCGGCCAGCGCGGCCAGCTGGGCCAGCGGCTCGGGCCGGCCGCGGCGGCGGCGCGGGGCGGCCACCGAGAGGACCCGCCCGCCCGCCAGCGTGGCGCCGCGCCCGTCCAGCTTGGCGAAGCCGCGCAGGATGAAGCGCTGCCCGGGCAGCGCCACCACCGGGGCGGCCAGGCGCAGCTGGGCCGGGGCGGTGGCGCCCGGGGCCAGCTCGGCCCGGTCCAGCAGGGCCACCGTGGCCTGCACCTGGGCGGTGCCCACGTGCAGGAGCAGGCGGGTGCGGTGCTTCAGGGCCCTGGGCGCGGCGGCCAGCAGCGACACCTCGACGTCCAGGAGCGAGGAGGTGGGCACCACCCCGGCGTGGGTGAGCGCCTGGCCGCGGTGCACCGCGCCCGGCTCCAGGCCGGGCAGGTTCACCGCGGTGCGCTGCCCGGCCAGGGCGCGCGGCACGCCGCGGCCGTGCACCTGCACGGCGCGGACCCGGAGCGGCGCGGCCCCCTGCGGCGCCGGCAGCAGCGCCACCAGCTCGCCCTCGGCCACCGTGCCGGAGAGCAAGGTGCCGGTCACCACCGTGCCGAAGCCCTTGAGCGAGAAGGCCCGGTCCACCGGCAGGAGCAGCGGCCCGTCGGCGGGCCTGGGCGGCGCCTCGGCGGCCAGCGCCTGCAGCGCCGCCAGCAGCGCCGGCAGCCCGGCGCCGGTGCGGGCCGAGCAGGGCACCACCGGGCAACCCTCCAGGAAGGTGCCGCGGGTGGCGACGCGCAGCTCCTCCTCGAGCAGCGGTAGCCACTCGGCGCCCAGCCCCGGCAAGAGGTCGCTCTTGGTGACCGCCACCAGCCCGCGCGGCACCCCCAGCAGCCGGCAGATGTCGAGGTGCTCGCGGGTCTGGGGCATGACGCCCTCGTCGGCCGCCACCACCAGCACCACCAGATCGAGGCCGCCGGCGCCGGCCGCCATGGCGCGCACGAAGCGCTCGTGGCCGGGCACGTCCACCACCCCGGCCTGGGTGCCGTCCGGCAGCGTCAGGTGGGCGAAGCCGAGCTCGATGGTGATGCCGCGCCGCTGCTCCTCGGGGAGCCGGTCGGTGTCGACCCCGGTGAGCGCCTTGACCAGGGCGGTCTTGCCGTGATCGACGTGGCCGGCGGTGCCGATGACGACCCGCGACACGAGGCGCTCCCGCCGCCGCTAGACGCCCACGTCGCCCGGGTCCACGCCCGGGTCGGCGCTGGCGGCGCCGCCCGCGTCGAGCTGGTAGTCCCAGCCGAAGAGGATGAGCTGGTCGGTCTCCAGCGCGAACCAGTCGGGCGAGGCGCCGCCGGGGCGCTTCACCAGCACGGCGGTGCGCACCTCGCGGGCGCCGGAGGCCCGGCAGAGGGCGCGCCCCTTGCGCAGCGTGGAGCCGGTGGAGGCCACGTCGTCCACCACCAGCACCCGCTTGCCGGAGAGGTCGGGGAGCTGCGGCCCCGCCGCCGGCAGCGGGGCGGCGTCGCGGCGCCGGCTCTCCAGCCGCAGCGGCAGGAACTCGGCCTGCAGCGCGGCGGCCAGCGCCCCGCCGGCGAAGACGCCGCCCTTGGCGATGCCCACCACCACCTCGGGGCGGAAGCGCTGGCCGATCTCGGCGGCCAGGGTGCGGACCACCTCGCCGAAGGCGGCCCAGCCCAGCTCGCGCACCGCCTTCTTGGGCGAGCGGGACAGGCGGGCCGGGGCCTTGAGGCGGGCCATGGCGAAGCCGTCGGCCACGCCCATGCCGAGCGGGTGGTCGGTGACGGGCAGCCCCGGCCTGGACGGCGCCGCGGCGCGACGGGCGCGCTTCGGGGCGGGCCGGCGGGCGGTGGCCTTCCGGGCGGGCGAGGGGCGCGCGGCGGGCTTCCGGGTGGGCGTGGGGCGCGCGGCGGGGCCGCGCTTCTTCGTGGTGGCGATGGCTCGACTCCGGGGCTCGGCCGGCGCGCCGGCGGTGGGGTGGCAGCCTACCACGCGCGGCGGGCCGCTCGCCCGCCGGCGCAGGCGGCCCGGACCCCACGCGAGCGCCGACGGCGCGACGCCTGGAGGGGGGTCCGCAGGCGCTCAGGCCGGCCCGCCGCCCCTCGGCCCCGCCTCAGGGCCCCGGCTCTGGCTCCGGCTCCGGCTCGACCTGGCGCAGCCGCCGCTCCAGGTCCTCCAGCGCCGGCCGATCGAGGACGTAGTGGGCGTGGCAGAACTCGCACGAGACCTCCGCCTTGCCCTCGCCGGCGATCACCTCGGCCACGCCGTCGGCTCCCAGCGCCGAGACCGCCGAGGTGGCGCGCGCCAGGCTGCAGCCGCAGCGGTAGGCGATCTCCTGGTCGGCCAGCAGCTCGAAGCCCTCGAAGGCCACCGCCCGCAGCACCTCCTGCGCCGAGGGGCCGGTCGCCGAGGCGCCGCCGCCGGTGAGCGCGGCCCGCAGCGCGCCGGCCAGCAGCCGCTCCCGCACCTCCGCCACCGCCTCATCGCTGCCGCCCGGCAGCCGCTGCACCAGCACCCCGACCACGTCGCCCAGCGGCTCGGGCGCCGCCTCGGCGCCGGCCCCGGGCGAGCCCCCCTCGGCGGCGGGCAGGTTGGGGGCCCGCGGCACCACGCACAGGTCCACCGCCGTGGCCACCTGCTCGCTGGCGGTGAACCAGCGGCGCAGCGCGCCGGCCAGGCCGTCGGCGCCCAGCTCCACCGCGCTCCGGTAGAACTGGCCGCTGCCGTGGTCGCGGATCACCGAGAGGAAGCCGGAGGTGCCCAGCGCCACCCGGGCCGCCTCGGCCGGGTCGCCGGGCAGGTGGATGGCGGGGGCGCGCACGTAGCCGCGCACGTTGCCCTCCGGGTCGGCGTCCACGAAGAGGCCGCGCAGCGGACCGTCGCCGGCCACCTGCAGGTTGACGCGCCCGCGGGTGTCCTTCTGCAGCGCGCCCACCAGCGCCCCGGCCGCCAGCCCCTCGGCGAAGAGGTGGGCCGCCGTGGGCGAGAGGCCGTGCAGCATGCGGGCCATGCGGGCCGTGTCGCCCGTGCGGACGAAGAGGGCGCGCAGACCGCGCGAGGGGTAGAGGCCGCGGACGAGCCGGTCGATCATGAGGGGGCGCATCCTCGCGCCGCCGGGGCGCGCGGGGCAAGGGGGTGGGCCCGCCCGGGCGCCCGGCCCGGCCCTGGTCAGGTGAGCACGCTCCGGATGGTCTCCCTGAGCGTGTAGCGCGGCGTCCAGCCCATCTCCCGCGCCGCCCGCGAGCCGTCCACCACGCACAGGTACTGCAGGTGGTCGAGCTCGCCGGCCGGGAAGGAGATGACCCCGGCGCGAAAGAGCCGCTTCAGGGCCGGCCGCAGCAGGAAGTGCGGCACCGGCACCGGGGCGCGGCCCAGCTCCTTCAGGATGAGCGAGAGCGGCAGCTCGCCAGGCCCGGTCACGTTGTAGACGCCGCGCACGCCGGGCCTGAGCGCCAGCACCAGCGCCCGCGCCACGTCCTCCTCGTGGATGAGCTGCACCATGGGGTCGAAGCCCATGACGGTGACCGGGCGCGGCAGGCGCAGGTAGTTGGCGGGCGCGTTCCGCACGGTGGGGCCCACGATGTTGACCGGCCGGAGGATGACGGTCTCGATCTCCGGGTGGCGCCACACGAACGACTGCGCGTACATGTCGACCTCGATGAGGTCGCGCAGGTCGCTGTTGCGGTCGGCCGCCATGAGCGGCGTCTCCTCGGTGAGGAAGTTGGAGTTGTCCGGCAGCGGCCCGTAGACGTTGGCGCTGGAGAGCACCACCACCTTCTTCACGCCGTGGCGCACGCACAGGTCGAGCAGCTTGCGGGTGCCCAGCACGTTGAAGCTGTGGGCCTCCGAGAAGGGCATGCGCGGGTCGTGCATGATGCCGAGGTGGATGAGGGCGTCCACCGGGCGCTTGCGGAAGGCCTCCTCCAGCCGGGCCTTGCGCAGGTCCACCTGGTGGTGCTCCACGTCCTTGGGCTTGTCGCGCAGCGGCCGGCGGTCCACCCCCACCACCCGCGCCTCCACGTGGAGCTGCTTGGCGAGCGCCCGCCCCAGGTTGCCGGAGATGCCGGTGACCAGCACGGTCTGGGGGGCGTCGGTGGGGTCGGGCTGGTCCACGGGGTCCGCCTAGAGGAAGACGCTGGTCCGCTCGGCCAGGCCGCGCTCCAGCAGCGCCTGCACGGCGGCCTGCACCTCGGCCACCTTGCGCTCCAGCTCGGCGTCGTCGTCGTCGGGCGAGCCGGTGAAGCGCATGGGCTCGCCGAACCAGAGGTGGTAGCGGGTCGGCAGCGGCAGCGGCAGCAGGGTGGGGGTGACCGGGAAGGACGGCATGGAGAGGAGCCGGGCCAGCGGCTTCAAGTCGAAGAGCGCCGGGGCCTGCTCCTCGGCGCCCACCACGCCCACCGGCACGATGGGCGCGCCCGCCTCCAGCGCCAGGCGCATGAAGCCGTGGCCGAAGGGGCGCAGCCGGTAGCGCTCGCTGAAGGGCTTGTTGAGGCCGCGCACCCCCTCGGGGAAGACCAGCAGCGCCTCGTCGGCGGCCAGGAGCCGCCGGCAGTTCTCCGGCGTGCCGACGATCTGGCCGATGCGGGCGTAGAAGGCGGAGACGAAGGGCAGGGTGGCCACCCACTTCTCCACCAGCGCCCGCAGCACCCGCGGCGGGTCCTTGTCCACCAGCAGGGCCACCTCGATCATGGCGGCGTCGAGCGGGATCTGCCCGGAGTGGTTGGAGACCAGCAGGACCCGGCCGTCGGACGGCACGTTCTCCAGGCCGTGCAGCTCCACCCGGAAGTACTTGCGGTAGAGCCAGACGAAGGGGGCGGCGGCGGCCACCGCGAAGTCCACGTCCATGCCGTAGGGATCGACGCCGTACTCGTTGCGCGGCGGCGTCAGCTTCTCGAGCCGCCCCTGGGAGCCGGCCCCGGCCAGCGCGAAGGTCCAGGCGCGCAGCCGCTCGAGCAGGATGTCGCCGACCTCGGCCATGGCGCCGATCTAGCACGCCGGGGGGCGGGGGCGCCGGTTCCTTGATGGCAGGCCCCCTCGGGTGTAGCGTCGCGGATCTCCACGGGTTTCGACCGGCGCCGGTCGCGCCGGCTCCCTGGAACACCATGACCTCAGAGCGCTCGGCCGCCGACATCTACGGGCGCGACTTCCCCGCCGGCGCGGTGATCTTCGAGGAGGGAGATCCCGGCAGCCGCCTCTTCGTCATCCAGGCCGGGGTGGTGCGCATCGAGAAGCGCACCGGTGGCCGGGCCCTCACCCTGGCCCGCCTCGGCCCCGGCGAGTTCTTCGGCGAGATGGCCCTGCTCGAGCGCCAGCCGCGCAGCGCCACCGCGGTGGTGGACGAGGCGGCCCGCATCCTGGAGCTCGACGAGGGGGCCTTCGAGCAGGTGGTGGCGGAGCGCAGCGAGGTGGCGCTGCGCCTGCTGGCGCGCCTGTCGCGCCGGCTGCGCCAGGCCAACCGGCAGATCCGCGACTTCCTCTCGGCCGACGCCACCTGCCGCGCGGTGGCGCTCCTGCGCGCCCTGGCAGGGCCTCCCGGCGAGGACGGCTTCCGGCCCATCCCCGCCGAGCTCGACGCCGCCCGGCTGGCCGAGCGCTCCGGCGCGCCCCTCGACGGCGCCGCCCTGGTGGCGCGGCTGCAGCGGGCCCGGCTCCTGCGCCAGGTCGGCGAGCGCGCCTGGCTGGCACCGGAGTCGGTGGTGGCCGAGTACATGCGGTACGCCGAGCTGGCCCCACGCTTCGGCGCGCTGGCCGCCGGCGAGCTCGCCGAGGTGGGCGACCTGCCCGCCGGCCGGGCCTCCCGCCTGGAGGCCGAGCTGCTGCACGCCAGGCTCCTGCCCGAGGGGCGGGTGGGGCGCGACGCCTCCCTGGCCACCGACTACCTCGCCTACCTCGAGCTCCAGCGCCGCTTCGATCCAGAGGGGTCACCGCCATGAGGGTCGCCTGCCCGCACTGCAGCGCCGAGTACCAGATCGACGATCGGCGCATCCCGCCCACGGGCGTCAACGTGAAGTGCCCCAGGTGCCAGGCGGCCTTCCCGGTGCGCCCGGCCGGAGGCGGCGCGCCCGGGGCGGTGCCGCTGCCGGCGCCCGCCGGGGCCCCGCCCCAGCGCGCCGCGTCCCCGGGCGCCGTCCCGCTCCCCGCGCCCGCGGCCATCGCGCCGCCGCCGTTCCCCGCCGCGCCGCCGGGCGGCTCCGGCCTGGCGCCGCCCCCGCTGCCGCGGGCCTCGGTGCCGCTGCCGCCGCCGCTCCCGCGCGGCGGGGCCGCGGCGCCCGGCGCGCCGGCTCCGGGCGCCGTGCCGCTGCCCGCGCCGCCGCCGGCCCGCGCCGGCGCGGGCGCCATCCCGCTGCCGCCGCCTGGCGACGACCTGGACCTGCCGGTGGAGACCTCCCCGTTCGACGCCGGGCCGGTGGACCAGGGCGAGCCCAGCGCCGGCTCGCCGTTCGGGGCCGATCCCTTCGGCGCCGAGGACCTGGGCAGCGCCGCCGCGTTCGAAGCCGGCCCGCCCACCGAAGGGGGCGCCTCCCCGTTCGCGCCGGACGACGCCGCCTTCGCCTCGACCAGCAACCCCTTCGCCTCCGGCGAGCCGGCCTACGCCCCCGGCGCACCTGCCTCCACCGCCGGCGATGCGCCCTTCGGCTCCGGCGGGACGCCGTTCGCGGCGTCCGACAGCCCCTTCGCCTCCGGAGACGACGCCTTCGCCGCGGCCTCCGCGCCGCCGGCCGGGGGGGGCAGCCCATTCAGCCCGCAGGAGCCGCTGCCGGTGGCCTTCACGCCGGCGCCCGCCCAGGCGCCGCTGGGCTTCGGCGAGGTGGACTTCGGCGAGGGCGAGCCGCCCCCGGCCCAGGCCGGAGACCCCTTCAGCGTGCCGCCGCCCGAGGAGGATCCGTTCGCCCGCATCGAGCCGGCCATCCCGCCGCCGCCCCCACCCATGGCGTCCATGCCGCCGGCCGGCACCGGTCCGGGCGGCGAGCTGGAGATGCTCTTCGGCGAGGGGGACCGCAAGCCGGCAAGCCAGGTGCACGGCTACAAGGTGCGGCGCCGCTCCGGCAAGGTCTTCGGGCCGTTCGAGGAGGGCCAGATCGTCGAGATGCTCACCAAGGGGGAGCTGCTCGGCAACGAGGACGTCTCCGGCGACGGCGGCGGCAGCTGGGCCCCCATCGGCACGGTGCCGTCGTTCGGCGCCGCCCTGCGGTCGCTCACCTCCTCGCCCGCCGAGGGGAGCGGGCAGGGCGCCGGCCGCCCGGCCGGGCCCGCGCCGACGGCCGGCGTGCCCTTCGGCGACCGCATGGCCGCCACCAGGCTCACCGAGGGCAAGGCCGCCCGCGTCCCGCTGAAGGACAGGCTGGCGGCCCTGGCCCCGAGCCTGCCGCCCTGGGGGAAGCTGGCGGCCGTCGGCGGCGCGCTGCTCCTGGTGCTGGGCGTCGGCGCGGCCGGCGGCTTCACGCGCCACGGCTGGTTCTTCCACAAGCTCTTCCGCGGCCGCGCCGACGCCGGCCGCCTGGCGGCGCTGCTGGGCACCGCGCGCACCGGGCTGGGCCGCGACGACCTGGCCGGCCAGCGCGAGGCCATGGCCGCGGCGCAGCAGGCCATGGCGGCGGCCGACGACGATCCGGCCGTGCTGGCCACCTACGCCGCCGCGGTGGCGGCGCTCGATCGGGGCCACGCCGCCGCGCCGGACCAGCTGACGCGGGTCCGGGCGGTGGCGGAGCAGCTCGGCAAGGAGGCCGAGGGCGAGCCCGCGGCGCTGCTGGCCGCGCTGGTGGTGGCGGGCCTGGAGGGCGGCGATGGCCAGGCCGCCCCGGCCAAGGCCGCCGCCGGGGCGCTGGAGCGGTCCCTGGGGAAGGGGGGGCTGGACTCCGAGGCGCTGGCCCTGCTGGCGTTCCGGGCGCTGGAGGCCGGCGACGCCGCCAAGGCGGCCGGGCTGGCGGCGCGGCTGGAGGCCGCCCAGGCCGGCACCGCGCGGGCGCCGCTGCTGCTGGGGCGCGCCGCCGCCGCCCGCGGCGACCTGGCGGCCGCGCGCGCCGAGCTCGACAAGGCGCTGGCGCGCCTGCCGGGCCACCCGGTGGTCCGCCTGGAGCAGGCGCTCCTGGCGGAGCGGGCCGGCGACCTGGTGGCCGCGCGCGCCGAGGTGGACGCCCTCCTGGCCAAGGAGTCCGAGGCCAAGCTGGCGCCGCGCGATCGCGCCCGGACGCTGGCGCTCTCGGCCAGCCTGCTGGGCCGGCGGGCCTCCGACGGGGTGCAGGCCGAGGCGGCCTACGACGCCGCCGTGGCCGCCGATCCCAGGCTGCCGGCGGTGCGGCTGGCGCTGGCCGCCTTCCGGCTCAAGCGCGGCGCCCCGGCCGAGGCGGCCGAGGCGCTCAAGCCGCTGGCCGCAGGCGCGGCGGCCGATCCGGCCGTGGCCGAGCTGCTGGTCCGCGCCCTCTCCGGCGCAGGCCGCGCGCTCGACGCCACCCAGCTGGCCGACGCCGCCCTGGCCAAGGCGCCCGGCGACGTGCGGCTCCTGCTGGCGCGCGCCGCCGTGCACGAGCAGGCGAGCCAGCGCGAGCCGGCCGCCGCCCTCTACCAGCAGGCGCTGCAGCGCGCCCCGGACGATCTGCGTCCGCGGCTGGCGCTGACCCGCCTGGCGCTGGCGGCCAAGGACCTGGCCGGCGCCGCCGCGGCGCTCGAGCCGGCGGTGGCCAAGGCCCCCGCCGATCCGACCGTGCAGGCCACCCTGGGCGACCTGCGCCGCGCCGAGGGCAAGGCCGCCGAGGCGGAGGCGGCCTACCGGGCGGCGCTGGCGGCCGACCCGGAGGCGGCGCAGGCCGAGCTCGGGCTGGCGCGGCTGGCCACCGCCAGGGGCGACCTGGCGGTGGCGCGCGACGGCCTGGCCCGGGTGGTGCTGATCGAGCCGCGCAACGCGGTCGCCCAGGCGGCCCTGGGTGAGCTCCTGTGGAAGCTGGGGGACCTGCCCGCGGCCGAGCGGGCGCTGGCCGCCGCGGTGGCGCTGGCCCCGAGCGACGGGCAGGTCCGCATCAACCTGGCGGCCGTCAAGCTGACCCGCGGCGACGCGGCCGGCGCGCTGGCCGAGGCCGAGGCCGGCTCCAACCTGGCGCCTGGGCTGGCGGCCGGGCACCACTGGCTGGGCCGGGCCCTCCTGGCACGGGGCGAGACGCCCGGCGCGCTGACGCAGCTGCGGCGGTCGGTGGAGCGGGACCCCGGCAACGCCGGCTTCCTGCTGCACCTGGGCATGGCGCAGGAGAAGGCCAACGCGCTGGGCGACGCCATCGAGTCCTACCGCGCCTCGGCGAAGGCCGACCCCAGCCAGCCCGAGGCCTTCGAGCGGCTGGGCCTGATCTTCGCCACCGCGGGGCGCTGCGAGGACGCGGCGCCGTCCTTCGAGCAGGCGCTGGTCGCGGCCCCCAGGGAGTCACGCCTCAAGATGGCGCTGGCCGACTGCCGCCTCCGGACCCGCAAGGGCGCCGAGGCGGTGCGGCTCTACCGCGAGGTGCTCCGCGACGACCCGGCGGCGGTGCAGGTGCTCTACCGCCTGGCCAGGGCGCTGCACGAGACCCAGGGGGCGGCGGCGGCGCTGCCGTTCTACGAGCGGGCGGCCAAGGAGGAGGCGGGCAACCCCATGCCCCACTACTACCTGGGGTACGCCTTCAAGGAGAAGGGCGTGCGCGCCCGCGCCATCCAGGAGTTCAAGGCCTACCTGGCCGAGCGGCCCGACGCCGACGACCAGGCGGACATCCGAAGGGAGATCGAGGACCTGGGCGGCACGCCCTGACGGGGCCGCCCCCGCCGGGGCGGGGCCCGGCCTCGCCTTGACAGCGGAGACCTTCCGTTTTAGGGAAGCTCCGCAATGCGGACCATCTCCCGACCCGCCAGACCCGCCCGACCCGCCGCGCCGCCGGCCGCGGCCGGCCCGGGGGCCGACGGCCGCCGCCTGCACGGGCTGCTGGTGGAGCTGATGCGCCGCCGCTCGCTCCGGGACCCCATCGCCGCCACCTGCGCCGAGCTCGACCTGTCGGCGCCGCAGGTCCACGCGCTGCTGGCGCTGGGCCACGACGGGCCGCTGGCCATGGGCGACCTGGCGCGGCGCGTGGCGGTCACCGAGAAGACCGTCACCGGGCTCATCGATCGGCTGGAGCGCGACGGCCTGTGCGCCCGCGCCCGCGACGCCGAGGACCGCCGGGTGGTGCACGTGGGCCTGACCCCCCGCGGCGCCGCGCTGCACCGGCGCATGGACGCCGAGGTGCTGGAGCGGCTCACCGGGCTCCTCGGCCGGCTCGACGCGGCCGACCGACGCGATCTCTTCCGCATCATCCACAAGCTGACCCACGAGGTGGAGGACACATGAACACGCTGACGGCGGCCCTGGTCGCGCTCACCCTGGCCCAGGCGCCCGCGCCGGCCGCGTCCCCGGCCCCCGCGGGCCTCCCCGCCCCGGCCGCGACCGGCCCCGCCGCGACGGCGCCCGCCGCGCTGGTCCCCTCGGTCTCGGTGCTGGCCATCCCGGCCGGGCCGGTCCTGTCCCTCGGGGACGCCCTGCGGCGCGCCGACGAGGCCAACCTCGACCTCCAGGTGGCCCAGGCCCGGCTGGAGCAGGCCCGCGCCGGCGTCTGGAAGGCCTGGAGCTACCACCTGCCGCAGCTGACGGCGGGCGGCACCTGGACCCACAACGACACGTCGGCCGCCATCCCCATGCCCGACGGTAGCCAGATCACGCTGCAGGCCTCCGACCCGCTGGCCGGCCAGGTGCAGGTCACCCAGGCGCTGATCGCCCCGTCGCTCTGGTTCGCCATCCGCGCCTCTGGCGCCGGCCAGGAGCTGGCCGCCAAGACGGTGGAGCAGGCCCGCCGCGACGTGCTCTTCGGCGTGGCCCAGAGCTACTACGGCGTCACGTCGCTCAGGAAGCTGGTCCGGATCTCCGAGGAGCTGCTGGGCACGGCGCAGCGGCAGGAGCGCGACGCCCGGGTGCGGCTGGAGGCCGGCACCATCGCCAAGGTGGCCCACCTGCGCGCCCAGATCGACCTGGCCCGCGCCGAGCAGGACCTGGTGCGGGCCAGCAACGCCTACCAGGGGGCCAAGATCTCGCTGGCCACGCTGCTCGACCGCGACGACGCCTTCGAGGTGGTGGAGCCGCCCGAGCCGGCCGTGCCGGCCGACGCCGCCGGCCTGGAGGCCTCGGCCCTGGAGCAGCGCCCGGACGTGCTGGCGGCCCGCCGCAACGTGGACCTGGCCACCGAGCTGAAGCGGGCCACCGCCGGCCGCTACCTGCCCAGCCTGGGGGCCTTCGGGCGCTGGCAGGTGAGCGACCCGGCCGGTCTCACCGGCGACAAGACCACCTGGGCGGCCGGCCTGGCCCTCAACTGGACGCTCTTCGACGGCGGCCTGCGCGAGGCCGAGCTGCGCGAGGGCGGGGCCAAGGTGGCCGAGGCCACCGCAGCCCGGCGCAGCCTGGAGCGCAAGGCGGTGGCCGAGGTGCGCCAGGCGCTGCTCGACCTGGAGTCGGCGCGCGCCAACGCCGTCAAGGCCCAGGAGCAGGCGCGCCTGGCCAAGGAGAACCAGCGGCTGGTGGACGTCTCCTACCGCGCCGGCGCCGCCACCGCGGTGGAGCAGGCCGACGCCACCGCGGCGCTCCGCACCGCCGCCATCGCCGCCGCCAGCGACGAGCTGGCCGCGCAGCTGGCCGCGCTCAAGCTGCTCAAGGCGGCCGGGGCCTTCGATCCGGTGCCGCGCCGTTGAGCCGATCCCGGCCGCGACCGAGGTCACCCACCGTGACGGCCCGGGCGCACCCGCCCGCCCGCGGGCCGGCCGCGCCGCTGGCGCTGGCCGCGCTGGTGGCCCTGGCCGGCTGCGTCGAGGACCCCAACGCCCAGCGCAACCAGGGCGAGGACTGCACGTCCTGCCACCGCCCGGGTGGCAAGGCCCCGCGCAGCGAGTTCAGCGTGGCCGGCACCGTCTTCCGCAACGCCTCCGGGGAGCCGCGCGAGACGGGGGCCGCCGCCGTCCGCCTGGTGCTGGCCGACGCCGCCGGGGCGCGCCACGAGCTCACCACCAACCCAGGGGGCAACTTCTACTCCTCCAGGAAGGTCCGCTTCCCGGTGCAGGCGCGGCTGGAGCTACCGGCCGGCGGCGCGGCCCGGGCCAGCCCGCCCGGGGCCTGCAGCCACGGCAACTGCAACGCCTGCCACTCCTACCTGAAGCCCACGGGCGGCGCCCGCGGTCGGCTGGTCCAGCCGCCGTAGCCCCCCGTGGATGGGCGGGCCAGGCGCGACGCTCAGCCCCACTCCCCGAACTCGGCCACCACCGGCGCGTGGTCGCTGGTGCCGAACTCGGGCAGCACGGCGCAGCGGGTGGCCGTCCGCGCCAGCGCGGCGCTGGCCACCACGTAGTCGATGCGCCAGCCCACGTTCTTCTGCCGCAGCCCCCGCCAGGGCGGCCACCAGGTGAAGAGGGCCCGGTTGTCCGGGTCGAGGGCGCGCCCCACGTCCGCCAGGCCGTGCGAGAGGATGCGGCCCAGCAGGGCCCGCTCGTCCTCGCGCTGCCCGATGGCGCCGGGGCGCCGCTCCTTCTCGTGGACGTCGGCGTCGCCCAGGGTCACGTTGAGGTCACCGCACAGCAGGAGCGGCCGCCCCTGGGCCGCGGCGTCCGCCACCCAGCCCTCCAGGGCCTCGAGGAAGCGGAGCTTGGCCTCGAAGTCCTTCCCGCCGTTGGGCACGTAGAGGCTGGCCACCGTCACCCCTGCCACCTCGGCGGTGACCGCCCTGGTCTCGAAGTCGAAGGGCGGGTGCTCGAAGCTGGGTGGGGCGGTCACCCGCTCCTCGTTCACCAGGAGAGAAACCCCCGAGTAGGCCGTCTCGCCGTGCCACAGGGCGTGGTAGCCCGGGGGCGGGCGCAGCGGGGCCGGCACCTTGGCGGCCGGCGCCTTGATCTCCTGCAGGCAGACCAGGTCCGGCGCCTCTCGCGCCAGCAGCTCCTCGACCTGCGCCTCGCGGGCCCGGATTCCGTTGACGTTCCAGGTGACGACCTTCACCCCGACCTCCGCGCGTGTGTGCCGGCAGGCCAACCTAAGCACGGCCGGACCGGTGCGGAAGGCTCGGGTCGGAGGTCGTGCCCTTCCGGGATCCGGCCGGACCACCTACACTCTGGGCATGGCAGAGACCGACGGGCGCGCCGCGCAGCTGCTGGAGCGGGCCCTGCACACCCTGCACGCTCGCACCAGCGCCACCACCGGCGAGGCCTACCTGCGCGCCCTGGTGCTCGGGGCGGCGGAGGTGGTGGGGGCCCGGTGGGCCTTCCTCGGCACCTTCCTGGCCGGGTCGCCGACCCGGGTCCGCACAGTGGCCGGCGTCCGGGACGGCCAGCGGCTGGAGGACGCAGAGTACGACCTGGCCGGCACGCCCTGCCAGGTGATGGGGACGGCCGTTTGCCAGGTGACCGAGGGGGCGGCGCGCCGCTACCCGGACGCCGCCTTCCTGGCCGATCACCACGTCGAGAGCTACCTCGGCATCGCGGTGCCCGGGGCGGACGGCCGCCCGGTCGGGGTGCTGGTGGCGCTCGACGAGCGCCCCATGGCCCCGATGCCGGAGCTGGGCGACCTGTTCGGCGCCTTCGCCGCCCGCGCCGGGGCCGAGCTCGACCGCATCTCCTCGCGGAGCGCGCTGGAGGCCAGCGAGTCCCGCTTCAGACAGATCGTCACCTGCTGCGCCGAGGGGGTGGCCATCCTCGACGGCGCCGGCGTGGTCCGGTACGCCAACCCCCAGCTGGCGCGGATGCTGGGCGCGGCGTCGTCGGAGGAGCTGCAGGGGCGCAGCTACCGCGAGTTCACCGCGCCCTCCCAGCTGACCGAGGTGGGGCGGCGGCTGGAGCGCCGCCGCGCCGGCCTGGCGGACCGGTACGAGACCCAGCTGGTGTGCGCCGACGGCCGCGAGATCCTGGTGGACATCTCGGCGGCGCCGGTCCCCGCCGCGGACGGCCGGATCTCCAGCACCATCGCCCTCTTCCGCGACATCACCGAGCAGCGCGCCCTCGACGAGCAGGTGCGCGAGGCGCAGAAGCTGGAGAGCCTGGGCGTGCTGGCGGGCGGCGTGGCCCACGAGTTCAACAACCTGCTGGTCGGCATCCTGGCCAACGCCAGCTACGCCCTCTCCGAGCTGCCGGTCGGCGAGGTGCAGGCCGCGGTGGAGGACGCCCGGGCCTCGGCCCAGAAGGCCAGCGAGCTGACCCGCCAGCTGCTGGCCTACTCCGGCCGCGGCACGTACACGGTGGGCCCGGTGGATCTCAACCGGGTGGCCACGGAGATGGCGGCGCTGGCGGCGCCGGCCCTCAAGAAGGTGCGGGTGCTCCAGGAGCTGGCGCCCGGCCTGCCCGAGGTGCAGGCCGACGCCGGCCAGGTGGGCCAGGTGATCATGAACCTGCTCACCAACGCCGCCGACGCCCAGGCCGGCCACCCCGGCGCGGTCACCCTGCGCACCTCGCTGGCCCAGGTGGACCGGATGGGCCTGGCCCACTTCCACGGCGGCCAGGGGCTGGAGGAGGGCCCGTACCTGGTGCTGGAGGTGGCGGACCAGGGCGCCGGCATGGACGAGGTCACCCGGGCCCGGGTCTTCGAGCCCTTCTTCTCCACCAAGTTCGCCGGCCGCGGCCTCGGGCTGGCGGCGGCGCTCGGCATCCTGCGCGGCCACCGCGGGGCCATGCGGGTGGAGAGCGAGCCCGGCCGCGGCTCCCGCTTCACCGTGCTGCTGCCGCCGCGAGTCGCCGGCCGGGCCGACGAGCCGGAGGTGGGGCCGGCGGGCGGGCCGGGACCGGCGCCCGCGCCGGTGCCCTCGGACGCCAGGCCGCTGGTGCTGGTGGCCGACGACGAGGAGGTGGTGCGCCGCGCCGCCCGCCGGGCGCTGGAGCGCGGCGGCTTCGCCGTGCTGGAGGCCGCCGATGGGCTGGTGGCGGTGGAGCGCTTCCGTGCCGAGGCGGCCCGGGTGGCCTGCGTCATCCTCGACCTGACCATGCCCGGCATGGGCGGCGAGGCGGCCCTGGCCGCCATCCGGCAGGTGAGCGACGAGGTGCCGGTGGTGCTCACCTCCGGGTTCACCGATCGCGACGAGGCGTCGGAGGAGGCGACCGGCCGGCGGGTCAGCTTCCTGCCCAAGCCCTTCGGCCCCGCCGACCTGGTGGGCGCGGTGCGCGCCGCCCTGGGGCTCGGCCCGGCGCCGGCGCAGCGCCAGTCCTGAGTCCCCCTCACCCCGGCCCTCTCCCCGGAGGGGAGAGGGGGGGAAGGTCGGGAGTCCCCTCACCCCGGCCCTCTCCCCGGAGGGGAGAGGGGGGGAAGGTCGGGAGTCCCCTCACCCCGGCCCTCTCCCCGGAGGGGAGAGGGGGGGGAAGGTCGGGAGTCCCCTCACCCCGGACGGCGCCTACCCGGCCGCCAGCCGCTCGGCCAGCACCAGCGCGTCCACCGGCCAGCAGGCGGGCGGGCGTGGCCGGCGCACCCCGGGGGCGCCCTCCACCGGGACGCAGGAGAGCACCGCGCTGCGCCAGCGCAGCGGCAGCGCCAGCACGCCGTGCACGGCGCCCAGCAGGGCCCCGGCGATGGCGGCGTTGGTGTCGGTGTCGCCGCCGCGGCCGACCGTGTCCACCAGCGCCGCCTCGGGCGCGGCGTGGCGCAGCTGGAAGAAGGCGTTCTGCAGCGCCACCGTCACCAGCCCCTGGTGCGTCACGAAGTCCGGACGGGCGGCGCGGGCGCCCTCCAGGGCCGCCAGCACCTCGGCGTGCAGCCTGGCCTCGCGGGCGAAGGCCAGCGCCGCGTCGGCCACCTCGGCGGGCGCGCCGCCGTGGGCCACCGCCTGCGCCACCGCCACCGCGAAGACCGCGCTGGCGTCCTGGCAGACGGGGTTCGGGTGGGTGAGGCGCGCGTCCTGGCGCGCCCAGCCGGCCACCTCGGCGGGCGGCCGGCCGTGCCCGAAGATGCCGAGCGGCGAGACCCGCATGAGCGCGCCGTTGGCCTTGCTCTCGTGGCGCGCCGCGGCGCGGGACGCCTCGGCTGGATCGCGCCCGGCCTGGCGCGCCGAGGCGGCCGCGGCCAGCGCGGCGCGGGTGGTGTGGCCCACGTCGAAGGGTCGGCTCTCGTACCAGCGGGCGTAGGCGCGCGCCACCTCGACGGGTTCGAAGGTGCCGCACCGCGCCAGCGTCCGGGCCAGCGCCAGCGCCAGCTCGGAGTCGTCGGTCGGCTGCCCGGCCAGCAGGTCCCAGGTGCCGCCGTCCACCAGCTCACGCACGCCCTGCGGGTAGTCCTCGGCGATCTCGTCGGGGCTCTGGAACTCCACCAGGCTGCCGAGGGCGTCGCCGCACAGCTGCCCGAGCAGCGCCCCCTGGGCCCGCCGCAGCAGCGCCACGTCGGTGGCTGGCCGGCCTGGCCTGGGCTCGGTGAGGTCGAGCGGGGCCTCGTGGGCGGTCACCTCGGGCCGGTGGGCCAGCCGGCTGGCCAGCTCCCTGGCCAGGGCCACGCCGCCCGCCACCACCGGGCCGACGTT
The DNA here is from genome assembly GCA_016718565.1 of Anaeromyxobacter sp. Taxonomy (NCBI): domain Bacteria; kingdom Pseudomonadati; phylum Myxococcota; class Myxococcia; order Myxococcales; family Anaeromyxobacteraceae; genus Anaeromyxobacter; species Anaeromyxobacter sp. The sequence continues at coordinate 300,367 of JADKCZ010000005.1, read as the reverse complement.
CGAGTGGCCGGCCGTGCGGTAGCGCACCTCCGCTCCCGCCAGGTCGAGCAGGGACAGGCCCGCGCCGCGCAGCAGGGCGTGGCCAGCCGCGACGTCGTGGCCGTCGAGCGGCTGGAGCGAGGCGGTGCCGGCGGCCTCGCCCGCCGCCACCAGCGCCAGCCGGTAGGCGATGGAGGCGCACGGCCGGTGGCGCGCCGGCGACAGCAGCAGGGCGTTGGCCAGGGGCCAGGCCCCGGCGGCCGCCGAGACCAGCACCACGTCACCGGCCGCCAGCCCCTGGCGCGGCGGCTGGGCCGCCACCACCTCGCCGTTGCGGCGCACCGGCCCGGAGCCCTCGGCCCAGGTGAAGAGGTCCTCCCCGCCGGTCGGGGCGGTGTGGGCCAGCACCACGCCCAGCACCGGCAGGCCGTCGCGCAGCAGGCCGATGGAGACCGACGCGCCACGCCGGCCCTGGCGGAAGTAGCGGGTGCCGTCGTTGGGGTCGACCACCCAGGCGTGGCGGCCGGTGTCGGACGGCGGCCGGTCCTGGGCGCGATCCTCCTCGGCCACGAAGCCGTACTCCGGGAAGGCGGCCAGCAGCCGATCGCGGACCAGCACCTCGGCCTCGTCGTCGGCGGGGCACTTGTCGTCCTGCCCGCGCGGGCCGTCCGGACGGGCGAACTCGGCGGCCAGCAGGTCGGCCGCGGCGCGCGCGGCCGCCACCGCCTCGGCGAGCTGGAGCGCATAGGGGGCGGGCGGTGGTGGTTCGGGAGGTCGGCGGGGACGAGCCACGTGGGCACAGTCTACGCCTCCCGGGGACGCGCGGGCGCCTCCTGTGGCCCGCACCACGCCTTGGCCTCCTCGCCCCGGCGACCCCGAACCCGAACCCGACCGCGATCTCTCCCTCGACCTCGACCGCTGCGCCCCCGGCCGCCGCGGCCCCCTCACCCCGGCCCTCTCCCCCAGCGGGCTGGGGGAGAGGGGGAGCGGTTCCCGGTGACCTCGAACCCGAATCCGAACCCGAGCTCGACCGCTGCGGCCCGCCTGCCGCGGCCACACGCCGCACCTGGTGGCGTGGGGGCCGGGACCACCTCCGCGGTCGATGTGGGCGCCGTGCCCGGGCCCGGGGGCCCCAGACGGATGGTCCGGCCTGGTGGAGAGGTCCCGGGCGTCACAACGGCGCGTCCGTGCGGCCTACATCATGGAAGGGAAAGCGGGGCAGCTCGTGATCAGGTACTTCGCCTACGGCTCCAACCTGATGGTCGACCGGATGCGCGAGCGTGGCGCCGCGTTCTCCGAGGCGCGCCCGGCCGTGCTGCGCGACCACTGCCTGGTCTTCGACAAGCGCAGCGCCGACGGCTCGGCGCGGGCCAACGTGGAGCGCTCGCCCGGCGACTGTGTCCACGGGGTGATCTACCGCATGGCGCTGGACGGGCTGGAGGCGCTGCGCCAGTTCGAGAGCGGCTACGACCTCGTCGACCGGCAGGTGGAGGCCGCCCGGCCGCAGGGCGGCGTCGAGGCCCTGGCGGTGAAGGTCTTCGTCGCCCGCTCCGACCGGCGCACCAGCGCCCCGCCCCAGCGCCGCTACGTCGCGCTCATCCTGCAGGGGCTGGCCGAGCACGGCCTGCCCGAGGAGGCTCGGCACGAGGTGGAGCGTGCCCTGGCGCGGAAGGTCCCGGGCGGAGGCGCCGGGCCGGCGCTCACCTGAAGAAGAAGCGGCGCCGCGGCGGGCGGGCGGCGCGCTCGACCCGCCAGGCCTGGTAGGCGCCCACGAAGGCCTCCTGCTCGGAGGTCTGCACCGAGCCCGGCCTGGCCGCCCGCACCGCCGCCACCGCCTCCTCGGCGCTGCGCCCGCGCTCCACCAGCAGGCAGGCCGCCACCGTGCCGGTCCGGCCGAGGCCGGCCAGGCAGTGGACCACCGCGGTGCGCCCCTCGCCCAGGTGGGCCACCAGGCGCTCCACCACCTTGTCCGCCGCGGCCGGCGAGCCGGGGGGGCACATGTCCGGGATGGGGTGGTGGAGCCACTCGACCCCGAGCGACCGGGTGCGGCGCTTCAGGTCGCCGAGCCTGGCCACCTCGCGTGCGGTGAGGAGGGTCACCAGCAGGCTGGCGCCGTGATCCTGCGTGAGGAGGCGCAGGTCGTCCTCGAGCAGCTCACCGCCGTCGCGGGGCATGGCGCGCCCCGGCCACCAGCCGCCCGGGGCGCTGGTGAGCCCGAGCCGGCCCGGCAGGCCGTGCACCTCGGCGCCGAGGAAGTCGACGTGCAGCTCCGTCCGCATTGGCCCAGGAGTCTATGCCAGCGCCGCCCCGCGCGCCCGACGGCGGTCGCGTCCGTCCGGCGGGCAGGCCGACGAAAGTCCGCGCCCCGGAGGGCCAGCGGGCAAACGATCAGGTGCCCGATCGGGCAACCGATCAGGTGACTGATCAGGTGAGCGATCGGGTGAGCGATCAGGCGAGCGATCAGGCGAGCGATCGGGCGGGCGATCAGGTGAGCGATCGGGCGGGCGATCAGGTGAGCGATCAAGTGAGCGATCCGGTGAGCGATCGGGTGGGCCACCGGGTGGGCCACCCAGTGGGGAACGGAGCGCACACCCGGCTGGCGCGCCACGGGTGGCGCTTGGTAGAAGACACGGCGCGGAGGCGCAGGACCCGATGATCGAGGCGGTGACGACCGAGGTGGTGGTGCCGGAGCCGGAGGCGGTGCAGGCGCTGACCGCGCGGTACCAGGCGGCTGTGCGGGCCATCGCCGAGGCGCTGGCGAGGGAGCTCGACGCGCTCGGCTACACGGGCGACGAGGCATGGGAGCACGCGGTGGAGGCCATCGAGGCCTGGCGCTGGCCGGCCACCTCGCCGCACGCCTGGATCTTCTCGTCGCGCCTGACGCTGGCCCTGTCGCCGAACGTGGCCGAGGCGCTCGAGCCAAACCCGGGGGGCGAGGTCTGGGATCACGCCGACCTCGCCAGCGCCGTGCCGGTGGTGGCCGAGCACGACGTGCTCTCGCTGCTGCCGGACCTGCGCGAGATGAACCCCGGCGAGGGCTGAGTGGTCGCGAGGAGGGCCGGCCGCGCCGAGGCCCGGTCTCCCTGCCGACCGGTCTCCCCTGGGGGTGGATCGCGCCCCGGGCCGGTCGCCGGCTACCCGTCCTGCATCGACACGAAGCGGGCGGTGATGAGGTCCATCGACTGGATGTGGTTCACGAACCAGCTCGGGACCACCTTGGTCACGTAGGTGTCGAGCCGGACGGCGTCGCCGGTCTCGGCGAAGCGCCGCCCCTCGGCGGCCAGCTCGGCCAGCACGCGGACGTGCTCTGAGTGGTGCATCTGGTAGGGCGGGAAGCCGCTCTTCTGCATGGCCTGGTCCTCCCGGCCGAAGTGCTCCTCGGTGTGCTGGTAGAGCACCTGGAAGGTGGCCACCACCGCCTCCGGGCCCACCGTGCCGGCCCGGTGGTCGGCGATGGCCTCGGCCAGCTCGTTGAGGAGCCTGGCCTCCTCGCGGTGGTCAGCGTTGATGAAGTCGAGCGGGACCTGCGGGATGGTGTCGAGGTCGACGAGGGGCATGCCAGGCATTCTAGTTGCCGGCCGGCGTCGGGGCAGGCCTGGCGTTCAACCGCGCCAGCCGCTGCGGCTCCCCGGGTGGGCGGAGCGGGCCGTTCGGGCCGAGCGCCGCGTCCCAGGCGTCCGGCGCGGGGCCCTCGGTCCGGTCGAAGGTCACGGCCCGCCGGTTCAGGAGCGAGAAGAGGGCTCGCAGCGAGGTGCTCCAGTGGGCGCCGAGCCGCTCCCGGAGCTCGCCCGCGGTGGCGCCGGCGCGCACCAGGTGGAGCACCGCCAGCTCCTCGTGGGTGAAGTCCACGATGTGGCGCGGCGGCTCGCCGAGGTGCAGCCGGGCGCTCGGGTCGAGCCGGGCCGGCAGCCGTGGGGCGCAGGACAGCTCCGGGTGGATGGCCAGCAGGCGGAGGATCCAGCGCTCGGCGGCGGGCAGGCTCGCCGCGTCGAAGGCGACGCCGTGGCGCCACGGGGCGTGGGGGCCGGCCCAGGCCACCGCCCCGGCGACGTGCAGCGCCTCCGGCAGGCTCGGGTAGGTGAGCACCAGCCGCACCTCCTGCCCGCGCGGGAGCGCCAGCGGCGCCAGCAGCTGGCAGCCATGCTGGCTGATGTCCTCGGTCTCGGTGGTCCAGGGGCGATCCAGCGCCGCGGCCCGGACCAGGCACCGCACCGCGAGCCGCGGGGCCCGGCGTGGGTTCACGATGGCGCTGCAGGTCTGGTCGTGGGGTTCGCTCATCGCGGTCCGTGGACGTGGTACCGCGACAAACAGCCTCGGGTAGGTCCCGTGAAGGCGGGAGGGGCGGACGGCCCGTCTGGATTTCTCGTCCCGTGTTCGTGGGGGCATCGCTGTCGTACCTGACCGTGAGTTTGGAGCGGCCGCGCTTCACGGCCCGGCCCCACCGACCCGGCCCACGGTCAGGCCCACGGTCAGGCCCACCGCCAGGCCCACCGCCACGCCCACCGCCACGCCCACCGCCACCTCACCCGCGCTCAGGCTCGCCAGTCCTCCGTCGGTGCCCGGTGCCCGAGGTCCGGCCCCGGCGGGCGGCGCTCGCCGAGCTCCCAGGAGAGGTGGTGAGGAGCGGAGCCGTGGACCCTGAGCCAGCCGGCGTGGACGCCGTGGAGGTGGTGGGCGGCGCAGAGGGCGACCAGGTTGTCTGGGAGGTCGGAGCCGCCGTGGGCGGGAAGGTGAGGTGGTGGGCGTGCGGCGGCGCGGCTGCAGCCTGGGACCTGGCAGAGGCCGTGGTCGCGGTGGAGGACCCGGCGCTGGACGGAGCGGCGAGGTGGAGGGAGGCCGGCCCAGGTGAGGAGGAAGTGGTCGCAGAGGGCAGAGAGGCAGGCGGGCTGGGAGAGCCAGCGGCCGGAGGCGCGCTCGGCGGCGCGGAAGGCGGCGGCGAGGAGGACGCCGACCCTGCTCGGGACGCGGAGGTCGAGGTGGCCGCGCGCCCGCACCTGCGCGGTGGAGGAGGTGTCGAGGAGGCGCTGGAGGGCGAGGCAGGAGAGCCCCTCGGCGCGGGCCACCCAGGCCTCGGTGGAGAGGTCGTCTGTGGCGACGCGGGCGACCAGGCGGGCCTGCTCGTAGGAGAGGCGGCCGGCGCGGAGGGCGGCACGGAGTGGAGGGAGCTCGTGGAGGCGGCGCTCGAGGGCGATGCGCTGCTCGACGGCGCGGGTGCCGAGGCCGAGGCGCTCCTTGAGGTAGTGGGGGAAGGAGAGGAAGCCCATGTCGCGCCAAAGGCCGAGGGAGCGGAGGAGGAGGGCGAGGTGGCCGAGGAGCTCGTCCCAGCGGGCGCGCAGGGAGGAGAGGTGTCGGAGCTCGAGGTCGAGGTCCTGGGGAGAGAGGCCGAGGGCGAGGAGGGGAGGGGAGCCGACCGGCTCGACGGTGGCGAGGAAGTCCCAGCGGTGGAACTCCTGCTCGAGGACGGCCTCGAGGTCGGCGCTCCAAGCGGGGATGGGCTCGGAGAGGGAGGGAGGGCGGCCAGGCCGGGGGCCGTTGGCCCAGGGCGACAGGTCTCCGGGGCAGGAGCCGTCGGGACCCGAGCCGTCGGGATCGAACCCGTCGGGATCGGTCCCGTCGGGCGGCGGGTCCCAGGCCTCGATGCCGCAGGCCGCCACCTCCTGGTCGGCGTCGTCGGGCGGGTGCTCGCCGAGGTACTCCTGGGCGATGGCCTCGAGCCGCTGCCAGGTGGGGGAGGCGGCGCCGAGCAGGCGGCCGGCCAGGGCGCAGGCCCGGTCGAGCGTGTCGGCCGTCTCGGGAGGGAGCGGGAGGACCAGCCGCTCCCAGGGCTCGTCGTCGTCGAACCTGGGTGAAGCCGGTGGCGCCCGCACCTGCGCACCCTGGCCTCCTGCTGCTGCCCCGTCCGCCGCCTTCTCCTCGTCCGGGTCGCGCTCCACCGCCTCCCGCTCCCCCCGCGCCCAGGCCGCCACGGCCGCCTCGAGGGCCCGCGTGGTCTCACCCCGGGCCCGCTCCACCCAGGCGGCCTCGGCCTCGCCGCGCGCCGCCGGCAGGACCACCTGGGCCCGGCGCAGGCTCACCTCACCGCGGCGGACCGCAGCCCGGAGCACCGGCCGCTCGGTCAGCCCCGCGCCGAGCCGCACCAGGGCCTGCGCGGTCCGGCCGGCCAGGCCGAGCCGCTCGCGGGCGTAGTCGCCGACGCAGGAGTAGCCGAGCCGGAGCAGCCGGTCGCCGGCGGAGAGGGCCGCCAGCCCCTCGGCCAGGGAGACCTCGAGCGCGCCCTGGCCGCGGGCCACGCGGGTGAGCAGGCCGTCGATCAGCAGGCCGGCCTCGCCGCGCAGCACGTGGCGCCGCTCCTCGAAGGGGACCTGCTCGAGCTGCCAGGCGGCCTCGGCCAGCGCGGCCGAGGGGGACAGGGCCTCCGCGCCGGGGGGCGGAAGGAGGAGACCCGGACCTGGAGCGCGGCTGCTCATGCGTACAGTATGCGCCGCGGGTCTGACAGCCGGGGCGCCGGGGGGCGCGGGCAGGGCGGTGGTCACCGAGGGTGAATGGAGGCGGGGCTCGCGGGCACTGCTCAGGCGGCCCCCTCCCTCGTGCTGCCCCCTCACCCCGGCCCTCTCCCCCAGCGGGCTGGGGGAGAGGGAGAGCGGTGGACCGCGGCCGCGATCGTGACCTGGACCCCGACCTCGACCTCGACCCCGACCCCGACCTCGACCCCGACCCCGACCCCGACCCCGACCTCGACCTAGACCCCGACCCCGACCCCGACCTCGACCCCGACCCCTAGGCCCACCCCGGCTGCCGACGCCGCAGACAGGGGGCCGCGCTAGAGATGGGGTCCAGCGCCCTGCCACCACCCCGTGACCGCGGTCGCCGCGTTCCCGAGCGTGGCCGGGGGGCGGACGCGGCCGGCGCGGGCGCCAGGGCGCTCCGGGCAGCCATGTTGCACCGGGGCGGGCGGCGCAGTCGGCGCAGTCGGCGCAGTCGGCGCAGGCCGCGCGCGGGTGGCGCGGGTGGCGAGAGGAGGAGGCATGGACGTCGCGACGACGGTGGTGGTGGCGCTGGTCTTCCTGGCGGCAGGCCTCGGCGTGGGGCTGTGGCTGCGGCGGCTGGCGCTGGAGTCGGCCGGCGGCGAGGCGCGGCGGGCGGCCGACCTGGAGCTGGCGGCGCTGCGCGAGCAGCTGCGAGCCCGCGAGGGGCAGGTGGCCGAGGCGCGCCGGGCGGCGGAGGCGACGCAGCGCGAGGCGGCCGCGGCGCGGCAGGGGCTCACCGCCCTCACCGCCGAGCTGGCGGGGGCGCGCGCCGAGCTGGACGGTGAGCGGCGCGCCGCCGGCGAGCGGCGGCTGGAGGCCGAGCGGACCCGCGAGCAGGTGCGGGCCGAGGTGGAGAAGCTGGCCGGCCGCGTCCTCGACGAGAAGGGGAAGGCGCTGCTCGATCGCAGCCAGGAGGGGCTGGGCGCGCTGCTCGCGCCGCTCAGGGCGCGGCTCGAGACCTTCGAGGCCAAGGTCGAGAAGACCTACGACGCCGAGAACCGCGACCGGGCCAGCCTGCTGGAGGCCCTGCGGCGCCTGCAGGAGACGCAGGGGAGGCTGCACGAGGACGCCGAGGCGCTGTCGCGGGCCCTCACCGGCGAGTCCAAGGCGCAGGGCGACTGGGGCGAGCTGGTCCTGGAGCGGGTGCTCGAGACCGCCGGGCTCACCGCCGGGCGCGAGTACGCCCTGCAGGTGAGCCACCAGGACGAGGCCGGCGGCCGCAAGCAGCCCGACGCGCTGGTCTACCTGCCGGGCAACCGGGCCCTGGTGGTGGACGCCAAGTGCTCGCTCACCGCCTTCGTTGAGGCGGCGCGCGCCACCAGCCCGGAGGCGCGCGAGGCCGCGCTCGACGCCCACCTGGCCTCGGTGCGCACCCACGTGAAGGGGCTGGCGGCCAAGCGCTACCCGGAGGTGGTGGCCGAACGGACCGTGGACCTGGTGCTGCTCTTCGTGCCCAACGAGGCGGCCTTCCACGCCGCGCTGTCGCGCGCTCCCGGGCTCTACGAGGAGGCCTTCCGCCACCGCATCGTGCTCTGCAGCCCGACCACCCTGCTGGCGGCCCTGCAGCTGGTGGCCCACGTCTGGCGGTCGGAGAAGCAGAACGCCAACGCCCAGGAGATCGCCGAGGAGGCCGGCAAGCTGCTGGAGAAGCTGGCCGGCTTCGTGGCCGACCTCGACGAGGTGGGCCAGCGGCTCGACCAGTCGAAGGACGCCTTCGACACGGCGCGCGCCAAGCTGGCCACCGGGAAGGGCAACGTGCTCGGCCGGGCGCGGGCCATCGCCGCGCTGGGGGCGCCGATCAAGACCGAGCGGGCCCAGGCGCTGCTGGCCCAGGGCGCCGACGACGAGGTGGAGGAGGCGCCACCCCGCCCTCCCCGCTAAGACCCTGCCATGCCGTCGTCCACTGCCGCCCCCGCCGTCCACCTGATGGGCCGGGCGCTCGCCGCCGCCCTCCTGGCCGCCACCCTCCTGCCCGCCGCTGCGCCGGCCGACCAGCCGACATCACCCGCGGTGAAGCGGCCCGCCGCGGCGTCCCGGCCCGCCCCGGCGCCAGCGCCGCCGGCCACCGCCGCGCCCCGCCCGGTCGGCGAGCGCGAGGTGGCGGTGCTGGCCGGAGGTTGCTTCTGGGGCATGCAGGACCTCCTCAGGAAGATCCCGGGCGTCCTCGAGACCGAGGTGGGCTACACCGGCGGGTGGCTCCTGAACCCGCGTTACCAGGACACCCACGACTCGCGCTCCGGCCACGCCGAGGCGGTGCGGGTGGTCTTCGACCCGAGGCGGCTCGGCTTTGACGAGCTGCTCGAGCGGTGGTTCTTCCGCATGCACGACCCCACCACCAGGGACCGGCAGGGCAACGACCGGGGCACGCAGTACCGCAGCGCCATCTTCTACGCCGACGAGGCGCAGCGCCGCACCGCCGAGGCGGTCAAGGCGCGGGTGCAGCAGGCCGGTCGGTGGAAGGGCGTCATCGTCACGGAGATCGCGCCGGCGGGGCCGTGGTACCGCGCCGAGGCCGACCATCAGGACTACCTGCTGAAGCACCCGGGCGGCTACACCTGCCACTTCCTCCGCGAGTGGTGAGGGCGCGGCCGCCCGGCGGTGGCCACGCCCTCACCGGCGGCGGGGCCTCTACCGCTCAGCGGTGCGGGCGGCTGCGGTGGCCCGGCGAGGCCGGGCGATCCGAGTCGGACCAGCGGTCGTCGCCGTAGTACCTGCCGCCGTGCAGCGGGAGGCAGCAGCCAGTGGCGGAGAGCACGGCGACGATCGCCGCGAGCGCGAGCAAGGGCTTCAGCATGGAGCGGCCTGCCTTTCGTGCCGGCGGAGGTCGAGGGAGGGCGGCCGGCGAGGAGCCACCGGTGCACCGGCCATGCCGCCGGCGCCGCCACGAAATCCGACCGCTTGGGCCTGGCCGGGTCCCCGACGACGGGACGCGGCCTCACACACCGTGCGCCAGCGGCACGCCCCACGCCTCACGCCGCGCGTCCGGAGCGTCCGGAGCGTCCGAGCGCCCCGAGCGCCCGGAGCGCCCGGAGCGCCCGCGGCGAGGGCGGGCGAGGCCCGGGCCGGCCCGAGTCAGGGCGCTGCCTGGCGGCGCTCCTCGGCGGCCTGCCGCGCGGCCAGGACCAGGACGTAAGCGAAGACCAGCGGGCTGAAGACGATGGCGGCGACCAGCGCCCACCCGACCAGCGGCGTGACCAGCACCACCACCGCGGGCACCAGCACCGCGGTGGCCACGACCGCCAGGTACCGGAAGACGCGAATGGCGGCCTTGGCGACGGCCACTTCCTCGAAGGTGAGCGCCGAATAGTTGCTGTCCATGGTGACCCTCCCCTGCTCCGCGCGGGCTGCGCGGATGACTTGGGCCAATGTACGCTCGGCGCGGCGGACCACCAGTCCCACGCACGACTCGGAACTCATTGATTGTAGTGGGTTAAATGCCTTATCGCTGATCCACGTCAATGAACTCCGGAATCAGGAATCGACAATCGTGCCGCAGCTGGGCGTTGCTGGAGCAATGCGCTCAATATTGACATGGTCAATCCATGTACAGCCTTGCGGGGATGACGAAGTGTCCACCCTCGCCCCGACAGGGACGACCAGTCCACCCAGGCCCATGGAGGGAGGAAGGCAGGCGCACCGCCACCTCCCCGGCCGCGCCACCGGTCAGCGACGCCGCTTCACCGTGCGCCGCACGGGCGGCCGCCGGCTCGCCGTCGCCTTGCGCCGCACCGCGCCCCCGGCCTTCCGCTTCGCCCCGGGCTTCCGCTTCGCCCCGGCCTGGCGCAGCGCCGCCTGCGCCGCCGCCAGCCGCGCGATGGGCAGGCGATAGGGAGAGCAGGAGACGTAATCCAGCCCCAGCTCGTGGCAGAAGGCCACCGACGACGGATCACCGCCGTGCTCGCCGCAGATGCCGAGCTGCAGCCCTGGCCGGGTGCGCCGCCCGCCCTCCACCGCCAGGCGCATCAGCGCGCCCACGCCCTCGCGATCGATGGAGACGAAGGGGTCCACCGGCCAGATGTCGCGCTCCAGGTAGCTGGCCAGGACCGGGCCGGTGTCGTCGCGCGACAGGCCGAAGGTGGTCTGGGTGAGGTCGTTGGTGCCGAAGGAGAAGAACTCGGCGGTCTCGGCGATGGCCGCCGCGGTGAGGGCGCCGCGCGGCACCTCGATCATGGTGCCCACGTGGAAGGGCACGGCGCGCCCCCGCTCGCGGAACACCTCGGCCGCCACCCGCCGCACGATGGCGGCCTGGTCGTCCAGCTCGGCCTTGGCGCCCACCAGCGGGATCATCACCTCGGGCAGCACCTTCTTGCCGGTGGCGGCCACGTCGCAGGCCGCCTCGAAGATGGCCCGCGCCTGCATCTCGGTGATCTCGGGGTAGGTGATGCCGAGCCGGCAGCCCCGGTGGCCCAGCATGGGGTTGGACTCGTGCAGCTCGGCCACCCGGCCGCGCACCTGCGCCAGCGTGCGGCCGGTGGCGCGCGCCAGCTCGGCCTGTCCCGCCTCGTCCTGGGGCAGGAACTCGTGCAGCGGCGGGTCGATGGTGCGGATGGTCACCGGCCGCGGCGCCATGGCCGCGAAGAGGCCGGCGAAGTCGGCCCGCTGCAGCGGCAGCAGGCGCGCCAGCGCGGCGCGGCGCTCCGCGACGGTCTCGGCCACGATCATCTCGCGCATCGGGCCGATCTTCCCCTCGCCGAAGAACATGTGCTCGGTGCGGCACAGGCCGATGCCCTCGGCGCCGAAGGCCACCGCGGTGGCGGCCTGGTCGGGCTGGTCGGCGTTGGCGCGCACGCCGAGGCGGCGCGCCTGGTCGGCCCAGCCGAGCAGCGTGGCGAAGCGCCGGTAGATCGGCGCGGCGGCGGCGGGGCGGCTCTTCTCCAGCAGCACCTGCACCACCTCCGAGGGGCTGGTGGCCAGCCGGCCCTCCACGACCTGGCCGGCCATGCCGTCGATGGAGATCCAGTCGCCCTCGCGCAGCACCCGCGGTCCGCTGGCGGTGGCCACCGTCATGGTGCGGGCCTGGTAGTCGAAGGTCAGCGCCTCGCAGCCCACGATGGCCACCTTGCCCATCTGCCGGGCCACCAGCGCGGCGTGGCTGGTCATGCCGCCGAAGGCGGTGAGGAAGCCCTCGGCCGCGGCCATGCCGCGGATGTCCTCCGGGCTCGTCTCGTGGCGCGCCAGCACCACCTGCTCGCCGTTGCGCCGCCGCCAGGCGACGGCGTCCTCGGCGAAGAAGACCAGCCGCCCCGAGGCGGCGCCGGGGCCCGCCGGCAGGCCGGTGGCCAGCAGCCGACCGGCCGCCACCGCCTCGGCCCGGGCCGCCTCGTCGAAGACCGGGCGCAGGACGTGGTTGAGGGCCTCGGGGTCGACGCGCAGCACCGCCTCGTCGCGGCCGATGAGGCCGGCCTCCGCCATCTCCACCGCGATGCGCACCGCCGCCAGCCCGGTGCGCTTGCCGGTGCGGGTCTGCAGCACGTAGAGGGTGCCGCGCTCGACGGTGAACTCGATGTCCTGCATCTCGGCGTAGTGCCGCTCCAGCGTGCGCCGCACGGCCAGGAGCTGGCGGCCGATGGCGGGCCACCGGCGCGAGAGCTCGGAGAGCTTCTGTGGCGTGCGGGTGCCGGCCACCACGTCCTCGCCCTGCGCGTTCACCAGGAACTCGCCGTAGAACTGGTCCTCGCCGGTGGCCGGGTTGCGGGTGAAGGCCACCCCGGTGCCGGAGTCGTCGCCCAGGTTGCCGAAGACCATGGCCTGGACGCTGACGGCGGTGCCCCAGGAGGACGGGATGCCGTTGAGCCGGCGGTAGGCGTCGGCCCGGTCGTTGTCCCAGGACTGGAAGACGGCCTTGACGGCCAGCAGGAGCTGCGCGAAGGGGTCGGCCGGCAGCTCCACGCCGCGCCGCTCGCGGATGACCGCCTTGAACTGGCCCACCAGCTGCTTGAGCGCCGCCACCGGCAGGTCGGCGTCGCTGCGCACGCCCAGCTCGTCCTTCTTGGCGTGGAGCAGCTCCTCGAAGGGATCGCGGTCCTCCTTGCGCTCGGGCTTCAGGCCCAGCACCACGTCCCCGAACATGGCGCAGAAGCGCCGGTAGCTGTCCCAGGCGAAGCGCTCGTCGCCGGTGGCCTCGGCCAGGCCGGCCACGGTGTCGTCGTTGAGCCCCAGGTTGAGGACCGTGTCCATCATGCCCGGCATGGAGACGCGCGCGCCGGAGCGGACCGAGACCAGCAGCGGCGCGGCGGCCCGGCCGAACCCCTTGCCCGTGAGCCGCTCCACCGTCGCCAGGGCGGCGCGCAGCTCGCCCTCCAGCCCGCGGGGCAGCCGCTTCCCCGCCGCGTAGAAGGCGGTGCAGACCTCGGTGGTGATGGTGAAGCCCGGCGGCACCGGGATGCCGATGGCCGACATCTCGGCGAGGCCGGCGCCCTTGCCGCCGAGCAGGTCCTTGAGGTTCCGGTTGCCGTCGGCCTTGCCGCCGCCAAAGCCGTAGAGCCGCTTCTTCATGGCGTCCCCCTGCGCGAGGGCGGCCGCGCGTCTGCCCGCGGCACGCCGACACCCGGGAGTCTCCTCCCATTCGAGGCCGCCAGGGAACGGTGCGGCAGGGCGCCGCGGCGCGTCCCCGCGCGTGCGCCCCGCGCGCGGGACGCCGGGCTCGGCGCCCGGGAGGGCATCCCGGGCGCGCGCCCGGGAGGGTCACGCCTCCGGCGGTCAGATGCCGCCCGGGTAGAGCTGGTCCAGGCACTCCGGGCAGATGCCGTGGCTGAACTGGGCCTCGGTGTGCTGCTGCACGTAGGCGTCGATGCGGGTCCAGTCGGCCCCCTCCCGCACCTTCTTGCAGGTGGCGCAGATGGGGATGATGCCGCGCAGCGTGCGCACCTCCTCCACCGAGGCGCGCAGGTCGGCCTCGACGCGCTGCAGGTCGAGGACGGTCAGCCCGAAGGTGAGCACCGCGGTGGTGGTGGGGTAGAGGAGGAAGGTGAGGTCGCGGGCGAAGTCGCCGTCGAGCAGCGGGCCCAAGCTGCCGTCGCCCAGCGTCACCAGCGCCACGCGCACCGCCCCCCAGCCGGCCTGCAGGCCCAGCACCAGCTCGAGCAGCCGGTTGCGCCCTCCCAGGGCCGGGGCGATGCCGCGCGCCACCAGCCAGAGGCAGTGGCTCACCTGCACCAGGTAGATGGCCTCACCCGTGGCGACCCGGGCCCGCAGCGACGGCCACCACCAGGTGAAGGCCACGGAGGTGGCGAGGGTGGCGCCCACCCCCAGCAGCTGCGGCCAGGACCGGCCAGGTCGCTCCAGGAAGCGCTCCAGCCCCGAGGCCACCAGGGCGATGCCCAGGCTGGCCAGCGTGTTGCCGATCACCGCGCTGACCAGGGACGGCAGCTCGCCGCGGAACACGCCGAGCAGCGAGGCCAGGCCGGCGAAGAGGGCCCCGGCCACCCAGTGGTCGAAGCCGGGGTAGGTGCGCCGCGTGGCCCTCACGTAGAGCATGGCGGCCGCCAGCGCCAGCACCAGCACCGAGGTGGAGAGCGACAGCGTCGGGAAGTCGAGGCTGGTGGGCACTGGTCAGGGGGCCGGCTGCGGGATGAGGGGCCAGTCTCCGCGATCGAGGGCGACGATGGTAGCACCTCCCGCCATCGGGGTGGGCCGGCGCGGCGTGCCAGTCGGGGCCGGGTCGGGCGGCGGGCCGGGGGTTGCGCCTATGCTCCGGACATGACCAGCCAGGAACGGGAAGCCACCCTCGCCATCGCCCTCATGGCCGCGCTCGCCGACGGCGCGCAGGACGCCCGCGAGCAGGCCGAGCTCCGGCGCATCGCCAGCTCGCTCGCCCCAGAGGCGGCCGACCGGCTGGACGCGCTGGTGGAGGAGATCCGGACCGGGCGCCTCACGCCCACCATCGTGGCCGCTACGCTGACCTCGCCGGAGGGCAGGCAGGCGGCCTTCGAGCTGGCGGTGGGCGTCTGCGACGCCGACGGCGCCCACGGCGAGGCCGAGGCGCGCTTCCTGGAGCGGCTGCGCGACGCCCTCGGGCTGGACGCCGCGGCGGCCGCGGCCTACCGGCGCGAGGCCGGGGCGCTGGTGTCGGCGCCGCTCGGGCCGCGGGCGGGCCCCGCCGCCGGGCCGGCCGGGCGGGCGGCGCCGGACGGCGCCGCGCTCGACAAGACCATCCTCGACGCCGCCATCCTCAACGGGGCGCTGGAGCTCCTGCCGCAGTCGCTGGCCACCCTGGCCATCATCCCGCTGCAGATGCGGCTGGTGTACCGGCTCGGCCAGGCCCACGGCTACGAGCTCGACGCCGGCCACGTGAAGGACTTCCTGGCCACCGCCGGCGTGGGGCTGGCGTCGCAGTACGTCGAGCAGGTGGGGCGCAAGCTGGTGGGTGGGCTGCTGGGCCGGCTGGCCGGCGGGCTGCTCGGCGGGCTGGCCGGCGCGGCCACCGGCTCGGCGGTCTCCTTCGCCTCCACCTACGCGCTGGGCCAGGTGGCGAAGCGCTACTACGCCAGCGGCCGCACCCTGACCGCGGACGCGGTGCGCCAGGCCTTCCAGGCCACCCTGGCCGACGGGCGGGCCCTGCAGCAGCGCTACACCGGGGCCATCCAGGAGCAGGCCCGCACGGTGGACGTGTCCAAGCTGGCCTCGCTGGTGCGCGGGTAGCCGCTCCGGGGCGGTCCGCGGGGCGGGCGGGCGCTCAGAACTGCCCGTACAGGTAGACGGCGGGCATGACCCCGAAGCCGGACAGGCTCACCTCCTCGAAGAGCACCTCGGCCCGGCCGAAGGTCTGCAGGAGGTTCAGCTCCGCGCCCAGGAAGACGCTGCGCCAGCCCACCGCCGCGCCGAGGACCGCGCCCACGTGGTGGAGGCTCCCCGACGGGTCGGTGCCGAGCAGGGCCCGCTGCGACGCGGCCCCGTCGTAGACGATCGGCAGGTCGGGCAGCACCTGCACCTTCCAGCGGGAGTAGATGTACCGGCCGCCCAGGTAGACGTGGGCCACCTGGCGGAACTGGCGGCCGGCCACGAAGGTGAGCGAGTAGTCGTCGAGCGAGGCGCTCCCCTGCAGGACGTCCTCGATGATGGCGCCGAGGGTGCCCATGTCGCGCTTGGTCCAGCCGGCGAAGAGCGAGCCGGCCCACCCCTCCACGGCGGCGTCGCGCGGGCCGAAGGCCTGCCAGCCGAGGTCGAGCCCCTTGTTGTCGGGGCCGAAGCGCAGCCCGACGTCGAGGCCGTCGGCGTAGCCGTAGCGGCCCGACAGCGAGGTGTTGGCGGAGAGCGGCGCCGCCAGGGCGAAGCGCATCCCGGCGCGGACCACCGGCCGGACGTCCGCCAGGGTCCAGCAGTCCTGGGCGGCGAGATCGGGGCAGGCCACCGACTTCCCGGAGAGCTGCCTGGCCAGGTCGCGGCCGTCCAGCACCACCGCCGCCGCCGAGGTGTTGACCTGGTACCCGGCGCCGAGGCCGAGCCGCACGTCCTTCACCGGGGTGACGCGGCCCACCTGGCCCACGAACCCGGGGGCGGCGCAGCCGGTGGCCAGCAGGACGAGGAGCGGGAGCGAGCGCATCCGGGCACCCTAGCAGGCCGGACTCCCGGTGCGCCTTGATCCGGCGCAGGCGGGCGGAGGGCCCTCGCCGCGGCGCGCCGAACCCGCCGCGCGGCCCGGCGGCGGCGCGGGCGCTATGATCCGGCCCGTGCGCCGCCTCCTGCCGCTCCTCGCGCTGGCCGCCCAGCTCGGCCCCGGCCCGGCGCGGGCCTGGAACGACGAGGGGCACGAGCTGGTCGGGGCGCTGGCCGAGCGGCGGCTCGGGCCAGAGGCCAGCGCCCTGGTGCGCGAGCTGCTGGGCGACGGGCACCTCTCGGACCACGAGGTGGCGGTCTGGGCCGACGACCACCGGACGCGGGCCAACGCGCCCAACCACTGGGTGGACATCCCCTTCGAGGCCGGGCGCTACGACGCGGCGCGCGACTGCCCGGGGGGGCTGTGCGCCGTGGCCTGCATCGAGCGGGCGGCCGAGGTGCTGGCGCGCGACGACGACCCGGGGCGTCGCCTCGAGGCGCTGCGGTGGCTGGTCCACGTGGTGGGCGACCTGCACCAGCCGCTGCACGCTGCGCAGGGGTGGCGCCAGGGCAACCTGGGCGGCGTGCGCCTCCCGGCCAGGGCCGGCAGCCCACCCTTCGACACCAACCTGCACGTGGTCTGGGACGCGGTGGTGGTCTGGCCCATCCTGGCGGGGCGGTCGCCGACGGAGGCCGCCGCGGCGCTCGACGCCGCCCTCGACGAGGCCTCGCGCCGGGCCTGGACGGCCGACCGCTCGCCGGCGGACTGGGCGGGCGAATCGAACCGGCTGGCCCGCGCCGTCTACCAGGAGCTGGGCGCCACGCCGACCAGGACCGAGCGGCTCCTGGTGCCGGCGGACTACGCGTCCCGCCAGCGGGCGCGCGCCGAGGCCGCCCTCGTCAAGGCCGGCCTCCGGCTGGCGGCGCTGCTCGACCGGATCGCGCAGGAGCGGCTCCGCCTGGCGCCGCTGGCCGGCCCGCCGGCTCGCGCCGCGCCAGCCGCGCCGAGGGCCGCGCCCCTCGGCCCGTGAGCGCCTGGCCAGGGCGTGGTCACGAGCGGGCCAGGGCCGGGCCGAGGCCCGGCCTCCGGCCCAGGCCTCAGGGGGTGGGGCCGGCCGCGGCCGGCGGCGTCTCGGTCCAGGTGCGGGTCCGGACGGTCCAACCCCTGGACGCCAGGCGGACCGCGCTGGCGCGGCCCGCGGCGCTGGGGCTGGCGTTGCCGGTGAGGTCCACCTCCAGGGTCGTGAGATCGCTGGCGCCGAGGCGCGCCCGCCCCAGGGAGTCCAGGGTGGCCAGGATGCCGTCCGCCTCGGCCTCGCCGAGCAGGTTGTCGGCCAGGTAGAGCTCGGTGAGCTGGACGCAGCCGGTCAGGTCCACCCGGGTGAGCAGGTTGCGCCGCAGGTTGACCACCCCCCGGGCGCCGGGGTTCTGCAGCGCGCCGGCCAGGAGCAGGGAGTCGTACTGGTTGGTGGCGGCCAGGATGCTCACGTCCAGGGTGGGGTGGGTGGAGCCGAGCCGCAGCGCCCCGGCCTGGTGGGTCTCCCAGATCCAGAGCTCCGCCATGGCGGGGAACTGGTCGGCGGCGGCGAACAGCGACCGGCTGGTGAGCTGGGGGTTCTCGCGGATGCAGATGTGCCAGGCCTCGGCGAAGCGGACGCCGCCGAAGTCCACCGTGGGGAAGGCGTTCAGGGCGCCGCGCAGGTCCGCCAGATGGGGGCTCTCCGAGACGTCCAGGGCGGCGAGGTGGCAGTCCTCGAAGCAGGCCCGGCTCAGGCGCGGCGTGTTGACCAGTCGCACGCTGGTGAGGGTCGCCGAGTGGTAGCACTCGATGGTGTCGAGGTTGGTGAAGTCTCCGAAGTCCAGCGCGGTGAGCTGGTTGTAGGAGGAGCACCACTGGGCCAGGGTGGGCGCCACCACCTCCAGCCCCGCGACCGCCGAGACGTGCTGGTCCGGCACCTGCTCGATGGCAGGGGAGCCGCCGTCGCTGGCGTCGTAGCCCAGGTTGATGCGCCGCAGCGCCCTCCAGGGCGTCACCCGCAGGGTGGTGGGCCTGGAGGCCGCCGAGCCGTAGGACTTGGTGGGCGACCGGGAGGTGCTGGTGGTGCCGTCGGCGAAGGTCCAGAGGATGTCCGGCGAGCCCTCCACCACCAGCACCGGCGCGAAGGTCTCGCCCTCGGTGGTGAAGGTGATGACGCTGGTGGCGGGGAGCAGGGCGACGGTGGCGGTGGAGGTGACCGAGTCGCCGGCCGCGTTGGTCACGGTGAGCGTGTAGCTGGTGGACTGCGCCAGGTCCCCGGTGGGCACCTGGACGCCGCTCAGGACGGCGCCGAGCCCCTGGTCCACCGCCCCCGCGCCGCCGGCGAAGGTGGCCGTGAGGGTGGTGGCGCTCCCCTCCGGGAGCGCGGCGTGGGTGGCGGCGAACCGGAAGATCACCGGCGGCGGGACCACCTGCACCGCGGCCGTGGCGGTGACGGAGTCGCCGGCGGCGTTGGTGACGGTGAGGGTGAAGGTGGTGGTGGCGGCGAGGACGCCGGTGGGCATGGCCACGCCGCTGGTCACGGGGCCCAGGCCGTGGTCCACGACGCCCGCGCCGCCGCTGAAGGTGGCGGTGAGGGAGGTGGCGCCGCCCGCGGTGAGCGGCGAGCGCGCCGCCGCGAAGGAGGCGATGGCCGGGGGGGACACCACCAGCACGGTGGCCTGGGCGGTGACCGAGTCGCCGGCGGCGTTGGTGACGGTGAGGGTGAAGGTGGTGTCCTCGCCGATGAGGGGCGTGGGCATGGCCACGCCGCTGGTCACGGGGCCCAGGCCGTGGTCCACGGCGCCCGCGCCGCCGCTGAAGGTGGCGGTGAGGGAGGTGGCGCCGCCGGCGGTGAGCGGCGAGCGCGCCGCCGCGAAGGAGGCGATGGCCGGGGGGGCCACCACCAGCACGGTGGCCTGGGCGGTGACGGAGTCGCCGGCGGCGTTGGTGACGGTGAGGGTGAAGGTGGCGGTGCCGGCGAGGGTGCCGGTGGGCATGGCCACGCCGCTCGCCACGGGGCCCAGGCCGTGGTCCACGACGCCCGCGCCGTCGCTGAAGGTGGCGGTGAGGGAGGTGGCGCCGCCGGCGGTGAGCGGCGAGCGCGCCGCCGCGAAGGAGGCGATGGCCGGGGGGGCCACCACCAGCACGGTGGCCTGGGCGGTGACGGAGTCGCCGGCGGCGTTGGTGACGGTGAGGGTGAAGGTGGTGGTGCCGGCGAGGGTGCCGGTGGGCATGGCCACGCCGCTGGTCACGGGGCCCAGGCCGTGGTCCACGGCGCCCGCGCCGCCGCTGAAGGTGGCGGTGAGGGAGGTGGCGCCGCCCGCGGTGAGCGGCGAGCGCGCCGCCGCGAAGGAGGCGATGGCCGGGGGGGCCACCAGGGTCACGTCCCGCGCCCCGGGCGCGGAGGTGGCTCCGGCGGAGTTGGTGGCGGTGCAGGCCAGGTGGAGGACGCCTGGTCCCCCGGCGGTGAAGGTGGTCGAGGCGCCGGTGGTGGCGCTGCGCCCGCCCGGGAAGGTGCCCCCGGTGATGGTCCACTCGAAGGTCACGCCGTCCTGGGGTGGCACCGACGCCGCGCCGGCCGCGCCGGCCGTCAGCAGGGCGGGCGCGGTGACCACCGGCACGACCGGCGCGGCGACCACCACCACCCGCACCGTCCGCTCGGCGGTGCCGCCCTCGCCGCCCACCGAGAGCGTGAAGGTGGTGTCTTCGGCCAGCGCGCCGGTGCCGGCCGGGACACCGCTCTCGATCGGCCCCACGCCCGGGTCCACGCGGCCGGTGCCACCAGCGAACACGGCCGTGAGGGTGGTGGCCTCCCCGGCGGTGAGCGGTGACCGGGCCGCGGCGAAGGAGGAGATGCTGGGCGCCGGCGCCACCTCGGCCGGGCCGGAGGCGCCACAGGCCGCCAGCCCGGCGAGCCAGGCCAGGGCCAGCAGGTCGGCCGCGCGCCGCCGGGGCGTGCCTGCCCGCGGGCGCATCGGGACCTGCCGTGGCTGGCCGTCACTCCGTGCGGCGGGCATGCGCGTGGACCTCCTCCGCGGCGGAGGCTAGCCGACCACATGGCGGCGGTGAAGTGGCAGCGCGGCCGCAGGGGAGCGCCACCGAGCGTCGGTCGCACCCGCCACCCTCACGCCGTCCCGTGCTCGCGGTACGGAGCAGCCTGGGCCACCCCCACGCCGGGCCGGCGCCGCCCGGGCGCGAGCGGTCACCAGGGCCTCGCCGCACACGCCCCTACCCAGCATCCTCACCCGCCTCCTCCTGTGCCTACACACTCGATCGTGGGCTGGCCCGGGTGCCCTTTCCTTGCGAGCCTCCTGGACCGTGTGTATGAGGGCCGCTGGTGGCCCATCGGGCCGGACCGGTGCATGCCCCCGGAGGTCCGACGCGGGCAGCGCGGAGGAGACCATGACCAATCGCTCCGAGAGTCCAGCCGGCGCCGGCTTCAGCGGCGCCACCGGCGGCCTGCCGCTGGTGGACCTGCTCCAGGTCTGGTCGCTCAACCACTTCTCCGGCCTGGTGGCGGTCACCTTCCACGGCCAGGTGGGGCACCTCTACTTCGAGGCCGGCGAGGTGGTGCACGCCGAGGCCGGCCAGGTGGTGGGCGAGCAGGCCGTGGGCGTCATCCTCGGCTGGCCCGACGGCGCCTTCGAGCCCTTCCCCAACACCACCACCCTCAAGCGGACCATCACCAAGCGGCTCAGCCACCTGCTGCTCGACACCCACCGGGTGCTGGACGAGCAGCGCCGCCAGCCGGCGCCGGCCCTGACGCCGCCGCCCATCGGCCCGGCGGCGCGGGAGCGGGCCGTGCCCAGCACGGTGGACCGGGTCCGGGCCATCCAGGGCGTGGCCCGCGCGGTGCGCTTCGGGAGCGACGGGCGCACGGCGCCCGGCGAGGGGCCCGCGGCCGAGGAGCTGGCCGCCAAGGGGCTGTACCTGGCGCTGAACCACGCCGGCGCGGTCGGGGCGGCCTTCGGGCTGGGCGCGCTGGTGGTGGCCACCCTGCAGGGCGCCCGCGAGGCGTTCCTGGTGGTGCACAGCAACGGCAACTACCTGGGCGTGGCGGGCGGTCCGGGGGTCGCCATGGAGCCCATCGCGGTGCAGGTGCGCGGGCTGCTGACGCGCCCGGCGGGGAGGTGACCGTGGAGCCCTCCCTGGGACAGCGCGCCGCGCTCAGCCAGCTCGCCGCCGTGCCCGGCGTGGTGGGCAGCATGGTCTTCGACCAGGCGGGCGCCGTGGCCTTCTCCGAGTTCCCGCCGGTGTTCGACACCGCCGGCCTGGAGGCGCTGGCCGGCACGCTGTCGGCCGACGGGTACTTCCAGGAGTGGCTGGCCGGCGACCACGCCAGCCTCGACCTCCAGTTCGGTGACGGGCGCGTCATCCTCCGGTCCATGGAGCAGGCCTGGCTGCTGGTGCTCTGCACCCCGCAGGTGAACGCGCCGCTGCTCTCCATGTCGCTCACCCAGGTGCTCCGGCGGCTGCGCCTGGGCGGCGAGCCGGCCAGGGCCACCACCGGGGAGCTCGCGCTGGCCGCGGCGCCGCCGGCGCGCCCGCCCGAGCCCAGCCTGCTGGACCGGCTGCAGGCGCTGGTCACCGCCGAGCTCGGCGAGCAGGGCGCGCAGGCGCACGAGCTGCTGGCCGCCGCCGGGAACGTGCCCAAGGCGCTCCACGGCGCGGTCGCCGACGTCGAGAGGCTGACGCGGCTCTTCATCAGCAAGAAGAAGGCCGAGGAGCTCGGCCGCCACATGCGCGAGCTGCTGGAGCGCGCCACGTAACCACCCACGAGGGGAACCACATGCTCTACGTCGCCTACGCCCTGGCGGGCCTGGCCATCCTGGTGATGGGCTACAACGCGGTCCTGGCGGTCCAGCTCAAGCGGGCCATCGTGGGCGGCGAGGTCGGCGAGAAGTGGGGGCTGCTGACGGCCCTCATCGTGGTCTTCTTCGCCTGCTACCTGCTCTCCCCGCTGGCGCTCTACTTCGAGATCCCGGCCCAGTACCTCAACCTGCTGGTCTTCGGGGTCTTCCTCTTCGGCGCGGTCTTCGTCTGGGTGGTCATGGGCATCATCCGCGACACCCTGACCTTCCTGAAGCTCATCAAGTAGCCGCCGGCCAGGCGCCGGGGCGGCGTCAGGCCCGCCTGCGCGCGAAGACCAGCGAGCCCTTCTCCCGCGGCGCCAGGTCGGTCCGCTCCGGCGGCTCGAAGCCGGCGTCGGCCAGCCAGGCGGAGATCTCCTCCAGGCTGTAGGTGCGGGTGGCGGTCTCGACCAGCAGGGTGAGCCGGAAGGCCGCGTCGTAGACGTCGAGCGGCGCGCCGGCGAGGTACTCGTGGATCACCAGCAGGCCGCCCGGGCGCAGCACCGCCCCGATGTGCCTGAGCACCCGGGCGTTGTCCTCGGCGGTCTGGTTGTGGGCCACCGAGAGGTAGAGCACCACGTCGTAGCCGTCACCCCAGCTGCCCTCCAGCAGGTTGCCCGGCTGGACGCGGATGCGATCGGAGAGCCCCTCGCGCGCCAGCATGGCCTCGGTCTGGGTGAGGGCGCTGGGGAAGTCGACGATGACCGACTCCAGCTGCGGGTAGCGCCGGCAGAAGCCGACCGAGTGGAGCCCGTGGGACCCACCCAGGTCGAGGAGCCGGCGGGCTCCCCCGGGCAGGACCACCCGCTCGAGCAGGTCCGGCCCCAGGTGCCTGGCGAAGGCCATCATGTAGCTCGAGAAGATGGGGCCCCAGTGGGGCCGCTCCTGCATCGACTCCCACAGCGTCTTCTCGGGCGCGCCCTGGCGCACCGCCGCCGTCAGGTGGCCCATCAGGCCCCAGGACTCGGCGGTCCAGAGCAGGCCCGCGGTGTAGTCCACGTCGCCCTGGCCGGTGAACCAGCGGGCCGCGCGCCGCGAGTTGGACAGCCCCTCGGGACCCTCCACCAGGTACCCCACGGCCACCAGGAAGTCGGCCAGGTGCCGGATGCCCAGCTCGCTCGAGCCGGTGACCTCGGCCAGGCGGGCCACGCCCAGCGGCCCTCCGGCCAGCGCCTCGAAGAGCCGCAGCTGGCCTGCGGATATGATGGCCGCGGCCTTCATCATCGGTAAGTAGACGTCGACCATGGGAAGCTCCTCGGAGCCTTCCGGCCAGTCCAGAGTCCTCTTCACGACGCGCACCCCCTGCGGCTCGAGACCATGTCCACGCCACCTCCCGCCAGAACTTACCGGTACTACGACCTGCTCATGGCCGCATTCGTCACGGTGCTGCTGTGCGCCAACCTGGTGGGCGTGAGCAAGGCGGTCACGGTGGCCGGCTTCACCTTCGGCGCCGGCAACCTGTTCTTCCCGCTCAGCTACCTCTTCGGCGACGTCCTGACCGAGGTCTACGGCTACGCCCGCTCCCGCAAGGTGGTGTGGGCCGGCTTCGCGGCCCTGGCCTACGCCTCGCTCATGAGCGCGGTGGTGGTGCAGATGCCGCCCTCGCCCGAGTGGCAGGGCCAGGAGGCCCTGGCGGCCGTCTTCGGCTCCACCTGGCGCACCGCGCTGGCCTCGCTGCTGGGGTACGCCTGCGGGGAGTTCGCCAACTCGGTGACCCTGGCCAAGCTCAAGGTGAAGACCGCCGGCCGCTTCCTGTGGGTGCGGACCATCGGCTCCACCGTGGTGGGCGAGGCCGCCGACACGCTGGTGTTCTACCCCCTGGCGTTCCTGGGCGTCTGGGCGCCCTCGCTGCTGCTCAAGGTGATGCTGGGGAACTACGCGCTCAAGGTGGCCTGGGAGGTGCTGGCCACCCCGGTGACCTACCGGGTGGTGGGCTTCCTGAAGCGGCGGGAGCAGGAGGACTACTACGACCGCGACACCGACTTCACGCCCTTCTCGCTGAAGACGTGAGGGCGGGCCCCGGCGGCGCGCCGCTCAGGGCGCGGCCGCCAGCGCGTCGTCCACCAGCCGCCGGATCTCCGGCCGGCCGATGGGCGCGGCCGACATGGCCGCCAGCAGCGCCCGGACGGCGGGTGGCGGCGCGCCGGTGGCCCGGCTGGCCGCGGCCAGGTTGAGGAGCGCCGGGAAGGAGAGCTCGTGGACCGCCCCGCCCCGCACCAGGGCGGCCAGCCGCTCCAGGCCCTGCTGGCCGGGCGCGTGGCGGGCCAGCGCCGCGATGGCCGCGCCCTGCACCGGCAGCTCCCCGTCCACCACCAGCCGCTCCAGCGCCGCCACCCCGTCCGGCGTGGGCGTCCGGCCCAGGGCGTCGGCCGCCGCGATGCGGACCTGCGCCGACCGGGCCGCGGCGAAGGGCAGCACCACCGGGACGTCGTCGGGCCGCCCGGCGTTGGCCAGGGAGGCCAGCAGGACGGCCTGGCGGGCCGGATCGGCGGTCGCCGCCAGCTCGGCGCCGAGGCGCCGGTCGAGCTCCGACGCCACCGCGGCGGCCTCCTCGCCGCGCGCCCGGCCGATGGCCGCCCCCAGCGCCATGGTGGCCGCGGTGCGGCCCGGCCCATCGGCGCCGGCCACGGCGGCCAGGAGCTCGAGCGTGGCCGGCTCGGGCGTCTCCAGGAAGGTGAGCTGGGTGAGGAGGCGCGGCCAGCCCTCCTGGGCGCGCGACGTCGCGGCGGACAGCAGCTCGCGCAGGGTGGCCTGGGCCTCCGCCGAGGCCGCCTGGACCAGCAGCGAGACCAGCGCCCGGCGCACCCGCGGCGTGGCGCCGGCCTCGCGGAAGCGAGCCGCCAGGGCGGCGCAGGCCTCCGGGTGGAGCCTGAGCCAGGTGCCGCCACGCCACATGAAGTCGGCGGGCAGCGGGTGACCGGCCGCCAGCCCGTCGAGCCGGCCCATGAGCACGGCCAGGTCCACCCCGCCGGCCACCTGCTCCTCGAGCGCCCGCCGGGTCTCCTCCGACGGGCTGGGATCCTCCAGCCGGGCCGGCGCGGCCTCGGCCAGCCGCTCCAGCGCCCGGTCCCGCAGCGCCTCGAGCCCCCGCGGCGCGTCGAGCGGGCGCTCCCCGGAGAGCAGGAGCGAGCAGCTGGCCTCGGCGGCCAGCCGGGTGGCGCGGGCGGCCGTGCGGAGGCTGAGCCGCTCCGAGCTGGCGACGCGCCGGAGGCGGCCGCGCAGGGTGACCTCGACCTCGACCCGGGCGTCGAGGTCCTGCGCCAGCCCGGCCAGCCCCTCCGGCACGGCGTGCAGCCGGGTGTAGGGCGCCTTCAGCTTGGTGGCCAGGTCGGCCGTGAGGCCGCGGCGCGCGCTCCAGGCCGCCTGGCCGGCGCCGCGCTGGCCCGCCTCGGCGACCTGCCAGGCCGCCTGCCCGGCGCGCAGGTCCAGGCGAAGCTCCGAGAGGACGGTCAGCACCGTCCGCCGGAAGAGGACCGGCGCGCCCGGCACGAAGCGGACCGACGCCACCTGGCCCCCGGGGGTGAGCACCAGCAGCGCCTCGCCCGCGGCCAGCTGGGCCCTCGCCTCCGCCTCGGGCACCAGCGGCTGCCCCATGAACTCGAAGCGGGCCGCCGTGGGCGCCTCCAGGGTGAGCGCCAGGAGCGACCCGCCTGGCTCCACCCCGAGCGCGCCCAGCACCAGGGTGGCGGCCACCTCGAAGCGCCCCTCCACGTCGGCCCGCCCACCGGCCGCCGCCGGGTCACCCAGCAGCGCCACCCGCTCGGTGGCCCGGTAGTCCAGCCGGTAGCGGTAGGCCTGGCCCGGCTCCCACCGGGGCAGGGCGCGCAGCCCGGACCCCAGCGGCCCGAAGGTCACCAGCGCGATCGCCACCAGCAGGGCCGTCGCCAGCGCCCCGCCGAGCGCCCAGCGCCCCCACCTCGGCCAGCCGCCGCCTCGCCGCGCCATGCGCCTCCCCGGTCAGTTGGTGCACTGCGGGGGCGGGTGCCAGGACCCCAGCTTGTCCAGGTTCCCCTCGGTGAGCGGCACCGATCGGCTCCAGACCGGGGTCTTGAGCCGGTAGCCGCCCCACTCGAAGAGCGTCAGCGAGAACTTCTTGCAGATGGGGCAGACCCCCACCTTGGCCCAGGCGTAGAAGGCGCCCGAGAGGAGCACGGTGTCGAGGTCCAGCGAGGAGGAGAGCTGGAGCGGGTTCGGGGCGAAGTGCCCGCTCCCCTGCGGCGTGGTCCGCATGCCGAGCGCCCCGCTGAAGCTCGGGCCCAGCTTCACGATGTCGATGTAGGCGCCGATGCCGGCGCCGGCGATGCCGGCGTCCACCCCGCCCTCCACGAAGAGGTTGGCGCCGGTGAGGCCCCCGGCCGTGACCTTCAAGGGCGAGGCCAGCCCGGCGCCGGCGTGGACGCTCCAGGAGCCGCCCACGCCGAAGCTCACCGACATGGGGATCGGTCCGACCATGAAGGGGAAGAAGCCACCGATGCCCAGCCACTCGTCCCCGTCGTTGAAGCTCGTCCCGTCGCCCGGGATGGGGATGTTCATGCCGGCCGCCTCCACGGTGAGCGACCGGGTGCCGTCCGAGTCGCGCACCCGGTCGGCCGTGGCGGTCACGTCGAGGAGCGGGACGTCGAGCGACAGGACCTTCGCCTCGGCCTTGAAGTGGGCCTTGAGGAAGGAACGGTCGTCCGCGGCGCCGCTCTTCGACCAGCTGAACTCCTCCACCAGGGTGGCGCCGAACAGGCCGAAGCCCAGCGTCTGGGTGGCCGCCCGGACCTCGGTCATGGTGGGCGTCGGGCTGCAGTTGGGGATGAAGGAGGTGGCCACGGCGAAGGCCACGTCGTTCATCCGGTCCACCCGCCCGCCCTTGCCGAAGAGGAGCTGCAGCGCGCCGATGGAGGCCCGGTAGCTGGTGGCCGGGTAGAAGAGCGGGGAGGTGCCGGGCGGCGCGGGCCTGGGCGTCGGGTTGAAGGTGTCGTCGTCGCCGCAGACGTAGCCCCCGGCGACCTCGCTGCAGCCGCACACCTGGTACTGGTCCAGGTCCCCCACCCCCGAGTTGAGCGGGCAGGAGAAGGCGAAGCCCGGGTGCTGCGGGGTGCCCGCCAGCCGGCTGAAGCTCAGCCCCGCGGTGTAGACGTCGCAGCGGTGCTTGTCCGCGCTGGGACCGGCGTCGGGCAGGTCGCCGCTCCCGGGCGCCGGCAGGGCCAGCAGGTCGCGCTCGGTGACGCCCTCGAAGCGGGCCGTGAACATCTCCGGGAGCCAGTCGCACAGCACCGGCCGGCCGGCGGCGCTGGCCGCCAGGCAGGCGGCGTGCTGCTTGGTGATGGAGGTCTCGATCAGCTCGTCGATCTCCCGCAGGAGCTGGTCCAGCGTGGCGTCGGACATGGTCTTCACGTTGAACTTGACCAGCTCCCAGTCGCGGGCGAACTGCTCCTGCAGGAAGCGCCGCTCCTCGGTGGTCACCGACTCGAGGGTGGTGAAGATGTGGCCCTGGGCCAGCTCCCAGGCCCACATGCTGGCCAGGTTGCTCACGCTGGGGGTGGGCAGGATCACGGTGCGCGCCACCGGGGTCACATCCCGGTCGACCAGCCAGGCCGCCACCTCCACCTGGGCCCGCCGGGCCAGCAGCTCCAGGAGGGCCTGGCGCTGCAGGCGCGCCGTGACCTCCTGGAGCGGCGTCACCGCGGTCTCCAGGTACCGGTTCAGCATGTCGCGGTGCCAGGCCCAGTCCTCGGTGGTGGGCAGGTTCAGGCAGGAGGTGGGCGTGGGGCAGGGCGAGGTCCAGGACGCCAGGGCCGGCGTGACGAACTTGAGCCGGTGCCGGTGGTCGTCGGGGGCGGTCGCCAGGTTGGCGCGGCGGGCCCGGAACAGGATCTCGCGCACCAGGCTCACCTGGCGGCTCACCCCCGCGGTGAGCGGGAAGGCCGGGTTGGGGCCGACCGAGAAGGCGCCGGGCTCCAGGCTCCGCGACATCAGCCCGGTGGAGAGGTAGAGCGAGCCGATGGCGCCGCGCGTGGCGGCCACCCCGCCGCCGAAGGCCTTGCGGACGCGCAGGATGGCCGGCACCTCCTGCGAGTAGGCGCGCTCGTGGGACATGCGCGCCTTGAAGACGGACCAGTCGTAGTACTTGTTGATGGCGTACCCCTGGCAGCTCCCCAGCTCGGCGATGTCGAGCTGCTGGTCCTGCAGCGGCTCGTCGAACCACTGGCTGGACTCGTAGGTGATGTTCGGCTCGGGCAGGGTCTCGCCGGCGCATAGCGTGGAGAGCCGCACGTTGTTGAGCGAGCGCTGCCTGGGCGCTGGCCGCGAGGCGGGCTCGGCCGGGATGGAGAGCGACATGACCTGCTGCTGCTCCTGCTCGGTCACGCCCCAGGTGACGAGCCCGCCCACCTCCACCTTGCTCCAGGGCAGGGTGCGCTCCTGCAGGATGAGCTCCTGCAGGTCCTGCTCGAGCGGGTTGCCGGTGGTGGTGGTGAGGGGCGGCTTGCCGGGGAGGAAGGTCTTGCGGCAGGCGTAGCTGATCTGGTTGCCCTGCAGCAGGCCGTCCGTCCGGACGTGGGTCGGGTACAGCTCCAGCGTGACGCGGTAGCAGACCACCGGGGCGTCGCTGGTGTTGGGGCCGGTGGGGCAGATGGCCTCGGTGCAGGGCTTCCAGTAGTCGTCGCAGGCGGCCTGCTTGAGCCGCGCCTCGGACTGCGCATCGGCGAAGAGGTCGTAGCAGGTGGCGCTGAGCTGGTCGGCGCAGGTGCCCTCCGTGATGCCCTCCTGCACCTGCGTCATCCAGGCCGTGTCGAGGCACTGCTCGAGCGTGGGCTTCGGTTGCTGGCAGGGCTGGATCGGGTCTGAGGCCTTCTTGGCGCAGCCGAGCTGCGAGCCAGCCACGAGGAGCGACAGGGCGGCGGCGATCGAACGGAACATGGCTCCCCCCAAGGTGCCCAGGTTCACGACGACTCGACCCCAGAACGGTCCCACCGCCGGAGGGAGAAGGCCAGCCGCCATCCGTGGCAGGCCCGCCTGAGCCTGGGGGCGACGCCGTGTCGCACGCCATCGGCGGACCCTGCGTGGGAGCGAACCGTGTGTCGGGGCGGGCGCTCCGGGCGCCTCCGCCTCAGCGCCCCTCGGTCAGCAGCGCCACCACCCCGGCCGCCAGCAGCCCGAGCACCACCGCCGCGCCGATCTTCCAGGGGCTCCAGGGCCGCTCGCCGTGCACCTCGCCGGTGCAGGCGTTGATGGCCACCCGGTAGCTCCGGTCGCCGTAGCGGTAGGCCAGCAGCCACACCGGCAGCAGCAGGTGCTTGTAGGTGAGCCCGGCGTAGGCGGTCTGCTGCGCCTGGACCCGCTGCACGTCGCCGCCGATGCGCGCCCGCACCTCCTCCGAGAGGGCCGCCTCGATGCGGGCCCGCGCCTGGCCGCCGGCCGGCTCGAGCTCGAGGTCGTAGGTGTGGGCCCGCGCGCCGGCCAGCGCCGCGGGGGTGAAGGCGATGACGCCGCCGAGCGGCCAGGGCTCGAGCCGGTCCAGCAGCGCCGCCGGCAGGGTGGACACCGCCGGCACCAGCACGTCGTCGAAGAAGCGCTGGAACTCGCCGCCCGCCGGCGTCCAGCGGGTGCGCTGCTCGCGGCGGCGCTGGGTGCCGCTGCCCACCTCGACCCAGAAGTGGTCGCCGCGCTCGCCGGCGTAGCGGGTGGAGGTCATGGCGTCGAAGGTGAAGTAGGGGAGGTAGACGCCCTGCAGCGCGCCGTCGATGCCGCGCCGCACGAACTCGGTGGGCGCGAACCAGAGGCCGCGCACCCAGCCGGCCAGCCCGGCGCGCGCCGCCGCCTGCTCCACCGCGAAGGTGAGCAGGCCGTCGACCGGGACGCGGTCGGGCGCGGCGTGGACCTGGTCGCGCAGCAGCGGCTCGCCGCAGTAGGCGCAGGCGGTGGCGGTGAGGGTGCCCTGGAAGACCACGGTGGCGCCGCAGGCGGCGCAGCCGAGCTCGCTGGTGCCCACCGCCTGGGCGCCGCGGGAGCGCCGCTCCACCTGCCGCTGCAGGCCCGCGGCGAGGTCGTTCTCCTGGACCTCGGGCGCGGCCGGCGCGTCCAGCGCCTTCTCGAAGCCGCAGTGGCCGCAGCGCAGCAGCTGCGCCCCGATGCTGAAGGTGAGGTCGGCCCCGCAGCGCTCGCAGGGGAAGGTGCGGCCCCGGTCCTGATCGGCGGCCGGGGCGGCCGGGCCCCGGCTGGAGCCCGGGGGCGCCGGCGGGGGCGGCAGGGGAGGCGGAGGAGCGCTCACGGTGCGGGCGGCCGCTGCGGCGACGTCCAGGTCAGGGGGCTGGTGGGGGGGCGGGGGCGGCGGGGCGAAGAGGCCGGCCAGCGCCGGCACCTGGCCGGCCGGGGTCCAGCCCGCCAGCGCCGCGCTCCAGACCAGCGAGGCCGGCGTGAGCTGCCCGCGGGCGGCGGCCGCGGCCAGCGCGGCGGCGTCGAAGGGCCCCTGCGTCTGCCCGTTCACCGCCAGGTGCCAGCCGGCGGGCGGCGGCGGCGGGGGCGGCGGCGAGGCGGCCGGGGGCGCCAGGGCCTGGCCCACCTGGCCCAGCATGGCCACCCCCAGCCCCAGCCCGGCGCCGGCCGCGCCCAGCCCGCCGGCCGGGTTCTGGGCCGAGGCCAGCATGGCCTGGCCCAGCTGGTACTGCTGGAACTTCTGCAGGTCGCCCATGACGCCGATGCTGCTGCGGGTGTCGAGCGCCTTCTCCACCTCCGGCGGGAGCGAGACGTTGACGATGAGGCACTGCGGCAGCTCCAGCCCGTACTCGTCGTCGATGCGGGCCTGCACCCGGGCGCGCAGCGTCTCGGAGAGGGCGGTGGTGTTGGCGGCCAGGTCGAGCGCGGCGATCTTGCTCTCGCCCACCAGCTGGGCGAAGGCGCTGGTGATGAGCGAGCGGAGCAGCTCGCCCACCTCGTCGGCCTCGAAGACCCCGTCGGTGCCCACCAGGCCGGTCAGCAGCGCCCTGGGGTCGGAGGCCTTGAGCGCGTAGGTGCCGAAGGCGCGCAGGCGGATGGGGCCGAAGTCGGCGTCGCGCAGCATGACCGGGTTGGGCGTGCCCCACTTCAGGTCGGTGATCTGGCGCGTCGAGACGAAGTAGACCTCGCACTTGAAGGGGCTCTCGAAGCCGTACTTCCAGCCCTGCAGCGTGGAGAGCAGCGGCAGGTTGGCGGTGGTGAGCTGCACCATGCCCGGCTGGAACACGTCGGCGATCTGGCCGCGGTCCACGAAGACCGCCACCTGGCCCGGGCGCACGATCAGCTGGGCGCCGTTCTTGATGGCGTTCTGGTAGCGCGGGAAGCGCCACACCAGGGTCCGGTTGGTGTCGTCCACCCACTCCACGATGTCGACCAGCTCACCGCGCAGCGCGTCCAGCAGTCCCATGGTGTGCCTCCCCGGCGAAGAGGGCCCAGCCTGCCACAGGGCGGGGACGCGGGGAGCCGGCGCACCCTTGCCTCCCGGTGCCAGTCGCCTAAGCTCGCCGGATGCCGCAGCGCCTCCTCCTGTGCCTGGCCGCCGCGGCCGCCCTCGCGGCGCGCGCCGGGGCGGCCGAGGATCCCACCCAGCGCGGCTTCGACGCCGATCCGTCGCGCCTGGCCCTCTCGCTCGACGGCGGCTTCACGGTGGAGACCGCGGCGGCGCTGCCCACCGGCACCTGGCGGCTGGCCGCCCTGCTCGACCTGGCCAGCGGCCTGCTGACGGCCTCGCAGGGCGGCCGGCAGGACGACCTGCTGGAGCGGCGGCTGGCGCTCCACCTGCTGGGCGGCTGGTCGCTGGGCCGGGTGGAGCTCTCGGCGCACCTCCCGGTGGCGCTGCGCCAGTGGAGCGACCTCTCCTTCCTCACCGACCAGGGGGTGACCGGCCCGCTGGTGGAGCCGGTGGCGGCCGCGGCGCTCGGCGACCTGCGCCTCGGCGCCAAGGCGCCCCTCACCTTCCTGGCGGGCTGGCCGGTCTCGCTGGCCGCGCTGCTCGACCTGCGGCTCCCCACCGGCGACCGGCGGGCCTTCGCCGGCGACGGCCTGGCGCTGGCCCCCTCGCTGCTGGCCTCCCGCACCCTGGGCCGCCTCCGGCTGGACGGCCAGGTCGGCTGGCTGCTCCGCGGCCGCGGGCAGTACGCCCAGCTGGCGGTGGACGACGCCTTCACCTGGGGCGCCGGCGCCACCCTGGAGCTGCCGCCGGTGGGGCGGCTCGACCGCTGGCGGGCCCTGGCCGAGGTCACCGGCCAGGTGCCGCCCGGCCTCGAGCCCGGCAGCGCGCGCTGGCGGGCCCCGCTGGCGGCGCGGGCCGGCCTGCGGGCCTTCCTGACCCAGGCGCTGTCGGTGGAGGCCGGGCTGGGCGCCGGCCTGGGCGCGGCCGGCTACGGCCACGAGCGCTGGCGGGTCTTCGCAGGGGTCCGCTGGGGCGGCCAGGCGGTGGGCCGGCCCGACGAGGACGCCGACCGGGACGGCGTGCCCAACGGGAAGGACGCCTGCCCCACCGTGCCCGGCCGCCGGGAGCTCGACGGCTGCCCCGACGCCGACGGCGACGCCATCCCCGACGGCGAGGACCGCTGCCCGCGGGTGCCAGGGCCGGCGGAGCGCGCCGGCTGCCCGCCCGAGCCGGGCGAGCCGCTGGTGGAGATCGAGGCGCAGCGGCTCTCGCTCAAGGACGCCATCCACTTCGACACCGACCGGGACACCATCCAGGCCGGGTCCTTCCCGGTGCTCGACCAGGTGGCCCGGCTGCTGGCCGAACACGACGAGCTGGGCCGGCTCCGCGTCGAGGGGCACACCGACGACGTCGGCCCCGCCGCCTACAACAAGGAGCTGTCGGCCCGGCGCGCCGCCGCGGTGGCGCGCTACCTGGTCGGCAAGGGGATCCCGGCCGGGCGGCTGGTCCCGGCGGGCTTCGGCTTCGAGCGCCCCATCGCCAGCAACGCCACGGCCCTGGGCCGCGCCAGGAACCGGCGCGTCGAGTTCACCATCCTGGGCGAGGGCGCGCCGCCCGCGGGCCAGTGATCCACCCGTCCACGCGCCGCCGCCTCCTCGCCCTGGCGCTGGCCGTGGGGCTCGCGCCCCCGGCGCGCGCCGGGTCGCCGGTGGAGGCCGCGGTGGGCGCGCTGCGCCGCGACGACTCGCTCAAGGTGCGGACCCAGGCGGCCATCCTGCTCGGGCAGCGCGGCGCCCTCGAGGCGGTGCCGGCGCTGCGCCAGGCGGTGGCCGAGGACCGCGCCGCCGCGGTCCGCCTGGCCGCGGTGGGCGCGCTCGCCAGGATGGGCGCCCAGGTGGCCCGGCCCACCCTGCAGGCCGCCGCCCAGGCCGACCCCGACCCCGCCGTGCGCGCCGCCGCGACCCGCGCCCTGGCCGGCCTCGGCCCGGTGACCCTCGCCCTGGAGGAGCCGACCGGCACCCCCTCGGCGCG
Source organism: Anaeromyxobacter sp. (assembly GCA_016718565.1). Classification (NCBI taxonomy): domain Bacteria; kingdom Pseudomonadati; phylum Myxococcota; class Myxococcia; order Myxococcales; family Anaeromyxobacteraceae; genus Anaeromyxobacter; species Anaeromyxobacter sp. Next base: position 267,055 of record JADKCZ010000005.1, on the reverse strand, counting down.
CGCCGTGGCCCGGCAGGCGCTGCAGGGCCACCTGGCGCGGCTCGGCCTGCCGCTCACCGGGCCAGGCGAGGTGCGGGTCCGGCCGGCGGTGACGGTGAAGGTGGCGGTGGAGGCGGGCGGCGAGCGGACCGTGGTGTCCGCCACGGTGTCGCTGGCCGCCGTCGACGGCGACGGCCGGCTCGACCTCCTGGAGGGCAGCGCCCGGGCCACGGTGACGGGCGCCCTGCCGGAGGCGCGGCTGGCCGCCGTGGCCGCCACGGTGGTGGACGCAGCCGCCCGGGGGCCGTGTGAGGAGCTCGCGACCCGCCTCGGACGGCGGTAAGAGGGGACAGCCATGGACCACGCCGCCCAGCCCGGCCCCGCCACGGCCCCCGCCCCCGCCCAGGCGCGCGGCGGCCGCAGCCACCGGCGCATCCGCAACTACCTGGTCGACGGCGCGCTGCAGCTCAGGCTGGCCAGCTACCTGGTGGCGGTGGCGCTGCTCCTGTGCCTCGGCCTCGGCTGGCTCCTCCTGCGGGCCTGGCAGGAGACCAGCCGGGTCATCGCCCTCGGCGACCCCGACGCCGGGGAGTCCATCGCCCGGGCGCTGGCCGCCGAGGACCGCGGGCGCATCGTGCTGGTGGCCGCGGCCCTGGCCGGGGTGCTGCTGCTGCTGCTCCTGGCGGCGGTGGTCATCACCCACCGGATCGCCGGCCCGGCCTTCGCCATCGGCCGCACCTGCCGCGAGGTGGCCGAGGGGGCGCTGCGGCCCCCGCGGCCGCTGCGCACCCGCGACCTCCTGGTGGCGCTGGCCGGCGACGTGGCCGGCATGGTGGAGGCGCTGCGGCGGCGGGAGGCGGGCGAGCGCGCCCTGCTGCTCCAGGCGGCGGCCACGCTGAAGGACGCCGGCGCGGGCGCCGAGGCCCGGGCCGCGGCGGCCGGGGTGCTGGAGCGGCTGGCCGGCGAGAAGCAGGCGCGCCTCGAGCGCTGAGACCCACAGGAGACCTGCCCATGCGCACCGCCACCCTCCTGCTCCTCGGCGCCCTGGCCGCGCTCCCCGGCTGCGGCTGCGGCGCCGTCCCCGCCGGCGCGGTCGAGGACTGCGCCGCGACGCAGGTGCTGCCCGACGCCGTGGCCACCGACATCCTCTTCGTCATCGACGACTCCCAGTCGATGGCGGAGGAGCAGGCCACCCTGCGCGACAACCTGGGGGTCTTCATCGACACCCTCATCGCCTCGCCGGTGCAGAACGACTTCCGCATCGGGGTCACCTCCACCTCGGTGGAGGGCTTCGGCGCCGGCGCCACCGCCGGCCAGGCCTACGGCGCCGGGCCGGCCGCCGGCGTGCCCTACCCGGACGGCGCGCTGGTGGCCGTGGCGCAGGACGCCGGCGGCGACGGCCTGGCGGGCGACCTGGTGTACGACGCCGCCACCTACGCGGCCACCGGCGGCTGGGGCGGGGCCCGCGTCCTCGACAAGGGCGCCTCGCCCGCGGCGCTGGCGGGGCTGGCCAGGGACTTCAGGGCCAACGTGCTGCTGGGCGTCCGCGGCACCGGCAAGGAGCAGCCCTTCCGCGCCGCGCGGCTGGCCCTCTCGGACCGCCTGCGCGACGCCAACGCCGGGTTCCTGCGCCCCGGGGCCCGGCTGGCCGTGATCTTCGTCACCGACGAGGACGACTGCTCCGACTCGGCCGAGCCGCGCGCCGCCTCCAACCCCGAGTGCCACGACCCGGCCGTCAAGGGGGCCGAGCCGCCGGTGCTCGACCCGCCCGAGGACCTGGCCTCCTTCCTCTTCGGCCCGCTGGACGGCGAGCTGCGCGACGTGGCGGTGGGCGTCATCGCCGGGTTCGATCCCGCCAGCCTGGCCCCCTCCTGCGGCGAGCCGCAGTGCGCCGGCGTCAACACGGCCTGCGGCACCGCCTTCGACAAGGGCGACCGCTTCGCCGCGCTGCTCGAGGCGGTGGGCGGCGCCCGCATGCGGCTGGGGTCCATCTGCGACGCCAGCTTCGCCGACACGCTGGCGGGCTTCGCCGAGATCCTGATGCCCTCGTCGCTGCCCCTGCAGGGCGCTCCGGCCGACTGGCACATGCTGGTGGTCTCGCTGACCCGGGCGGGCGGAGGCACGGTGGCCTGCCAGGTGGCCGAGGAAGGGTCCGCCGGCGCGGCCGCCGCCGACGCCGTCTACGCCCCGCCGCGCTTCGGCCGGCCCGCCCAGCTGACGTTCCAGAACGGCTGCCGGCTCGGGCTGGGGGACGCCATCGACCTGCGGCTGGTCTGCGTCAACTGAGGCGGGGAGGGTCCGGCACGCCGCGGCCCTCGGGGGGCCTGCCGCCGCCGCCCTCTTGGGGAGCCGGGCCGGCGCCCGGTCGCATCCGGTGGCCGCCGAGGGTCACCGAGGTGCCCCCCTGCTGCACCGGCCCACCGGAGACCACCATGCACCGCACCCACGCCGCGCTCCTCCTGCTCGCCCTCGCCCTCGCGCCCGGCGCCGCGGCCGCCCAGCTCACGCTCAAGCCGGCGGCGGGGGTCACCTTCTCGGACGTGACGCGGGATCCCCAGAGCGGGCAGGCCTCCGGCAAGGTCGGCTGGCAGGCCGGCGGCACCGCGCTGCTCGGCGAGCTGCTCTACCTCGAGGCCGGGGCCTTCTACGCGCGCAAGAGCACCACCATCACCGCGGCCTCGCACGGGGTGGACTTCGACGGGCTGACCGGCCTGCGCGTCCCGGTCGTGGTCGGCTACCACCTGATCGGCGACGCCCGCGGGTTCCTCTCGGTGCGGGCCTTCGGCGGCGCCTCCGCCTTCTTCGTCACCGCGGTGGACGGCCGCGGTCTCTCCAGGGGCGACCTGGAGGACCCGACCTACGGGGTGGTCGCCGGCGTCGGCCTCGACCTGGCCTTCCTCTTCGCCGACCTCAGCTCCGAGTGGTCGCTCACCGACCTGAGCACGCTCAAGACCGTGGACGTCGGGGCCTCCCGCGCCCTCTACCTCAACGTCGGCCTGAAGTTCCCGCTGTAGGGGCCGGGCCGCTTCACCGGCCGACGACCAGCGCGGCGGGCGGGCCCAGGCCGTTGGCGGCGGTGGCGCTGGCCGCGACGAGGCGCTCGCCGGAGACGACCCAGCGGATGGTCTCGGGGCGCAGCACCTCCTGCGCCAGCCGGGCCAGGTCGTCCACCGTGACCCGCTCGATCTCGGCCCGCCTCCGCTCGAGGCTGGGGCGCGGCGTGCCCAGGGCGATGGCCTCCCGCCAGGTCTGGGCGATGCGGTCGGCGTCGTCCCAGGCGCCCTCCAGCTGGGCCAGCCGCAGGGCCTTGGCCCGGGCCACCTCGGCCGCGACGGGTGCCCGGGTCCGGGCCGCCTCCAGCGTCTCCCGGAAGAGCCGCAGCCCCTGGCCGGCCCGATCGGCGGCCAACGCCGAGCAGGCCACGAAGGCGCGGGCGTGGCGGCGCCGCACCAGCATGGCGCTGGCGTCGTAGGTGAGGCCCGCCTGGTCGCGCAGCGCCAGGGAGAGCCGGCTGCCGCCCCCCTGTCCCAGCAGGGTGGCCAGGACCTCCAGCGCGCCGTCGCTGGCCCGCACCCCGCCCAGCGGGCGGGTGGCGCAGGTGACGAGGGTGCTGGCCGGCTCCCGCCTGAGCAGCCCCACCGGCTGGCGCCGCGTCGGGGCGCGGGTGGCGCCCACCACCGGCGCCGGCGCGGCGCGCCCTTCCCAGGCGCCGAAGGCCCGGCGGGCCTCGGCGAAGACCCGGCTGGCCGCGACGTCGCCCACCACCAGCAGCGTGGCGCCCTCCGGCACGAAGAGCTGCCGCTGCAGCTCCACCACCTGCTCCAGCCCCATGGCGGTCAGGCTGGCGTGGGTGCCGATCTCGGAGCGGGCGTACGGGTGCCCGACCCCGAAGGCGGCCTCGACCACCGTCCGCTCCAGCGCCTCGGGGTCGGACGACCGGAGGTCCTCCAGCGCGTCGAGGAAGCCGTCGCGCCGCGCCTTGAAGGACCGCTCGCCGCGGCGGGGCTCCTGCACCGCGCCGGCCAGCAGCCGCAGGTAGGCGCCGGTGTCGCGGGCGTAGCCCGCCAGCCTGGCGCTGGCCAGGTCGGCCTGGGCCTCGAAGTGGGCCACGCCACCCAGCTCGATGAGCTGGCGGCGGAAGGACTTCTCCTCCACCAGCTCCTCGCCGGTCTCGGAGACCTCGTGGAAGTCGCCGGCCAGGCGCACCGCCAGGGCCGCGGCGCCGCCCACCTCCGGCGGGTCGAGCAGGGTGCCGCGGGCCAGCAGCAGGTCGACCACCACCAGCGGGCGCCGGTGGTGCTCCACCACCACCACCCGCAGGCCGTTCGGCAGGAGGAGCTCGCGGGCCGGCGGCGCCGGCGCCGGGGCTGGCGCCAGGGCCGGCGGCGGCGCGGTGGCCTGCCAGGGGGCGGCCGGCGCGGCGGGCAGGGTGGGCGACGCGGCGGGCAGGGCGGCCCCGGCGCGGGGCGCCGCCAGGGCCAGGGCGGCCAGCGCCAGGAGGAGGGCCGGCCGGCCGGGGCGGGGCGGGCGGCTCACTCGCGCTCCAGGCGGGCCGGCTTGGGGCGGGTCGGCCGGGCGTGCATCACCACCTTGGGCTGGCGCAGGTGGACGCGGGCCGCGTCGCGCACCACCATCCGGTCCAGCTTCCAGTGCCAGGAGAGGTGGTCGCCCACGGTGAGGCGGGCCCCGCCGAACCGCTCGAAGTGGACCAGCGCCCCGGCGCGCCCCTCCAGCGTGTCCAGGTCGAAGAGCGCCCGCCGATCGAGGAGCAGGTTGGCCGTCAGCAGGTGCTCCACCGGCATCTCGCGCACCGTCAGCATCCGCAGGAAGCCGTCGGCGTCGCGGTGCAGCGCGGCCATCGGCTCGTCGTAGGGCACGGTGAGGTCCATCCGGAAGGTGGTCTCGCCGACGTACTCGTGCAGGCCGGCCGAGACGCGCATGCCCCAGGCGCCGTCGGTGAGCAGGGTGAGGAGCTGTCCGCCCAGCTCCAGCGCCACGGCGTCGGCGTGGGGCATGCCCGGGAACCGCCAGGCCATGGTGACGCGGGGCTCGCGCGAGAGCGGCTCGGCCCGCTGGTCCACGTACTCCTCGGAGGGCGGCGGGAGGGGCGGCGGGCGGGAGCGTCGCCCGCCCGGCAGGCGGCCCAGCCCGTCCTCCACCAGCCGGCGCGCCTCGGCGGGGTCGAAGCGCCCGACCACCGCCAGGACCGCGTTGGCCGGCACCAGCCGCTCGGCCACGAAGGCCCGCACCTCGCCGCCCGTGACGGCGGCCAGCTGGGCCGGCGCGCCGATCACCCCGGCGTGCAGCGGGTGGGGCGCCGCGTAGAGCCGCCGCAGGAGCTGCTCGCCGACCAGGCCGTAGGGCTCGTCCACCGCGCGGATGGCCCGCTCCTCGAGCACCACCCGCCGATGCCGCTCCACCTGGACGTCGTCCACCAGCCCGGGCAGGGTGCCCAGCCGGTCGGCCATGACCCACAGCGCCGCCGGCAGCTCCTCGGCCGGCAGCACCACCTGGAAGATCATGGCGTCGTAGCCGGTGCTGGCGTTGAGGTGGCGGGCGCGCCGCCCCTCCAGCAGGGCCTGGTAGTCGGTCTCCGGCGTGGGGCCGGAGAACATGAGGTGCTCGGCCAGGTGGGCCAGTCCACTCCGGCCGGGCGGCTCGTGGATGGCGCCCGCGCCGAAGCTCATCCAGACGGCCACGCTGGCGACGGCCGGGTCCGGCGCCAGCAGGACCACCAGGCCGTTCTGGAGCTCCAGCCGCTCCACCTCCACCGAGAGCTCCTGGCGGGTGGTCTTGCGTCCGCCCTCGTCGAACGTCCCGGCGCGCGCGGCCGGCGAGGCCGAGAGCGCGAGGGCTGCGGCGAGCAGCCGCGGGGCCAGCAGGTGGCGCATGGTGTCCCCCTCCAGGGATCCGGACAGGCAGTGTACCCGGGCCGCGCCCGGAGTCCAGGCGGGCCGCCGCCTGGCCACGCGGGCGCAGTCGTGTCCCCTGCCCAGGGTTCAACGGCTCGTCCGGGTCGGGGCCGTGGCGCGCCGCCGCGCGGCCCACCTCAGGTCGGCACCCAAGATCCTGCCGCCGCAGCTGGGCGGCGAGCGGACGATCGACCAGAAGAACCGGCTGACTGGAGGGAGCACCATGAACGGGATGCGCTCGCAGGGTTGGTGCGTCTGGATCGGGCTCGTGACCTCGCTCGCCGCTGCCGGCTGTGGGGGCGGGTCTGGGTCGGAGGAGGGCGGGGCGTGGCAGGCCTCGGCCGCGCTCCTCTCGCCGCGCATCAACGCGGTGGCGGCCGCCCCCGGCAACGGCCACGTCTACCTCTTCAACGGCTACGTCGACTCGGCCGCGTGCAACACCGGCCGGAGCGACGGCCGGGTCTTCCGCGCCGCCGTGGCCGCCGACGGCACGCTGGGCGCCTGGGCCGAGGGCGAGACCGGGCCCGGCGGATTCAACCGGTCGCTGGGGGGCGTGGCGGTGGCCAACGGCTTCATCTACACGGCCGGCGGCGCCAGGAACGGCCCGAGCTGGGACGGCGCGGTCTGGCTCGCCCGGGCGGCCACCGACGGCACGCTCTCGGCCTGGACCGCGGCGGCCAATCCCGCGCCCGGCTGGATCGGCTCGGCCCCGCTGGTGGCGGCCCGGGACGGCGTCCTCTACGCCGGGGGCGGGCTCAACATCTCGGCCTCGCCCAACGTGAGCCAGGCGCTCTACGCCTCGCCGCTCGACGCCACCACCGGGGAGCCCACCGGCTGGTTCGAGGCCTCCACCATGCCCACGCCGACGCTCAACGCCGGCCTGGTCTTCCTGGGTGGGCGGGCCTACCTGCTGCCCGGCGGCGGCACCCGGCTCTGGGTGGCGCCGGTGGCGGCGGACCACACGCTCGGCGCCTGGGTGGAGTCCACCAGCCAGCTCCCCGCCGCCGTGAGCTTCCCGCACCTCACGGTGGTGTCGGGCCGGCTGGTGGTGGCGCTGGGGGGCTCCCGCGAGGTGGTGGCGAGCACGCCGCAGGCCGACGGGCAGCCCGGCCCGTGGTCGGCCCTGGCCCAGCTGCCGGCCGCCGCGTCGCCGCTGTACCAGGGCGCGGTGGTGGGGCGCCGGCTCTACCTGTTCGGGAACAGCGACTGCGGTGCGGCCGCGGCGGCGCCGGCCAGCGCCAGCGCCGTGTACGTGTCGCCGCCGCTCTAGGTTCCGGGCGCCGTCCCGGCAGGCGCCGCTGGCTCGAGCCTCCGCCCCCAGGCGGCCCGCTCGAAGGTCTCGGCGTCGGCGAAGCGGGCGAAGGCCTGCCCCAGCACCGCGGCGCGATCCGGGATGGCGCGGGCCCGGCTGGTCTCGAGCAGGCGGCCCAGCAGCCGGGCGAAGGCCTCGGCGGGGGGCACGCCCGGGGCCAGGCGGGCCAGGTCGAGTCCCTGGCCCGGCAGCCGCAGCACCACGCGCGGCTCGCCGGGGCGCGGGTGGAGCAGGAGGTCCACCAGCACGGTGGGACGGGGCGGCGCCGTGGCGCCGGGCGCCGCCGTCCCCGGCACGAGGCCGCAGGCCACCGCGGCCAGCCGCCCCGCCTCGACGCGGGCGCGCCGCCCCTCCGCGGTGACCAGGTCGAGGCCGCCCTCGTCCACCCCGGCCAGGCGGCAGCGCACCAGGCGCACCGGCTCGGCGGCCCCCAGGGCGTCCGCCGCCGGCGCCTCCGGCTCGAGCGCCAGGCCACCGGCGAACGGGTCGGCCCGGGCCAGCGCGGCGGCCAGCTCCACCGCCAGGGCCTGCGCCTGCGCGGCCAGCGGCGGCGGCGCCTCGGCCGAGGCGGCCGCCTGCTCGGCCAGCTCCAGGGCCTCGGCGGGCCGGGTGTCGCGCAGCAGCAGCGCCGCCCGCAGCGCCGCCTTGCCCACCAGCGCGCCGTCGCCGCGCGCCGCCGCCTGGAAGAGCCGGGCCGCCCGCTCCGGCTCGGCCGGCTCCACGAGCTCGCCCAGCCGGTAGGCCGAGGCAGGCCGGAGGAGGTCGGGCCGGGTCACCTGGCCCAGCTCGGCCGCCAGCGCCCGGGCACCCGCCTCGTCTCCGGCCGCCAGCCGCAGCAGCACCAGCCGCTCCACCCGCGGCGTGGCCTCCACCGCGTCGAGGCGGGCCGCGTCCATGCGGGCGAGCTCGAGGAGCGCCACCTGATCGTCGGGGCGCTGCTGGACCACCTCCTGGAGCCGCTGCCGGGCACCGGCCAGGTCGCCGGCGGCCAGGGCCTCGGCGGCGCGGTCGTGGCCCATGTGGCCACGCCAGCGGGTGGCCCCCTCCGGCGAGAGCCGGTCCTCCAGGCGGGTGGCCCGCATCACCAGCACCACCCCCAGGCCGAAGGCGAACCCGCCCACGTGGGCGGCGAAGGCCACCGGGCCGGTGGTCCCGGTCAGCGAGAGGGCCCACAGGTTCATGGAGGCGAAGGCCAGCGCGTAGGCCCAGGAGGGGACGAAGAAGGTGCCGCGCACCAGGAGGAAGAACCAGTAGAAGATGCGCACCTTGCGGTGGGCGAAGCGCACCGCGAAGGCCCCCAGGCACGCGGAGATGGCGCCGGAGGCGCCGATCAGCCCCACCTCCGACGCGCCCTTCGGCAGCACCTGCGCCAGCGCCGCCACCAGGCCGCCGCCCAGGTAGAAGGCCAGGAAGAACCCGCCGCCCCACGCGTCCTCCAGGAAGGGCGCCACCACCAGCAGGAAGAGCAGCATGTTCCCGAGCAGGTGCTCCAGGTCGGCGTGCATGAAGAGGTGCGTCAGCCACCCCACCTGCCACGGGCCGCGCGCCGGCACGAGCGCGAAGCGCCGCCGCGGCTGCGCCTCCCGCTCGGCCAGGTAGGCCTCCGCCAGGCCGGCCAGCGCGCGCCGCTGCGGCTCGAGGTCGACGCCCGCGGGGGGCGCCGGACGCTGCGGCGCGGCGGTCGCCTCCACCTCGCCGGGCTCGTCCGCCTCGGCGGGCCGCGGCTGCAGGGGGCGCAGCGCCTCCGGGGGCTCCAGCCACGGGTGCGCCTGCCAGTAGGTGGCCAGCTCGTGCCAGCGGGCCGCCAGGGCGTCGTCGTCGGCGGCGAGCGCCGAGCCCACGAAGGCCAGCACGTTGAGCACCAGCAGCGTGATGGTGACCCAGGGCAGGCGGCTGACCCGCGCGTTGTCGAGCCCGATGGGGAGGAGCACCGGCGCATCCTACGCGAGCGGACGGACCCGGAGTCGCCCCCTCCAGCCTCGCCCGGGCGTCCGGTGGACCGGGCCAGCGGGGCCGCCCGCGCCACCGTTTCATCCGGGTGGAATTGACGCCGACGTTTGACCCGGGTAAAACCTGGAGCGCCCGGCCAGCCCGGGCGCCCAGGAGCCCACCATGACCGCCGCCAGCGCCCCCAGCTGCACCCTGTTCGCCGGCCACCGCCGCCTCGCCGAGGGCGACCTGGTCACGGTGGCGCTGGCCGCCCGGGGCGCCCTCGAGCGGGGCGAGCGGGCCGCGCTCCTGGCCTTCGAGGACGCCACGGCGCGCCAGGTGGAGCTCGACCTGCGGGGCAGCGCCGCCGAGGTGAAGGCCCGCCACGCGGCCAGGCTGGCCCAGCCGGTGGCCCCTGGGGCCGACGGGGCGGCGCCGGCGGGGGCACCCCCGGCCGAGCCGCGCGGTCCGGGCCGGCCCAGGCTGGGGGTGGTGGCGCGCGAGGTGACGCTCCTGCCGCGCCACTGGGAGTGGCTCGCCGCCCAGCCGGGTGGGGCCTCGGTGGCGCTGCGCCGGCTGGTCGAGGAGGCCCGCCGGCTGGGCGGGGGCCGCGACCGGGTGCGGCGCGCCCAGGAGGTGGCCTACCGCCTCATGACCTCGCTGGCCGGCGACCTGCCGGGCTACGAGGAGGCCACCCGGGCGCTCTTCGCCGGGCAGGGCGAGCGCTTCGAGGCGCTCACGGCGGCCTGGCCGCCCGACGTGGGGGCCTACGCCCGCCGGCTGGCGGCCGGCGCCTTCCCGGCCGCCTGAAGCCGGGCGGCGGCCCGGGGTCGGCGGCTCAGGGCGCGGCCGGGTCCAGGGCGTAGTCGTGCGCCTCGAGCGCGGCGCGGTCGAACCGCCCGGAGGCGACGCGGCGGGCCACCTCGTCCCGGGGGAGGTCGAAGATGGCCTCGAGGAGCTGGTCGTGCAGGGCGGGGCTGGCCTGGCCGATGATGAAGAGCACCCGGGCGCTGTGCTGCACGTAGCGGGGCGAGAGCAGCTGCCGCTTGAGCAGCGCCATGATCACCGGCGCCTTGGACCGGTCGAAGCGGCCCGGCGCGCCGCCGCGGTCCAGCTCGGCGAAGAAGGCCGCCGTCCACTCGTCGTGGTAGGCGAAGACCTTCTCGAAGAGGGCGCGGTCGAAGGGGGTCCCGGCCCGGACCGGCTCGGCCTGCTTCCCCAGCACCACCCCGTCCCCGGTGAGCGCCTGGCGGAGCAGGTGGCCGTCCCGGGTGATGGGGGCCTGGTGGTGGGCCAGCGACCAGAGCCAGGAGACGTAGATGCGGTAGGTGGCCAGGTCGTTCATGAAGCGCAGCTTCAGCTCGTAGTCGTCGATGGCCGCCGCGAAGTTGCCGTTCAGGATCTGGAAGCCGTAGTTGGCCGCCATGTAGAAGGAGTGCTGCACGTGCTCGATGGTGACCTCGCCGGTGGGCGGCCGGTAGATGGCCTCCCACAGCGCCGGCGACAGCAGCTGCTCCGGCGTGTCGAGCGACTGGCGGGTCACCACGCTCGGGGTGATGCGGCCGGCCGCGTCGAGGATGCCGCGGGCCTGCAGCAGCGACCGCTCGGCCGGCGCGAGGCCGCTGGCGGCGGTCGGCACCGGCTTGCCGTCCACCTCCACGGTCTGGAGCGGCCGGTCCACCAGCGCCTGCAGCCCGCCCAGCTCGGCCTGCAGCGGGCCGTTGCCGGCGGCCACGTACTCCACCTCGGGGCTGGCCACCCAGCTCTGCCGGTAGCAGTCGTAGAGCCGGCCCTTGGCGCGGCCGGCCAGCACGTCGTCGAGGGTCGGCTGGTCCGCCCCCGCGCCGTCCGGCACGAACACCAGCCCCAGCAGCCGCTCGCGCAGCTTGTCCACCACCATGGCGCGCAGCGCCAGCGGGTTGTAGCGGGAGCGGCCGTAGGGGTCGCCCTTCTGGTAGATCATCACCGCCGCCATGCCGCCGATGGGCGAGGCGTTGCTGAGCCGCCCGTCCTTCATGCCGGCCATCAGCATGAGCAGCGCGTTGTAGCGCTGGTAGGCGATCATGTTGGGGGTGGCCATCCCGACCGACTGCGGGTCCGGGAAGACGCCGCGCGGGTCGTCCTTCCACATCTCGATGAGGCTGCCCAGGTAGTCCCAGCGCCCCACGTTGGTGCCCAGCAGGCGGCGCCGGAAGGTCCAGGCGATGGCCGCCAGGTAGCGGCCGCCGTTGCCCTCCTCGTAGAGCATCTTCACCTTGATGGTGCCGGCCGGGACGCCGATCAGCTCCTCCAGCCGGGACAGCAGCCGCTCGACGATCAGCGCCTCCCGCGGCGTCTGCATCTTGGGGATGTAGAAGTAGACCCCGCTGCCGGCGGCCCGCAGGGCGTCGAAGTTGGTGAGCGCCCAGATGACGGCCACCACCACCAGGCCCGGGGCGGGCCGGCCGTCCACCGTGACCTGGTCGAAGCGCAGGTGGATGCTGGGCGGGCGCGCCAGGCGGGTGGGCCAGTGCTGCGGCGGCCGGGTGATGCGGTAGCTGCGCGTGGCCCCCTTCTTGGCCACCTGGTAGGGCTGGTCGTTCCACTTCCCGGCGAAGATCTCCTTGGCGTTCTGCAGGGCCGCGAAGACCCCCACCGGCTCGCCGGCCGGCGCGCCCTGCGGGCGGAAGTGGGGCGGCGAGGCGTCCTCGAAGTCCGGCATGTTCATCGGCGCCGGGCTGTTGAGCGCGTTGAAGGCCATGTCGAGCGGGGCCCACGGCCCGGTCAGCTCCAGGCCTGGGTTCTGCGACGGGTGCACCTGCGCCGGGATGGCCACCTCGTCGTTGAGCCGCCACCGCCAGGGGCTCTCGCGCCCCTGGAAGTTGTCCACCAGCCCCTGCACCACCTGGCGGAAGGTCCAGGCCGTTCCCGAGACCGGGTCCACGAAGGACTCGTCCCACGACGGCCAGGCGTACTTCCCGGCCACCGGGGCCGGCGACTGGAGGATGGCCCGCCGGGCCGCCAGCGCCTCGGCGATGGCCGGGTCGACCTCGCGGGTCAGGCGGGTGATGGTGTCGTCGACGTCGAGGTCACGCCCGTTGACGCGCTTGGTGCCGAAGAGGTCGGGGAACGCCTGGAGCAGGTCCTGGGAGATCATGGTGGTCCCTCCGCCGGGTCACTTGGCCTGGAGCAGCGCGAGCAGCGCGGCCCGGTCCGGGGCCAGCAGCGCCTTGACCTGGTCCAGGTCGACGTCGGCGACGATGATCTCGCCGACCTCCTGGTTGACCAGCCGGTACAGGCCCTGCTTCTTCATGCCCTCGGCCTGGCGCTGGTTGTCCTCGGTGGGCGACACGTAGTGCACCGAGTAGATCTTGTAGCGGTGCATCAGGAAGAGCTGCAGCAGGGTCATGAGCCGCTTCTTGCGGAGGCCCAGGTCGAAGTTGTTCTGGTCGCGGACCGAGAGGATGTTGCGCCCCTTGCGATCCTGGATGACCGCGAAGATGACGTTGGCCTTGACCTGCCCGGCCGGATCGACCAGCGAGAGCTCGAGCAGGTCGGAGCCGGCCGAGCGGGGCTTGAGCCCCACCTTGAGCTTCTCGGCCAGGCCGTGGATCTTGCGCCAGGCGTCGACCCAGTCCTCCAGCAGCTTGGGCGGCACCTCGGTCTGCACCAGGTGCTGGTGCTGGGTCGAGCCCTGCCCCATGGCCTTGGTGGTGGAGGTGCGGCCGGAGATGGCCATCAGGCCGGCGTCGGCGCGCGGGCCGCCCACCAGGGTCTGCGGCGTGCGGTAGCCCGACTCGATGAGGCGGAACTTCCGCTGCAGCCTGGCCAGGGCCAGCATGCCGTCCTCGCGGAGCGAGGCGGCGAACTCCTCGGAGGCCAGCCCGTCGATCTGGTGCCCGCCGTAGGTGATGAAGTTGAAGACGAAGCCCATCTTCCCCAGCTCGATGGGGAAGGCCCGCATCTGGTCGTCGTTCATCCCGGTGGTGTCCCAGTTGAACGAGGGCGAGAGGTTGTAGGCCATCATCTTGCCCGGGTAGACGGCGCGGATGGCGTCGGCGAACCGCTTGGCGTCCTTGAGGTCGGCGGTCTTGGTCTCCATCCAGAGGATGTCGGCGAAGGGGGCCGCCGCCAGCGACTTGGCGATGGCGTAGTCGATGCCGCCGCGCACCTGGTAGTAGCCGTCGGGGGTCTTGGCGTGCTCGCAGTCCCAGGTGATGTCCACGCCGATGGCGTGGGCCTTCTCGCGGGCCTGGTAGAAGGGCGCCCGGTGGGCGAAGGCCAGCCACTGCTCCTTGGTCATGGGCGGCGGATCGCCCTCCTGGTGGCGGAAGGCGATGACGCTGCCGACCGCCTCGGCGTAGGTGGTGATGCCCGCCTCCTGCTGCCAGGCGTCGACGAACTTGTCGAAGACCAGGTCGAGCGCCGCGTCCACGTTGACGGTGCCCTTGTGCAGGGCGGCCACGGCGGCGGCGATGCCCGCCGGGAAGCCGGACCTGGCCAGCCAGGCGTCGGCGGCGGCGTACTCGTCGTCGCCGATGGCGTAGAACTCGTGGCCGGAGAGCTCCTCCACCCCGGCCCGCTGGAACTGGCGCAGGATGGCCAGGAAGGCCGCCCGGAAGCTCGGCAGGGACACGTTGACCGCGCCCAGGATGAACGGCTGGTCGCGGTCGTCGCTGCGCCCGTCGAGCAGGGTGGCCGACTCGGCGTCGGTGCGGGCCACGATGATGCCCGGCACGCCCATGATGTCGAGCTGGAAGCGGGCCGCCGAGAGGCGCTTGACCTGCTCGTCCTCCGAGACCAGCACCTTGCCGCCCTGGTGGCCGCACTTCTTCACGCCCGGCTTCTGGTCCTCGATGTGGTACCCGGGCACGCCCACCTCGACGAAGCGCCGGATCAGGTTGCGGACGTGGGCGTCGCCGCCGTGGCCGGTGTCGGCGTCGGCGATGATGAACGGCCGGTAGTCCACCTCGGGGGTGGCCTTGCGCTGCTCCTCGCTCATGCGGGCGCGGGCGAAGAACTGGTTCTTGTCGGCGGTGAGGAGCGCGCGCACGATGGGCGCGGCCTCGTTGGGCACCTGGCTGAGCGGGTAGCTGGCCAGGTCGGGCCCCGGGTCCTCGTGCGCCGAGCCCTTGGCGGAGGTGGCCCAGCCGCCCAGGTAGATGCCCTCGATGCCCATGCGCTTCATGGCCACCGCCTGGCCGGGCGAGTAGGGGCCGAAGGTGGTGATGGACTTGCCCTGGTCGCAGAGCTCGCGCAGCCGGGCGTAGAAGGCCTCGGCGGCGCCGCGCGCCACCGCGTAGTCGGGGCGGATGGTGCCGCGCTGCTCCGCCACCTCCCGCGCCGAGTGGACCCGCTTGATGCCCTGGAAGCGTGGGCTCTGGAACCACTTTCGGAGCTGCGCGACTTCGTGCTCGAGGTCCATCGAAGGTCTCCCGCTGCGAACGGAGCTGGTGGGTGGGGGGGCGCCATGCCCCGCCCGTCCCGCTGATTCTGGCCGGTCCGGGGCTGCCAGGCGCGGGCTCACTTGGGCTCCATGGCCCGGGATCGGAACTCCCCGTGAAACCTGGCGTTGCTCGATCGGGGCCGTGCCGGCCCGGCCGGACCCCGATCCGGGACCGCCGCCCGTGGGGCGTGCCCCGGCGGCGTCCCCTGGCTATGCTCTCCCGCCGCACCCCGCGCCCCTCGAGGTCCCCGTGCCCCCTGACCCCCCCCGCGCTGCACGAGAGGCCGCCGGCCCCGGGGCCGCGGCGGCGGGTGGCCCGGCGCCGTCCATCGACTTCGACCGCATCCCGCGCGCCGCGCTGCCCGGCCTGCTGGCGGACATGCCCAAGGCGGAGCTGCACGTGCACGTGGAGGGCACGCTGGAGCCGGAGCTGATCGTCGAGCTGGCGCGCCGGCACGGCGTGGCGCTGGCCCACCCCACGGTGGAGGCGCTGCGCGCCGCCTACGACTTCGCCGACCTGCAGGGCTTCCTCGACCTCTACTACGCGGGGGCCGCGGTGCTCCGCGAGGAGGCCGACTTCTTCGACCTGGCCTGGGCCTACCTGCGCCGCGCCGCCGCCGACCGGGTGGTCTGCGCCGAGGTCTTCTTCGACCCGCAGACCCACACCGACCGCGGCGTGCCGCTGGCGGCGGTGGTGGGCGGGCTCCACCGCGCCTGCCGGCGAGCCCGGGACGAGCTGGGCCTGGAGGCGTCGCTCATCCTCTGCTTCCTGCGCCACCTGAGCGAGGAGGCGGCGCTGGCCACGCTGGAGGCGGCCCTGCCGCACCGCGACCGGTTCATCGGCGTGGGGCTCGACAGCGCGGAGCGCGGCCACCCGCCGGAGAAGTTCGCCCGGGTCTTCGCCCGCGCCGGCGCGCTGGGCCTGCGCCGGGTGGCCCACGCCGGCGAGGAGGGGCCGCCGGCCTTCGTGCACGGCGCGCTCGACGCGCTGGGCGTCGAGCGGGTGGACCACGGCGTGCGCAGCCTGGAGGACCCGGCCCTGGTGGCGCGGCTGGTGGCGGCGCGCACCCCGCTCACGGTCTGCCCGCTCTCCAACGTGCGGCTGCGGGTCTTCCCGGCGCTCTCGGCGCACAACCTGCCGGCGCTGCTGGCGGCGGGGCTGGCGGCCACCGTCAACTCGGACGACCCGGCCTACTTCGGCGGCTACCTCGTCCAGAACTACCTGGAGACCTTCGCCGCGCTGCCGGCGCTCGGGCCCCGCGAGGCCTACCGGCTGGCGCGCAACGGCCTCGAGGGCAGCTTCGCCCCGGAGGCCGCCAAGCGCGCCTGGGTCGCCGACCTCGACGCCTGCTTCGGCGCCGCGGTGGTGTGAGGCGGGGGCGGGCCGCCTGGCCCCGCCGGGTCAGAGGCTGGCGCCGTCGAAGCTCTCCACCGGGAGCGCGGCGGGGTCGAGCCCCTTCAGGCAGCGCAGGTTGACCGCCACCGAGAGCTTGCCGCTCGGGTCGAGCCCCCGCGAGAAGGGGCGGACGCCGCAGGTCCGGCAGAAGGTGTGGTGGATGGCGCGCTTGCCGAACTGGTAGTCGGTGAGCGCCTCCTCGCCGGCGACCAGCTTGAAGGCGTCGCCGCCCACGAAGGCCAGCAGCCAGCCGGCCTTGCCGCAGATGGAGCAGTTGCAGGCGTACGCCTTGGCCGGCGGGGCCATGGTGACCTGGAAGGAGACGGCGCCGCAGTGGCAGCCGCCCTGGTAGGTGGTGTCGGGCATGCCCACAGTCTGTCCTCGGAGCCGCCCGCTGTCAGCCCCCCTTCCAGGCACCGCTTGCAGGGTCACGGCGGGCGTGTGAGCGTGCGGCGCGTGCCTGCCAGCAGCGCCAGCCACACCGACCCGCCCGCCGGCGCCCCACCGCCTCCGCCGCGGACCGCGCCCGCCCCGGCCCCGCCGCCGAGGACCTACCGGGCCTTCCTGGCCGGCCGCTGGGCGCCGCGCGCCCGCCTGCTCGGCCTGTACGCGCTGGTGGGGAACCTGGTGCTCCTCGGCTTCGACGCCGCCTTCGTGGGCGCCCTGGATCCGCCGCGGACCCTCCTCGAGGCGGCCGCGCTCCGGCTGCCCTGGATGGTGCTGCCGGCCCTGGGCTGGCTGGCCGCCCGGACCGCGCCGGGCTCGCGCCTGCTCCCGCCGATCGTGATCGTCCTCTCCGTCGTCTGGACCTGGGGCAACGACCTGGCCTACTTCGCGCTCGGGCTGGCCGGCTCGACGCTGCAGACCGTCGCGGTGGTCCTCTCCTGCATCACGGCGGCCACCTTCCTGCCGGTGCGCCTGCGCGGGCGCCTGGGCGTGTTCGCCCTCATGGGCACCGGCCACGTCATCCTGGACCTGGCCTGGCCCCAGGCCCGCCCGGTCGCCGATCGGCTCCGGTCCGACCTTGCCCTGCTCAGCCTGGTGGCGGTCCACACCGTGGTGTTCGAGCAGTTCGCCGCCGCCCAGCGCCGGCGCTTCATCCTGCACCGCGACCTGGAGCGGAAGGTGGCCGCGCTCGAGGCCAACCGCCTGCGCGCCGACCAGGCGGCCACTGCCCTGGGCCAGCTGGCCGCCCGGGTGGCCCATGAGATCAACAACCCGCTGGCGGCCGTGAAGGTCAACGTCCGCTGGCTGGGCGAGCCGCAGGCCCAGGACGAGCGGGCCGAGGTGGTGGGCGAGACCCTCGAGGCCGTCGGGCGCATCGCCCGGAGCGTGGCGGCGCTGGAGGCGCCGCCCGTCACCCCGGCCACGACCCCGGCGGCCGGCCTCCCCGTGCCCGGCGGGGCCAGGCTGGCCTGAGCGGGCCAGCCTGACCTCGGCCGCCGCGCGCGTCCGTCGGGCGGGCGGGCGCGGCCCCGGTCCCTCTCAGTCGCCCGCCTTCACGAAGATCGTGTAGCGCAGGTTGACGGTGGTCCAGCAGTTCTCGTACGGCCAGCCGGACTGGTCGCCCGCGCGGGAGGTCACCAGCAGCTTGCCGAGCCGGCCCTCGGGCGTCTGGAACATGAACACGTTGTTCACCAACGGCTCGAAGAGGGCCTCCTCGGGCCCGGTGGGCAGCCACCCCTTGGCGAAGAGCGGCTTGTAGTTGGTGATGGTGCGCCGGGTGATGCCCGCGAAGTAGTCGGCCCCGTCGCCCGGCGCCCTGGCGCCGGCCGTGAAGAACCCGAGGTAGTAGACCCCGCAGGCCCACTGGCTGTCGCGCAGGTAGACGTCCGAGAGGCCGTGGGTGCCCAAGGTCCAGGTGGCCGGCTGCCCGCCGGTCACCCAGCCGATCCACTGGTCGAGGAGCGTGGCCGGGTTCCCGTAGGAGTTGGACTCCGTGTAGTACTGGATGACCGGCGCGGGCGGCCCGCGCTCCAGGTCCGACTGCTGGATCCACCACTCGTCGGTCCCGGTCCAGTCGAAGGCGCCGCTCATGGTGACGGTGCCGCTCCGGTAGGCCCGGTAGTCGTCCGCGGTGTCGAGCTCCACCACCGTGTAGAGCAGGTCGGCGCTGTAGGCCACCAGCCGCTGGCCGGACTGCCAGCCCGGCCAGCCGGGCCAGAAGGTGCGCCGGTCATAGCCGTAGGGGTCGTCGAACGGGTTCGAGACCGGCTGCAGCGTCATGTACCCGTCGGCGGCCTCGCCGGTCTGGCTCCGCAGGTAGGACGGGTGGTACACGCGCACCCAGGTGAGGCCCGCCGTGGCCGGCCGCACCCTGGCGTAGAAGCGCCCGCCGCCACCGGCGGTGGGCGTGTAGCTGACGTCCTCGACCACCGGCGGCAGCGCCCTGGGCGTGTGGGTCACCCGCACCGGCGCCTCGGTGGTGAGCGGCTCGGGCGGGGCGGTGTCGGGGATGGTCCGCGTGCTCACCGCCAGGATCCGCTCGGTGCCGTTGCCCACCAGCTCTCCGGTGACCGCCCCGGAGTAGAAGAACGGGCCGCGCCCGTCGCGCTTGAGCTCGGTGGCGGTGCCCGACCCGTCGAGGAAGAGCACCTCCGCGATCCCGTCGTAGTCCGAGACGCAGGTGACCACCTGGTAGCCGGTGTTGGTGGGGGTGGCCCAGGCGGAGTGGACCACCGGGCCCGGCTCGGTGGTGCGGCGCGGCGCCCGCAGCGAGATGCGGGAGGCCGGGCCCAGCCGCATGGACAGCAGGTCCTCGAGCTCCAGCACCGGGGGCGGCACCAGCCAGTTGCGGGCGATGGTGAGCGCGTCCACCTGCCAGCGCCACTCGCCGTCGTCGAGCAGCTCGCCGCCCTCGCCGAGGGTGCCGGTGAGCGCCACCGACACGACGCTGCCGTCCAGCTTGCGCAGGTCCACCGCGTAGTGATCCCCCTCGACGCGGAAGTTCATCGACCAGGCCAGCGCCTCCGCCAGCGTGACGGCGGGCGAGGTGGGCGTGTCGTCGGAGGCGACCCGGGCGTGGATGAAGTTGCCCTCCACGCCGTCGGGGCCGGCGCCCACGTCGGCGAAGAGGTCGGTGGTGACCGAGAGGATGCGGGCCAGGTAGTCGCCCGCGTCGCCCACCCGCACCCAGCTGCCCTGCGGGTCCAGGCGCATCACGTCGGCGCGCTTCTGCGCCACGCTCAGGCCGATGGGGGCCCGCGACTCGAGCGCGCGCAGCTCCCAGTCGGTGAGCGAGATGGGGGTGCCGTCGGCCACCGTGTCGATGACCCAGTTGACGTCCTCGTCCGGCGGGAAGACGCCGCCGGGCAGGAGCGTCGCCACCGAGAGGCTGGGGGGCTCGAAGGTGGCCACGTCGGCGCCGCCGATGCGCAGCGAGAGCGTCGGGATGACGTTGCTGGCCGGCGCGGTGCCGAGGTTGCGCACCTTCACGTAGAGCTTCAGCCGCGCCGCGTCGGTGGGGTTGTGGCTGCGGGTCTGGCTCCACTCGCTCGACTCGAGCACGCTGCCGCCGGTGGCGCTCGAGACCGAGGTGGTGTCGGTGGTGGCGGTCGAGAAGGAGGAGGTCACCTCCATGGAGCAGCCCAGGTCGGTGAGGCTGATGCTGGCCCCCACCTTCAGCTCCAGGCCGACCTCGGTCTCCACCGCGTGGGTCCGCTCGACCTCGCGGCTCCAGCTGGTCTCGCTGGCGATGGAGCTCCCCTGCCCGTAGGTGATCTGGTCGTTGAGGGTCACGGTGTAGCCCATCAGCTCGACCTGGATGTCCGGGTAGGCCGGCACCAGCGGGTGGTTGCCGGGCCGGCGCACCGCCACGTCCATGTTGAGCCCGGACGCCTCCATGCCATCGGAGTAGGCGTCCTGGTCGGTGGACCACTGGAGCGGGTCGGTGCGGTAGCCCGTCGGATCGAGCACGAACCTGGCGGTCGCCCAGGCGTAGCGGTACCCGGCGAACTCGAGGAGGTCGGGCACCCCGTCGCCGTCGGAGTCGGTGGTGTCGGCGTCGTGCGGCAGCGCCGGATCGCCGACCTGGCCCGCGGCGCTGGCGCCGGGCGCGATCCCGGCCTGGCCCTTGGTCTGCAGGTAGACCCAGGAGGCCCCGAACAGCTCCATGGCGTCGTTCACGCCGTCGCCGTCGGAGTCGGCGCGCGCCACGTCGGTGCCGAGCGTGGCGTGGTAGCGCACCTCGACGTCATCCGGCAGGCCGTCGCCGTCCGAGTCGGGCGAGGTCGAGCTGGTGATGGCCGAGAAGACCTCGGCCCGGGTCGGGTCCCCCGACGCGGTGCCCCCACCTCCGCCTCCGCCGCTGCACCCCGCCGAGACCACCAGCTGCGCCACGACCAGCAGGACCGCGCCCGCGCTCCACCTCTCGCATGTCATGGGACCCCTCCCCGTCCGCTCCGGCACGCCGGGCGAACGACGGACCAAGCGTAGGTCCCCCGTCGAGGTCGGGATCCGGATTTGCCGGGTCGCCACGGCCGGGTGCGATGGAACGTCCGAGCCCCTGGCGGGAAGGGGGGCCGAGGCGCTGGGCGGCCTCGCCTCCCGGCAGGGCGGCGAGCCCGGTGTCTCGTGCCAGGCCTCCGCGGCGGGCCCGGTGCGGGCCGCCGCGAGCGGCTACCGCCCGCCGGTGGTGGTCTTGAGGAGGCCGCCGCCCCTGGTCGCCGCGTACAGGGTGGCCGCGTCGCCGGGGTCGAAGGCCAGGGCGTAGGTGCTGAAGAGGTCGTGCCCGCTGCGCGCCTGGAACCAGGTGGCGCCGCGGTCGGCGGAGAGGAAGACGCCGTCGGCCGGCAGGGAGGCGTAGGTCCTCACGGTGCCCAGCGCCAGCCGGGACCCATCGGCGGGGTCGAGGGCCAGCGCCAATCCGCTGCCGGTCATGGGCGGCGCCACCGAGGTGAAGGTGGCCCCCTGGTCGGTGGTGCCCTTCAGGGAGGAGCCGTTGAGCGCCCAGAACGCGCCGGGCTCCAGGCCGTCCACCAGGAGGTAGCCGTAGAAGGGCTCGGCCAGCTTGTTCCAGGTGAGGCCGGCGTCGCGGGTCTGCCAGAGCCCGGTCCTGGCGCTGCTGGGGGCGTAGTCGATGGCCGGGAAGGTGGCGACGGCCGGGTCGCCCGCGTCGGCCGACACGTCGCCGACCCCGAAGTTGGCGTCCGGCCGGGTGAAGACCCTGGCCCAGGTCGCGCCGGCGTCGGTCGACCGCCAGACGCCGGTGGTGTTCTGATCGGAGGCCCAGAGCGTGGTCGGCGTCTGCCGGCAGATCGCCAGGTGCACGATGGCCGGGGGCGCCGCGCCGAGCTGGGTCCAGGTGGCGCCGGCGTCGTCCGACGCCATCAGCGTGCCGTTCAGGAAGTAGGCGCGCTCCGGCCTGGCGGGATCGAAGACCAGCTGCCGCCCTTCGGAGCCCCCGCCCGAGGCCACCGGCTCGAAGGTGCTCCCGCCGTCGAGCGAGCGGAAGAGCGCGCCGTGGTCGGCCGCGGCCAGGAGCACCGAGGGCGACCCGCCCGAGACCGCGACGGCGCCGAGGCGGCGGGCGTGCAGTCCGCCCCTGGCGGCAGTCCAGGTCGCACCTCGGTCGGTGCTGCGGTACGGGCCGTCGTCCGCGCCGAGGTAGAGGCTCGAGGCGGTGCCGGCGAGAGACAGCCCCTCGAAGGAAGCCAGGGCCACGCTGGTGGGGAAGGTGAGGCCGCCGTCGCCGGAGACCTGCAGGCCGCCCACGAGCCGGAGGGCCAGGACGGCCGCGTCGTCGGCCGGGTCGATCCAGACGTCGCGGAAGGGGCCCTGCGCCACCTGCTCCCAGGTGGCGCCGCCGTCGCCGGTCCGGTGGAGGCCGAAGATGCCGGCGGCGAAGAGGACCTGGGGCTCGGTGGGGTGGGCCAGCAGGAGGTACGGGTTGGTGTCCACCGGGACGGGCGAGGTCCAGGCGAGCGCGTCCCGCGCCAGGGTCTGGAACCCCTGGCTGGTGAGCACCGAGAGGCCGCCCGGTCCGGCCGCCACCTCGAGGAGCGAGGCGCCGGCGGGGAGCGCCGGGGCCACCGTCGTGAAGGTGGCGCCGTCGTCGGCGCTGGCCAGGATCCGGCTGTCGATGTCGCTGATGGCGGCGTAGGTGACCCCGCTGACCGGATCCCGCGCCACCCCGACGACCGCGCCGTCCTGCGAGAGGGCCAGGCCAGGGGTCTCCACCCAGCTCACGCCGCCGTCGGCCGAGCGCCAGAGCGAGTCGCCGTAGGCCCAGGCGACGCCCGCCTGCTGGAAGGTCGGGGTGAGGGTGCGGCCGCGCAGCGGGGCGATGGGCGTCCAGCTGAGGCCGCCGTCCTCGGTGCGCCAGAGCCCCCCGCTGGCCTCCCCGCCCGCCAGGGCGGTGAGCGGGCTGCCGGGATCCGGGGCCACCGCCACCAGGCCGCCGTCCGGGCCGAGGGAGACCCAGGCGTCGGAGAGGGTGAAGGTGGAGGTGGTCAGCGCGGGCAAGCCGCCCTGCGACACCCGGAGCGCGTGGGGACCCACGCCGCCCACGGCGAGGTCGGGGAAGCTGGCCACGCCGCCCACCGCCGCGACGGAGGTGGCGCCGGTGAGCGGCCCGCCCGACGGACCCGGCGCGAGCGACACGTCGACCTGGTAGGCGTAGTCCTCCACGGCGTTGCCGGCCGCGTCCAGCACGCTCACCTCCAGGGCGGGCACCAGCGCCACCCCGGTGCGGCCGTCGGCGGGCTGGCGCACCAGGGACAGCGTGGCGGCGGGCCCCGGCGCCACCGAGAAGGCGGCGCTGGTGGCGCCGGTGAGCCCGGCCGAGCTGGCCGTGAGGCGGTAGCCGCTCCCCGCGCGGGCCACCACCAGGCCAGGGAAGGTGGCCACCCCGGCCACCGCGGCCCGGGTGGTGGTGCCGGCCAGCACCGCCGCGCCGGCGCCCGGGGCCAGGGCCACCGTCACCGAGGCCGTGGCGTCCGCGACCAGCAGGCCGGCGGCGTCGCGCAGCTCCACCGTCACCACGGGGGCCAGCGGCGCCAGGGCGCTGCCCGAGGCGGGCTCGGCGGTGAAGGCCAGCGAGGCCGGCGCCGGAGAAGACGACCCGCCTCCGCAGGCTGCGGACACCATGAGCAAGGCCAGGGCGGCGAGGCGGGTGGTCATGGGCAGG
Source organism: Anaeromyxobacter sp. (assembly GCA_016718565.1). NCBI lineage: Bacteria > Pseudomonadati > Myxococcota > Myxococcia > Myxococcales > Anaeromyxobacteraceae > Anaeromyxobacter > Anaeromyxobacter sp. The sequence goes on along the minus strand of JADKCZ010000005.1, from coordinate 243,976 downwards.
TCTCCAGGTGCGGCGCGGGAGCGGGGAGTCTAGGCGAACGAGGTCTGCCCGGGGGGTGCACTTCGAGGAAAGGGGGTGGACCACCTCCAGGGGAGGGGGGTCACAGCAGCAGCCGGAGCGGCGCGGCGAGCGGCCTCGGCGGCGAGGTGGCCAGGTCGAAGAGCGTCACCTCCACCCCGCGCCCGTCCACCCGGAGCCGGCCGGCGGTGCGCGGCAGGTCGAAGCGGCGCGGCCCGGCGCTGCCCGGGTTGACGAAGAGGTGGCTCCCCACCAGCGCCGTGCCGGGCCGGTGGCTGTGGCCGTGGATCACCAGGGCGGGCCGGAGCCGGCGCAGCGCCTTGCCGACCGAGGGGTGGGGGCGCCCCGGCGAGCCGACGTCGTGCACCAGGTAGGCCGTCAGGCCGTCGAGGGTGACCAGCCGGTGGTCCGGCAGCTCCTCCAGCCCCGGCGCCAGGTCGTTGTTCCCCCGCACCGCGCGGACCGGCGCCACCACCTCCAGGGCGGCCAGCACCGCCGGCTTCACCAGGTCGCCGGCGTGCAGGATGAGGTCGCAGCCGGCCAGGAGCGCCGGCAGGGCCGGGTCGGCCAGGCCGTGGGAGTCGGAGACCAGGCCGACGAGCATGGGGAGAGCCTAGCGCCGGGCGGCCGGGGCGGCATCCCTGCCCAGCGTGGGGATCGGCGGTGCAGCGCTCACTCCCGGAAGAGCTGGACGGCGGAGATGGTGACCTGCCGTGAGGGGCCCGGGCTGAAGATCTCGCCCCCGGTGAGGAGCACCTCACCAGACGGCAGGGTCACGGCGGCGCACCAGGCGAGGACGTGGTGGGGCAGCACCGGGGTGGGCGACCAGGCGTCGAGGCCGGCGTCGTACACGTCACCTCCCGGAGCGTGGTAGTCGCCCTCGTCGTCCACCCAGTTCCCGGCGGCGACCAGGACCCGGCCAGAGGGCAGGACGCGCGCCTCCGCGACGTGGTGCGTCCACGCCATCGGGCCGGTCGGCCGCCAGGTCTCCTGGGCGGGGTCGAAGAGCAGCGCCGGTCCGCCCGGGTTCTGGGTCCGGCCCCGGCCCCCCGAGGTGAGGAGCACCTCGCCGGACCAGAGCAGCGTCAGCGTGTGGTCGGAGATCGAGACGGGGAGCGGCGCGGTCGCCCGCCAGGTCCGGGTCGTGAGGTCGTACAGGTGGGCCCGCGAGGTGAGCCCGGCGGTCTCCCAGGTGGTGCACCTGGAGCTGATCCCGCCCGCCAGGAGGACGGGGCCAGCCGGCCCGAGGAGCACCATCGGCATCGAGTACTGCGCGGCGGGGAGCGCCCCCGCGTCCGACCAGGTCCCGCTCACCGGGTCGTAGCGCTCGGAGACGGCCAGCACGGTCCCGTCGTCCAGGCAGGCCCCGGCGACCAGCACCTGGCCGTCGGGCAGGAGCACGGCCTCGCCGTCGCGTGGCCAGGCCATCGAGCCGGTCTCTTCCCAGCGATTCGTGGCGGGGTCGTAGAGCTCGGCGCTGGTGAGGTCGGTGTACCGGCCCGGGAGCTGGGCACCGACGCCCCCCGCCACCAGCACCCGGCCGTCCTGGAGGAGCGTGGCCGAGTGCCAGCCGCGGGCCGTCCCCATGGAGGCCGCCGGGGTCCAGACCCCGGTCACCGGGTCGTAGAGCTCGGCGCTGGCCAGGATGTCGGCGCTGCCGTCCGCGTGCCAGGCGCCCGCGCCGCCCGCCACCAGGACGAGGCCGCTCGGCAGCACGGTCGCGCTGTGACCCGAGCGCGCCTCGATCATCGGGGCGCCGAGTCGCCAGGCGCCGACGGTGCCGGTCGGCTCGCTGCCGCAGGCGCCGAGCGCGGCCACCAGGGCGAGGAGGAGTGGCGGGTGACCACGACGCGCGCCTGGCATGGCGGACCTCCGGTGCGGGTGCGACCTGGACGGCGGGTGCTCACTGCCCAGCCATGTGCCTGGCCCGCATGGCGCACGCGTCGGCCTGCGCCTCGCGGTCCGGGCCGTCGATGTAGCCGCACACGTGGCAGAGCTCGTGGGCCAGGGCCGAGATGGTCGGACTCTGGGGCGGGCCGTCCCAGGCCGACGAGCGGTAGACGAGCTCGATGAGCGGCGGGTCCCGGAACGGGTAGGCGCAGCCCGAGACCGGCTGGGCTGCCCCGCAGAACACCAGGGGGCGCCAGCGGATGATCCCGCCGCGGTCCCGGAGCGCACCGCACTCGGGCAGGGAGGCCACCGCGGCGACCACCTCGTCGGTGTCTCGCGGCGGCTCCACCTCGGCCTCGGTCCAGTGGGCGTTGCCGCATCCGGCGAGCAGCAGCAGCAGGACAGGCGTGCGCATGGGGGCCTCCCGGACCAGGAGTCTGCGCCCCCGGACGCCGGGAGGACACGCGCCGGGTGGAGCCTCACCTTCGGGCCAGCGGGAGAGGGTGCAGCAGCACGCCCCTGCCCCTGCGCCACACCCCCGCCCAGGTGGTGACGCCGGCCTACCGCTGCGCGGGCTGCGCCGCCTGGCGGAGGTCCTCGTCCGCCAGGTCGGCCTGGCCCAGCCCACGGTGGACCTCGGCGCGCTCGGCGAGCAGCATGGCGCGCAGGTCCGGCGAGCTCTCGGTGGCGAGGGCCTGGCTGTAGTCGGCCAGGGCCCCGGCGAGGTCACCGGCCTGCTTCCGGATGCGGGCGCGCTTGGTGTGGAGGTCCTGCAGCCGGCCGTACCGCTTGGCGGTGGCGATGGCCAGGGCCTCGTCCACGTCGACCAGGGCGCTCTTCAGGTCGCCGCGCTGCTCGTGAGCGGTGGCGCGCATGAAGTAGATCCGCCCGGAGAAGTGCGGCCGGACGTCGATGGCGCGGGTCCAGAGGGTCACGTCGTCCTGCCAGTAGGAGATCTGGCGGACCGTGAGGACGGACAGCGTCACCAGCACGCCCAGCGCCACCGCGCCGGCCACGGCCAGGCCGGCCGGCGCGCGGACGCGGTCGGCCAGCGCGCCCAGGCCAGCGGCGAGCAGCAGCGTGAGCGGGATGGCCGGGAGGTAGGTGAACCGATCGGCCATGGCCGTGTCGGACACCTGGGTGGCCATGAGCCCTGGGGCCAGGAGCACGAGGTAGGCGAGCCAGGTGGCGGCCAGCGCCGGCCGCCGCCGCGCCTGCCAGAGCGCCGCCGCGGTGAGCGCCAGGGTGCCGAGCGAGGGCAGGAGGAAGGCGGGGTCCTGGAGGCTGGCCCGGATCGGGTGCAGGTAGAAGGGGCTCAGGCCGGAGGGCCAGAGCGACATGCCGAGGTAGTCCCAGGTCGAGCGCAGCGCGATGAGGGCGCGCGACTCCAGCCCGGACTCCTGGAGCGACAGGCCGGCGCCCTGGAAGGGCACGAAGGTGATGGCGGTCACCACGCCCGCCAGCAGGAAGAACGGGAGCTTCTCCAGGAGCAGCGCGCGCAGGCCCTCGGCGCCGAAGCGGCGGAGCGGCACCCAGTCGAGGAGCAGCAGGGCCAGCGGCAGCGTCACCAGCGCCGACTTGGCGCCCAGCGAGAGCGCGTAGCAGGCCAGCGCCAGGCCGTAGGCGCCCCAGCGCCGGCCGGGCCCGGCCGGGCTCCGCGCGTACCCGAGGTAGGCGAGGACGGCGAGGAGCCCCAGCAGGCCGCTCAGGACGTCCTTGCGCTCGGAGACCCAGGCCACCGACTCCACCCGCAGCGGGTGCAGCGCCCAGACGAGCGCCGCGGCCAGGGCCACCACCCGGCTGGTCCGCCGCGGCAGCCCGGGGGAGGCCGCCTGCAGCACCTCCAGCGCCAGCCAGGCCACCAGGCCGGCGGCGAGCGCGTGGCAGACCGCGTTGGTGAGGTGGAAGCCGAACGGGTCGAGCCCCCAGATGGCGTGGTCGACCGCGAAGGAGAGCCAGGTGACCGGGGCCCAGAGGTGCTGCACGGCGGTGATCGCCCAGCCCACGGTGGCCAGCGAGAGCTGGCGGATGTTCTCGTTGCCGAGGATGTAGATGCCGTCGTCCCAGGTGGCCACGAAGTCGAGGCGCAGGGTGAAGGCGAAGACCAGGAAGGTGACGCAGGCGACCGCGAGGAGCGCGCCTCGGTCGCGCCGCCGATCGGCGCCGGCCGGGGCGCTCACTCGGCGGCCTCGCCTGCGACGGGCACGAAAGGCCAGCTGGGAGGGCACATGGGCGCGGAGTGTAACACCACCGCGGGCGTGCCCCGCGGCCGCCGCTCGCCCGGGCGCTGGCCGTGAGGCCTCCGCCAGGGAGGCTCACGGAAGCGGCTTCAGCGGCGCGGCGCCGACGCGCCAGGAGCGCCTGGTGGCTCCGCGCGGCCAGGCCCGCCTGGCCCACCGCTCGCTGACCCGCCGCGCCGGTGCCGGCGGTGTCGGGCCCGACCACCCCGGGGGGGAGCGCCCGGGGATCTCCTCAGCGCCGCCTCGCCCCGGCCGCTTCCGCCGCGGCCGCGAGCACCTCGAACGGCTGGCAGCCGACCACCCGGCGGTCGCCGATGAGGAAGGTGGGGATGCCGGTCACGCCGGCCCGGGCGGCGTCGCGCCCCATGGCGTCGACGCGGGCCGTCACCGCCGGGTCGTCGATGGCCGCCAGCGCGGCGACCGGATCGAGGCCGGCCGCGCTGGCGCAGCGGGCCAGCACCGCCCGGTCCTCCAGGTCCTCGCCGCGCCGCCAGAAGGCCTCCATGAGGGCGTGGCGTGCCTCGTGGAGCCGCCCCTGGTCCCGGGCGTGCTCCGCCAGCGCCAGGGCCGCCCGGGTGTTGGGGGAGCGTTCGGGGGCCAGCATGTCGGTGATGCCGAAGCCGGCCGCGAAGCGGGAGAGGTGGGCGCGCATGGCGGCGTACCTCTCGGCGCCGAAGGTGTCGGCCAGCGCCCGGCCGCCGATCGGCGTGTCCGGGTGGAGCTCGAACCCGCGCCAGTCGAGCGTGACGTCGTACTCCTGCTGCAGCCTGACCAGGCTGCTGGCTTCGGCGACGAAGCAGAAGGGTCAGACGAAGTCGGACCAGAGGGTGACGGTGGGTGCCATGTCGGGGAGCTAACGGTGCGCCGCGCGCCGCGCCGCGGGAACGGGCGCCACCGCGCCGGCAGCCGGATCAGTCACCAGGCTGCAGACCAGCAGACCGGGGGCGGCGCCGCCCTCACCCGCCGGAGCGGCGCACCACGTCCGCCACCAGCCCTGTCTCCTCGTCGACCAGGACCCAGAGCTCGTCGGTCGAAGACGAGTTGCCGCGGAACACCAGGAACACCAGCCAGAGCGCCCAGCCCCCGTGGGTGGTGGTGGACCAGTAGTAGACCCGGTGGCCGGCGCGGACCGGACCCCGCGCCTCGAACGAGGCGAACCAGGCGTCGGCCTGCCGGGTGGTGGTGCCCCCGCCGTCCAGGCGGGCACCGAAGCGGGCCACGTGCTGGACGCGGGGCGCGGGAAACGCCACCTCCTCGCCGGGCCCGGCGATGGCCAGCGGCGGGCCGAGGCGGCCGAACAGCCCGGCCTTGCTGGTCTTGCCCGGCTGCAGGTCCGCCGGGTGCAGGGACACCGAGCGGCCGGTCCGGTCGCCGGCCAGCGGGATGATGCAGCTGGGGAGGAGCAGCCCCATGGCCACCGCCGCCGCGGCTCGCCGGCGCTGGCGCCCGGTCACTGGGTGGCCCCCGGGGACCAAGGATCCGCCTCGCCCCGGCGCGCGCTGTCCCTGCGCTCCGGGTCCTGGCTCTCCCAGCGGCGGTGGACGTGGGCGCGCAGGCGGCCGGTCTCGCCGTCGAGCAGGAGCCAGAGGTCGTCGCTGGCCTGCCGGTAGCTCGTCCCCTCGGCCACGTCGGCCCTGAGGACGCCGAGCCCGGTCCAGCGCTCCCCGGAGCGCTCGGCGTGGTACCACCAGGCCACGTCGGCGGCCGCCGGCGGGACACCTCCGAAGGGCGCGAAGAGGTCCGGGGCGCCGACCGGCCCGTCGCCGCGCCGGGCCACCCGCAGCGGCGGGCCGAAGGCCTCCACGACCTGCGCGCTGGTGGAGACGCCGTCCTTCAGGGAGGCCAGGCGTCCATCGGGCAGCAGCTCGCCGCTGCGGACGCTGGCGGACAGGATGACGCAGCCTCCGAGCAGCCCCAGCGCGGCCGCCGTCGCCGCCGCGCGGATCAGTTGGTGGGCCATGCGGGCTCCCCCTCGGTGGGCGCGGCCGGACCGAGCAGCGCCGGCACCTCCCCGGCCGGTGTCCGCAGCGCCCGCGCCATGTCGACGAGGGCCCGCCGGGTGGCGTCCTCGGACCGCCCGACCGGACCGTCATCGGCCGCCCAGTTGCTGCCGCCTCGCCGCACCGCCGCCACCGGCGCGCCGGTCGCCCCGTCGAAGAGGGCGAGCTGGGTCCACCACCCGCCCGCGCCCGACGCCCCGAGCAGGAGCGCGTCGACGCCGAGCCGGCCCGCCAGCGCCCGCACCTCGTCGGCCGGCACCTCGCGCCCCTCGGCCGCGGCGTCGCTCCAGCGGCCGGCCAGCACGACGACGGCCTCGGCCTCGGTCGGCCCGCCCTGGGCGAGGAACCACCGGTGGGCTGCGTACGGGCGCATCAGCCCGAGGGGCGTGGCGGCGCGCAGCTCGAGCGCCACCTGCTCCTCGGCGGGCCGCCGGAACGCCGGATCGCCGCCGAACGGCAGGATGGCCAGGTTGCGCCAGCCCGACGGCATGGTCCGGACCTGGGTCCGGTTGGCGGCGAAGGGATCGTGCCGTGCGAACAGCGCCGCCGGCAGGCAGGCCGGAAGACCGGCCAGCAGGCCGAGGGCCGCCACCCGCAGCGCCGAGCCACTCCGCAGCATCCGCTCACCCTCTCCGCCCGGTGCGCCCGCCGCGCCCGCCAGGCCAAGGTGGAAGGTGCGACTGTTCCACCTCCGGGCGAGGCCTCGCAAGGCGCCCGGAGGAGGGAGGTCGTGGTGGGGACCGGGCGGGGGCTCGCGTCAGGCCAGGGCAGCGGCTCAGGGCGCCGGGTGGTGGACCGTGGGACGGGACCCGGGTTCGCCTTCACGGCCACCAGGCCGCGCTGCGCAGCACCTGGCCCGGACGCCTCCCGGTCGCCTTGCCGCGGCGCGCCACCCACACGCCGCCGACCATCGCGCCCGGGATGCCGAGCGGAGGCGTCTCCGGTGTGTCGACCGTCGGGTCCCGGTGCCGGAGGGTCCCGGTGCGGGTCCGGTCCCGGTGCCGGTCCCGGTGCCGGACACCCATTGCCCATTGGGGTCCCGGGGTCCCGGTGCCGGACACCCATTGCCCATTGGACAATCTGGGACCCCGCTGGCGCGGAGCTTGCTCAAGGCAGCGTGAGCATGGCCCGGCTCGCCCGCAGCCACCTCGTCGAGGAAGGCTCGACCAACCACTGCACCTGGCGTAGCCACGGTCATGGCCTGGTCCTCGACTCCGACGAAGCCCGGCTCCACTTCCTGGCACTGGTGCGGAAGTACAAGCAGAAGTTCGGAATCGAGATCCACTCGTACTGCCTGATGGGCACGCATCCACACCTCATGTGCCGCGCCACCAAGGGGCAGCAGGCCTTCAGCGACTTCTGGAAGCTGGTCAACTGGGGCTTTGCGGTTTGGTACAATCGACGGACCCAGGGCCGCGGACAGGTCGTCATGGAGCGGCTCAAGTCTCCCCGCATCCAGGACGGCCGCCACCAGCTCGTGGTGATGCGGTACGGCGACCTCAACCCCGTCCGCGCCGGCCTGGTCCGGTCTCCGAGCCGGTGGCGCTGGTCGAGCTTCCGCCACTACGCCTACGGCGAGCCGGACGACCTCATCACCGAGGCGCCGGAGTACCTGGCGCTCGGCCGCACCAGGCCCGAGCGGCGCACCGCCTACCTGCACCTCTTCGCCAAGCCGCTCGTCGAGGAGCTGCGCTCGCGTCGCCCCGACCTCGTCTACGGCCCCTTCATCGGGGACCGCGACTGGGTGACCGTGCGCCTGGAGGCGTGCGGCCTCTCCCCGCCGGACTGAGTCGGTCGACAGGTCGACAGACCCAGACCCGCCTCGACGCGGCGGCCTTGGTGCGTTCGCGCACGGCCCAACTCAGCAAGCAGCGCCGGTAACCCGAGGGTGGAAGGGTCGTCGCGGCTGCCTGGGCTCCTCCCAGAGGGAGACGCAGGGTGTCTCGTCGCGCTCGATGCGGTTCGCTGAGGTGTCGATGGGCAGGCTCGCGGGCGCAGGGCGCGGAATTCCCTGGCGATCGATGTCCGGCACGCGTTCCAGCAAGCAGCGCCGGACCGTTCTGGCGATCGATGTCTCGTCGCGCTCGACGCGGTTCGCTGAGGTGTCGATGGGCAGGCTCGCGGGCGCAGGGCGCGGAATTCCCTGGCGATCGATGTCCGGCACGCGTTCCGCTGAGTTCCCTGGCGATCGATGTCCGGCACGCGTTCCCGCGTTCCTCTCCGGCACGCGTTCCCCCGCGTTCCCGGCACGCGTTCCGCGCGTTCCGGCACGCGTTCCGGTGAAGGCCGCGCTCTCCGACGTCCTGGGCATCGTGCGCGAGGCGTTCGTCGCGACCCCGCCGGCGACTCGATGAGGGGCGGAGTGGATGGGCCCCTGGTCTGGGGCAACCGTCCCGGACGTCGATTCAGTTCGCCACGTGGAAGTACCGGTTCAGGTCGAGCAGCCCTCCATGGACCGGCTCGTCCTCGTCGAAGCGCCGCTGGAACCAGTCGTAGGTGGCCCAGAAGCGGTCGTCGCCGCGGTTGATGGCGTACCTGGACAGCGCCTCCCGGTGCTCCGCCCCGCCGTCGAAGGTGGCCAGCAGCTTCAGGAAGGCCGGGAGGTCGTCCTGGGACACGTCGAAGAACATGTTCGGGTAGGAGCCGATCATCCCGGGGATGAACTCGATGGTGTCCTTCTTCGGATCGAGGCGCTTCTCCTCCCGGAGCGTGAAGGTGATGTCGTCGTGCCAGCGGTTGACGACGGCGGTGAAGACCAGGTCCTGGCCCGACCGCTGGCGGATCCGCACGTAGGCCAGGTTGGCGTCCTGGCCGTCGACGATGGCCACGAAGGGCGTGCCGGGGCGCGAGACGGCCCGGAAGCCTCGCATGATGTCGGCCCTGGTCACCGCGCTCGCTGGAACGGAGGGGTAGTCCTCCCCGGCCTTCAGGTAGTTGACCGGGTCGAAGGCCATCCCCGCCTCGGGACGCAGCTCCTGTCCGACGAGCCGCTCGATGAACTCCCGCTTCGGGTCCTGCGTGGCGTAGCTGATCGCCGAGGGCATGGGGGCCGGGCGGTAGTCGAGGTCCTTGAAGCTGCTCTCCCGGTACCAGGACTTCATGGTCTCCAGCCGCGCCTCCGCGGGCAGGAAGTCGAGGAAGTAGCTCTCCCCCTCGATGCGCAGCCGATCCATGTAGAGGCGGACGGCCAGCTGGTGGCCGACGGTGCCGTACACGTCGAAGCCGGCCACCAGCGAGTAGTAGATCCGCTCGAAGAGCGGGTAGTCGATCACCCAGAGCGTCTTGGGCAGGGCTCCCAGCGGCCCCTCGTGCACCGAGGCGCTGTCGAAGTGGCGGTAGACCGTGAGGAGCGGCGCCCCCGAGTCCTTGCCCCCCTTCCAGATCGCCTCGTAGCCGAGCCCCGTGTAGTTGAGCGCCGCCGCGGTGTCCTGGCGCGCCTGGTAGTACTGGACGGCGGACTTCCGGTGCCGGTCGGTCAGGGCGGAGAAGAGCCCGGGATCGCTCCCCTGCTCGTTCGGCATGGCGAGCCGGTCGGCGTGGAGCCGGAGGAACCCCGGGTTCCGCACCGTGAGATCGTGGTCGGGATCCAGGAACAGGACCCAGAAGTGGTCGTTGATGACGTTGAGCGCGATCTGCCCTTTGCAGACGGGGCCGTGGATGAACGTCATGAGGTGGTAGTGGGCGCTGTCGAGCAGGAAGGCGTAGCGCGAGCGCGGCGGGATCTGCTCGAAGGCCTTGAACGGGTTGGCGCTCAGCTTCGGTTCGTAGCCCACCAGGTGAGGCGCCTGGAGCCAGGCCGGCTCGAGGAAGAGCTCGCGGAGGCGGCGCAGCCGGGCGTCGTCGAGCTCGTAGACCATGTGCGACTTCTGCGCGATGGTGGAGTGGATCTTCCTGAAGCGGTAGTAGACCCGGGCCGTGCCCGGGTCGTCGTAGGGCCGGACGGTCGCCACCAGGTCGAGCGGGGCCCCGGGTGCGGTCCTGGAGCGGACCAGCTCGTAGAACTCCCTGGTCGGCGTGGCGAACTTGAGGTGGGCCAGGAAGAGGTGCTCGTAGAGGTAGCGCGCCGTCATGGCGTGCTTGGGGTCGTCCCGGTTGAGGAAGGCCTCCCACTTCGCGACCTCGACCGCCCCCTCCGGGCTCGGCGCCTCCAGCGCCCGCTGCTCGGCGGGCGTGGGCCCCTTGGCGCCCTGCGAGAGCCATCCCGCCACGAGCTCGAACTCCGCCGGCTCGAGCGGGGGGAAGCCGAAGGGCATCCCCCTGTTCGGGTGCTTCTCGAGGAAGCCGGCCAGCTCGCTCCGGTCCTGCGCGCAGGTCAAGCCGTCCGCCTCGGGCTTGTAGCTGCCCGAGCTCTTCGGGTGCTTCCGCTTGTGCTCGAGGAGCTGGAGGATGAGCGAGTCGTTGAAGCCCTCGCCCGCGGTGCTCTCCGTCACGCTCGAGAAGCCCTTCGTGCGCCACTCGGCCGTGGTGGCCGCGTCGGTGAAGAGGCGGGTCGGCTCCATCGTCGACAGGCGGGCGGCGTCGTACACCGCCTTCCTGGTGGTGCCCCGGTCGAGCCCCTCGTAGGAGTCCAGCTTCACCTGGCACGGCGAGTTGTAGCAGGAGTGGCAGACCGTGCAGCGCTTCTCCAGGAGCGGCCTCACCTGCGAGAGGTAGTGGATCGGCCGGTCGGGGATCCTCACCGCCACGGGCGGGAGCGGCGCGGCGGCGCAGGCGGCGAGGAGCGGGAGCGTGAGGGCGGCGGCCAGGTGGTGCGAGCGCATCGCAAGCCTTTCGACGGCGCCGTTCGGGGCGGACGGCAGGTGGCGGCCCGGGCCACCACCTGGAAAGAACCCACTTAACAGGCAGAAGCCCGGGGCGCTCGCCGCCGGCGAGGTCCTCCGCGCCGGGTCCGATCAGGGGCGCGCGCCGGAGCACCAGGCCGCGGCCGATTTCCCGCGCTCGCTGGCCGGCTTCGAACACCGGCGCGGCCGGGAGCACCACGCGACTCCGGATGCACAGGCCGCCCAAGGCGAGGAGGGTGCCGAGCAGCGAGCCGAGCTCGCCGGCCCCCCGGATGCTGCAGCCGCCGCCGCGACGTGGCCATGGTGAGCCGTGACCCCGGTGGCCCGGCCGCCGGCGCCGAAGTCCCAGGACCAGCTCACCACCGGGGAAGCGGGAAGCGGTGCCGGACATCGATCGCCAGTGAATCCGAATCCCTGAATTCGCGAACCTACGCGTCGATGCCTCCGGGAACCGGATCCAGCGGGACGAAGGGCCGGGACCACCTGCCCGGCCATGGCCCACAGGGGCGCGCCTGCCCGTCACCCGGCGTCAACGAACTCAGGTTGCTGAAACTGGCGGCGCGCGGATGCACCACGGCCCTGGCGTCGAGGCGGAGCGGCATCCGTCGGGTCGGGAGCTGCCTCAGTCGGGCGGCGAGAGGCCGCACGCCTCCAGGCGAACGGTCACCCAGTCGCGGTCCCCGATGAAGGGTCCGCAGACCAGGTCTGGGCGCCGCGAGCGAAGCTCCTCGACGAGCGGCCTGGCGAAGAGGTGCAGGTAGGCGGTGCGCCGCTCGGGCCTGGTGCGGCCGAGCGCCAGGTACTCCGGCGCCTCGGTGATGAGGTCGTCCGGCTCGCCGTAGGCGTAGTGGCGGAAGCTCGACCAGCGCCACCGGCTCGGAGACCGGACCAGGCCGGCGCGGACGGGGTTGAGGTCGCCGTACCGCATCACCACGAGCTGGTGGCGGCCGTCCTGGATGCGGGGAGACTTGAGCCGCTCCATGACGACCTGTCCGCGGCCCTGGGTCCGTTGATTGTACCAACGGGCGAAGCCCCAGTTGACCGCCTTCCAGAAGTCGCTGAAGGCCTGCTGCCCCTTGGTGGCCCGGCACATGAGGTGTGGATGGGTGCCCATCAGGCAGTAGGAGTGGATCTCGATTCCGAACTTCTGCTTGTACTTCCGCAGCAATGCCAGGAAGTGGTGGCGGGCCTCGTTCGAGTCGAGGACCAGGCCATGGCCGTGGCTGCGCCAGGTGCAGTGGTTGGTCGAGCCTTCCTCGACGAGGTGCCTGCGGAGGAGTCGGCCCATGCTCCCTCGGCATTGAGCAAGCTCCGAGCCAGGGGGCCAGGGCCAGGGGTGTCCGGCACCGGTCCACCCGGTCCACGGCACCGGTCCAGGGGTGTCCGGCACCGGTCGCGCGGCACCGGTCGCGCCGGTCGCCCCGGTCGCCCGCCGGTCGCCGCCGGTCGGGCACCGGTCGCCGGCACCGGTCGCCCGGTCGCCGGAGCTTCCACAGGGGCTACCTCCTCGGCTGCGACCTCGAGGCTTCGATGGTACGCCGACGGACAAGGGGTGGAAACGGAACCGGGCCGGCCGGCCCGGCGCCGGCTGCGCCACTTTGCCGCGGCATCGCTGCCGCAGGCAGTCGTCCCTCGAGCAGCACCCGGAGTGGAGCGCGTTCCGGTGGGCCAGGGAGGGGCTGGCGCGCCGCCCTCGTCGCCTGCCTGCCGCGGGGGCGCCGGCTCAGGCCGGCCGCGGCTGGCGCCTGGTCCCGACCAGCGCAATCGCCGCGACCAGCAGGACGCCGCCGGCGTGGAAGGTGACCAGGTGCGCCAGCGATGTGTGGGCGCCGCACGCGAGCTGGAGCACCGCGGCCCCGGCCAGCGCCCCCGCGACCGCCCACGGCCCGAGCGACACGGCGCCCCTCGTCCGCCGGGCCGAGACCCAGGCGGCGCCCGCCACCACCGCGGCCGCCGCGCCCTCGACGGCCAGGCACTCCAGCCCCTCGGAGAGCTCGAGCGGTCCGGGCCCTCCGCGGATGGCCGCCGCCACGAGCGCCGCCGAGACGGCCGCCACCGCGACCCGGGGGGTGAGCCGCCGCGCCAGCCGGGCGAGCAGGATGGCCCCCGCGGCGAGCCCCGCGGAGACGGCCAGGTCGGCCAGCGCGCGCGATGGGTGCCGCGCCAGCCCGACGAGGAGCGCCACCACGCCGACGAGCGCGACGAGCGCCTCCCAGGCGTACCGGCCGCGGGGCTCGGCCGGCGCCGCGCGGCCCGGGACGGCCGCGACCGCCCGCCCCGCCTGCCAGGCGTCGAAGCGGAGGAGGAGCTGGTCCTGCAGCGCCGCCGGCAGCGCCGGCGGCGGCAGGCCGCGGATGGCGCGGGCGGTGACGTCGAGCTGGTCCAGCCAGGCCCGGCAGCCAGGGCAGGAGGCGAGGTGGGCCTCCAGCTGCCGCCCCGACTCGGGCTCGAGGGCGCCCTCCGCGTGGTCCGCGGCGAGCTCCGTGATGTCCTTGCAGCTCAGCATTCGCGCTGGCCTCCCCCCCACGAGGAGTCGACCGACGGGGTGTCCGGTGACACCCCTGGCTCCGTGTCTCCCGGAGCGCCGGAACGTTACACCGTCCCAGCCGACTCGGTGGAGGGCACTCGTGCGCCGCGCTCGGCCAGGCAGTGCGGCGCGGGGCGACCCTTGAGGGGCCGGCCATCTCGCGGCGGAGCCGCGCCCGCTGTGGCACCCTTCCGCTCCGATGGGCCTTGCCCCACCCCAGCGCCCCGCCCCGCCGTCCGGCGCGGAGGAGCGGACCATCCTGGCCAGGCTCCGCGCAGGAGACCGGGCGGCCTTCGCGCAGCTCGTCGGCCTTCACGGCGGCGCGATGCTGCGCGTCGCGATGAGCTTCCTGCGCGAGCGCGCCAAGGCCGAGGAGGTCGTGCAGGACGCCTGGCTCGCGCTCCTCGACGGCCTCGACGGCTTCGAGGAGCGCGCCTCGCTGCGGACCTGGCTCTTCAGCATCCTCGTCAACAAGGCCAGGACGCGAGCCGTCCGGGAGGGGCGGACGCTGCCCTTCTCGGCCCTCGCCGACTCCGGCGAAGCCCAGGGGTGGGAGGCGGCCGCGGGGGGCTTCGACCAGGCCGGCCGGTGGAGGGAGCCACCCGGGACCTGGTCCGAGGAGAACCCCGAGCGGCTCGCCATGGGGGCCGAGACCCGCGCCCTCCTCGAGGCGGAGATCGCCAGGCTGCCCGACGCCCAGCGAACGGTGCTCACCCTCCGGGACGTCGAGGGGCTCGAGGCCGAGGAGGTCTGCACCCTGCTCGGGATCTCGGCGGCGAACCAGCGGGTGCTGCTGCACCGGGCCCGGAGCAAGGTGCGCCAGGCGCTCCAGGGCTACCTGGCCGGATCGCGCTGACGGCCGGTCCTGCTCGCTCGTGACGGCCCCGCGGCGCCGCTCGAATGGGTCGCTCGCGGCCTGGCTGTAACGGCCGGACTTGATCTGAGTCAATCGGCTTCGAGGCCGCCGAACCCTTCGGCCGAAGAGGAGCCACTCCGATGAACCCAGCCGCCCTGCTGTCCCTGCTGGTCACGCTGCCGGCCGCCGCCGCCGCGGCGGACTACGCCGTCAACCCCGACGCCGGCAACAGCGGCTTCTCCGCCGTCTTCGACGCCGCCCTGGGGGAGCGCATCACCGCCGTCAGCTCCGCCGTCGGCTGCCAGGTGACCTTCGACGAAAGGACCGGCACCGCCTCCGGCCGCTGCAGCGTCCCGCTCGAGTCCATCCGCGTGGACAACGACGACACCAAGAGCGACCACTTCCGCCAGTGGGCCACCAACAAGAAGTCGGAGCCCCGCGACTGCCGGCTCGAGGCCGTCTTCACGGGCGTGCAGCTCGGGGCGCTGGCGCCCGAGCGGGCCGTCCCCTTCACCGCCAGCGTCCCCTTCACGGTGTGCGGTCGAACCCGCGCCGGCGGCGGCGCCGAGACCGTGACCGGCACGGCCATGCTCTTCCCGCCCGGCACCTACGGCGAGGCCAGGACCATCCGCATCCGCGCCACCGTCTCCGGCTTCGACCGCGAGGCCTACCTCATCGGCCCGAAGCACACCGACGGCTGGCTGGCGCGCGTCCAGTCGCTCGCCAAGGTGGTCGCCGAGCGGGGCACCGTCGAGCTCTCCCTCTTCGCCAAGGCGAAGTGAACGCAGCACCCACCCGCAGCACCCCGCACCCGAAAGGAAGGACCGATGACCCGCAACGCCATGAAGGGCGCCTTCGTCGCCGCAGCCGTCTGCTCCATGTTCGCCGCCGGCGCCGCCCAGGCCGAGGAGAAGTCCAAGGACGGCGGGGCCGTCCACTGCACCGGCCTCAACGCCTGCAAGGGCCAGGGCGCCTGCGCCGGCGCCGACAACGCCTGCAAGGCCCAGAACACGTGCAAGGGGCACGGCTGGGTGGAGGCCACGTCCGCCAAGGAGTGCACCGACAAGGGCGGCAAGGTCGCGATGGCGAAGAAGTAGACCCTCACCGGAGCCCCGGGGCCGGCTGGCACGGCCGGCCCCCGGGGTCCACACCGATGCGCCACCCCTCCTTCGCCGCCCGGCCGTCGAGGCCACCCACGCGCCCCGCCCTCGGGCACGGCGTCGGCCTCCGAACCGCCCACTTCGCCCGCTTCCTGGCCGAGCGCCCGGAGGTCGACTGGGTGGAGGCGGTGAGCGAGAACTTCATGGCGCCGGGCGGCCGGCCCATCGCGGTGCTGGAGCAGGTGCGCCGCGACCTGCCGGTGGTGTTGCACGGCGTCTCCCTCGCCATCGGGTCGGTCGACCCGCTGCCCGAGCGGTACCTCGCCGACCTCTCCCGGCTGGTGCGGCGGATCGAGCCCGCGCTGGTCTCCGACCACCTGTGCTGGGGGACCCACCGCGGCCAGTACCTGCACGACCTGCTGCCGCTCCCCTACACGGAGGAGGCGCTGGCCCACGTGGCCGGCCGGGTCCACGCCGTGCAGGAGCGGCTCGGCCGCCCGCTCCTCCTGGAGAACCCCTCCGCCTACCTGGCCTACCGGGACTCCACCATGACCGAGTGGGAGTTCCTGGCGGCGCTGGTGCGGCGCACCGGGTGCGGTCTCCTCCTCGACGTGAACAACGTCCACGTGAGCGGCCACAACCTGGGCTTCGACCCGCTCCACTACCTGGCCGGCGTCCCGCTCGACGCGGTCGGCTACCTCCACCTGGCCGGCCACTCGGACCACGGGCGCTACCTGCTCGACACGCACGACCACGCCGTCCCCGCCGCCGTCTGGGCGCTCCACCGCGAGTTGGTCCGGCGGCGCGGGCCGGTGCCGACGCTGGTGGAGTGGGACGAGGCGATCCCGCCGCTGGAGGTGGTGGTGGCGGAGCGGGACCGCGCCGCGGCGCTGGAGGCCGAGGAGCTGGCGGCGGCGAGGCGGGCGTCATGACGCTGGCCGAGACGCAGGCGCTGCTCCACGGCGCGCTGACCGGGACCGCGCCGCCAGGCGCGCTCGAGGCCTGCCTGCTGGACACGCCCGGCCTGGCGGCGGTCGAGGGCGCCGGGCTCTACGCCGCCATGTACCGGGCGCGGCTCACCGGGGCCCTGCGCGAGGTGTTCCCGGCGCTGGCGCGAGGCCTCGGGCCCGCCCGCTTCGAGGCGCTGGCGGAGGCCTACCTGGCGCGGCACCCCTCGGAGCACCACGACGTGGGGCGGGTCGGTCGCCGCCTGCCGGGCTTCCTCCGCCGCCACCCGGCGCCGGAGCGGAGCGACCTCGCCGATCTGGCGGCGCTGGAGTGGGCTCGCCACCGGGTCTTCTTCGCCAGGCCGGTCGTCGCCGCGGGTCCAGGCGCCTTCGCGGCGATCGCGCCGGAGGCGTTCGCCGAGGTGCGGCTGCGCCTGTCGCCCGCCCTGGTGCTGCTCCGGCTGCGCCACGACGTCGCGCCGGCCTGGCGCGACCTCACGGCAGGGGAGGCGGCCGGACCCGCGCGCCCCGCGCCCACCGCTCTGGCCGTCTGGCGACGCGGGTTCGAGGTGTTCCACGCGCCCCTGGGGCCCGCCGAGGCGGAGGCCCTGCGGATCGCCCGCTCCGCCACCATGGGCGAGGCCCTCGCGCCGTTCGCGTCCGGGCCGGACCCGGCCGCCGCGGCGCGCCAGGCGCTGGCGGGTTGGCTCGGGGAGGGCTGGATCGTCTCGGTCCGGGCTCCGGGCCTGGCTTGACCGGCCCCGGACGGCGTCCGGGGGTGGACGTCGAGGACCGCCCCTGCGCGCCCGGTCGTCTCAGCGCAGGCGCCAGGCCAGGCCCAGGAACGGCTGGTTGGTGAAGCGGCGGAAGCGGCGGTTGCCGGAGTCCACCGGGTCGAGCGTCAGGTACTCGGTGGCCACGTGGCCGAGGCCGGCCCGCACCGTCAGCGCCTCGGTGACGCGCCAGCCGAGGAAGAACTCCGAGTCGAGCTGGCCGCGATCGCGGTCGCCGATGAGGAGGAGGTTCGGGCTGGAGACGCGGGCGGGCCGGGGCCCGGCGAAGGCGGGATCGCTGGTGCGGTGGTCGCCGGTCCGTTCGGGACCGAGGGAGAAGCCGGCCAGGTCGATGTTGGCGCCGGCCTCGAGCGGGCCGACGAGCCGGACCACCGCCTGCACCACGAGGTTGAGCGAGAGGACCCTGGCGTCCGAAACCGCCAGCGAGGTGGTCTGGCCGCTGGCGATGAGCTCCGGGTCCCCCGTCGAGAAGTCGATGGGCTCGAAGCCGCCGAAGCCCATGAGCCGTGCGCCCGCGCCGAGCTGGAGCCGCCCGGGCAGGGGCTCGAGGACCAGCAGCCAGGAGGCGGCGGCGGTGGCGCGTCCCGAGGCGACCGCGACCGAGGCCGAGGCCTCCTGTCCGAGCCGGGCGCCGAGGTCGAGGGCGCGGGCTGCCGGGGCCAGCGAGGCGAGCAGGAGCGCCAGGAGCCACCTGGGGGGGAGGGGGCTCATGGCCGGGAGACCTCCAGCGCAACGAGGACCGGATCGCCGTCCGACCCCTGGACGGAGACGACCAGCCGCCCCATCCCGGGGGCGCGCGGTGGCCGTCGTGGAGCCGGCGAGCGAGATCACGGCAGCTGCGGCGAGGGCGCGCATGGGGTCTGGTCTCGCGGGTCGCGGGATGGTTACTCGTCCCGGGTGGGGCCGGTCATCGGTTCCGCATCGCAGCGGTGAAGGCCTCGGAGGTCGGCACGACTCGGCTGCATCCGGGGCGGCCTGGGGCTGGGGGGGCAGGTCACTCGGCCACATCGGGCAGGGTGATGGCGTCCCCAGGCTCAGCGCAAGCCGCCGTCGCGGGTCGGGAAGACGGACGTGCCGGTGCGCTGCAGGCGCCAGGCGGCCAGGACCGGCAGCAAGCCGGGCACGCCCGAGCACCCGCGGCTCCGGGGTGCGCTCCGGCCGGCGGCGGCTCACGCTCGACATGATCCGGAGGCTGCACCGAGACCTGGGCATCCCGGCCGAGGTGCTGCTGGCGACGTGAGGTCGCCGCCCATCCAAGAAAACACGAAGCCCCCACCGGTCTCCCGATGGGGGCTTCTCTCTACTGGCGGGCCCTACTGGATTCGAACCAGTGGCCTTCGGATTCGTAGTCCGACGCTCTATCCATCTGAGCTAAGGGCCCAACTCGTCATGTCGTCCGGCACCCGCACGCGGCGGGCTCACTGGCGGAAAGGGAGGGATTCGAACCCTCGATACAGGTCACCCCGTATACTGGTTTAGCAAACCAGCGCCTTCGGCCTCTCGGCCACCTTTCCTGAAGACTCTTCGCTCCTCGTCACTGGCGGAGGAGGAAGGATTCGAACCTTCGGAGGGCGTGAACCCTCAGCGGTTTTCAAGACCGCCGCCTTAAACCGCTCGGCCACTCCTCCGAATCCGCCCCTTCAATCCGCCGCAGTCCCGTCAACCTGCCGCCGTCCCGGGGGAAACCGTCCAGGAGGGCTCAGGAGCCGCCCTGTATAGAGGATGGGCGCTGCGGGATCAAGCCCGATCAGGCGCCCCCCGCTCCCGCGGCGCGCCGGGCCGCCCCGGGGCGGGCGGCCGGGAGCGCCGCCCCCGCAGGAGTCGGCCGCCTGGCCGCCGCCTTGTCCCACCAGCCCCAGCAGGCCAGGATGGCCGGCCGTGGACACGCTCCTCACCCAGCTCCGGGGCTCGATCACGGCCATCCTCCTTGCCTTCGCCCTCGGCGCGGCGCTGGCGCTGCTGGTGGCCCGGCTGGCCCGCGGCCGGCGCCACGCCGACCGGCTCAGGCGGCTCTCCTCCCGCGCCGCCCACCTGGCCGCCGGCCTGCCGGCGCGCGCCCTCACCAGCCCGGACGTGCTGGCGGGGCGCGACGACCTGGCCGACCTGGTCCGCGCCTTCCACGCCATGGAGCAGCGGCTGCTGGAGGACCGGGTGGCGCGCGAGGCGCTCTTCGTCCGGGCGCTGGAGGAGCTGAAGCGGCCGCTCGGCCTGCTGGCCACCTCGCTCGAGCTGGCGCTGCGCCGGCGCGCCGAGGTGCCGGAGCTCTCCGCGGCCCTGCGCGGGGCGCAGCAGGAGGCGGAGCGCATCGCGCGCCTCTCCAGCCGCATCGCCACGCTCGGCGCCATCGCCCGGGCGGTGCAGCGCGTCCCCATGGACCTGGCCGTGTTGGTGAGGCAGGTCTACCAGGAGGCCCTGCCGGCGGCGCAGCAGCGCGGCGTCACGCTCCGGCTGGAGGCGCCGCAGGCGCTGCCGCTGCGCGGCGACGCGGCGGCGCTGCACCAGGCCCTGGCCGAGCTCACCGGCAACGCCATCCAGGCCAGCCGCGCCGGCGGCGTGGTGCGCCTCACCCTGGCGCGCGAGGGGGCGCTGCTCCGCGCCGCGGTGCACGACGAGGGGCCCGGCATCCCGCGCGAGCGGCGCAAGCAGGTCTTCGAGCCGTTCAACCGCGGCCCGCACGGCTGGAGCCCGGCCGGCATGGGGCTGGCCATCGCGCGCGAGGTGGCGCGCGGCCACGGCGGCGTGGCCCGCGCCGAGGACCAGGAGGTGGGCGCCTGCCTGGTGCTGGAGCTGCCGGTCGACTGAGCCGCCGCCCCTCACCCCGGCCCTCTCCCCGGAGGGGAGAGGGGGACTCAACCAGGGAGACTCCTCCAGGCAGGCTCAACACGGCCAGCCCCCTCTCCCCCAGCTTGCTGGGGGAGAGGGTCGGGGTGAGGGGGCGCCCGCCGGCCCTCACCCCCGGAGGGGAGAGGGGTGGGACGTCACCGCTCCACGCCCCGCGGGAAGCTGCCCTGCTCGATGCGCGTCAGCCCGCCCATGTACGGCCGCAGCGCCTCGGGGATCAGCACCGTCCCGTCGGCCTGCTGGTACTGCTCCAGGATGGCCACCACGGTGCGCCCCACCGCCACGCCCGAGCCGTTGAGGGTGTGGGCCAGCCTGGGCTTCCCGTCCGGCCCGCGGTAGCGGACCCGGATGCGGCGCGCCTGGAAGTCCTCGCAGTTGGAGACCGAGCTGATCTCCCGGTAGGCGTCCTGCCCCGGGCACCAGACCTCCAGGTCGCAGGTCTTGGCGGCGCTGAAGCCCATGTCGCCGGTGCACAGCTGCACCACCCGGTGGTGCAGGCCGAGCCGGCGCAGCACCTCGCAGGCGTCCTCCACCATCTTCTCGTGCTCGGCGTACGACCCCTCGGCGGTGGCGAACTTCACCAGCTCCACCTTGTGGAACTGGTGCTGGCGGATCAGGCCGCGGGTGTCGCGCCCGGCCGCGCCGGCCTCGGCGCGGAAGCAGGGGGTCCAGGCGCAGTAGGAGATGGGCAGCACGCCCGCCTCGAAGATCTCGTCGCGGTGCATGTTGGTGACCGGCACCTCGGCGGTGGGGATGAGGTAGAGCGGCGTCTCCCCGCCGGTCTTGAAGAGGTCCTCCTCGAACTTGGGCAGCTGCCCGGTGCCGGTCATGGTCTCGCCGGTCACCAGGTAGGGCGGGAGGATCTCGGTGTAGCCACGCGACACGTGCACGTCGAGGAAGAAGCTGGCGATGGCCCGCTCGAGCCGCGCCGCCGCCCCCTTGTAGATGGTGAAGCGCGAGCCGGAGAGCTTGGCCGCCTGCGGCCACTCCAGCACCCCGAGCGCCTCGCCCAGCTCCCAGTGCGGCCTCGGCGCGAAGGGGTAGCTGGCCTTCTCGCCCCAGGTGCGCAGCAGCACGTTGGCCTGCTCGTCGGCCCCGGCCGGCACCGACTCGTGCGGGGGGTTGGGCACCAGCAGGAGCAGCCGCGAGATCTCCGCCTCCAGCTGGGTCAGCTCGGCCTCGCTGGCCTTGACCGCGTCCCCCAGCGCCCGCAGCTCCACCCGGGCCTTCTCGCCGGCGGCCTTGTCGGCCTTCATCAGCTCGCGGATCCTGCCGTTGGCCTCGCCCTGCTCCTTCTTCTGCCGCTCCAGCAGCACGTTGAGCTCGCGGCGGCGAGTCGCCAGGGGCCGCACCGGCGCCAGGGCGGCCGCGGCGGCCTCACCCCTCCGGGCCAGGCGGGCGGCGAACCCGTCGAAGTCGGCGACGACGGCCTTGAGGTCGAGCATGGGTGCGGATTCTCCCTGGGGTGCAGGTGTTCGAAAGGGGCGCTAGTATTCGCGCCGAACCCGCCGGCGGGCAAGTCCCCGCGGTCGTGACTACGGTGAAGGCATGGGCGAGCAGGGCCACCGCCAGCGGCCGATCTTGCGCGTGCTCCCGGGGGGCGGGCAGGGCGCCGGGCGCCCGCCGGAGCAGCTGCTGCCGCCGCGCCACACCTGGCTCATCCTGGTGGGGGTGACCTGCCTGGTGCTGGCCGCGGCTGGCTTCCTCATGGCCCCGGCCTTCAGCCACCGGCCGCCCCGCATCACCGAGGCGCAGGCGGCGGCCGTCCAGGCGGTGTCCGAGGGCACGCCGGCCTTCGTGGGCGGCCTGGCCGAGCTCCTGGGGCTGGACGCCGCGGCCACCGCCCGGCTCGACGGCCTGGTGCGCGAGTTCGACCGCCGGCGCGAGCCGCTGCGGCGCGACCAGGAGGAGGCGCTGGGGGTCCTGCGCCTGGCAGCCGGCCAGCCGGAGGTCGAGGCCGCCACGGTGGACCGCGCCCTGGCCCGGCTGCTGGCGGCCCAGGCGGCGCTGCAGGCGCTCGACGCCGAGCTCACCGAGCGGGCCACCGCCGGGCTCTCGCCCTCCCAGCGGGCCCGGGCGGCGCTCTTGCTCGGCCAGTTCCAGCGGCGGGTGGGGACGGCGCCGGGGAGGTAGCTGGGGGCGTCCCTCGACTGCGGGCCAGCTCCGCCGGCCCTGCGCGCGGGGCGTGGCCTCAGCTCGGCTGGCGCAGGGCGGCGGTGAGGGCCGCCACCAGCGTGGCCACCACCTTCTCCACCTGCGCCCGCGCCGCCGGATCGAAGGCGTCGTCCTCGCCCTCCAGCGTGTCGAGCGCCTCGGCCACGTAGGCGGCCAGCGCCGGCTGGGTGGCGGTCAGCGGGGGCGGCTCCCGCTCCAGCCGCTTGAGCGCGCGCCAGTCGGCGGCGACCAGCCGCTCGCCGAAGCCCTGGTCGAACATGGACCAGGCCTCGAAGGCCAGGTCGGTGGTGGCCAGCGCGCCGGAGTCGGGCAGGGGGACGTCGTCGAGCCAGGCGGCCAGGTCGGGCTGCAGGTTGGCGAAGCGGTCGCGGCGGCGCGCCACCTCGCGCGGCGGCGCGGCGGCCAGGTGCTTCCAGATGGCCTCGACCAGGTCGGCCGGCAGCGCCGTGCCGGGGGTCATGCCGCGCTCGGGCAGCGGCGCCGGGGGCGGCGGCTCGGGCACCACGTCGGGCGCGTCGTCGTGGGCGCCCAGCCCGGCCTCCAGCCTGGCCCACAGGCCGAAGAGGTTGCCGTAGAGCCGGCGGGCCTCCTCGGGCGAGGCGAAGCGCGGCTCCTCGGTGAAGAGGCCGGGGATGACGGCGCTGCGGGCCTCCTTCTGCGCCACCGCGCGGGTGAAGCGGGCGATGACCTCCTCGCCGGTCACCGACGAGCCGGCCCGCACCAGCAGGGCCTCCAGCGCCTCCGGCCCCTCGTAGATGGGCGGCAGCCCGCCCGCCGCGCCGGCCTCGTCGCCGCGCCCGCGCCGCCGGCTCACCGCGACCCCTTCCTGGGCCGCAGCACCTGCGAGGAGAGCCGGCGCACCACGCTGCGCGGCAGGAACTGGGAGAGGGTGGTGGTCACCTTGTTCCAGGGGCCGGGCACCACCACCACCTCGCGGTCGTCGAGCTGCGCCAGGGCCGCGGCCGCGGCCGCCTCGGCGGTGAGCGTGCCGGGCACCTCGCGGAAGCGCTCGCCCACCCCGGCCACCTCGCCGAACTCGGTGGCCACCGGCCCGGGGCAGAAGGCCAGGGCCCGCACGCCGGAGCCCTGCAGCTCCTCGTCGAGCCCCTCGGTGAAGGAGATGACGAAGGCCTTGGTGGCCCCGTAGACCGACATGAAGGGGGTGGGCTGGAAGCCGGCCGCGCTGGCCACGTTGAGCACCGCCGCGTCGCCGGCCGCCGCGAGGTCGGGCAGCAGGGCGTGGGTGCACAGCACCAGGGCCTCGCAGTTGAGCCGCAGCATGGCGGTCAGCCGCAGCGGGTCGGCCTCGTCGAAGCGGCCGTAGGCGCCCAGCCCGGCGTTGTTCACCAGGAGCGACGGGACCCCGAGCCGGCGGGCCTCGGCGGCCACCAGCAGGTGGGCGCCGTCGCGGGTCAGGTCGAGCGCCAGGGCGTGGATGGGGGCGCGGCCGGCCGCCAGCGCCTCGGCGGCCAGGTCGTCGAGCCGCTCGGCCCGCCGGGCCACGGCCAGCACGGCCAGGCCGCGCAGCGAGAGGGCGCGGCTCAGCTCGAGGCCGATGCCGGAGGAGGCGCCGGTGACCACGGCGAGGCGGGGGAGGTTTCCGGTCATGGGGTGGGGAATCTACCGCCTTTCAGGCCGGCAGCCCGTCGAAGAACGCCGCCAGCGCGGCGGTGAACGGCTCCGGGTTCTCCAGGCAGGGCAGGTGGCCGGCGCCGGGGATGCGCACCAGCCTGGCGCCCCGGATGCCGGCGGCCAGCTTCTCGGCCTCCGCGGGAGGGGTGAGGCCGTCCTCCTCGCCCACCACCACCAGGGTGGGCGCGGTCACGGTGGCCAGGGTCGGGGGTGGAGTCGGGGCGCCTCGCCATGCCGCGCTGGGCGGCCGCCACCCCGGCGGGGGTGGCCGCCCCGATGAGGGACCGCACCACCTTGACCACCGCCGGGTCGGGCGTGGGCTTGAGCAGCTTGGGGGTCATCTGGTCGGCCACCCAGGCCAGGCCGTGGTCCAGCGTGCTCCGGGCGAAGGCCTCGCGCCCGGCCGCCCCCTCGGCGGAGTCGGCGCCGGCCTTGGTGTCGCACAGGGCCAGGCCGCGCACCCGGCCGGGCGCCTCCCGCCACAGCTCCAGGGCCAGGTAGCCGCCCATGGAGAGCCCGGCCACGCCGGCCCGCTCCAGGCGCAGGTGGGACAGCAGGGCCAGCACGTCCTCGGCCAGCACCGCCATGGTGGTGGCCTGCGGCGGCGAGCCGCTCTGCCCCAGGCCGCGGTAGTCGGGCACCAGCACCCGGTGGCGCTTCGAGAGGGCCGCCACCTGGTGCGCCCACATCCCGCCGTGCAGCGGGAAGGCGTGCAGGAGGACCACGGCGCTGGGGCCGTGGCCGACGTCGAGGTAGTGCAGGTCGCAGCCGTTCACGGTGAGGGTGGGCATGGGGCGGATCGTAAGCACATCTCGCGTTCGGTGCCGACCACCCTTAAGAATGGACCCATGACTGCCTTCGACCGCTTCGGGGTGACCGAGCGGATGATCCGAGAGACCCTCTCCGCCGCCCTGTCCCGCGGCGGCGACTTCGCCGACGTCTACTTCCAGCACGCCACCGGCACCAACCTCGGGCTGGAGGACGGGGCGGTCAACCGCGCCTACTCGGCCGTCTCCCTCGGGGTGGGGGTGCGGGTGGTGCGGGGCGACCAGACCGGCTACGGCTACACCGAGGACCTCTCGGCGGCCGCCCTGCTGGACTGCGCCCGCACCGCCGCCGCCATCGCCGACGGCCCGGCCCGCCCGGGGCCCGGGGTGTTCCACGTGCGGCGCGACCTGCCCGACCGCTACCCGCTGGCCCGCGCCTGGGACGAGGTGCGGCCCGAGGAGCAGCTGCCGCTGCTGGCGGGGCTCAACGAGCAGGCCTTCGCCGCCGACCCGCGGATCCGCAAGGTGAGCGTCCACCTGGCCTCCTCGGCCAGCAGCGTGCTGATGGCCGACTCGACCGGCCGCCTGGTGGAGGACTCGCAGCCCATGACGGTGCTCTCGGTCTCGGTGCTGGCCGAGGACGGCGCCCGGCGCGAGCAGAACGGCTACAACGTGGCCGGGCGGGCCGGCCTGGAGTTCTACACCCCGGAGCGGCTCGGCCGGGTGGTGCGCGAGGCGGTGGCCCGCACCGCCATCCTCTTCGAGGCCGGGGCCCCGCCGGCCGGCGAGCTGCCGGTGGTGCTGGCGGCCGGCTCCTCCGGCATCCTGCTGCACGAGGCCATCGGCCACGGCATGGAGGCCGACTTCAACCGCAAGGGCACCAGCATCTACGCCGACAAGATCGGCCGGGTGATCGCCAAGCCCTTCGTCAACATCGTGGACGACGCCACCGGCCAGGGGGCGCGCGGCGCCATCAACGTGGACGACGAGGGCAACGCCGCCGGGGTGACCCACCTGGTGCAGGGCGGGGTGCTCGCCACCTACCTGCACGACGCCATCTCGGCGCGCCACTACGGCGTGGCCCCCACCGGCAACGGGCGGCGCGAGAGCTACCGGCACCCGCCGCTGCCGCGCATGCGCTCCACCTACATGCTGCCCGGGCCGCACCGCAAGGAGGAGATCATCGCCAGCGTGAAGCGGGGCGTCTACTGCCAGAACTTCTCCAACGGGCAGGTCAACATCGGCGCCGGCGACTTCACCTTCTACGTGAAGAACGGCTGGCTCATCGAGGACGGCAAGCTGACCCGGCCGATCAAGGACGTGAACATCATCGGCAACGGCCCCAAGGCCCTGGAGCAGGTGGACATGGTGGCGGACGACCTGGAGATCGACGAGGGCGGCTGGACCTGCGGCAAGGACGGGCAGTCGGTGCCGGTCTCGCAGGGGCTGCCCACGGTGCGGGTGGCCTCGATGACGGTGGGCGGGAGGGGCGCGTGACGCTGCTCGAGATCGCCCGGCAGGCGGCGGGGCTGGCGCTCGCGAAGGGGGCGGCCGAGGCGGCGGTGGGGGTGCACCGCTCCCGCCAGGTGGAGGTGGCCTGGCGCGACGGCCGGCTGGAGAAGGTGGCGGAGGCCACCACCCGCGGGGTGGGGCTCTCCCTCTACGTCGACGGGCGCTACGCGGCGGTGAGCACCAGCGACCTCAGGCCCGACGCGCTGGAGCGGTTCGTGGAGGAGTCGGTGGCGCTGGCGCGCTCGCTGGCCCCCGACCCGCACCGGCGCCTGCCGGATCCGGCGCTCTACCTGGGCCAGAGCGCGCTGGACCTCGAGCTGGCCGACCCGGCCTACGCCGCGGTGGACGCGCCCGGCCGGCGCCGGCTGGCCGAGGCCATCGAGGTGGCGGCGCGGGCCACCCCCGGGGCGGGGCGCATCCTCTCGGTCTCCACCTCGGTGTCCGACACCCAGGGCGAGAGCGCGCTGGTCCACACCAACGGCTTCGAGGGCAGCCGCGCCGGCACCAGCTTCTGGATGGGGGCCGAGGTGGCGGTGCAGGACCCGGACGGCCGCCGCCCGGAGGAGTACGCCGCCAGCGGGAGCCGCTTCGTGGCGGCGCTGGAGGCGCCCGAGCTGGTGGGGCGGCGGGCCGCCGAGCGGGCCCACGCCCGGCTGGGGGCGGTGAAGGGGCCCTCCGGGCTCACCACCCTGGTGGTGGAGCCGCGCGCCGCCGGGCGGCTGGTCGGCTACCTGCTCGGCCCCATGTCGGCCGGGTCGCTGCAGCAGAAGCGCTCCTGGCTGGAGGGCAAGCTGGGCGAGGCCATCGGCAGCCCCCGCCTCGACCTCACCGACGACCCGCTGCTGCCGCGCGCCTTCGGCTCGCACCGCTACGACGGGGAGGGGCTGGCCTCCCGGCCGCGCCGCATGCTGGAGGACGGCGTGCTGCGCGGCTACTACGTGGACACCTACTACGGCCGGAAGCTGGGGCTCGAGCCCACCACCGGCTCGGCCTCCAACCTGACCTGGCGGCTCGGCCGGCTGGGGCGCGACGCCCTGTGCGCCGAGGTGGGAGAGGGGGTGCTGGTGACCGGCTTCCTGGGCGGCAACTCCAACGGCACCACCGGCGACTTCTCGCTGGGCGTGCGCGGCTTCGCGGTGCGCGGCGGCCAGCTGGCCGAGCCGGTGGGCGAGATGAACGTCTCGGGCAACCACCGCGAGCTCTGGAAGCGGCTGGCCGCGGTGGGGGACGACCCCTACCCGTACTCCACGCTGCGCACGCCCACGCTGGTCTTCGAGGGCGTGCAGCTGGCCGGCACCTGACGCGCCCGGTCGAGCCTCGGCCGGACGGTGCGTGCGTGACGCGCCCCCCACGCCCTGCTCCAGGGGCGTGTCACCGCGCTGACGCCCCTCCGGCCAAGGCCCCTGATGGTGCCGATCTCCCGGCGGGGCGTGGCTTTCCCCGCGTGCATTGTCTATCTCTGTCCCGTGGCCAGGGTCCTCATCGTCGACGACGACCTCGACATCCGCGACGCGGTGTCGGAGTTCCTCTCGTTCGAGGGGCACGAGGTCTTCACCGCCAGCGACGGCGAGCAGGCGCTGGTCCGGTGCCGCCAGCTGCGCCCGGACCTGGTGCTGCTCGACCTGATGATGCCCGGCATGAACGGCTGGGACTTCCGCCGGGCCCAGCTGCGCGACCCGGCCATCGCCGCCATCCCGGTGCTGGTGGTGTCCGCCCTGGGGCGCGTCGCCGATCTCGCGGTGGCCGGCTTCCTGCCGAAGCCGTTCAGCCTCGACGACCTCACCTCGGCGGTCCGCCGGCTGGCCGGGTCGGCCGGGCTGGCCGCCGTCCACCTCTAGGCCGCCAGCACCCAGGCCGCGGCCGCGCTCGCCGCCCGCTCCAGCTCGTCCAGCCGCTCCGTGAAGAGGTGGGTCGCCCCGTCGACGGGCGACAGCAGCCGCGCGCCCAGCGAGCCCTGCAGCGCCAGCCGCACCTCGTCGGGCGAGCCGAACTCGTCCCGCTCGGCCTGGAGGACCGCCACCGGGAGCGGCGTGGCCAGGAGCGGCCCCAGACCGCGCGGCAGGTCGTCGCGGGGCCGCACCACCAGGCCGGCCAGCACCAGCCCCACCACGCCGGGATCGCCGAGGCCGGCGCCGAGCGCGGCGAAGGCGCCGAAGGAGAAGCCGCAGGCCAGCCGGGGCAGGGTGGGGTGGCGCGAGGCCAGCAGCGCCAGGGCGGCGGCGGCGTCCAGCGCCTCGCCGCGGCCGCGGTCGTAGGCGCCGGCGCTGCGCCCCACGCCGCGGAAGTTGAAGCGCAGCGTCAGGCCGCCGGCCGCCCGCAGGCCGCGCGCCAGCCGGTAGGTGGCGTGGTTGTGCATGGTGCCGCCGAACTGCGGGTGGGGGTGGCAGACCAGGGCGGCGAAGCGCGCCCCGGCCGGCTCCTCCAGCAGCCCCTCCAGCCGGCCCGCCGGCCCCTCCAGGTCGATGCCGCCCATGTGCCCCCTCTCGCCCACGGTCCCGCGCGTCGCAGTCCCGTGCCCGGCTGCTGCGCACCGCGCGTCGTTCCCGGTATGCTCCCTGGTTGCCGCATCCCGGTGCCCCGCGCAAGGAGCCCTCCCGTGATCACCCGCCGCGCCGCCCGGCGCCTGCTGCTCCTCGCCGCGCCGGCGCTGCTGGCCGGCTGCGTCTACGACTTCAAGAACCCGGCGGAGGTGCTGCGCGCCGGGGAGGCCACCGGCCGCGTGCTGGCCGACCGCACGGCCACCGGCGCGCTCGATCCGTTCCCCGGGGTCTCGGTCTCGCTCAAGGGGGCGGTCTTCGACCAGACCACCCACGAGACGGGCCGCTTCGCCCTGCTCGACCTGCCGGTGGGGCGCCACACGCTCCTCTTCCGCCGGGGCACCGCCTGGTCGCTGGAGCGCGACGTGGAGATCGCCTTCGGCAAGGACGGGCAGCCGGAGGGCGTGGACGTGGGGGTGGTGGTGCTGCGGTACGCCGCGGCGGTGGAGGGGATCTTCGGCATCCTGCCCGGCAACGCGCTGGCCGGCGGGGTGGTGGTGGACGAGCGGACCGGCCTGACCGCCCTGCTCCAGCCGGTGCCGGCCAGCCCGCACCAGGCCACCTTCCGCTTCCCGTCGCTGGGCGCCGGCGCCCACCTGCTCAAGGTGGGCGCCACCGACGCCCTGGGCGGGCGGTGGGTGGGCGGGCAGGCGCCGGTGACGGTGGCCGAGGCCGACCAGGTCCAGGTGGCGGCCGGGGTGCTGGCCGGGCGGGTCGCCAGCGCGGGCGGCCGGGTCCGCTTCCGCGTGCAGGAGGTGGGCGACGCCTCGGTGGTCATCGGCGCCGTCACCGCCACGCTGGTGGACGGCGCCACGGTCCTCGGCCCGTTCGGGCAGGACTCGCAGGGGTTCATCGACGAGACGGTGCCGGAGGGGGCCTGGCAGATCGTGCTCTCGGGCGGCGGGCTGGCCTCGGCGCCCGCGGTGGGCCCGGCCTCCCGCCTGGCCGCCGCGCTGCCGGGCTCGCCGCTCCGGCCGCCCGCGGCCACCGCGGTGGTGCTGTCCGGGCAGGTGGCCGAGGTGGGCTCGCTCTACGTGGTCTCCGACCTGGCCGTGCTGCAGGCCCGCCTGGCCTGCGCCGCGCCGGACGACTGCGGCGGGCAGGCCTGCTCCGCCGGTAGCTGCCAGGACTATGCGCCGCCGGACAGCGGCAACGCCGGGGCGGGCGTGCCGTTCTGCGCCTCCTGCGCCTACATCGGCCAGCCGCAGGCCTGCCAGGCCGGGCCGGGGGTGGTGGGCCTCTGCACCTGCGCGGATCCCGATCCCACCAGCCCGGCCTGCCGCCAGGCCACCGGCGCCCCGCTGCCCGGCCGCTGCCTCCCGCCCTGCACCACCGGCCTCACCTGCACCAGCGACGGCGCCCGAGCCGCCTGCGACACGGGGGTCCTGCCGTGAAGACCATCCTCCTCGCCGCGGCGCTCCTGGCCGCCGCCCCGTCGCTCGCGCCCGCCCAGGAGAAGCTCGCCGAGCCGGCCGCTCCCGCCTCCACGCCGGCCCCGGCCAGGGCCGCGGCCCGCCCGCCCATGCCGCACCGGCTGGCGGCCCTCGACTTCGCCCTGGCCGGCTCGGCCCACCCCGACCTGGCCCGGGTCCTGGCCGACGCCGCGGCCGCCGGCGCCGCCGCCGCGGGCGGCCACCAGGTGCTGTCGCAGGGGGAGATCGCGGCCATGCTCGGGCTGGAGCGGACCCGCCAGATGCTGGGCTGCACCGAGGACCAGGGGTGCCAGGCGGACCTCGCCAGCGCCCTCGACTCCGACCGGCTGCTGGCCGGCTCGCTGACCATCCTGGACCGCACCTCGCTGCTCACCGTGCGGCTCATCGACGTGAAGCGGAGCCGCACCCTGGCGCGCACCACCGCCACGCTGCTCGACGCCAGCGAGCAGGAGCTGGTGGACGGGGCGCGCCGGCTGGCCCACGAGGCCATCACCGGCAAGCGGCTCGACACCACCGGCGTGCTGCGCATCGCGGTGGACCGGCCGGGCGCCACCATCACCCTGGACGGCAAGGCGCTGGGCAGCTCGCCGCTCACGGCCGCGCCGCGGGTGCTGGAGGGGCCCCACGCCATCACCGTGCAGAAGGCCGGCTTCGTCCGCTGGTCGTCCACCGTGGTGGTGACGGCCGGGCAGACGGTGCCGGTGGAGGTGGACCTCATCCCCATCCAGCTGCTGGGCGAGGCGGCCCGCTCGCGCCTCTGGACCTGGGGCTTCGTCTCGGCCGGCGTGGCCGGCGCGGCCACCATCTCGGCCGTCTACTTCGGCGTCCAGTCGCGCCGGAGCCACGACGACTACCAGGCCGCCACCAGCCGCTCGGTGGCGGTGGACCTGGCCGACCAGACCCGCTCGCAGGCCATGCTGGCCAACGTCTCCTGGGGCGTGGCCGGGGTGGCCGCCCTGGGCGGGGGCTGGCTGCTCTACTCCGCGATGGTGGAGGACGCGCGCGCCGCCCGGCCGCCGGACGCCGCCGCGCCGGGGGCCCGGGCCAGCGCCGCCGTCGAGGAGGGGGTCGAGGTGTCGGCGGGCGCCGCGCCGGTGCCGGGCGGAGGGCTCTTGACGGTGGGCGGCCGCTTCTAGGCCCCCCCCCGGCTCGGACGGGGGTGGCGGCGCGCCCCGCCCGTGCCGACGTCTGGCCGGCCCCGTTCTGGTAGCTTCTCGGGCTTCATGGACCCGCAGGTCACCAAGGCGCTCCAGGCGCTCGGCGCGGTGCTGCTGCTCGTCGTCCTGCGCGCCCTGGCGGCCGCGGTGGAGGCGGCGCTGGTGGCCACCGGGCAGCCGCGCGCCCTGGCGCTGGGCGCGCCCCCCGGCGCCACCCGGCGGGCCCGCTGCCTGGCGGCGCTGGCGCGCGACCCGGAGGGCACCGGCGCCACCATCCGGGTGGTGGAGACCAGCACCGTGCTGCTGGCCGGCCTGATGTCCGGCACCGCCGGCGTGCTCCTCTTCCCGGACCGGGCCGCCTTCGCGGCCGGCCTGCTGGCCGCCCTGCTCGGCGCGGCGCTCTCGCTGCTGCTGGCGGCGGTGGGGCGCGGGCTGGGGGCGGCCCACGGCGAGGCGGTGGCGCTGGCCCTGGCCGTGCCGGTGCGCGGCCTGCGGGTGCTCCTGCGCCCGGTGGGGCAGCTCCTGGCGCTGCTGGGCGCCGGCCACGCCCGCTTCACGCTGCCGCGCCCACCGCTGGCGGAGATGGAGCGGGCCCTGAGCGAGTACGCCAAGGCCCAGGGCCAGGGGGCGGCCACCAGCGAGCTCATCCACGCGGTCTTCGAGTTCCGCGAGAAGGTGGCCCGCGACGTGATGGTGCCGCGCACCGAGGTGCTGGCGGTGGAGCTCGGCACCCCGGTGCCGGAGATCCTGCGGCTGCTGGCCGAGGAGGGCCACTCGCGGGTGCCGGTGTACCGCGAGCACCTCGACCAGATCGTGGGCGTCCTGCACGCCCGCGACCTGGTGCCGCTCCTGGCCAGCCCGGAGCTGATCCTGCTCGGCGACCTCCTGCGCCCGGCCCACTTCGTGCCCTGGTCGAAGCCGGTGGAGCAGCTGCTGCGCGAGCTGCAGCGCAAGAAGCTGCACATGGCGCTGGTGGTGGACGAGTACGGCGGGGTCATGGGGCTGTGCACCCTGGAGGACGTCCTGGAGCAGATCGTGGGGGAGATCCACGACGAGTTCGACGCCGAGGAGGGGCGGGCGGTCGAGCCGCACCCGGACGGCTCCTTCACGGTGGTGGGCTCCACCCCGCTGGCCGAGTTCAACCGCGCCGCCGGCGCCGACCTGCCCGAGGACGGCGGCGTGGAGACGCTGGCCGGCTTCCTCAACTCCATCGCCGGCGCCATCCCGGCGCGCGGCGACCGCTTCTTCTGGCGCGGCTGGGTCTTCACCGTGAGCGAGGCCGACCCGCGCAAGGTGACGCGGGTGCGGGCCGCCCGCGCCGCCAGGCCCTCCGCCGAGGGCAAGGCCTGACCCCCGAGCCCGAACCCGATGGAGGAGCTCCCTCTCCCCCGCAGGGAGAGCGCAGTGCGTGGCGAGCCGGCGGCCCCCTCACCCCGGCCCTCTCCCCCAGCGAGCTGGGGGAGAGGGAGCAGAGCATGCTGAGCCCCCCGTTGAGTCTCCCTCTCCCCTCCGGGGAGAGCGAGCAGAGCATGCTGAGCGCCCCGTTGAGTCTCCCTCTCCCCTCCGGGGAGAGGGCCGGGGTGAGGGGCCCCGCGTTCCCTCACTCGATCCAACCCACCGTCCCCAGGAGCCAGCCATGTACGTCATCGCCATCATCCGCTACCGCAAGCCGCTCGAGGAGGTCCTCGCGGTCATCGACCAGCACCGGGCCTACCTGAAGACGCTCAAGGCGGCCGGCACGCTGGTGGCCTCCGGGCCGTTCGAGCCGCGCTTCGGCGGCGGCCTGCTCCTGCGCCTGCCCGACCAGGGGTACGACGCCGCGGCGCTGGCGGTGCGCGACGGCGATCCGTTCGTGAAGGCCGGCGTGGCCCAGTACGAGCTGCTGCCCTGGGCCCCGGTCATCGGCAAGGAGGACCTGGACCGGGCCTGAGCGCGGGGCCGGGCGGCCCCGGCCGCACGCGGGGTGCCAGGACCGGCCGTCGGTGACTGCGCCCCTCGGGGTGGCGGGCCGGCCGTACCGAACGTATGCTGCGCGGCTGCACCGGGCTCCGCCCAGCCGGCGCCAGGAGGAGCCCCCATGCGCCGCCACGCCCCGATCGCCGCAGCCCACGCCAGGCGCCTGGCCACGCTGGCCCTGGTGGTGGCCGGGCTGGCGCCGCCGGCCCTGGCCGCGGCGGAGGGCTCGCCGGCCCCCGTCGGCCTGGCGCGCTTCACCGACCACGACCGGTTCCGCTCGGCCAAGATCTCGCCCAGGGGGACCTACCTGGCGGTCATGGCCCTGCACGAGGGGCGCCGGGCCATCGTCTTCATCGACCTGACCACCCGCGCGGTGGTCTCCAGCTTCAACCCGGCCGGCACCACCGTGGCGGGCGACTTCCACTGGGCCAGCGACGCCCGGGTGGTGGTGGAGCTGGCCGACCAGGACGGCACGCTGGCCGCGCCGGTGAGCCGCGGCGAGCTCGCCACGGTGTGGGCCTCGAGCGGCAAGACCAAGCTGGTCTTCGGCTACCGCGCCGGGGAGATGCAGACCGGGTCGCTCATCAAGAAGGCCGCCCCCGAGGCGGCCTGGGCCCGCGTGGTGGACACGCTGCGCGGCGACGACCGGCGCATCCTGGTGGCCATCACCTCCATGCTCGAGGCGGGGGACCGGGCCGAGCGGCTCTGGAAGCTCGACCTCGACACCGGGCTGAAGACCGAGGTGGGGGCCGCCCCGGTGGCCCGGGCCGGCCTGCTCACCGACGCCGACGGGGAGCTGCGGCTGGCGGTCGGGATCGACCAGGCCCTCACCTCCCACTCCTGGCTGCGCACGCCGGAGCGGGAGTGGCGCGAGCTGACCGGCCTGGCCGGCTTCAACCGGGACAGCGTCCCGGTGGCCTTCCTGGCCAAGGACCAGGCCGTGGAGGTGGTCGAGCCGCACCAGAAGGGGCTGGGCCTCTTCCGGGTGTCGCTCGAGACCGGCCAGCGCACGCTGCTGGCCGCCTTCGACCTGTCCGAGCCCACGGCCTTCCTGCGCGACCGCGAGACGCGGCGGACCGTGGCCGTCGAGTCGCACCCCGACCTGCCGACCTGGGACGTGGTGGCGCCCGAGCACCCGCTGGCGCGGGCGCTGGAGGGGCTGCTGGCGGCCTACCCGGGCCAGCACGTCCAGCTCATCGACACCACCGAGGACGACCGGGTGGCCGTGGCCTACGTCTCCGGCGACCGTCACCCCGGCCAGTTCCTGGTGGTGGACGTGGCCAAGCTGACCGCGGAGCCGGTGGTGGAGGTGCGCCCCTGGATCCGGCCCGAGGAGATGTCGGAGGTGCAGGCCTTCCACATCGCCGCCTCCGACGGCTTCCGCATCCACGGCTACCTCACGCTGCCGGCGGCCAGGCCCGGCGCGGCGCCGCCGCCGCTGGTGGTCATGCCGCACGGCGGTCCGCACTTCGTGCGCGACTCCTGGCGCTTCGACTGGGAGGCCCAGCTCCTGGCCAGCCAGGGCTTCGCGGTGCTGCAGGTGAACTACCGCGGCTCGGGCGGCTACGGCACCGCGTTCCAGGAGGCGGGCTACCGCCACTGGGGCGACCGGATGGTGCAGGACGTGGTGGACGCCGCCCGCTGGGCGGCGCGCAAGGGCAAGGTGGACGGGACCCGGGTCTGCGCCATGGGGACCAGCTTCGGCGCCTACGCGGCCATGCAGGCGGCCATCCTGGCGCCGGACCTGATCCGCTGCGCCGCCGGCCTCTCCGGCGTCTACGACCTCACCATGATGGACTGGCGCGGCGACATCTCCTGGTCCGGCCTGGGGCGCGGCTACGTGAAGCGCGCCGTCGGCGAGGACCCGGCGACGCTGCGGGCCTTCTCGCCGGTCTACAACGCCGCCCGGCTCACCGCGCCGGTCTTCCTGGCCCACGGCGGCCGCGACGAGCGGACGCCGCTGGCCCACGCCGAGCGGCTGAAGGAGGCCCTCACCGGGCAGGGCCGCCCGCCCGGGTGGCTGGTGGAGCCCACCGAGGGGCACGGGTTCTACGACGAGGCGGCGCGGCTGCGGCTCTACCAGCGGGTGGTGGGGTTCCTCGAGGCCAACACGACCCCGACCCGGACCCCGACCTCGACCCCGACCTCGACCCCGACCCCGACCTCGACCCCGACCTCGACCTCGACCCCGACGCCCTGACGCCTCGGGCACGGGCCCCGGCGCGTCGGCGGGGCCGGCCCGCTTCTCCCCGGCGCGCCGCCGTCGTAGAACGCCCGGATGTCCGGTCCCTCCGCGCCCGCCCCCCGCTACGTCCCCCCCGCCTCGAAGCGCGAGCTCTTCGGCCACCCCTTCGGCCTGTGGACCCTCTCGCTCACCGAGATGTGGGAGCGCTTCAGCTACTACGGGATGCGGGCGCTGCTGGTCTACTACCTCACCAAGCAGCTCCTGCTGCCGGGCCAGGTGGAGCACGTGGCGGGCTTCGCCTCCTTCCGCGGCGCGCTGGAGGGGCTCTTCGGCCCCATGTCCACGCAGCAGCTGGCCTCGCAGATCTACGGCCTCTACACCGGCTTCGTGTACCTCACGCCCATCCTGGGCGGCTGGCTGGCCGACCGGTACTGGGGGCAGCGGCGCACCGTGGTGGCGGGCGGCGTGGTCATGGCCGTCGGCCAGTTCGTGCTCATGGTGCCCAGCCTGTTCCTGCCGGGCCTGCTGCTGCTCATCATCGGCAACGGCATGTTCAAGCCCAACATCTCCACCCAGGTGGGCGGGCTCTACCCGCCGGGCGACCCCCGGCGCGACGGGGCCTTCAACTGGTTCTACGTGGGCGTGAACATGGGGGCCTTCTTCTCGGGCCTGGTGTGCGGCGCCATCGGCGAGACCTGGGGCTGGAACTGGGGCTTCGGCGCGGCCGGGGTGGGCATGCTGGCCGGCCTGGTGCAGTACCTGCTGGGCCAGAAGTACCTGGCGCCCGACAACCGGATGAAGGCCCAGGCCGACGCCGCGCCGGCGGACCGGGCACCCTTCAGCAAGGCCGAGTGGAGCCGCATCCTGGCGCTGGTGGTGCTGTGCGGCCTCAACATCTCCTTCTGGGCGGTCTACGAGCAGCAGGGCAACACGCTGGCCCTGTGGGCCGACTCCAACTCCGACCGGCACGTGCTGGCCTTCCTGGGGATCGGCTGGGAGATGCCGGCCACCTGGTTCCAGTCGGTCAACCCGTTCTTCATCGCCGCCTTCACCCCCTTCATCAACGTGTTCTGGGCCAGGCAGGCCAGGGCCGGCACCGAGCCCTCCTCGGTGGCCAAGATGGCCATCGGCTGCGGCGTGCTGGGCGCCTCCTTCCTGGTGATGCTGCTGCCGGCCCGGGTGGTGGACGCCGGCCAGCTGGCCAGCATGTGGTGGCTCATCGGCTCCACCGCCATGCTCACGCTGGGTGAGCTCTACCTCTCGCCGGTGGGGCTCTCGCTGGTCACCAAGATCTCCCCGCCGCGCATCGTCTCCATGATGATGGGCTTCTGGTACCTCTCCAGCTTCTTCGGCAACTACCTGTCCGGCTGGCTGGGCACCTTCTGGGAGACCATGACCAAGGGCAGCTTCTTCCTGATGCTGGCGGCCATCTCGCTGGTCACCGGCGTGCTCATGGTGGCGCTCTACGCGCCGCTGCGCCGGGCCATCGGCGACGAGAACCGCGGCCACGACCAGCTGGCCAGCTGACCGGTCGCGGGACCTCGCCTCCCGGTGAACCTGGCGGCCCGCGCCCGATCCACGGCCTCATGCGGCGCGTCAAGAAATTTGCCATGCGGATCCCGAGCGGATAGTGTGCGATATCGCAGCAAGGTCCCGTGATCTGGGCGGGATCTCCAACGGGTGGCAAGGGTGGGTGGCGGGTTCATGGGCGGGCGGCCTCCGGGCGAGAGATCCATCGATCCAGGCGAGCTCCTGCGGAGCGCGCTCGAGAAGATCGTCTTCTTCGAGTGCCGCGTGGCGCAGCTCGAGGCGGAGCTCCTGGCGGCGCGCCAGGTGGCGGAGCGGGCGCGCGCCGACGCGGCCACGGCCCGCACCGCCGAGGCCGGGGCCGCGCGTGAGCTGGCCGCCCTGCGCGAGGCGCAAGCCGGCCTGTCGCTCAGCGAGGTGGAGCTCTCCGAGCGCGTCCGCCTGCTGGAGGCCGAGCGCGAGCGGCTCATGGGGGGGCTGGTGGAGCGGGCCCGGCTGGGCGGCGCCGCCGGCGCCGACGGCGCCCCGGGGCCCGAGGAGGGCGGCGCCGACCTGGCCTCCTTCATCGCCGAGCTCCGGGCGGAGATCGAGGCGCTGCGGACCTGGCAGGCGGCGGCGCTGGCCGGCGCCCCGGACCTGGCGGCGCCGGGCGCGGCGGCCCACCTGGCGCGCCCGGCCGCGGTGCCGGCCGGCACCCTGGACGCCCTGGCGGGCGCCTTCCGCGACGGCGGGCGCACCGGCCTGGGCCGCGCCGACACCGCAAAGCTCAAGGCCTTCCTCACCACCCGCTCCGACCAGGTGCTGTGGGAGCGGGCCATGGGGGACCTCTCGGCCGCCGAGCCGGCCGACCGGCTCCGCGCCATCGCCCACCTGGAGGCGCTGGGCGCCCGGGCCTCGGCGCCGCTGCTGGCCACCGCGCTGGGGAGCGAGGCGCACGCCGGCGTGAAGGTGGCGCTGCTGCAGGCGCTGGCCCGCTTCGAGGAGCCGTTCGCCGCCGCGCTGGCGGCGCGCGAGCTCGGCGACGCCCGCCCCGAGGTGCGCGCCGCGGCGCTCACCGCGCTCTCGACCCTGGCCGAGGGCGAGGCGCAGCCGCGCCTGGTGGGCGCGCTGGCCGACCCGAGCCCGCTGGTGCGCCGGCGCGCCGCGGTGCTGCTGAACGGGACGCGCGGGGCCGTGGTGGACGAGGCGCTGGTGGCGGCGCTGCGCGACCCGGACGCCGGCGTGGCGCGGGCCGCCAGCGTGGCGCTGTCCGGCCGGCCGGGCGAGCTGGTGCGCCGGGCCCTGCTGCGCCACGAGACCAACCGGGAGGCCCGAGCCCAGGGGCGCGCGCTGGCCCGGCGGGACGAGCTGGCCGACGCGCCGGGCCGCACCGAGCAGGCGGCGGCCGCGGTCCGGACCCCGACCGCAATCCCGGCAGCGACCGCAACCCCGACCGAGACCGCGACCCCGACCGAGACCGCAACCCCGACCGAGATCGCGACCCCGACCGAGACCGCAACCCCGACCGAGATCGCGACCCCGACCGCGACCGCAACCGCGACCGCGACCGCGACTCCGGCCGCGACCTACTACCGCTCCGCCCAGATCCGTCCGCCCACCTCGCACGGCCGCACCGCTCTGGCCGTGCTCGAGGTGGCCCCGGCCGTCGCGCCGGCCGGGCAGCCGGCCGGCCCCGGCGGCGACGAGGCCTTCGAGCAGGCCCTGCTCCTCGAGGTGCGCGGCGCCCTGCGCGGCCGCACCGCCGGCGAGCTGCAGGTGGCGCTCGACGCCCCGGCGGCCCAGGTGGCGGCCACCCTGGCGGCGCTGCACGCCCGCGGCGCGCTCACGCCTCGCGGCGAGCGCTGGTGGTTCACCTGAGGAAGGCCATGGAGAACCTCCGCTACACCGTGAAGCGCCTCGCCGAGATCGTCGGCGCCACGCCCCGCCAGGTGGACGGGGCGCTCGGCAAGCGCGACGCCTACGGCCCGGAGGTGCTGCCGGAGCTGCGCGAGAAGCTCAAGCGCTACCCCAAGCCGGTGGCCGCACCCCGGGTGCAGCTGTTCCTCAACTTCAAGGGCGGCACCGGCAAGACCTCGCTCAGCTCCTCCTACGCCTACCGGCTGGCCGAGCGCGGCTACAAGGTGCTGGTGGTGGACCTCGACTCGCAGGGCCACGCCACCAAGTGCCTGGGCCACGAGGGCGGCGAGGCCTCGCGCACCCTCTTCGACGTGCTGGTGCGCAAGACGCCGCTGGCCGAGGTGACGCTGCCGACCCGCATGCCGGGCCTGTCGATCGTGCCGGCCAACCTGGCCATGTCCACCATCGACCTCTCGCTCATGCCCATGGCGGGGCGGGAGTTCCGGCTCAAGCGGGCCGTGGACGAGGTGCTGCCGCAGTACGACTTCGTGGTGCTCGACGCGCCGCCGTCCTTCGGCCTGCTCAACCTGAACGCCCTGATGGCGGCCCAGGACCTCATCATCCCGGTGCTGGCCGACTTCCTCTCCTACGACGGCCTGCGGCTGCTCTTCGAGACCGTGCAGGGGCTGGAGACCGACCTGTCGCACCAGCTGGAGCACATCTTCATCGTGGTGAACGCCTACAACCAGACCTTCAAGATCGCCCGCGAGGCGCTGCAGGCCCTGAAGACCCACTACGCCGAGTACCTGCTGGCCAGCGTGGTGCGGCAGTGCACCAAGTTCGCCCAGGCCTCCAGCGAGGGCTGCCCGATCTTCGGGTACGACCCGGACTCCAAGGGCGCCACCGATCTCGAGGCCATGCAGCTCGAGATCCTCGCCCGCATCTCGAAGTCGGCGCGCCCCGGCGCCGCGGGAGCATGACCATGCGCAAGGCCTTCGACGCCAACGTCCCCAAGCTGAAGCCGCGCCTCAAGAGCGCCGCGCCGGACGCCACCCTGGACCTGGAGGGGCAGGTGGACGAGGCGCCGCACATGGTGCGCGTCCCCTTCACCTCGCCGCGCGCCGAGTCGAACCCGTCGGCCGCGCTGGTGCTGGCGGCGCAGGCGGCCGCCGCGGCCGCCGCGCCGGTGGCGACCGCCTCCGCGGAGCGGGCAGGGGCGAGCGGCGCCCCCTCACCCCGACCCTCTCCCCCACTTCGTGGGGGAGAGGGAGGAGGCGCAGGGCCCCTGGCCTCCACCCCGGGTGCTGTTCCCCCTCTCCCCTCCGGGGAGAGGGCCGGGGTGAGGGGCGCCGAGGCCTCCACGTCTGCTCCCCCTCTCCCCTCCGGGGAGAGGGCCGGGGTGAGGGGTGCCGAGATCACCAGCGCCACCTCCCGCATCGCCGCCGCCCTGGCCGCCGCGCCCGAGGCGGCCGCGCCGGCCGACGACGTGGGCGCCCGGCGCGCCCGGCTCGACAAGATCAAGGCCCGGGTGGCCGAGGCCGCCAGGCCGGCCGTGCGCGTCGAGCCCGCCCCCGGCGACCCGGCCCGGGCCGCCGAGAAGGTGCTGGGCCTGGCCCGCGACCTCGAGCAGGAGCTGGCGCGCGCCCGCGAGCGCGAGGAGGCGCTGCGCGCCGACCTGGACGCGGCCCGCGGCGAGGCCAGCCGCGCCGCCGCCGAGGCCCGCGGCGCCGGCGAGCGGCTGCGCGCCACCGAGGGCGAGCTGGAGCAGAAGCGCGGCGTGCTGGCCGACCTGCTGGCGGAGCTGAACGGCCTGGAGGCCGAGCGCGACGAGGCGCTGCGGCGCGCCCAGGCCGTGGCCGCCCTCGACGAGGAGCGGGCCCGGCTGCTGGAGGACGTGTCGCGCCGCGCCGACGACGAGGCGCGCCGGCGGGCCGACCGCGAGCTGGAGGTGGAGCGGCTCACCGAGGACCTGCGCGACGCCGCCACCGACGGCGCGCGGCTGCGGGCGGCCCTGGGCGAGCTGTCGCGCGAGCGGGACGGGCTGCACGCCGAGCTGGTGGGGCTGCGCCGCGACCGCGACGAGCTGGACGCGGCCAAGCGGGCGCTCGAGCAGGTGCACACCGCGCTGTCGCAGGCGCGGGCGCGGCTCGGGTAGCGCCGCCGACCGCCGCTGACGCGCCGCGGCAGGCGCCTGGCCGGGTCCGGCCAGCCCCTGCGACGTCTTGCCGCGTCGGGCGGGCCGGGGATTCTCCCGGAGTGCGGCTCCCCCTACGCTCGGCAGGTCTAGGAGGCGTCTCACCGCATGCTCTCGTGCCCCCGCGTCAGCGCCTGCCCGCTCTTCGCCCAGTTCACGGTGAAGGCGTCGCTCCGGCTCTGGCAGGCCTACTACTGCGACGGCAGCTTCGACCGCTGCGAGCGCTACCAGCTCGCGGCCACCGCGAAGCCGGTGCCGTCGAACCTGCTGCCCAACGGACGCCTGCTCGACGTCCCCATGGACCAGCTCGAGGCCCGGCACCTGCAGTGACGCGCCTCGCGTGAGCGAAGCGGGAGGGGGGACGGGGCGGCCGCGAGGTCGCCCCGTTCATTTCGTGGGCGGCGGCGACCCTCAGGGCGAGGGGGTGCGCCCCTGCAGCCGGTCGAGCGCGTCGAAGGCGGCGTACTTGTAGGCCTCGCCCAGCGTCGGGTAGTTGAAGACCGCCTCGGCGAAGTAGTGCAGGTCCCCGCCCAGCGCCATCACGGCGTGGCCCAGGTGGGCCAGCTCGGAGGCGTGCGGCCCGATGCAGTGCACCCCGAGGATCTTGGCGTCGGCCTTGGAGGCCAGCAGCTTCACGAAGCCCACCGCCTCGCCGATCAGGTTGGCGCGGGCGTTGCCCATCAGGCTGGCCTTGCCCACCACGTAGGGCACGAACTTGGCCGAGAGCTGCTCCTCGGTCTCGCCGACGCAGGAGACCTCCGGGATGGTGTAGATGCCCACCGGCAGCAGCTCCGCCAGCTTGGAGCGGACGCCGCCGCAGGCGTGCAGCATGGCCACGCGCCCCTGCTCCATGGAGGCCGAGGCCAGGCCGGGGAAGCCCACCAGGTCGCCGGCCGCGTACACGTGCGGCACCTTGGTCTGGTAGTGCTCGTTGACCTCCAGGATGCCCTTCTCGGTGGCGGCCAGGCCGGCCGCCTCCAGGTTGAGCGCCTCCACGTTGCCGACGCGGCCGCCGGCCACCAGCACCTTCTCGGCCACGATGCGCGAGCCGGTGGAGAGCGTCACCAGCACGTCGCGCTCGCCCGGCTCCAGCCGGGTGGCGCGCAGCCGCTGGTGCAGCTCGATGCCGGCGGTGACGAAGGACTCCTGCATGGCCAGCGACATCTCGGCGTCCAGCCAGGGCAGCAGCCGGTCCTTGGAGTCCACGATGTGCACGTGCACGCCCAGCGCCGCGAAGATGGAGGCGTACTCGCAGCCGGCCACGCCGCCGCCCAGGATGGCCAGCGAGCGGGGCACCCGGTCCAGCATCAGGATGGTGTCGGAGTCGTAGACCCGCGCGTGATCGAAGGTGTACTGCGGCGGGTGGAAGGGGCGGGTGCCGGTGGCCAGCAGCACCACCTCGGCGCCGATCTCCTGCATGCCGAAGCCGCCCGGGGTGGTGATGCGGACGGTGTGCGGATCGACGAAGCTGGCCTTGCCCCGGAAGGACTCCACCCCGGCGCGGGAGAGGCCGTCGCGGATGCGGCTGTGCTCGCGGGCCGTCACCAGGCCGCGGCGGCCCATCAGCTCGGGCACCGTCACGGTGGCGGAGACCTTGAGCTCGATGCCGTGGGCGTCGCGGCTGCGCGCCTGCTGGATGGCCAGGGCGGTCTCGCGCAGCGCCTTGGAGGGGATGGTGCCGGTGTTGGCGCAGGCGCCGCCGGGCACGGCCTCCTTCTCGATCAGCGCCACCTTCTTGCCGAGGGCCGCTGCCTGGAGGGCGCCGTTCTCGCCCGCCGGGCCCGATCCGATCACGACCACGTCGTAGCGGAGCATGGGTCCGCTCATAGCGTGTTTTCCCGCTCTTGGGCATAATTCGCCGCCCGTGCGCGCCCCCCCAGAGAACCCCGTCCTGGGGCAGCTCCAGAAGAACCTGATGGTGGCCCTGGAGGAGCGCAAGGCCCGCCTGCGCGCCGAGGGGAAGCGGCTCTTCGACTTCGGCCTGGGCGATCCCCGGGAGCCCACCCCGCCCTTCCTGCGCGAGGCGCTGCGCGCCGCCGTGCCCGAGACCTCGCAGTACCCGAGCCCCATGGGCACGCCCGCCCTGCGCCAGGCGGTGGTGGGCTACCTCTCGCGCCGCTTCGGGGTGTCGCTCGACCCGGACCGCCAGGTGCTGCCGGCCACCGGGGCCAAGGAGACCATCTTCCACCTGCCGTTCGCCTTCTGCGGCGACCCGCGCCGCACCACGGTGGTGATGCCCGACCCGGGCTACCCGACCTACGAGGTGGGCGCCCGCTTCGCCGGGCTGTCGCCGCTCAAGGTGCCGCTCACCGCCGCCAACCGCTTCCTGGTGGAGCCCGAGGCGCTGGGCGCCGAGGTGCTGGACCGGACGCTGCTCTTCTGGGTGAGCTACCCGCACAACCCCACCGGCGCCCTGGCGCCGCGCGACTACCTCGAGCGCGTCGGCGCGGCCGCCAGGGCCCACGGCTTCATCGTGGTCTCCGACGAGTGCTACGCCGACGTCTACTTCGGCGCGCCCCCCTGCTCCATGCTCGAGGTGCAGGTGGAGAACGTGCTGGCCATCCACTCCTGCTCCAAGCGCAGCGGCATGACCGGCTACCGCTCCGGCTTCGTGGCCGGCGACGCCGACCTGGTGGCCATCCTGAAGCGGCTGCGCTCGCACCCCG
Organism: Anaeromyxobacter sp.; assembly: GCA_016718565.1. Classification (NCBI taxonomy): domain Bacteria; kingdom Pseudomonadati; phylum Myxococcota; class Myxococcia; order Myxococcales; family Anaeromyxobacteraceae; genus Anaeromyxobacter; species Anaeromyxobacter sp. The sequence continues at coordinate 200,405 of JADKCZ010000005.1, read as the reverse complement.
GCGTGGCCTCGCCCGACTTCGTCACCGCCGCGGCCACCGCCGCCTGGGGCGACGACCACCACGCCGCCGAGCGCCGGGCCATCTTCGCGAGGAAGCGGGAGCTCTTCCTGGCCTTCTTCCGCGAGCGCGGCCTGGAGGTGCACGGCTCGGAGGCCACCCTCTACCTGTGGGTCAGGGTGCCGGCCGGGCTCGACGCGGCCGGCTACGCGCTCCGGCTGCTGGAGGCCGGCATCGTGGTGGCCCCGGGCACGGCGTTCGGCGCGGGCGAGGGGTACGTGCGGGTGGCGCTGGTGCCCACCCTCGACGAGTGTGGCCAGGCCATCGAGGCCTGGCGGAAGGCGGAGCCATGAGCGGGTTCGACGAGGTGCGGGTCAAGGTCGAGGCGGCGTTCGCCGACCGGACCAGGCTGGCCGACGCGGCCTACCGGGCGGCGGTGATGGAGGCCATGAACGGCCTGGACCGCGGCGCCGTGCGGGTGGCCGAGAAGGTGGACGGCGAGTGGCGGGTGAACGCCTGGCTGATGCAGGCGGTCAACCTCTACTTCGGCATCACCTCGATGGAGACCACCGACTTCGGCCCCTTCCAGACGCGCGACAAGATCCCGCTCAAGAAGGACCTGGAGGCGGCCGGGGTGCGGCTGGTGCCGGGCGGGGTGGTGCGCTTCGGCAGCTTCCTCGAGCCGGGCGTGGTGGTGCTGCCCGGCTTCGTCAACGTGGGCGCCCGGGTGGGCACCGGCAGCATGGTGGACACCTGGGCCACGGTGGGCTCCTGCGCCCAGGTGGGCCGGAACGTGCACATCGCCGGCGGCTGCGGCATCGGCGGCGTGCTCGAGCCGCCCGGGGCCCGCCCCAACATCGTGGAGGACGGCGTCTTCCTGGGCTCGCGCTGCATCCTGGTGGAGGGGGTGCTGGTGGAGGAGGACGCGGTGCTGGGCGCCAACGTGACCATCACCGGCTCGACGCCCATCATCGACGTCACCGGCCCGCAGGAGGTGGTCTACAAGGGCCGGGTGCCGGCGCGCTCGGTGGTCATCCCGGGCACGCGGCCCAAGCGGTACCCGGCCGGCACCTACCAGATCCCCTGCGCCCTCATCGTGGGCAGGCGCAGCGCCTCCACCGACAAGAAGGTCTCGCTCAACCAGGCGCTGCGCGACTTCGAGGTGCAGGTGTGAGCAGCGGGCCGGCGGACGGGTCGGGCGCCGAGGCGGACCGCGCGCTGGCCGAGCTGCTGGCCGAGCGGACCGCCGGCCTGTGCGGCTACCTCTCGCCCATCGGCGAGGAGCGGGTGCTGTGCGACCAGGTCGAGGCCTGGGCGGGGCGGCGCTTCCCGGCCGTGCGGCGCGTCAAGGACTCGCTGGTGGTCCAGGTGGACCCGCCCGCGGCGGCGGGGCCGAGGCGCCCGCTGGTGGCGCTGTGCGGCCACCTCGACACCGTGCCGGTGCACGCCGACGACCGCGGCGGGCCGCGGCGCGAGGGTGGGCGGCTGGTGGCGCCGGGCGCCTCCGACATGAAGGGCGGGCTGGCGCTGATGATGGCGCTCGGCGAGGCGCTGCCGGCGGCGGAGCGCTTCTGCGACCTCGTGCTGGTGTTCTACGCGCGCGAGGAGGGGCCCTACCTGGAGAACGAGCTGGAGGACGTGCTGGCGGCCGCGCCGGAGCTGCGCGACGTGGCGCTGGCGCTGTGCCTGGAGCCCACCGACAACCGGCTGCAGCTCGGCTGCGTCGGCTCCATCCACGCCACCCTCACCTTCCGCGGGCGGGCGGCCCACTCGGCCCGGCCCTGGCAGGGCGACAACGCCGTGCACCGCGCCGGCGCGCTGCTGGCCGAGCTGCACGCCCGGCCGCCGCGGGAGGCGCGCTCGGGCGGGCAGGCCTACCGCGAGGTGCTCACGGTGACGCGCATCGACGGCGGGCGGGCCCGCAACGTGGTGCCCGACGAGTGCCGGCTCAACCTCAACTTCCGCTTCGCGCCCGACAAGGCCCTGGGCGACGCCGCGGCGGAGCTGGCGGCGCTGGGCGCGCGCCACGGCGCCGAGGTGCAGCTCACCGACCTCTCGCCCGCCTGCCCGGCCTTCGGCGACCACCCGCTGGTGCGGCGCCTGCTGGAGCGCACCGGCGTGCCGGCCGAGCCCAAGCAGGCCTGGACCGACGTGGCCCGCCTGCACGCCCACGGCATCCCGGCGGTGAACCTGGGCCCGGGCGCCACCGCCCAGGCCCACCAGCGCGGCGAGTGGATCGAGGTGGCCGCGCTGGCGGAGGGGTACCGGGTCTACGAGCGGTTCCTGCGGCGCTGAGGGGGCCGGAGCGCCCCGCGGCACGCCGGTTGCTCTGGCGGGACGGCATGTCCTCCGACCGACCCCGCGAGCGGCTCCTGGCCGACGGCCCACGCTCGCTCTCCGACGCCGACCTGCTGGCCTTGATCCTGGGCACCGGCTCGGCCGGCCGCTCGGCGCGCTCCACGGCGCTGGCGCTGCTGGAGGCCGTGCCGCTCGCCGAGCTGGCCTGGGCGCCGGCCGACGCCGTGGCCGGCTGGCCGGGCCTGGGCGAGGCCCGCGCCGCCGCGGTGGCGGCCGCCTTCGAGCTGGGGCGCCGCTCCGGCTGGGCGCCGCCGCGCCGGGGTGAGCGCTGCCTCGACCCCGGCCGGGTCCACGAGCTCCTGCGCCACGCCGCCCACGCCGAGCGGGAGGGGTTCCACGTGGTGCTGCTCGACGTGCGCGGGCGGCTGCTGCGCACGGTGCAGGTGGCGGAGGGGTCGCTGACCCAGTGCCCGGTGTCGCCGAGGGACGCGCTTCGGCCGGCGGTCCGCGAGGGAGCCCACTCGGTGGTCTTCGCCCACAACCACCCCAGCGGGGATCCCGCCCCCAGCCCCGAGGACGCCGACCTGACCGAGCGGCTGCGCGCCGCCGCCGAGCTGGTGGGGGTGCTGGCGCGCGACCACGTCATCGTGGCGGCGGGCGGGTACTACTCGTTCGTGGAGGCCGGACGCTGGCGGCGCTGAGGGCGGCTGGACGCCGTGCGGAGGAGCGGCGCCGCGGGGCCTGGCGGGTGAGGCCCCCGCGTCAGCGGCGCCTGGCCGGTGGCTTCGCCTTGGCCGGGGCCCGCTTGGCGCCGCCCTTCACGACCCGCTTCGGCTCGGGCGCCTGGGCCGCCGCCAGGAGCCCCTTGGCCTCCGGATCCCGCCGATCCAGCTCCAGCGCCCGGGTGAGCGGCGCGACGGCCTCGGCGCGCCGGCCGGCGGCCAGCCGCACCGCGCCCAGGCAGACCGGCCCCTCCGGCGCGGTGGCGGCGCGCTCCACGGCCCGGGCGCAGGCGGCCTCGGCCTCCTCGAAGCGGCGGGCGGCGGCCAGGGCGCGGCCGTGGGCGGCGTGGACCAGGGCGGTGGCGTCGGGGGCGGCGGCCAGGGTCTCGAGCAGCGCCAGCGACTGCGCCCCCCGCCCCGTGCCGAGCCCGGTCAAGGCGTGCCAGGTGGCGGCCTCGGTGGTCAGCCGGCCGGCGCGGGCGGTGCGCTCCAGGGCGGCGCGCGCCTGGGCGTGCTGGCCGAGCCGCTCCAGCGCCACGCCGCGGAACAGCCAGGCCTCCCGCCCGTCGGCGCGCCGCAGGGTCTCGAGCGCCGCCCCGTCGCGGTGCAGCGCCAGCTGGGCCCGGGCCAGGAGCACCAGGTGCTCGGCCACGCCGGGCGCCAGCCGCACCGCCTGCGCCGCCGCCTCCTCGGCCCCCTCGGGCTGGCCGGCGGCCAGCAGCAGCCGGGCCCGCTCCGCCTGCAGGCCGGCCGGCTCGGGCAGCGCGGCGGCGGCCAGCGAGAGCCGGCGCGAGGCGGCGGTGATCTCGCCGGTGGCGGCCAGCACGCGGGAGAAGGTGACCTCGAAGCGACGCTTCGCCGCGGCCGGCGGGGCGCTGCCCGGATCCTGCTCCACGGCCAGGAGCTCGCGCCGCGAGGTCTCGAGCGGACGCCCCAGGGCCAGCCGAGCCTCGGCGGCGCCCACCACCGCGCCGGGGTGGGTGGGGTGGGCCGCCAGGGCGGCCTCGAAGTAGGGCAGGGCCTGCTCCGGCTCGCCGCCGGTGAGGTGGCTGTCGCCGAGCTCTGCGAGCGCGCCCAGCAGCGGCGGCGTGGCCTGCGCGGCGATGCGGAGCCGGCCGCGCCCGCCGGCCACCTCGCCGCGCGCCAGCAGGATCCGGCCGGCCAGCCGCTGCAGGAGCGGCGCGTCGCCCGGCGGGGCGCCCAGCACGGCGGCCTCGGCGGCGGCCCGCTCCTCCGGCCGCTCGACCAGGAGCATTCGCACCACCAGGCTGCCCTCGCCCACCTCGTGCTGGAACGCCAGGTCGAGGGCCAGCGCCCGGGACGGCGCGTGGCCGTGATCCGCCGCGCGCAGCGCCGCCACCTGGGCCGCCAGCGAGGTGAGCTGCCCGTGCAGCGCCTCGGAGCGCGGCGGCTCGGCCCGGGCCGAGGCCAGCACCTCGGCCGCCCGCTCGAGCGAGGCCAGCGTGTCGCGGGCCAGGCCGGCGCGGGCGGCCTCGACGGCCCGGGTGGCCACCTCGGTGCGGGTCCGCTCGCGCACGGCGAGGTAGGCCCAGGCCGAGGCGCCGGCCACCACCAGCAGCACCACCCCGGCCACCAGGGCGCGGTGGCGCGGCGGCGGCGGCGCGTCCTGGGCGCGGCGCGCGGCCTGCGCGCGCAGCTCCTGCTCGTAGGCGGCGGCGATGCGCGCCGCCTCGGCCGCCGTGGGCGCGGCGGGGCGGGAGGCCTTCGCCGGCGCGGAGTGGCTCGCGGCGGGGCCGGGGCGGCCGGCCACCCGGGGCAGCACGGGGGGCGCGGCGGCGGCGGCGGGGGCGGCGCCGGGCGGCTCGGCGCGTGGGTCCGGGTCCGGCGCCTTGGAGCCCGGCTCGACCTGCCCGGGCTGGCGCGGCTCGTGGTCCGGGTCGTCCTCGGCCTGGAGCGCGGCGAGCGGGACCTGCTCCTCCCCCTCCTCCTCCTCCCACACCTCCGTCTCTTCGCCATCGGCCGGGAACGAGAGCAGCAGCGTGCTCTCCTCGACGGCCGGGGGCGGCGCCGGGGGTGGCGCCGGGGGGGGCGGTGGCGCCGCCTGCGGAGCGCCGACCTGCTCGAAGCGGTCGGTGTGGGCGGGCGGCGGCGCGGGTGGCGCGGCGGGCGGCGGCGCGCCGTCGGCGGGGAGCACCTCGGCCGGCGGCGGCTCCGCGGCGGCCGGCAGCGCGCTCGCCGTGCCGGCGCGAGCCCGCTGCCGCGCCTCCTCGAGCAGCGCCTTCAGGCGGGCGTCGGCCGGCTGCAGCTCGGCGGCGCGGGCCAGCACGGGCAAGGCCTCGCGGTAGCGCCCTCGACTCACCAGCGCGTCGCCCACCAGGTTGTAGGCGTAGGGGTTGGCGGGGTCGATGCCGATGGCGATCTCGAACTGGTCCTGGGCGCCGCGGGCGTCGCCGGCCTCCAGCAGGGCCCGGCCCCAGGTGACGCGCCCCAGGATGGAGCCAGGGTGGTGCTCCAGCCCGCGGCGGCAGGTCTCCACGGCGCGGGCGTGCTGGCCGCGCTCCACGAGCGCCCGCGCCAGCTCCACGAAGACCCGGGAGCGTGGATCGGCGGCGAGGATCTTCTCGTACTTCTCGACCAGGGAGGGGGCCACGCGCGGGGTGAGGGTAGCACGCGCCCGCGGTGCGACCGGCCCTGACGCACCGGCCCCGGCACAGGCGCGGCGGCCTGCCGCGTGTGGGGGCGGGTAGGGAAGCGGTCGCCGCCGCGGCGGCGGCGCCCCGGTCGGCCAGGTCGCCACAGCAGCAGGGGCGGACCCTGGCCGGGCCCGCCCCTCGAGTCTCGCCGCCGGGTCACCGGCGGCCGCGCCGCATCACCCCGCGCCGGCCGGTCTGCGCCGGCGCGGGTGAGGCCACGGAGCGCCTACTTGCCGCGGGGCCAGGCGCTGAAGGCGTCCTCGCCCGGGTGCTGCACGTTGATGAAGAGCGTGCGCATGTCGGAGGAGAAGGCCGGCCCGGTGGCCTCGGCGTCGCTCGGCACCGACGCCACGCGGAAGGCCAGGCCGTAGGTGGCGCTGGTCACGCCCGGCTGGCCGGCCCGGTGCGCCGGATCGACGTCCAGGTAGTAGACGGCGTCGGACGTCTTGTTGGTGGCGTAGTTGCCGTCGGTGCCGAACCAGACCCCGCCCGCGCCGTCGATGACGAGGTTGTCGGGGCAGGAGGCATCGTGCAGCGTGGCGCCGGGGGTGCCGGCCCAGGGGATCCAGAACGTGAAGGTGGACGACGCCACCGGATCCGAGGCGTTGGCCTCCTCGATGGCCCAGATCGAGCCGTAGGGATCCGGCCGGACCGGCTGGCTGGCGGTCAGCAGGCCGGCCTGGTTCAGCGCCGGCCGGGTGCCGTTCTTGGTGAGCGCCGCGTAGAGGCGCGGGGTGCCCGAGAGGTCCCTGGGGTTCCACTCCAGGTCCTCGGGCCGGTTGAGCTCCATCACGCCGATCTTGTTGGAGGCGGTGAAGAGGGCGCGGCGCATGGCGTCGTCGTCCGGGAACCCGCCCAGCCCGTTCCAGGTGGTGCTCTTGAGCGCGTCGCCGATGGTGGTGCCGGCGGGCAAGGTGCCGGCGCCGGCGTTGGGGGCCACGTCGGTGGAGGTGGTGGAGAGGAGCAGCCAGCGCCCCGCGCCGCGGGTGGTCTCGGTGGGGGTCACCGCGGCGCCGCCGCCGGCCGGCAGGATCTTGAGGCCGGTGAGGTTGTCCACGCCGTCGAACTGGGCCACGTAGAGCGAGCCCGTGTCGAGCAGCGCGCGGGCCTGGGCCTTGGTCATGCCGGCCGTGTAGGGCTGGGCGGAGACCCACTTGTAGATGCGGCCGCTGCGACGGTCGTCGCCGGCGTAGATGACGACCTGCTTGCCGGCGGGGAGCTTCCAGTCGGCGTCGGTGACGAAGGTGGCGTTCTCCCAGCGGGCACGGCCGAAGGCGCCCAGCTTGCGGTGGCCGGTGCCCGGGGTGGTCTTGCCGGAGTACTCGCCGGCGGCCACGCCCGGGTCGATCTCGGTCAGGTAGCCGAGGTAGTCCTTGGGGTGCACGGCGGTGGCGGTGGGGTTCTGGCCGAAGGCCGAGGCGGGATCGGCCGCGTAGTTGAACGTGACGTTGGCGCCCGGGTCGAAGCCCTTGGCGGCCACGAACTGGTTGGAGGAGTTCCAGACCGGCTCGAGGTCGCCCACGATGTCCTGCGGGTTCTCCTCGCCGGAGAGGACGGTGCCCCAGGGCGTCTGGGCGCCCGAGCAGTTGGAGGCGGTGCCGGGGATGACGCCGGCCGGCAGCGCCGTGCCGTCGTCGAGGCTGCCGATGCCGGAGCCGACCACGGTACCGGTGACGGCGAAGAGCGTGTCGCTGGTGGCGTCGTAGCGCTTGTTGGCGGCGGTCAGGTCCACCTGCCACGCCAGCGTGGCCGGGTCCTGCACGATGCGCATCCAGGTGCCGCCGAGCTGCCGCTTGTACTCGCGGGTGTAGGTCGAGAGCGAGGCCGCGTCGAAGGCCTTGGTCACGTCGTTGGTGAGGACGCCGAGGCGGGCCAGCTCACGGGCCAGCTGCAGGTGCTGGCCGGTGGGGGCGGCGGTCAGGCTCGGGCCGCCGTTGGAGATGTACTCGTGGTTCACGAAGACCCAGCCCGCGGTGCCCGAGCCGTTCCACTGCGGCGGGGTGCCCGCCACCGCGTCCCAGCCGTCGCCGAAGTAGGCGATGTAGTCGTTGTTGGCGCCGAAGCGGGGCGTCGAGGCGGTGGTGCCGAAGGCGATGGGGTCGAGCCAGGAGATCACCACGCTGGGCGACACGCCGGCCAGGGCGCGCAGGTCGTCGGTGGAGGTGGCCGCCACGAAGGCCGAGGCGGCGGTGCGGGTGCCGGCGGCGACGTCGGCGACCAGCCCCTTCACGTGGGTGGGGAGGTCACCGGCGCCGGTGTAGGCCAGGGCGACCATCGAGGGCAGGTTGGGGCCGGGGGGCGTGGCGGCCGCAGGGCCGGTGGGGCCGACCGGGCCGGTGGGACCGACCGGGCCGGTGGGACCGACCGGGCCGGTCGGGCCGACGGGACCGGTGGGGCCGGTCGCGCCGGCAGGACCGGTGGGGCCGTTGGCGCCTGCCGGGCCGGCGGCGCCGGTGTCGCCGGCGCAGCCGGCGAGTGAGAGGGCGATCCCGGCGAGCGCCAGGGCCGCGGTGAGCGGGCTGCGGATCATGGAAGGTGACCTCCGGTCCTGAAGTGGACGCCCACACGATGCGGCAGGCGGCCGGCGGACACCGCAGCGGTTGCGTGAAGGCTGTGGGGCGCCGCGGTGTCGGCGGCGCGGGCGGGGCGTGTCGTCCAGGGACCGCCGCCGCCCAGGCGGCGGGCCTGCGCCGAGGGCGTGACGATCAGGGGTCGCGGCGACGCTGCGGGGTGGTCGCCGGCGCCGGGGGCGGCGGCGGGGGCCGGGGCGGGGCGGGCCGCCAGCACCTGCTCCATCACCCTGAGCAGGCCGCGCACGTCGCCCTTGCAGGCGTACCCGGCCGCGCCGAGCCGCGACGCCGAGCGGCGCAGCGCGTCCTCGTCGTTGGAGCTGTGCAGCACCACCGGCACGTCGCGGGTCTGCTGGCGCGCCTTGAGCAGCGGCAGCAGCGCCTCGCCGGAGAGGGCCGGCATGTTGACGTCCAGGAGCACCAGGTCCGGCCGGGTCGTCATGATCCGCTCGGTGGCGCCGAAGGGTCCGAGCTGGACGGTCACCTGGTAGCCCTCGTCCTCGAGCAGCTCCTTGGTGGTGAGGAGGTGGGAGCGGTCGTCGTCGACGAGCAGCACGCGGGCGGTGGTCATGGTGGCCCCTCCTCGGGGCAGGGCAGGTGGACGGTGAAGGTGGAGCCGGCGCCGCGCCGGCTGGCCACCTCGATGCGCCCGCCGAGCAGGTGGGCCATGGAGCGGGTGATGACCAGGCCGAGGCCGGTGCCCTCGTGCTGCTTCACCAGGGCGTCGGCGAGCTGCCCGAAGGGCGTGAAGAGGCGGTCCAGGTCCTCCCGGCGGATCCCCACGCCGGTGTCGGTGACCCAGAGCCGGAGGCCGCCCGGCTGGGCGGCCGCGCCGATGACGACGCGCCCCCGCTCGGTGAACTTGACGGCGTTGGAGGCCAGGTTGGTGAGGATCTGGCGCAGCTTCTGGCCGTCGCTGACCACCACGTCGGGCGCCTCGTCGAGCTCCAGCACCACCGGCACCGGCTTCTCGCCGGCCAGCAGGCGGGCCATGTCGGCCACGTCCTCCAGGATGGGTCTGAGCTCGACGCGGGCCAGCGACACCTCGGCCCGGCCGGCCTCCAGCTTGGAGAGGTCGAGGATGTTGTTGACCGTGGCGCGCAGCGTGGCGGCGGACCGCTGCAGCAGGGGCAGGCGCTCCGCCACCTGGTGCCAGGCCCCCTTCTCGGCGTGGCGCCGCACCAGCTCGGCCACGCCCACCACCACGTTCACCGGCGAGCGCAGCTCGTGGGTGGCGTGGGCCAGGAACTGGGACCGCAGCCGATCGAGCTTCTCCAGGTCCGAGGAGCGGGCCAGCGCCGCCTCGCGCTGCAGGGCGCTGCGGGCCAGGGCGTACCCCTGGTGCAGCACCAGCTGGCGCACCGGCAGCAGGCCGCGGTAGCGGCCGGCCGGGTCCACCACCACCACCTCGTCGTAGACCGTCCCGGGCGGCCGGGCCAGGGCCAGGTCCACCGCCGCCACCACGTCGGTGCCCTCCGCCACGACGAGCGGGGCCGGGTCGGCGATGCGGCCGATGGGCTTGCGGGCGTAGAGCTCGTACCCGAACCCGCGGGCCAGCGTGAGCAAGAGCCGGGGCCGGGTGATGAGCCCCACCGGCCGGCCGTCCTCGGTGAGCGCCAGCGCCTCGAGCTGCGGGTCGGCGAAGAAGCGCTCGGCCACCTCCCGGGTCCGCTGGCGCGGCGAGACCTCGCCCTTCGAGACCAGCAGCCCGCCCACGGGCTGGCCGCTGACGTCGTCCTGGTAGGTTGGGCCGGCAGGCATGGGTCAACCAGCCTGCCCCACCTGGGCGCCCCCGGCTGTGACGAGCCGGCGAACGATCGGGGAGGCGAGCCGGAGGCGGCGGGCCCTCGTGGGCGCGCCACGCACCTTTCCCCCCACCCCGGCGCGACCCCGGCCTCATCAGCGCCGCGTCGCCGCCACCTCCAGCCGCTTGCCCATGGCCGAGCGGAAGTAGGCCGCCTCGCGGGCCACGTCCCACAGCTCGAGGTCGATGGCGGCGCGGGTGCGGGCCGAGACCCGCACCAGCGGTCCGCGCGTCGCGGCGCGCAGGTCGGTCACCGGCTGGTGGTGGCTCCGGTCGAGCGCGTCGGCCACCCGCAGCATGGCCACCAGCTGCCGCACCAGCTTGAGCTGGGCGGCGGAGAGCCCCTCCAGGTCGGGCCGGGTGCGGTCGGGCGGGGTGCGCCGGTGGTAGCGCGCCACCAGCGCCACCAGGTGGCGCTCCTGGTCGGAGAAGCCGGCGATGTCGGCGTTCTGCACCAGGTAGAGGGTGTGCTTGTGGTGGCGCTGCGGCGAGACGGCGTGCCCCACGTCGTGCAGCAGGGCGGCGGCCTCGAGCAGGCTGCGCGCCGAGGCCGGCAGGGCGTGCACCGCCGCCAGCTGGTCGAAGAGCTGCAGCGAGAGCCGGGCCACCTGCCGGGCGTGCTTCTCGTCGAAGCCGAAGCGTCGCCCCACCGCGGCCGCCGAGCGGGTGCGCTGCTCGGCCGCCATGGCCGCCGCCGCCGGGGTGCGGCGGGCCAGGTCGCGCAGCACGCCGTTGCGCAGGCCGGTGTCCACCGCCACCACCGCGTCGAGGCCGAGGTGGCGCATGGCCGCCTCGAGGATCACGGCGCCGGCCACGATGATCTCGGCCCGCCTGGGCTCGAAGCGGCGCCGCCGCTCGGAGAGGCTGAGCCCGGCCAGCTCGGTCACCGTCTTCTCCAGCCGCCGCCGGGTCAGGCGGCGCGACTCCGAGCCGGCCGCCACGATGGCGTTGATGGTGCCGGAGCTGCCCAGGGCCACGCCGGCGCGCGGCAGCCCCCCGGGCAGCTGGTCGCGGAAGGCCTCGGCCACGAAGGAGCGCATCACCGCCAGCCGCTCCGGCGAGACCTTGCCGGAGGTGCCGAAGATCTCGGTGAGCCGCACCGCGCCCACCGCCACCGAGTGGAGCGCCGAGGGCTTCTCGCCCACGCCGAAGGCCACCTCGGTGGAGCCGCCGCCGATGTCCAGCACCAGGCTGCGGGCCCTGGCGGCCCGGCCCTCGAGCACGCCCAGGCAGATGAGCCGCGCCTCCTCGCGCCCCGACACCACCTCCAGCGAGAGGCCGGTCTCGAGGCGCACCCGCCGGACGATCTCCGCCTGGTTGCGCGCCTCGCGCACCGCGCTGGTGGCCACCGCCCGCACCCGGGCGTGGTGGCGGCGGCACAGGGCGGCGTAGCGGCGCAGCGTGGCCAGCAGGCGGTCGGCCACCGGCTTGGCGATGACGCCGCTGGTGAAGACCCCCTCGCCGGGGCGGATGGGGTCTCGCTCCTGGTGGATGGTCTCGAGCGTGCCGTCGGGGAGCGGCCGCGCGATCTCCAGCCGGACGGCGTTGGTCCCCACGTCGATGGCGGCGAGCAGCCGGTCCGAGCCGTTTTTCATGCGGCGCGCAGTCTAGCCCCAGCCGGACGGGCCGGGGTGCGCGCCGGCGGCCCCCCCGCAAGGGTCGGACACCGAATTGTCACGCTGGAAAGCTCGTTCCTGCGCCGTCGCCGGTCCATGCTCGAAGGACGGGCAGCGCCCCCTGGCGCCCCGGCACCCCCCAATGTCCCCCATCCTTCCCAGCTCCGTCCCCGCCGACGCCGAGAAGCGCCAGGCCGAGACCCCCGATCCGGCCCTCTTCCTCAACCGCGAGCTCTCCTGGCTGGCCTTCAACGAGCGGGTGCTCGAGGAGGCGCAGGATCCCTCGCTGCCGCTGCTGGAGCGGGTCAAGTTCCTCGGCATCGTCTCCTCCAACCTGGACGAGTTCTTCATGGTCCGGGTGGCCGGCATGAAGAAGCAGCTGGCCAACCAGGTGGCCAAGATCTCGGTGGACGGCCTCCTGCCGGCCGAGGCCCTGGAGGCGGTCTCGGCGAAGGCCCACGCCCTCATCGACCGGCAGTGCGCCACCTGGCGGGACGACCTCCTGCCCCGCCTGGCCGAGGCCGGGCTCTTCCTGCCGGCGCCCAAGGACTTCACGCCGGACCAGGTGGCGGCGGCCCGGGCCCACTTCAACGCCCAGATCCGCCCGGCCCTCACGCCGCTGGCGGTGGACCAGGGCCACCCCTTCCCGCAGCTCAAGAACAAGTCGCTCAACGTGGCGCTGCTGCTGCGCCGCGGCGGCCGCCGCAAGACCAAGGGCGCCGAGGAGCTGCTGGCGGTGGTGCAGGTGCCGGCGGTGCTGCCGCGCCTGGTGAAGCTGCCCAGCGCGGCCGGGCTGGCCCACGGGCTGCTCGACGAGATCATCGCCGACCACGCCGGCGAGCTCTTCCCGGGGTTCGCGGTGGTGCACCGGGCCATCTTCCGGGTGACCCGCAACTGGGACCTCGACATCGACGACGAGGAGTCGGAGGACCTGCTCTCCACCGTGCAGGACGAGCTGCGCAAGCGCGACCGCGGCGCGGCGGTGCGGCTGGAGGTGGGGGCGGGCGCGCCCGACGTGCTGGTGGCCCGGCTCACCGACGAGCTGACCCTGGGCCCCTCCGACGTCTACCCGGTGACCGGCCCGCTGGAGATGCAGGACGTGGCGGCCCTGGCCGACGCCGACCTGCGCCCCGAGCTCAGGGTGCCGCCGCACGCCCCGGTGGTGCCGCCGGCCTTCGACGAGGAGACCCCGGTCATCGAGGCGGTGGCCCGCGGCGACCAGCTGCTGCACCACCCCTACGAGAGCTTCGACCCGGTGGTGCGCTTCATCGAGGAGGCGGCCGACGACCCGGACGTCATCGCCATCAAGCAGACCATGTACCGCACCGGCGGCGACTCGCCCTTCGTGCGGGCGCTCTCCCACGCCGCCGAGGAGGGCAAGCAGGTGACGGCGCTGGTGGAGCTGAAGGCCCGCTTCGACGAGGACCGCAACATCCGCTGGGCCCGCAAGCTGGCCGACTCCGGCGTGCACGTGGTGTACGGCGTGCCCGGGCTGAAGACCCACTGCAAGATGGCCCTGGTGGTGCGGCGCGAGGGCGGCAGGCTGCGCCGCTACGTGCACCTGGGCACCGGCAACTACAACCCGCAGACCGCCCGCGGCTACACCGACCTGTCGCTCTTCTCGGTGGACTCCGGGCTCTGCGAGGACGTGGCCGACCTGTTCGACGTGCTGACCGGCTACGCCGAGCCGCCCCGCTGGAACAAGCTGGTGGTGGCGCCGGGCGACATGCAGGATCGCATCCTCAGGCTCATCGACCGCGAGCGGGCCAAGGCCGAGCGCGGCGAGCCCTGCCGCATCGTGGCCAAGATGAACGCGCTGGTGGACCCGCCGGTGATCCGCGCCCTCTACGCGGCCTCCAGGGCCGGGGTGGAGATCGACCTCCTGATCCGCGGCATCTGCTGCCTCAAGCCCGGGGTGCCCGGGCTCTCCGAGCGCATCCGGGTGGTCTCGGTGGTGGACCGCTTCCTGGAGCACAGCCGGGTCTTCGCCTTCGGGGTGGGGCCGGAGGCCCAGTGCTTCCTCTCCAGCGCCGACTGGATGCCGCGCAACTTCAACACCCGCGTCGAGGTCATGTTCCCGGTGGAGGCGCCGGAGCTGAAGGCGCGCCTGGTGGACGAGGTGCTCGGGCTGGCGCTCAAGGACACGGCGCGCGCCCGGCGGCTGCAGGCCGACGGCCGCTACCTGCGCGATCCGCCGGCGCCCGGGATGGTGCGCAGCCAGCAGGAGCTGGTGGAGCTGGCCACCCGCGGGCGGCCGGCGCCCGGGCCACCGGCGCTGCGGGTGGCGCCGCCGCCGGAGCGGCCCGACCAGGGGCCGCAGCTAGGCCGCCGCCGCCACGTCCGCCCCCAGGTCCGCCGCGGCGGCCTGCACCGGCGTGACGGCCGGCCGGGCCGCGCCGGCGGTGAGCCAGCCCTCGCCGGTGAGCCGCCCGTCCGCGTGCACGAAGAGGCGGGCCCGCCCCAGCGCCGGGGTGCAGCCGGCGTTGGCCACCCGCAGCGGGCGGGCCGCGCCGGGGTCGAGGAGCCGCTCGGCCGGCACGTGGCGGTGGCCGTGCAGCACCAGGTCGCAGCGCCCGCGCAGGCGGGACAGCAGGGCCGCGCCGGCGCACAGCTCGGCGGTCCAGGGCAGGCCCACCAGGCCGGCCAGCCGCTCCCACAGGTCGTCGCCCGGCAGGGGGTGGACGTGGTGGTGCAGCAGCACCGCCACCAGGTCGCGGGGCCCGGCCCCGGAGAGCGCCGCCTCCACCGCGTCGAGGTCGGCCGCGGTCACCAGGCCGTGGCTGTCGAGCAGCCGCCGGTTGTGCGGCGCGGTGGAGTCGAGGCGGACCAGGTGCAGCCCGGGGCGCCGCTCCACCGCCACCCGGCCGCTCATGAGCCGCCGGCCGGCGTCCTCGCCGAGCCGGTCGTGGTTGCCCGGCACCACCGTGAGCCGGTCGGCGATGGGGGCGGTGAGCCGCCGGAAGGTGGCCAGCTCGTCGAGGCGGCCGTGGTCGGTGACGTCGCCGGTGACCACCACCTGGTCCACCCGCGCCGCCAGGATGGCGCTCACCATGTGGCGCAGCGCGACGGCCTCGGCCGGCCCGCGGCCGAGGTGCAGATCGGAGAGGTGGACCAGGGTGCCGTGCACGCGTTCGCCTCCTTGGCTCGCGCGGCAGTCAACACGCCGCCGGTGACGGCCCGGCGACCGCCGCCGCTCGGCCGGGTGAACTGTGACGGCGCCACCGACCCGTCGCCTGGCCGCGACCGCCCCGTCACGCCGGGGCGGCACGCTCCCCTCACACCCGAGGAGGAACCCCATGGCCCACCGCGAGATCAGGCAGCTTCGCCAGGACGACTTCGCCGCGCTCATGTCGATCGAGGAGGAGGTCTTCGGCGCCGCCGGCGAGGGGGTGCTGGGCGCCTACTACGTGCGGCTCTGCTGCGAGTTCTTCCCCGACAGCTGCTTCGCCGCCCTGGAGGGCGGCCGCATCGTGGGCTACGTGCTCTGCTTCCTCAAGGGGCGCGAGGCCTACTGCACCACGCTGGCGGTGGCCCCTGGCCGCCAGGGGTCGCGGGTGGCGCTGCAGCTCCTGCGGGCGCTCACCGCGGCCCTGCTCGACCGGGTGGACTCGGTCTGGTTCACCGTCAAGGAGGACAACCTGCAGGCCCGCTCCCTGCACGCCGCCCTGGGGGCCACCGAGCAGGGCTTCCGCGACGACTTCTACGGCCCCGGCGACCGGCGGCTGGTGTCGCGCATCGACCGGGGCGGCTTCGAGCGGCTGCGCGGCCGGATGGAGAAGCTCGGCCTGGTGGACCGCGAGCCGCTGCAGGGAGTGGCCTGATGTCGGCGCTGGCGGCGGCCGCGGCCGGCGGGGTGGGGGTGGTGCGGGCCGGGGCGCGCCTGGCGGCCACCGGCGCCACCGCGGCCCTGGTGGCGGCGCGCGCCCGCGGGGTGGGGCGGGGCGGGGCCACCGACCGGCTGGCGCTGCGGGCCGGCCTGACGGTCCCCTCGCCGGCGCGCCAGCGGGCCCGGGTGCTGCGCGACGGCTGCCGGGCGGCGCTGCGGCTGCACGGGGTGGCGGTGGACGTGCAGGGTGGCCTGCCGCCCGGGCCGCTCCTGCTGGCCTGCAACCACGTCAGCTGGCTCGACCCGCTGGTGGTGGCGGCCAGCGTGCCCTGCGCGCCCATCTCCAAGCTGGACGTGCGCGGCTGGCCGCTGGTGGGCGGGCTGGCCGGGCTGCTGGGGGTGATCTTCCACGCCCGCGGCGACCAGGGCTCGGGCCTCCGGGTGCTGCGCCAGGTGGAGGTGGCGCTCGCCGCCGGCCTGCCGGTGCTCAACTTCCCCGAGGGGACCACCACCGACGGCGCCGGCGTGCTGCGCTTCCACAAGGGGCTCTTCGGGCTGGCGGCCCGGCTGGGCGTGCCGGCCGTGCCGGTGGCGCTGCGCTACCAGCCGGCCGAGCTGGCCTGGACCGGCGACGCCACCTTCCTCCCGCACTACCTCCGCCTGGCGGCGCGCGGCGCCTCGCGGGTGGCGCTGCGCTTCGGCGAGCCGGTGCTGGCCACCAGCCACGCCGACGCGGCCGAGGTGGCCGCCGAGGTGCGAGCCCGGGTGGCGGCGCTGCTGGAGGGGTTGCCGTGAGCCAGCAGGCGGCCCTGGAGTACCTGGCCCACGGCCAGGTCCCGTTCTTCCGCCTGCCGGCGGTGGCCCGCCCGGCGCCCCTGCCGGAGGGCACCGGCGCGGTGCTGCTCGGCGTGCCCTACGACGGCGGCACCACCGCCTCGCCCGGGGCCCGCTTCGCCCCCTTCCACGTCCGGCGGGTCAGCGCCTTCGTGCAGGGCTGGCACCCGCTGCACCAGCTGATGGTCTTCGAGCGGCTGGCCGCGGTGGACGGCGGCAACGTGGTCTTCCCGCCCTTCGACGGGGCGGCGGTGCGCGCCCGCGTCGAGGCCGAGGTGGCGCGGGTGGTGGGCGCCGGCGCGGTGCCCTTCCTGGTGGGCGGCGACCACTCCATCGCGCTGCCGGCGCTGCGGGCGGTGGCGCGCCGCCACGGGCCGGTGGCGGTGCTGCACCTCGACGCCCACCTCGACACCAGCGGCCCGGAGGTCTGGGGCGAGGCCTTCCACCACGGCACCCCCTTCCGCCACGCCGTCGAGGAGGGGCTGGTCCTGCCCGGGCAGCTGCACCAGGTGGGGATCCGCGGCCCCTGGGGCACGGCCGGCGACGGCGACCTCGGCGCCGAGCACGGCGCCAGCCTGGTGACGCCGGACCAGCTGGCGGCCGCGGGCGCCGACGCGGTGGCGCGGGCCGTGCGGCAGGCGGTGGGCGACCGGCCGCTCTACCTGTCGCTCGACGTGGACGTCCTCGATCCGGCCTTCGCCCCGGGCACCGGCACCCCGGTGCCCGGCGGGCTCACCTCGCGCGAGCTGCTGGCGCTCCTGCGCGGCCTGGCCGGGGTGCGGCTGGTCGGCATGGATCTGGTGGAGGTCTGCCCGGCGCTGGACCACGCCGACCTGACCTGCCACCTGGCGGCCCACCTGCTCTTCGAGGGGCTGGCGCTGGCGGCGCTGGCGCGGGGGTGAGGGCCGGCGCCGCTCACCCCAGGGCGCGGGCCGCCTCCCCCGCCTCGGCGCGCCCGCGCACCGTCTCCAGGATGCGGTAGAGCCCGCCCTTGGGCAGGCGGACGTAGCCCGACCAGGCGGCCGCGGCCAGCTGCCCCTCGGCCACCAGGTCGAGCAGCCAGGCCCCGGCCCGCTCCGGGGCGCGCTGCTTGAACCCGGCGCCGCTCTCCCGCACCCAGCGCCGGTTGCGCCGCTCGTGCACGCCCACCGGCGGGGCGCAGACGATGGGCAGGCCGAGGGCGGCGTAGAAGGTGAGCTCGCTCGGCTTGGTCCAGAGCACGTCGGTGCGGGCCAGCAGCTCGTTCATGCGGCGCACGTAGGTGGCCAGGTCGGGGTCGTGCAGCAGCTCGATCCCGAAGCCCACCGCGGCGCCCAGCCGCGCGTGGTCCACCGCCTCGAGCAGCGCGTCGCGCGCCGGCCCGCGCACCCCGGCCACCAGGGCCAGCCGGAGCCGCCCCTCCACCACCGCCGGGCGCAGCGACGGCAGGAACCGCCTGGCCAGCTCGGCCTGGGCGCCGGCGCCGCCCACCGCGAAGGTGAGCAGCGGGGGCCGGCCCTCCTCCGCGGCCGGGAGCGGCCCCAGGAAGGCGGCCACGTCGTCGCCCACCTCGCGGCGGAAGGCCCGGTGCGGGTCGAGCCGCACCAGCCGCCCGGCCAGGTTGCGGCGCAGCGCCGGGTAGGACGGGCCCCCCACCAGCTCGTGGGGCAGGGGGAAGCCGGTGAAGTGGATGCGGTCGGGCGGCACGCCGAACTGCCGCAGCCGGCGGCCCACGTCCGGCGTGGGCACCAGGTAGCGCAGCCGGGTGGCCGCGGCGTCGACGGGCGCCCAGACCCGGTTGGCGTCGGTGTCGGTGACCACGCACCACAGGTCGCTCTCCAGCCCGGCGCGGTCGGCCACCAGGGCCGGCACGTAGAAGGTGGTGAGGAGCGGCCGCCCGCTCTCGCGCAGCGCGGTCACCAGGCCGTCGCCCAGGCCGCGCCGGGCCAGCCGCTCCACCAGCCGCAGGCCGCCGGTGGGGCCGGTCAGGTCGGCCTCGGCGTAGCGGCCCGGGATGCCGGTCAGCTGGTCCAGCGCCCACCGCAGCGGGCCGCCGGCCAGCGGCAGCTGGGAGAGGCGCGAGGTGAGCTCGTAGGCCCCGCGCACCCGGTCCCACTGGGCCTGCTCCTGCGGCCCGGCCAGGGGCGCCCGGTCCGCCAGGAGGAGCGGCACGCCCAGCGCGTCGGCCAGGGGGAGCGCCGCCCTGAGGTGGCCGTAGCCCATCTCGGCCGCCACCACCAGGGGCGCCGCCTGGGCGCGCCAGTGGGTCATGAGGCGCGCGGCGCCGGGTCGAGCGCCTCGGCCCCGGCCTCGAGGCCCGCCGCCTCGATGCGCGTGCCGGCGCGGACGCGGATGCGGGTGCCCCGCCAGGTGACGCTGCTGCGGACCAGGCCGCGCGCCCAGGCCAGCCCGTAGACCAGGTCCTTGACCGGCACCAGCCCGAGCTGGCCCAGCCGGAAGCCGCCCGGCCGCAGCACCCGGCCGCAGGCGCCGTCGATGGCCATCTTGGCGGCGCAGACCCCGCCGAAGGCCAGCAGGGTGGCCGCCCCCGGATCGGCCGCCACCGCCGCGGCGCCCAGCAGCACCGGGTTCAGGCAGGCCTGCGAGAGGTGGACCAGCCGCCCGGTGACGGTGCGGTGCAGCACCGCCCAGCGGCCGTAGCGGCCCAGGAAGTCGCCCACCCCGCGCCCCACGCTGACGTTCTGGATGGGGCGGTGGCCCAGCGCCACCCGCTTGCCCAGCACCTGCGAGACCCGGCGCCCCAGCACGAAGTCCTCGGCCAGCACGTCCTTGGCCGCCTCGAAGCCGCCCAGCGCCGCCAGGTCCTCGCGGCGGAAGGCCATCGACTTGCCCACCACGATGTCCTGGCCGGCCAGCGCCTGCGCCGCCACCACGCCCGGCGCCACGCTGCCGGCCAGGTGCAGGGCGTCGAAGAGGGAGCCGAGGCGGCGCTCGCCCACGCCCACGATGGCGTGGGTGACCAGCCCGACGCCGGGGTCCTCGAGCAAGGCGGCGATCTCGGCCAGGTAGCCCGGCTCGACCCGCACGTTGGAGTCGGAGACCACCAGGATGGGGTGGCGGGCCGCGCGCGCCAGCGTGATGAGCTGGTTCACCTTGGGGTTCTGCCCGGGCTCGCCGCGCTGGAAGACCAGCCGGAAGCGCCCGGGGTGGCGGGCCACCAGCCGGCGCGCCACCGGGCAGGCCGCGTCCTCCGGGCCGCGCACGCCCAGCAGCACCTCGTAGTCGGGCCAGTCGAGCGCCGCGAAGCACTCCAGGTTCGCCGCCAGGTCGTCGTCCACGCCGCACAGGGGCTTGAGGACCGAGACGCCGGGCCGCCCGCGCGGTGCCGCGGCGGGGATCCGGAAGTGGCGGCGCAGGGCGGCCAGCTGCAGGAGCAGCAGGGCCGTCCCCAGGCCGGCGGCGGCGAGGAGGGTGAGCGCGAGCGCGTGGGCCATGGCGCCAGGCTGCCCGGGCCGCGCGACGATCCCGCGTGCGGCGTGCGACGATCCTGCGAACTCGCCGGGGCGGCCGGCGGGTCGGCCCGGCCTCAGCCCGTCATCACCTCGGTGAGGAAGTGGTCGCGCAGCAGCAGGGCGCCGCGGGCCAGCGCGTCGGCGGCCTGCTCCAGCGCCTGCCCGACCCGGAGGAAGAGCACCAGCTGGCGGGGCTCGACGCCCTCGCCGAAGAGCAGGCCGGTCACCGCCCGCTCCGCCTCGTCGGTCTGGTGCTCCAGGGTCACCAGCCGGTCGACCGCCTCCAGGAAGGTCTGCAGGTCCTCCCGCGCGCCGCCGCGGGTGACGTGGGCCGAGGCGCGCAGGCACTCGCTCCAGGCCGCGGCGCCGGCCACCAGGTGGGCCGCCAGGGGGCGCAGGGCGTCGCGGGCCGGCCCGCCGGCGCGCGCCGGGGGCAGGGTGAGCAGGAAGGCCGCCTCCTCGAGGTCGTCGGCCACGTCGTCGGCCTCGCCGAGCAGGCGGGCGTAGAGCTTGGCGCGGGGGGAGCGCCGCGCCAGGGTGCGCACCCGCTCCACCAGCCCGTCGGCGCGGGACTCCCAGTCGGCGGCGCGGCGCGCCAGGGCCGGATCGGCGCCGGCCTCGAAGGCCAGGGTGTCGCGCACCGCGCCGGCCAACTCGGCCACCAGCAGGGCGTGCTCGGAGGCCAGCGCCAGCACCCCGTGCTCCAGGGTCTCGAAGCGGCCCAGCAGATCGGCCCGGATCTCGTCGCGGATGAACCGCTCGGAGCGGCCGCGCTGCAGCCCGTCGGAGGCGGCCCGGAAGACGAAGCGCAGGAAGTCCACCGCCGCCTCGCGCCCCAGCAGCTCGTCGAGCCGCTGGCCGTAGCGCACCGGCGTGGGGGAGGCCCCCTCGATGGCCTCGTAGACCAGCCGCTCGCCGCCCAGCGCCAGGAAGGCGCGGTGGCCCACGCCCTGGTCGGCGGCCCAGCGCAGCAGGTCCAGGCTGGCCGGGCCGTCCACGAAGCTGCGCAGCCGCTTGCGGGCCCGGTTCCAGTCGATGAGGAAGACCAGCCGGCTGCCCAGCGCCTCGAGGAAGCGGGCCAGGGCCGCCTCGTCCGGCAGCGTGAGCCGGGCGCCCGCGTGGTACTGGGTCTCCCGCCCGTCGGCGCCGCGCGCCTCGCGGGCGCGGGTCTCGGTCCAGGCCAGCCCGTGCGAGGCCAGCAGCCCCTGGAAGAAGCGGACGCGCTGCAGGTGCGGGTCGAGGTAGGCGAGGTGGCAGGTGAGCCCGTCGACCTGCACGGTGAGGACGTGCGGCTCGTCCGGCACCACCTCCACCTGCACGAAGAGGTCGCCGCCGCTCCGGGAGGCCAGGGTGGCCAGGCCCGGCTGGTCGAGCTTGAGCGGCGCGGTCCGGTTGAGCCCGGCCATGAAGGCCGCCAGGTGTCCCCGGTCCTCGCCCTCCAGGCCGAAGGCGGTGGCGCCGGCCACGTCCTCCTGGGCCAGCGAGCGCTGCAGCACCTCGAGCGCGGTGCGCAGGTCGGCGGCCAGGCGGGGCAGCCCCTCGGGCCCGTCGCCGGAGAGCAGCTCCAGCCAGCGCTCCGGGACCAGGTCGCCCTCCAGGGCCGGCAGGGAGTCGAGCAGCGCGCGCGACCGCTCGTGGAAGGCGGTGGCCCCGCCACGCCGGCCCTCGGCGTCGGCCACGGCCAGCGGCACCACCAGCGCCTCCACGGCCTCGATGAGGAGCCGGAGGAGGCGCGCCGCCTGCGGCAGGCGGAAGGCGCCGTCGACCAGGCGGCAGCCGGCCACCACGTCGTCGAGGGTGGCGTCGTCCAGCCCGGCGGCCTCGCGCTCGGCCGAGAGGTCCAGCGGGTCGAGCGCCGGCTGCTCGGCCTGGGCGGCGGCGTGCCGGAGCAGGCGGGTCACGAAGGCCAGCCGGGCGTGCGCCGCCAGGGCGCGGCGCACCGCGCCGGTGAGGCGGAAGGGCAGGGCCCCCACGTCGCCGTGGGCGTCGAGGTCGGGGTGCCGGGTCACCGGTCAGCCGACCAGGTGCGCCACCAGCCCGGAGAGCGTGCCGAGCAGGGCGCCGGCCGCCACGTCGAGCGGGTAGTGGGCGCCCAGGTAGACGCGCGAGGCGGCGATGCCGAGCGCCAGGGCCAGCGCCGCCGGCCCGAGGCCGAAGGGGGCGCCGGCGAAGGCGGCCGCCACCGCGAAGGCGGCGGTGGTGTGGCCGGAGGGGAAGCTGAAGCGATCGGGGTTGCGGGCCAGCGGCTCGAAGCCGTCGATGGCGAGGTCGGGGCGGGTCCGGGTGAGGGTCCGCTTGAGCGCCTGCGAGAGCAGGGTGCCCAGGCCGGCGCCGACGGCCAGCCTGAGGCCGAGGGTGGTGCCGGTGGTGGTGGAGGTCGCGAAGAAGCCGAGCCCGATGACCGTCCAGCTCGAGGCGTCCCCGAGCCGGGTGAGCAGGCGCGCGGCCAGGGTCCGCCCCGGGGTGCGCCAGCGGCGCGCCGCGAGGAGGGTGGCCTCGTCCCACTCGAGGAGCCGCGTGAACCAGTCGCCGGCAGGCGAGTCGTCGCCGTCGGGGGTGGCCGCCACGTCCGCGTCCAGGCGGGGCAGCGGGCTCAGGTCTCGGAGGGCTTCCATCGCGAGCGCGAGCTTGGCAGGGGCCGGTGTCGCGGCGAGGGCGGCGCTGCGACGAGTGCGTGACGGGGAGGCCCGCCGGGGCGGGGTGGTCCGGCGCGGCCCGTGACGCTGGGGGGCCCAGGTCCGGGGAGGCTGGGCCGCACCAGGCAACCGCCCGGGAACACGGCCGAATGCGACTACCCAGGGTCAGGCGAGCGCTGGTCAGGCGAGCGGGTCAGGCGCGCCACCTGCCGGTCCTGCCAGCCAGCCAGCGCCACCTGCGCCAGCACCGCCCCCACGCCGGCCAGGAACATGTCCCACTGGGTGTCCCAGGGGTCGCCCTGGGTGCCGAGGAAGGCCTCGGCCCCCTGGCCGAGCGCCAGCGCGGCCCACCACTCGAGGAGCTCGTAGCAGGCGGAGATGCCGAGGCAGCTCAGGGTGACCAGCGCGAAGAGCCAGCGCCCGGCCCGGAGCGGCGAGGTGCGCAGCAGGAGCTCGCGCGCCACCAGCGCCGGCACGAAGCCCTGCGCCAGGTGGCCGAGCCGGTCGTAGTGGTTGCGGGCCAGCCCGAAGGCGTCGCGCACCCAGAAGCCGAGCGGCACCTCGGCGTAGGTGTAGTGGCCGCCCAGCGCCAGGATGCAGGCGTGGGCGCAGAGCGCCACGTAGAGCAGCGAGGTGAGCCGGAGGCGCCGGTAGGTGCCGAGGAGCAGCGGCAGGGCCACGAGCGTGGGCGCCACCTCCATGAGCCAGGTGGCGCGGTCGGTGGGGCCGACGCCGGAGAGCGCGGTGGCGCCGGCGGCCACCACCAGCAGGGCCAGGGGGAGGTGGTCGTCAGGGTGCACCGGCGGACCTCCAGCGGAGCAGGCGGCAGCGGATGCCGCCGTTCTGGACCTCCAGCGCCGCCGCGGGCGCCTCGGAGAGGAGCTGCTCGAAGCCGCGGTCGGGCCCGATGGCGGCCACCTCCCACCCGCCCAGCCGCTGGCGCAGCAGGCCCAGCGCGCGCCAGGCCGCGGCGGCGTCGTCGTCGAGGCGCACCCCGTAGGGCGGGTTCACCAGGCACAGCCCTGGCCCGCCGGGCGGCGGCTCCACCTCGGCGGCGTCGGCGCGGGTGAAGCGGATGGCCGCCTCCACGCCGGCGGCGGCGGCGTTCTTCATGGCCAGCCGGAGCGCCCCCATGTTCCGGTCGGAGGCGTGGATGGCGCAGGTGATGGGCCGGGCCTGCGCGGCCAGGCGGGCGCGCACCTGCTCGGTGGCGCGCCGGTCGTGGCCGGGGAAGCCCTCGAAGGCGAAGGTGCGGCCCAGCCCGGGGGCGCGGCGGCCCGCCAGCAGCGCCGCCTCGATGGCCAGGGTGCCCGAGCCGCACATGGGGTCCAGGAAGGGCCGGTCGCCGGTGAAGTCGCAGGCCAGCAGGAGGCCGGCCGCCAGCGTCTCGCGCAGGGGGGCGGCGCCGACGCGGGCGCGCCAGCCGCGCTTGTAGAGCGGCGCGCCGGCCGCCTCCACCGACAGGGTGGCCCGCCCGCCGTCGCGCCGCACCAGCAGCTCGGCCGCGGCGCCGTAGCGCGCCGCCGCCTCGGCGCGGGCACTGCCGAGGTCGGCCACCGGGCCGTCGAAGGCGCGCAGCCGGACCGCGTCGGCCACCCGCGAGCCGAGGCAGGCCACCGCCGCGGCCGCCTCGCCGGTGGCCTCCACGCCGCCCGAGAGCGGACGGGCCTCGAGGCCGAGCGCGGTGAGCTCGGCCGTCAGCACCGGCTCGAGCCCAGGGGCGCAGGCCGCGAAGATCCGTTCGGGTGGGGGCACGCCGGGGGATTGTAGGGGATGTGGCCCCCGGCGGGGGCCGCCCGGCCGCGCGCCGCCGGGCGGCGTGGCTTTCGGGCCGGAGTGCGCTACGCTTTTCGGCCTCACCGCCGCGCCTGATCGGTCCACCGTCGTGGACGGGGGCGCGGCCGTCGACCTGGAGGTCGTCATGCTGCGTGCCCTCGTCGCCTTCGCCGCCCTGGCCGTCCTGGCGGCCTGCGCCACCACCTCGGGCGCCGGCTCGCCCGCCCGCCCGCCGCCCCCCCAGGTGGCTGCCGCCGACGGCGCGGTCGCCGCCGATCCGGCCGCCCAGGCCAAGAAGAAGAAGGGCGACGACTGGGTCTGCTACTACGAGCGCCCCATCGGCTCGAACATCCCGGAGCAGGTCTGCCGGCCCAAGGACAAGGCGGACCAGGACCGCGCCCGCACCCAGGACATGCTGCGGACCATGCCGAACCCGAACGTCCGCAGGAACTGAGCGACCTGCCGGGCGGTGGCCGCCGCGCTGGCTGGCCGGCACCACCGCCCGCCCGCAGGCGCGCCGGCGCGCCGCTGCCGGGGCCGGCGTCGACCTAGCCCGGCAGCCGGTTCGAGATCGACTCCACCAGCGAGGTGAGCCGCGCCACCTGCGCCTCGAGGTCGGCCACCCGCGCCAGGAGGTCGCGGTGCGGCGCCGCCTCCAGCGGCGTCTCCATGGTGTTGCGGGTCACCGTGAAGAGCGGGCTGCCCGGCGACGGCGTGGGGGTGGCCTCGCCGTAGAAGTACTTGCGGATGGCGCGATCCACCGACGACGCGGTGGCCACGTGGATCACCGGGATGAGGCCGCTGGCGCGCCGCACCGCCGCCTGCGCCTCCTGGTGGGTGGGGTCGAAGCAGGCCAGCCAGAGCTTGCCCTCGCGGGGCCGGGCGCCCAGCGGCATGAGGCCGTACCGCTCGCACAGCTCGAGCGGCAGCAGCCGGTTCACCTCCGGCGGCAGCTGGGCGCGGTCCAGGTCCACGGTGGGCAGGCCGAGGTGGGCGGCCACGGCGGCGGTGAGCCGCTCCTCGTCGATGAAGCCGAGCGAGAGCAGGTTCTGGCCGAGCCGGCCACCCCACGACGACTGCTCGCGCAGCGCCAGGTCGAGCTGCTCCCGGGTGATGAGCTTGGCGCCGACGAGGACGTCGCCCAGGCGGGGGCGGGGCGACTGGAGCTGGGGCTGGGTGGCCATGATGAGGATCCTGATGGTCGCGGAGGCGTGGCGTGCCCTGGCTCCGCGGTGGGCGCGTGTAGTCAAACAGTGGACCCCGAACCCCCCGTCCGCAAGTCGGGCCCGCCTGGGACGTCACCAGCGCGCGCCCCCCTAAGGGTGGCCACGAGCCGCCCTCGTTGTGTAGGGTCCGCCCCGATGACGTACCTCACCCCCCTGCGCCCCTCCTCCGACGAGCCGGGCGCGCTGCGCTGGCCGGCCCTCCTGTGGGGCCTGCTGCACGTGCCGGTCACCCTGGGCCTCTTCGCCGGCTCCATCGGCCACGCGCTGCGCGGGCTGCCGACCTGGTACGCGGTCAGCCTGTGGCCCACCTTCCCGGCCCAGGCGGCGCTGCTGGCGCTGGCGCTCTGGGTCATCACCCTGCCGCTCTCCTTCTGGCCGCGCGCCTACCGCTGGGCGGTGCCGCTCTCCACCGGGCTGGCCACGGTGATCCTGGCGGTGGACGCCCGGACCTACGCGTCGGTCGGGTTCCACATCAACGGCTTCTTCCTGCGGGTGGCGGTGCAGCCCGGCGCCCTGGCCGAGACCGGCATCCCGGTGTCCGACGTGCTGGTGCTGGCGGGGCAGAGCCTGGGCTGGCTGGCCCTCGAGCTGGTGGGTGGGCGCTGGTTCCTGGGCCGCTTCGCCGGGCGCCAGCGCGCCTGGCGGGTGGCGCTGGCGCTGCTGCTGCTGGCCGGGGTCGAGCGCACCTACGTGGCCAGCCTGGCCTTCTTCGGCGGCCCGGGGGTCTTCGCGGCCGGCCAGGTGCTGCCGCTGCAGGTGCCGGTCCGCATGAGCGCGGCGTGGGAGCGGATCACCGGGCGCCAGGCCCTCTCCAGCCCGCTCAAGGGGGTGGCGGGCGAGAGCGCCCTCAAGCTCCCGCCCGGCGTGCCCCCCGCCCAGATCGTCTTCGAGCGGCGGCCCGACGTGGTCTTCGTGCTGCTGGAGTCCACCCGCGCCGACTCGCTGGTGCCGGAGGTGATGCCGCGCCTGCTGGCCCGCGCCCAGGCCGGCGGCACCGTCTTCGAGCGCCACTACGCCCTCTCCTCCTCCACCTACTTCACCGTCTTCGGGCTGCTCTTCGGCCTGCAGGCCCACAAGCTCGACGCGGTCATCGCCTCGGGGCGGCGGCCCGAGCTCTTCCCGGCCTTCACCCGCAACGGCTACGCCTCGCGCTTCCTGGCGGCCTCCTCGGTGGACTGGATGGGGCTGCGCGAGCAGGTCTTCGGCGACGTGCAGCAGTCGCTGGAGACCGACTGGCCGGCCGGCCTCACCGGCGAGCAGAAGGACGGCGCCATGCTGGACGAGGCCAGGCGCTTCGTCTCCACCGTGGGCGACCAGCCGGTCTTCCTGTTCCTCTTCTTCGTCGGGCCCCACTTCAACTACTCGTACCCGCCGCGCTCGGCGAGGTTCTCGCCGGTGTGGGACGGTGAGGGGGTCCTGAAGGGCAGCGGCGCCCCGGGCGAGCTGATCCTGGCGCGGGCCCGCAACGCCGTCTTCGAGGCCGACTGGAAGCTCGACGAGTTCCTCACCTGGATGGAGCAGGCGCGCGGCCGGCGGCCGCTGGTCATGGTGACGGGCGACCACGCCGAGGAGATGCGCGAGCAGGGGCACCTGGGCCATGGCTCGGCGCTGACCGTGCAGCAGCTGCACGTGCCCATGGTGGTGCTGGGCGACGGGGTGCCGGTGGGCCGGCGCGACGCCCCCACCAGCCACGCCGACGTGGTGCCGACCCTGCTCTCGCTGCTGGGCGACCGCCACCCGCCGGCGCTCTACTCCGACGGCGTCTCGATGTTCGACGCCCCGCAGGACCGCTTCGTCCTCGCGTCGCTCGGCTGGGAGCCGCGCTACGCCGCCATCGGCAAGGACCTCAAGGTCTCCTTCTACGGCATGGACGCCGGGCTGGGCGGGGTGACCATCACCGATCCGTTCGACCGGCCCCTGCCGGACGGCGACGCCCGCTTCTCGGCGGCGGCGCCCCGCATCCTCAAGCTCTTCGGGCGGGGCGCGGCGGCCCCGGCGCCGGGCGCTCCCCCCGCGGGGACGGCGCCCGCCCCGGCGGTCGCCCCGTGAGCCCTGGCCCGGCCGGCCTGCCGCGCCAGCGGCTCACCATCGCCGTGCCGGTCTACCGGCCCACCCTCGACGAGGAGGAGCAGGTCTCGCTCGACTCCACCTTCCGCGTGCTCGGCGGCCACCACCTCGTCATGGTGAAGCCGGAGGGGCTCGACACCGGCGCGCTCGAGGCGCGCTACCCGTTCGCCGCCGTCGAGACCTTCGCGCCGGACTACTTCAGGTCCATCCAGGGCTACAACCGCCTGCTCCTCTCCACCGGCTTCTACCAGCGGTTCCTGGAGAGCGAGTACCTGCTGGTGTGCCAGCTCGACGTGTTCGTCTTCCACGACGACCTGGCCGCCTGGGTGGAGCGCGGCTACGACTACGTGGGCGCCCCCTGGATCTCCGGCAGCGCGCTGAGCGCGCAGGTGCACCGGCTCAAGGGCCTGGCCGCCCGGCTCCTGCCCGGCGGGAGGGGCAAGGTCCGCAGCCACGAGACGCGCGACCGGGTGGGCAACGGCGGCTTCTCGCTGCGCAAGACCGCCACCCACCACCACCTCTCGGTGGTGATGGCCGACGCCATCCGGCACTACCTGGCCAACCAGGGGACGCACCACTTCCACGAGGACGTCTTCTGGTCGATCGAGCCCTCCAGGAGGGGCCACCCCCACCGGACGCCCTCGGCCCAGGAGGCGCTGGCCTTCGCCTTCGACATCAACCCGGCCCGGCTCTTCGAGCTGGCCGGCCAGCGGCTGCCCATGGCGGCGCACGGCTGGTACAAGCGGCGGCACCTGGCCTTCTGGGCGCCCCACGTCGCCGCGGCCCGCTCCGGCCAGCCGTCGACGGGGCCGGCCCGCGCCGGGTGAGCCTGGGCGCGGCCGCGCGCCGGGCCGCGGCCAGCCCCCGCGCCCGTGGCGGGGGCTCCCGCCATCGCTCAGGCCGGCAGGCGCGCCGCGTCGGCAGGACGGGTCGGCGCGCACAGGTCGCGGCGGCCGGCCAGGTCGGGGATCCCCACCGCCGCGTAGTCGGCCAGCACCTGGAACCTGAAGGCGCGGCCGAAGAGGTCCTCGCCCCGGGCGATCCGCTCGGCCAGCGCCGAGTCCGGCAGGTCCTTCAGGAAGCGGTCGTCGGCGTGGGCGAAGGCCCGCACCTTGGCCGCGATGAAGTCGAAGGAGCCGAGGTAGGAGTGGTGCCAGCCCATCACCTGGCTGGTCCGCCGCCAGCGCCGCCCGGTGCGGAGCCGGTGGATGCAGAAGCCGTCGCGCGCCCCGTAGCTGGCGCGGAACGCCACCTGGTGGCGCCAGCGCCGGTGGTTGGCCGGCGCCACGATCTGGTTGTCGAGGAAGTAGTAGGTGCACCGGTAGGTGAGGTGCACGTAGGGGCGCCACCAGCGGTCGAAGTGGCGCACCAGCGCCTCGCGGCAGGCCGGGTCGAAGAACTCGTCGAAGTCCTGCACCAGCACCAGGTCCTCGGGCCGCACCAGCCCCTCGCGCCTGAGCCGCCTGAAGGCCGAGTTGCGGACCACCGCCTCGCGCTCGAAGTGGCCCAGGTGGGCGTGCGGCTTCAGGTCCACCGGGTCGAAGAGGACGCGCGGGCGGAGCTCGGCCGGCAGCCGGGCCAGCAGGCCCGGCACCTCGAACGGGCGGGAGGCCTTCTGCGAGAAGGCGTCCTCGGCCTCCGAGATCACCAGCAGGTCCGCGTAGCGCAGCGCGTTCCGGACGCGCTCCTCGAAGTAGTGGGACTCGTTCCAGTACTGGGTGGTCTCGACGATGCGCATGCGGGTCCCCCGGCGGGCGCAGGCACATTCCCATGTGGGAGGCGGGCCCGGCAAGCGGAGGGGTGCGGCCGGGGGCGGGGCGCCAGGTCCCCTCCGGCCCGGACCCGCCGCCCGCGCCTCAGCCGTCCAGCGGCGGGACGATGGGCGCCCGGGTGGCCTCGGGCCTGGCGAACAGCAGCTGCACGTTGCCCAGGTAGCGGGTGGCGTAGCCGGCCTCGCAGCTGGCCAGGTAGTACTCGAAGCCGCGCAGGAACCGCTCGTCGCGCCCCTGCGCCCTCGCCTCGGCCCAGCGGGCCACCAGCCGGGTCCGCCACTCGCGCAGGGTGCGGGCGTAGTGCGGGCCGATCTCCTCGAGGTGGAAGAGGCGCAGGTCGGAGTGGCTCGCCGCCGCGCCCAGCAGCGCGGTGGTGGAGGGGATGCAGGTGCCCGGGAAGACGATGCGGTTGATGTGGTTCGGCTCGCGCTTCATGCGCTCGAAGCGGTGGTCCGGGATGGTGATGGCCTGCACCAGGGCCAGCCCCTGCGGCGTCAGGCGCTGGCAGAGCGTCCGCATGAAGGCCGGGTAGAACTCCCAGCCCACCGCCTCGATCATCTCCACCGAGACCAGCTTGTCGTAGCTGCCGGTGAGATCGCGGTAGTCGGACAGGAGCACGGTGACCCGGTCCGACAGGCCGGCCTCCCGCACCCGCGCCGTGGCCACCTGGTGCTGCTGCCGGGACAGCGTGGTGGTGGTGACCCGCACCCCGAAGCGCCGGGCGGCGTGCAGCGCCAGGGCCCCCAGCCGGTGCCGATCTCCAGCAGGCGCTCGCCGGGCCGCAGGTCGAGCTTGTGGCAGATGCGGTCCAGCTTGGCGAGCTGCGCCTCCTCCAGCGTCGCCTCCTCGCGCTCGAACAGGGCGCAGCTGTAGGTGAGGGTTGGGTCGAGGAAGAGCTCGAAGAACTCGTTGCCCAGGTCGTAGTGGGCCGCCACGTTCCGCCGGGCACCCTCGCGGGTGTTGAGCCGGGCCCGGTGGCGCAGCCGGTGGATCAGGCCGCCCAGCCGCGCCAGGCCGCCCTCCAGCCCCTCGGCCCCGTCGCCCATCGAGAGGGCCAGGCGCACCGTGGCGGCCAGGTCGTCGGCGTCCCACCAGCCCTCGGCGAAGGACTCGGCGGCCCCGATGGTGCCGCCGAAGGCGATGGCCGAGAAGGCCCGCGGGTCGCGGATGGTCACCGCGGCGTGCGGCCCGTCCCCCGGGCGGCCGAAGAGGTGGCGGCGGCCACCCTCGTGAAGGGTGAGCTGGCCGCGCGGCAGGCCGCCGAGCTTGGCCAGCACGGCGGCGCGGGCCAGCCCGGCCAGGCCCCGGGCCTGCTGGGGCTCGGTCGGCAGGGCGGCCAGCCGGGGTTCGTCGCGGCGCTCGGCCAGCGCGAGGACCTTGGACGGGGCGCTCATGAGGTGCTCCTGTGTGGTGGGGGTGAGGCGGCGTCGAGGGGCGGTCGCGGCGGGGCCACGCCGGGCCGGGACGCCGGCGGCGAGGTGCCAGGGTGCGGCACGAAGGGGACCCGCTTCAGCCAGAGCCGGAGGGCGTGCCAGTGGATGGCGGCCACCACCTGCAGCGTCATGAGCGGGTAGCGCAGCAGCACCCCGGCCAGGCTCCGGCCGGTGATCTCGCGGCGGGCCAGGACCAGCGTGGCGTCGAAGAGGAGCCGGCCGCCCTCGCGGTTCTCCATGTGCACGACCAGGCGCCTCCCCGGCTCGGCGAGGCGCCAGTCGTACTGCTGGGCCAGCGCCATGAAGGGCGAGACGTGGAAGCGCTTCTGGAAGCGCCAGCGGTGGGTGCGGCCGACCCGTCCGCCCCCGCGCACCGGGCTGGGCGCGGTGCTGGACTGCGCCGGCGCGGCCTCGGGCGCCGCCGCCGGGTGGCGCGCGTCGAGCACGTAGGGGTGCTGCTCCTTCCACGGGGTGTTGTTCACCTCGGCCACCACCGCGTCGAGCGTCGCGCCGTCGGCCTCGTAGCAGTAGTAGAAGCTGACCGGGTCGAAGCCGTGGCCGAAGTAGGTGAGGTGGGTGAGGAGCCGGATGGGACCCACGGGCCGGCGGCCCAGGGTGACCTCCACGGCGCGCCGCACCGCCTCCTCGAGGGGCACCGCCGGGTCGCCCAGGTGGCGCCGCCGGTCCAGCCAGGCCACCGCCGGCCGGCGCGCCGACCAGAGCCAGCGCCCGGCGAAGACCCGGTCGAGCTCGCCGAGGTCCAGCCAGGTGAAGAAGACCGGCCAGCGGAAGGCGTGCGCCGCGGGCGCCAGCCGGCGGTGGGCCACCCACCCCAGGTAGAGGCAGCTCTGGAGCGCGGCGGCGGTCACAGGTCCTGGCCGAACTTCCGGCAGACGCGCAGGGCGCTCTGCACGCCGTCCTCGTGGAATCCGTAGGCCCAGTAGGCGCCGCAGAAGTGGGTGCCGCCCACGCCGTCGATCTCGCCGTGGCGCCGCTGCGCCCGCACGCTGGCCGGCGTGTAGACCGGGTGGTGGTAGGTCATGCGCCGCACCACCTTGTCGGGCGCGATCTGGTCGTCCATGTTGAGCGAGACCAGCAGCGGCTCCGGCGTGGCCAGCGACTGGAGGCGGCTCATGTCGTAGGTGAGCGTGGCGGCGCCGCGCGGGGTGGGCGGGATCCAGGCGTTCCAGCTGGCCCAGGCGCGCCGCGAGACCGGCAGGACGCGGGCGTCGGTGTGCAGGGTGGCCAGGTTCTCCTGGTACGGGATGTCGCCCAGCACCGAGCGCTCCAGCGGCGTGGCGTCGGCCAGCAGCCGCAGCGCCTGGTCGGAGTGGCAGGCCAGGATGACGCGGTCGAACCGCTCCGGGGCGAGGCCGGCGGCGGTGACCTCGACGGCGCCGGCCGGCGGCGCCCCCGCGGCGGCGGCCCCGCCCGACAGGCCGCGCCGGATGGAGGTGACCGCGGCGCGCCGCACCCGGTCCTCGATGGGCCGGAGGATGGCCCGGGCGTAGGTGTCGGAGCCGCCGGCCACGGTGCGCCAGGTGGGCTGGCCGCTGGACTGCAGGAAGCGGTGGTTCTCGAAGAAGCGGCAGAAGGTCTGGGCCGGGAACTCGGCGAAGCGCGACGGGTCGGCGCTCCAGACGGCGGTGCCGATGGGCACGAGGTAGTGCTCGACGAACTGGCGGGAGAACCCGTGGCGCTCCACGAAGGCGCCGATGGGCTCGTCGTCGGCCACCGGCGAGGTGGCCAGGGCGCGGGCCAGCCCGTTGAAGCGCAGGATGTCGGCCACCATGCGGTGGAAGGAGAGGTTGAAGAGGTTGGCGCGCTGCGCGAAGAGCGAGTCGAGGCTGGTCCCCTTCCACTCCAGGTTGGTGGCCGCGTCCTTCACGCTGAAGCTCATGTCGGAGGGCTGCGACGCCACGCCGAGCCGGGCCAGCAGCGCCACGAAGCCCGGGTAGGTCTCCTCGTTGAAGACGATGAAGCCGGTGTCCACGCGGAAGGGGCGGCCGCGCAGCTCGAGGTCATGGGTGTGGGTGTGGCCGCCGAGGTGGTCGCCCCCCTCGTACAGGGTCACCTCGTGCTCGCGGTGGAGCAGGTGGGCGCAGACGAGCCCGCTGATGCCGCTGCCGACGATGGCGATCCGCATGGGGTGGGGCGAAGCTCCGGGAGTGGGCTGGAGGAAGCCTACAGGGCTGAATGATGCGACCCTAGCGAGATAAGTGCCATGACAAGAGCTGGACAGGACCTAGATGGATTATGGACAGCAGGCTCCCTTCGGGGCTCATGCTGGAGACGGTAGCGCTGGATGGCTCCTCGAGCCCCTGGGCGTGAGCGACAGGCCCCCGAACCGACCTCGATCGGGGCTCTTCCCCGGTCCGGACCCCTACCAGTTGAACACGTCCCCTCCAACGCCAATGCCCGCCACCTGACCCCAGGTCCCAGGCAAGCGCTCGCTCCGGGCCTGCGCCCAGGCCAGCGCCCGCCCGCGCCCCTTCGAGCGCCTGCGGGGCGGGCCGCGCGCCACCTGGGTGGCCTCGGCAGGTAGGCAGGTAGGCAGGTGGGCCTTCCTTGACGCCTTCGGGTGTCGAACGAACCCGGGACGACGGACGTTCGGTCAATGTGAGAAGCCATTGGGACCGGGCCTGCTGCGGCTGGTGACCTCCCCTGACCTCCCCCAACCAAGGAGCCTTCCGGCTCCGCGACAGGACCACCATGCCGACCGCCCTCGCGATCGCCGCCCACGGGCGCCGCCTCCCTGCCGGCCCGCGCCGCCGCCGCGCCGCGCTGGCCGTGCTCGCCCTGGCCGCGCTCCAGGCCGGCTGTGGTGGGGGCACGACCGAGCCGCGCCCTGAGGCGCCGACGCTGACCTCGGCGCAGCCCTCGTCCGGGCCGACCACCGGCGGGACGCCGGTGACGCTCACCGGGACCGGCTTCCAGGCGGGCGCCACGGTGACCTTCGGCGGCGCGGCGGCCACCGTGGGGGTGGCCTCGACCAGCAGCCTCACCGCCACGGCGCCGGCCCACGCCGCAGGCGCCGTGGAGGTCACGGTGACCAACCCGGACGGCCAGGCGAGCAGGCTCGCAGCGGCCTTCACCTACCTGGCCCCGCCGCCTCCCGGCCCGACGCTGACCGGCCTGACCCCCAGCCACGGCACCCTGGGAACGGTGGTCACCATCACCTCGCCCGATCTCGGCACCGACCCCGCCGCCGTCCAGGTCACCTTCCGGGCCCCGGCCCAGGGGACGATGACCGTGGCGCCGCTGGCCCTCGCTGGCGGCACGCTGACCGTGGTGGTCCCGGGTGCGGTGGCCGAGCAGGCGACCATCACGGTGACCGTGGCCGGGGCGACCTCCGAGCCGGTGCCCTTCACCGTCGACGCCCTGGCCGACGCCGCCAGGGCCGGGGCCGCCCAGGCCTTCTTCTCCGACGTGGACGCGGTGCTCGGGCGCCTGCTCCGGCAGGTCGACGCCGGCATCGTGCCGCTGCTGGAGCAGACGGGGCAGGGGCTGGACGCGGCCCGGGTCCGCGCCGGCCTGGCGCGGCTGCGGGCCCTCTACGCCCAGGCCGCCGCCAACACGCTGGGGGCGGCCAACGCCGAGCGGCTGGCCGCCTTCAATGCCTTCCTGGGCTCCCCGGCCGGCGCCGCCGTCCGCGCCGAGCTGCAGGCCCTGGTGGCCGCGCTCCCTCCCGCGCCGGCGGGCGCCCGGGTGGGCTCACCGGGCGCACCGGCGGGTGCGGCCGTCCAGGCCAGCCTGCTCGGCGGCTTCGACGCCGGCACGGTGGAGAGCATCGAGGACGCCAAGGCCTTCCTGAACCGCGCCTACCACATCCTCGACAAGCTCGACTCGGCGCTCCTCACCGCCATCGTCGCCTGCGGCGCCGCCAGCGCCGTCTTCCCCGGGGCGGCCTCGCTCATCCCCACGCTGGAGCTGGTCCGGGAGGAGATCGTCAAGCCGCTCCTCAAGATCCTGGAGGCCATCATCCCGCTCCTGGAGACGATCCCCACCCGGATCGCCGGCGGGACGCTGCGGATCGAGGTGGTGGAGCACAACCTCTGGCTCGACCAGACCTTCGGCTCGATGGAGGCCCCCATCCCGTCGGACAACGTGGGCGCCGTCCTGGTCACCGAGCCCTACGGCGTGAAGGGCTTCCTCACCTTCAAGAACGACGGCGGCGCCTCCCTGCGCGCCACGGGCGGGGACCTCCTCCCCACCCTGGCCCCCCTGGCCGAGGCCATCGCCGAGCTGGGCGGCTTCAACATCGGCGCGCTGGAGGTCACCGACTGCGAGACCCGGCTGCGGCTCGCCACCGCCCGCCCCGACCTCTTCCGGGGCGACTGGGCCGACCCGCTCCTCTGGGTGAACGCGCTGAAGCCCGGCCTCGGGGTGGTGCAGCTGATCGCCGACATGGACCAGGTGAAGCCGGTCTGCGAGCGGGACCTGCTCGGCGTGATCATCGGCACCTGCATCGAGGAGCAGGACGTGCTGGTGTCGCGCCGCCTCCGGGCCATCTCCGGCACGCAGGTGGCCGGTCCCTACACCCAGGGCCCCCGGCTCGACGGCATCCAGGTGGCGGGGCAGCCGCCCGCCACTGGCTACCTGGGGGACACCGCGCTCTTCACCGGCGAGGGCTTCTCCGCCAACCCCCAGCTGGCCCACCAGGACATCCAGTTCACCCCGGCCCCCGGCTTCGAGGGCACCGGCCTGGCCTGGTCGATCCACCAGCGGAACTACGGCTTCGGCAGCCTCGAGGTGGAGGTGATCGACGCCCTGCCGGGTCCGGTCTCGGTGGTCATCGACGGCAGCCCCTCGAACGCCCTCGACTTCACCGTGCTCGACCCGGTGCTGGGCCCGGTCCCGCCCAGCGCCATCGTCGGTGAGTACCAGACCTTCACGGGGCGCGGCTTCAGCAAGGTCCCGAACCACAACGCCGGCGACTGGGCCGGCTTCCAGGCCCCGGCCGAGCACGGCAGCCACACCGAGCTCCAGTTCGCCATCCCCGACGGCGCCCAGAGCGGCCCGTTCCAGGTGGTGACGCTCGGCCAGCTCGTCAGCAACCAGGACGACGTGACCGTCCGCAGGTGGTCCGAGCCGGCGCTCCTCTCCGGCGGCGGGCGGCTCGGCCTCCGGCCTGCGGTGGCCTTCGACCGCCAGACCGGCCGCCGGCTGGTGGCCTGGGTGGAGCGCAACGACGCCGTGGAGCACGGCACGGCGCAGCTGGTGGCCTCGCTCAACGCGCCGGGCGCCTCGACCGCCGGCACGCCGGTGGTGCTGCCGGCCCAGCTCGGCGGCCACCCGGCCGCCCCGCCCCGCCCCGCCGTGGCGGCCTCCAACGGCTGGCTCTACGTGGCCTGGGTGGAGCGCGTCCCCGGCGTGGACCTGAGGGACCGGGTGGTCCTCTCCCGCTCGCAGGACGGCCTGGCCTGGTCGGCCCCGCTGACGCTCTCCACCGGCCTGGCCCAGGCGCGCCAGCCCGCGCTCGGCGCCGACGGCGACCTCGTCATGGCGACCTGGATCGACGAGGGGGCCCAGGGCGAGGTCGGCGTGCTGCGGCTCAGCCGCTCGCTGGACGCCGGAGCCCACTTCGCCCCCTACGCCAGCGCGGCGCCGTCCGGCGACACCAGCGATCCAGCCGTGGCCGTCAAGGCCAACGCGGTGGCGGTGGCCTGGAGCCGGGTGGACGGCGCCGGCCGCGCCGTCTCGGTGACCCGCTCGGAGGACTTCGGCGCCAACTTCGCCCAGGTGGTGACGTTCCGCGCGGCGGCCGGGACCGTCGGCTACGGCCGCCACCCCAGCGTGGCGCTCGGCCCCTCCTGCGTGGTGGACAGCCTGGCCTCCGTCTACCTGGCCTGGGAGCAGTCGAGCGCCGCCGAGGCGGCCGAGGAGGTCCAGTTCGTCCGCGTCGACGCGGTCAACGCGGGCACGGTCGTGCAGAACGTCAGCCAGTCCCCGGTCCACTCCCAGTCGCCGCAGCTGGTGGTGGACGACGACTGCATCCCGGCCATCGCCTGGCTGGAGCTGGGTCACTCGAAGGCGCAGCTCATGGAGGCCTCGCAGGGGCTGCCGCTCCCGGTCGCCCCGGCCACGCTCCTCTTCGCCCGCTCCTTCGACGACGGCGCCACCTTCAACGAGCGGCGCACCACGCTGGCGCGCCTCACCACCGGTGACCGCCTGGGCCACCTCTCCATGGCCGGCGGCGGCCGGGCGCTCCTCGCCGCGGTCCACCAGGACGACTTCGGCGGCTCCGCCGTGGCGCTCCGCACCACCGACGGGGAGGGCTTCGGGCCGGCCGCGCAGCCGCCGGCGCCGGCGGGCGAGCTCTCGGCCGACCTCCTCTACCACCACAGCGAGGGGGCGCTCTGGGTCTCGGCGCCCGACGGCCGCTGGCCGCAGCGGATCACCCGCACCAACGGCGCCGGCACCGCGGCCGGCGTCCATCCGAATGGCCGCTACGTGGCCTGGCTCCCCTCGGTCGATCGGACCTTCGTGGCCGAGGCCGACGGCGCTCACCCGCTCCAGATCACCTCCACCGCGGACTTCGCCTGGGCCGGCGCCATGAGCTGGTCGGCGACCGCCGGGTACCTGGCGGTGGCGTCGCCCACCGTGCCGCAGCGGTCCGGCTGGGTCCGCCCCGACGGCTCCGGCTTCGCCCTCTCCGGCACCAACCTCAACCTGGCGGTGAACGCGCTGGGCCACCCGGGCCTGCAGCCCTGGTCGCCGGACGGGCGGCTGGCGCTGGCCGGCTTCGGCTCGCTGCAGACCTTCGAGCCGGGCACCGGCATCGCCTCTGACCTCTCCACCGTGGACCCGGCTGGCTTCCCCGGTGACCCGGCCTACCCCGCCTGGTCGCCCGACGGCTCCCGGCTGGCCCTCATCGTGGCCGCCGATCCGGCCACCTGGATCACCGGCGGCCTCGGCACCGGCGACCTCTACGTCTACGACGTGGTGCTCGGCACCCTCCACCGGCTCACCGACGACGGCCAGGCCACCACCCCGACCTGGTCGCCGGACGGGACGCGCATCGCCTTCATCCGCCACGCCGAGGCCCCGCGGCAGGTGGTGGTCATGCGGGCCGACGCCGCGCTGGGCGACGAGGTGGTGCTCACCAACCCCTTCCTGGAGGACGACACCGAGCCGGCCTGGCACCCCGACGGGCGGGCCGTGCTGGTGGCGCGGCGCCTCCTCACCGAGAACTTCCCGACCCTCACCTCCCTGAGCCCGGACGGCGTGGTCGCCTACTCGATCTCGGGCACCTGGTCGGGCGGCGCCGCGCCGCTGCACCTCGGCACCCGGCCGACCTGGGCGCCCGGCGCGGCCGCCTCGGCGGTCAACCCGGCGTCGTCCAGCGTGGACCTCTCCTGGAGCCTGGCCGCCGACGACGCGGGCGTGCACCACTACCAGGTCTGGAGCGGGACCACGCTGGTGCAGGACCAGGTCTCCGGCACCGGCACCTCGCTCACCGGCCTCACCCCCGAGACGAGCTACACCTTCACCATCCTGGCCTGCGACGCCGCGGGGAACTGCACGCTGGCCGGCCCGACGGTGGACGTCACCACCACCGCGCCGATGGCGCCGCCCACCTGGAGCGTGGTGCCGCCGGTGCTGGAGCACGGCACGGCCTGGTCGCCCGGCGACATGTACGACAACCCGTACGGCGTGACGGTCCACTGGACCAGCGCCACCGAGCCGGGGGTGGAGTACCGCTTCTACGTGGCCGGGGAGGCCACGCCCCGCTGGGTCAGCGTGAACGACTTCACCGACTCCTTCAGCCTCGACGGGGTGCGGCCGCTCACCACCTACACCTTCACGGTGCAGGCCTGCCACCGCGGCACCGAGATCTGCACCACCGATGGCCCCTCGCTCACGGTGACCAGCCAGGAGGACACCTCGCCGCCGGGGCTCGTCTCGGCCAGGGTGGACGGCGACGTGGTCACGCTCGGCTTCCAGGATCCGATGGATCCCGCCTCGACGCCGGCGCCGGGCGACTTCATCTTCGAGGTGCTCGATGCGGCCGGCACGCCGGTGGCCCGCACCGTCCTGCAGGTGGCGGTGGCCGGGGTGCCCGGGTCGCCCGGGCGGAGCCAGGTGGTGCTGACGCTCGCTGAGGGGGTGGTGTTCGGCGAGGTGGCGGCCATCACCTACGTCGCCGGCGCGGCGCCGCTGCGCAACCTCGGCGGGCTCGGCGCGGCCGACTTCTACGGCCGGGCGGTGCAGAACGGCGCCGACCTCGGCTTCACCGCGCTGGCGGGGGCCGCCGGGGACGACGTGGTGGTGGCCGGCTGGTTCAGCGGCGCCGCCCGCTTCGGCGCCACCACGCTGGTGGCCTGGGGCCAGCGCGACGCCTTCGTGGCCCGGCGGACGGCCTCCGGCCAGTGGCTGTGGGCGCGCCGCCTCGGCGGCACCGGCTTCGACGAGGCCACCTCGGTGGCGGTGGACGCCGCCGGCGACGTCTACTTGGGCGGCGCCTTCAGCGGCCAGGTGCTGGTGGGCAGCTTCCTCCAGGGCTCGGCCCTCCTCATGGCCGCCGAGGGAGCCGCCGACGCCTTCGTGGCCAAGCTGGACGGCGCCGGCCAATGGGCCTGGCTGACCCGGCTCGGCGGCGCGGGGCTCAGCCCCCTGGACGACGCCCACAACGGCTACGCGCCGGAGGCGACCGTGGCGCTGGCGATCGACCCCACCGGCGGCGTGGTGGCCGGGGGCAGGTTCCTCTACACGGCGAGCGCGGGGACCACCACGCCACGGATCACCAGCGCGGGCGGGTCCGACGCCTGGGTCGCCAGGCTGGCCGCCGACGGCGCCTTCAGCTGGGTGACCCGGGCCGGCGACGTGACGAGCGACGACTACGCCATCACCGAGGTGGCGTGCGACGGGGCCTCCACCTGGGTGGCCGGTTCCTTCATGGGCGCGCTCTCCTTCGAGGGGGCCGCCGCGCCCGTCGTCGCCAACGGAAACTCGCAACTCTACCTGGCCCGGCTCGGCGCGGGCGGGGCCTTCG
Source organism: Anaeromyxobacter sp. (assembly GCA_016718565.1). Taxonomy (NCBI): domain Bacteria; kingdom Pseudomonadati; phylum Myxococcota; class Myxococcia; order Myxococcales; family Anaeromyxobacteraceae; genus Anaeromyxobacter; species Anaeromyxobacter sp. Next base: position 160,727 of record JADKCZ010000005.1, on the reverse strand, counting down.
ACTGGGCGCGCACCGTGGAGGGCTCCTGGCCTGGAGGCACCGCCGGCGCGCTCCTGCCGGACGGGGAGGGCGGGGTCTACCTAGGCGGGAAGGTCGGGCGAGGCGTGACCGCCTTCGGGGTGAGCTACACGCCGCACGTTTCGCGCTGGAGCGCGGCGGGCGTGCGGGCCTGGGCCGTGCGCGGCAACGCCGAGGGACAAGTGGCCGGACTGGCCCGCCAGTCCGACGGGAGCCTGCTCCTGGGCGGCCCCTTCGAGGGGACGCTGGCCTTCTCGGGCCAGACCGTCACCGGTAGCCCGAACGGCGACACCTTTGCCGCCCGGCTGTCGGCGTCGGACGGGAGCGGGCAGGGTGCCTGGGCGAGCGGGAACGGGACCAACTTCTCCATCCCCACGCCGGTCGCGGCGGCCGGCTGCGGCGAGGGGCGGCTCTGCCTGGCCCTCTCCGTCTACGGCTACGACCAGGGGGCCGCCGTGCAGTTCGGCCCGCTCACCCGGACCGTCGGCAGGTCCATCCAGCCCCTGGTGGTGAGGCTCGGCTCCGACGTGGCCTTCCCGGCCATCGGGACCTGGCTCGAGCTCTTCGGCACCGAGGACGGCCCCTAGCCGCGGCCCGCGCGGCGGCCGGGCAGCCGGCGGGCGGCCCCGGGCGCCCGTCGCCGTCCAGGGGGGCGCGGGGCGGCGGGCACCCTTCCGATCCCGGGTGGTTTCCGCTACAACCCGCCACCCATGATCTCGGTCCAGGACGTCAGCAAGGCCTACGGCCCCAAGAAGCTCTTCGAGGACGTGAGCGTCTCGTTCGCCCCCGGCAACCGCTACGGCCTGACCGGACCCAACGGCGCCGGCAAGACCACCTTCATGAAGATCCTGGCCGGCGACGAGGAGCCGGACTCCGGGCAGATCCTGCGCCCCAGGCGGCTCGGCATCCTGCGCCAGGACCACTACCGCTTCGAGGACTCGCGGGTGGTGGACGTGGTGCTCATGGGCAACCAGCTGCTCTGGACGGCCATGAGCGAGAAGGAGGCGCTCCTCGCCAAGCCGGAGATGACCGACGCCGACGGCATGCGGCTGGCCGACCTCGAGACGGTCATCGGCGAGGAGGACGGCTACTCGGCCGAGGCCTCGGCCGGCGAGCTCCTGAACGGCCTGGGCATCGACGTGGAGCTGCACGACCAGCCCATGCGCGCCGTGGCCGGCGGCTACAAGGTGCGCGTGCTGCTGGCGCAGGCCCTCTTCGGCAACCCGCAGGGGCTGCTCCTCGACGAGCCGACCAACCACCTGGACATCGACTCGATCCGCTGGCTGGAGCGGTTCCTGCACGCCTACGAGGGCGTGCTCATCACCATCAGCCACGACCGGCACTTCCTCAACGCCATCTGCACCCACATCGCCGACATCGACTACCAGGCCATCATCAACTACCCGGGCGGCTACGACGACATGGTCCGGCAGAAGGGGCAGGTCCGCAGCCGCGTCGAGTCGGAGAACGACGAGAAGAAGAAGAAGATCGCCCAGCTGCAGGACTTCGTGGCCCGCTTCCACGCCGGCACGCGCGCCAGCCAGGTGCAGAGCCGCATCCGCGCCATGCAGAAGCTCAAGCTGGAGGACATGAAGCGGTCCAACATCCAGGCCCCCTTCATCAAGTTCGAGCAGAAGGCCCCCAGCGGGAAGCAGACCTGCACCATCGAGGCCATCTCCAAGCGGTACGGCGAGGAGCAGATCGTCCGCCCCTTCGACGCGCTGGTCACCCGCGGCGAGAAGATCTGCGTCATCGGCAAGAACGGCGTGGGCAAGTCGACGCTGGTGAAGATGATCGCCGGCGACCTCAAGCCCGACCACGGCCACGTCAAGTGGGGCCACCAGGCCCAGGTCGGCTACCTGCCGCAGGATCAGACCGGCGTCATCCGCCCCGGCACCACCGCCTTCGGCTGGCTGCGCGAGCTGGAGGACAAGCTCACCAACGAGGAGATCTCCGGCCTGCTCGGCCGCATGCTCTTCTCCGGCGAGGAGCGCATGAAGCCCACCACCACCCTCTCCGGCGGCGAGACGGTGCGGCTCCTCATGTCGAAGCTCATGCTCTTCAAGGACAACGTGCTGGTCCTCGACGAGCCCACCAACCACCTCGACCTCCAGTCGATCGCCGCCCTCTCCGACGGGCTGCAGAAGTACGAGGGCACCCTCATCGTGGTGACCCACGACCAGGAGCTGATCCGCGAGGTGGGCACCCGCATCTGGTCGCTGCACAAGGGCGAGCCGGTGCTCGACTTCCCCGGCACCTTCGACGACTTCCTGGTGAAGCACCCGGACCTGGCCGGGCAGCACCAGTAGGGGCGGCCATGGACGGGCGGCGGCAGGCCAGGGGCGAGGAGGTGGCGCGCGAGCTCGCGCCCGGGCAGTCGCCCGAGCTCCTGAAGGCGCTGCACATCCTCACCCGCGAGGGGAACCTCAACGCCGACTCGCTGCGCAAGCTGAAGCAGGTGAACCACCTGGCCCGCCTGCTGGCCCCGGCGGTGGAGGACGTGCTCTCCCGCTTCGGCGAGCCGGTGGTGGTGGACTGCGGCGCCGGCAAGAGCTACCTGGGCTTCGTGCTGTACCAGCTCTTCCTGCAGGCCGCCGGCAAGGGCACCCTGCACGCGGTGGAGGCGCGCCCCGAGCTGGTGGAGAAGGCCCGCCAGCTGGCCGCCCGGCTGGGCTTCGGGCGCATGACCTTCGAGCAGGCCGCCATCGAGGCGGCGGCCCCGCCGGCGCGGGTGCACCTGGTCACGGCGCTGCACGCCTGCGACACCGCCACCGACGACGCGCTGGCGCTGGCGGTGCGCCACGGCGCCGATCACGTGGCGGTGGTGCCCTGCTGCCAGGCCGAGGTGGCGCGCCAGCTCGGCGAGGCCGAGCGCCCGGCGTCGCTCCTGGCCCCACTCTTCCGTCACCCGTGGCACCGGCGCGAGTTCGGCTCGCACCTCACCAACGTGGTGCGGGCGCTGGCGCTGGAGGCCTGCGGCTACTCGGTGACCGTCACCGAGCTGGCCGGGTGGGAGCACAGCCTCAAGAACGAGCTGATCCTCGGCAAGAAGGTGCGCTCTGGGGACGCTGCCGCCAAGGCCCGGCTGCTCGAGCTGTGCGCCGCTGCCGCTGTGCGACCCAAGCTGGTGCGGACGCTCTTTCCAGGCCCAGAGTAATCCGCGGACGGCCCCCGCTCCCCGGGGTCCCCGCGGTGCCCCAATGGGGCGTGCAGGGCGGATCCGAGGGTTGAGGGGAGCAGGGAGGGTGCGTCGCGGCCGCCGAAGCAGCGCCGGTTCGGCCGTCGGGCCTCGCGCGGGGCACACCGCGACCCTCTTCACGGGTCTCCATCGGTGGAGGCTCGCGGCTGGCGACGGGGAACCGGCTCGGAGCGGGTGCCTAGGCAGGCGCGCAGGCCACGCCGTGCGCCACGCGCATCAGGTAGGTCCCGGCCGGGAAGATCGGGTCCACTGGGCCGGCGCGCCAGACGTCGAGCGCTTCGGCGTATCCGGTGAGGAAGCTCTTCAGGCGCTGGAGGAGCTCGATCCGCTTCCACTTGTCCAGCGCCGCCACCCTGGGCACGAGCTGACGGCGTGGCTCGTCGGGCTCCGGCCGGCCGAACGGGCTCTGCGCCCGCACTCGGACCACGCCGAGGAAGGTGGGGTGCCGGTCGCGGGCCGCCTGCTCCTGCCGGCGGAGCTCGGCCTGAAGCTGGTCGCGAAAGTCCTGGGTGGAACTGAAGCCAGCCGGGACGGTCAACTCGAGATCGACGGACTCTGGGAGCAGCCCCTCCTCGTCGAAGAAGCCGGCCGGGCGCTGCACCCGGATGGTGGTGCCGATGGAGTCGGGACTCGACCAGAGCCCCGGCCAGAGGCGCCCCTCCTTGACCAGGCCAGCCGCGACGGGGTTGGCGAGGGTGTAGGCGGCCTTGGCGACGACGTCCCCGGGCGAACCAAGGGCCACGGCGCTGTAGCTGCCGGGCGCCCAGAAGAACTCCCAGCGGCCGAGGTGGGCGTTGAGGGCGCGAGCGACGAAGGACGCGAGGTACTGCTGGAAGGCCGGGAGGCGGGCCTGGGGGTCGGTGACGACCAGGTGGAGGTGGTTGGAGAGGACGCAGTAGGCATGGACCTGGACGCCGTAGCGCTGGGCCGCGAGGGCCAGGACGTAGGCGACGACCTCGTTGACCGCGGCGCAGGGGCGGAGGAAGAAGTGCCGGAGCAGGCAGCGACGGGTGATGAGGTAGGAGCGTCCCGGGAGGATCTGCCTTGGCGCGGTCATGCCCTGGGGCCAAGGCAGGACGCGTGCCGTGAGCGGCCCTCGGAATCACCAGGGAATCGGCTGCACCAGGGTCCGCGCCGCGAACGAGGGTCTTCCGCGCGGAACTCTGGGTGCGGGGGCGGGGGGTCAAGCGGGCCTCGGGTGATCACCCGAGGCCGTGCTCCGGACTCCGGGTCGGGCGGCTCCGTCGCCCGCCGTGGCGCGGCACCGGACTCAAAGGAGCGGAAGCCGGGCCTTGGCCCAATATCGGAGCGCGCGCGAAAGGCGGATAGTCCTCTCAGAAAGGAACGAACCCATGACGACCTTCAACGGCACCAGCAGCGTCCCGAGCGGCTACTACCTGAACACCCGCAGCTTCGCCATCGAGGTGGTCCCCGAGGGCGGCGGCACGCTGTCCGGCGCCGCCACGGCGAAGTACGTCTCGGTGCCCTTCCCGGCGCTCTTCCTGGTGGTGCCGGTGGTCGGGCTGGCGTTCCTCATGTTCCTGCCGGCCATCGGGTTCGCGCTCTTCGCCCAGGCCCTGGTCATGAAGGTGACCGGGCACGTGGCCGAGGGCGCCTCGTCGCTGGCCGCCTCGGTGGCGCCCGACCTGGCTCCCGGCGCGGCCTACCTGGCCGGCCACAAGGACGAGGAGAAGAAGGACGCGCCGGTGACGCCCGAGATCGAGAAGCTGGAGGGGGAGATCAAGGCGAAGCGCGGCGAGTAGCGAGCCAGCGCGGCGCGGGTCCGGGCAGACCGCGCGGAGCAGCGAGGGAGGGCCGGCGCCGGCGAGGCGGCCGGCCCTTCTCGCGTGCATGCCGCCGCAGCCCCGATCGCCCGCCGCCCTGACCGCCCCCGGCGCCCCGCCCCCGGCCGTCACGCTCCTTCACCGCCGCGCAACCGGCCCTTCACCACGCCAGGCCAGACCGAGGGTACGATGCCCCGGAAGGTCGCCTGGCGAGTGAGCCAGGACCTCGCGGAGCCGGGAGGCCACATGGGCGGTGGCACGTGGTGGGGCGCGGCGCGGCGTGGCGGCCCGGTCGCCTGCTCGGGCGCCTGGCTCCTGCTGGCGCTGGCGGCGGGGTGCGCCGCGCGGCAGTACCCGGTGCCGATGACGGCGGCCGAGCTGGCCGGCCACGGGGACGGGGCCGCGCTGACCGCCTACCTCGGGCAGGTCGACGCCTCACCTGCGGTCTGCGACCTCGACGGTGACGGGCCGCACCTCCGGCTGGCCGACGGCGCCGTACGCAAGGCGCTGGACCGCGGGCTCCGGGACGGGGGGCTCCGGCCCGGACGCTGGCGGACCTGCGTGGGCCTGCTGCTCCGCACCTCCGGCCAGGCCGCGGCCGCCCCGCTCCTCTCCGACGTCCTGCGGGCAGCGCGGGACCTGCTGCGCGACACCCGCCTCGAGTCGGACCCGCTGGCCCAGGCTCGCCTGGAGGCCGTCGTGCGGGCATACGCCGAGCGCCCGCCCGGCCTGGCCGCCGGCGCGGCCGACCTGCGCGCCCTGGAGCAGCAGCTCGAGCAGGACCTCACCAGGGAGCGGCTGGGCCCGACCGGTCGGCGCCAGGCCGAGGCGCTCCAGCTGGTGCTCGGCCTGGAGCGAGGCGACTGGGGAGGGCAGCCGGTCGATCAGGCCCTGCTCGACCGCCTCGCGGCAGCGGGCGACGAGGCGGCCCTGCGCGGCTGCGCCGACCGGCTGCCGGGGGCCACCCTGCGCGAGGAGGCGCGGCGCCGGGTCATCCGCCTGCACGTCCAGGCCTCGCCCTTCGGAGAGGTGCGCCAGCGCCCCGCCGAGGTGGAGGCGCTGCTGGCGCTCGGGGGCGCGAACCCGGTGGCGCTGGCGCGGCACGCCCTGGTGCGCGCCTGGCTCGAGCCGGGCAGGGTGCCGGCGCGCAGCGTGGTGGTGGAGCAGCGGGTGGCGGCGCAGACGGCTCGCCTGCTGGCGAGATCCGCAGGGCCGCAGCCGCTGGCCGTGCTGCCGGAGGTGACGCTGCGCGGAGCGCTGTGGCTGCAGCTGGCCGGGCTCTCGCGGCCGGTGACCCTGTGCGCCGACCCCCGGGAGCTCGACCCGTCGCCCTGCCTGGCGCCGGCCGAGCTCACGGTCCAGGGTCCGCTGGCCCGCCTCGACGAGGCGGGGGCGCTGCACCTGGGCGACTCCCTGGGCGCCGCCGAGGTGGTGCCGCTGGCCGGCACAGACGATCTGGTGTTGCCGCTCCGCGTCGCCGGGCGGGAGGTGGCGGTGCTGAGGTGGCCGCTGGCCTTCCTGCCTCCGGCCGAGCTGGCGCTGGAGGGCGAGGCCGCCGGTGGCGCGGGGCCGGACCTGGTGGTGCGGGTGGAGGCGGGGGCGGCGGGGCGCCTCACCTACGCCGTCAGGTCGGGGCCGACCCGCCGCCTGGCGGTGGTGGAGCAGCCCGACGTCGCCGCCTTTCGTGTGACCAGCCGCGGTGGATCGGGGAGGCCAGGGCACGCCGGGCCGGAGGGCATGGATGGCCAGCCGGGGCTGGATGGCCAGGACGCCTCCTGCCCGTCGAGCCACGGGCGGAGCGGTTCACCGGGCGGGCACGGCCACCGCGGCGGCGACGGGGGCGCCGGTGGTCCGGGAGGTCCGGGCGGGGCGGTGCAGGTGACGGTGAGCGCTTGCGGCGCGCTGCTGCCGGGGCTCATCGAGGTCCTGCGCACCACGGTGCGGAGCCAGGGAGGGTCGGGAGGCCGCGGCGGCGAGGGAGGCAGGGGCGGCGACGGCGGGAAGGGCGGCCGGGGTGGCTCGAGCACCGCCTGCAGCGATCACCGCGGCGGGACGAGCTTCCTGCGGGGCGGGCTGGACGGCCAGGATGGGATGGATGGGACCAGCGGCTTCGACGGCCAGCGCGGCCCCGACGGCGCGGCAGGGCCGGTGACCATCATGGCGGAGCCGTAGATCGGCCGGGGCGGTGCCCGGGTCCGGCCAGCCGCCGCTGGCCACGACGCCAGGGGGGCCTCGGCGGCCCCTCGACGACGACGCACGGCCCTGCCAGCATGGTCACATGACCAGACTCCACCTCGCCGTGAGCGCCCCCCTGGCCGGTCTCCTCCTCCTCCTCGCCGGCTGCGGCGGCGGGTCCTCCGACCCTGGCGGGGGCGTGGCCTCCACGCTGCTCATCGACGGCTTCAACGGGTCGGGGGCCACGTTCCAGGCCGGCTTCGTGGCCGGTGAGGAGGCCGCGGTGACGCTCGGGCCGGTGGACCGCGCCTTCCGAGTGAACTCGGTGCAGTTTCTCTTCGGCGGCGCCCCCGGGGTGCGCACGGTGACCCTGCGAGTCTTCGCCGACACCGGCGCGGCCGCGCCCGGCACCCTCGTCCACTCGGCCGACTACCAGGTCACCGCCAGCGACGACGCCTTCCAGGAGATCGACCTCACGGGCGCGGCCGTCACCCTGCCCGCCGGGCGCGTTCGGGTCGCCCTTCGCTTCCAGGACGCCGCGCTCCCGTCGGTGGCGCGCGATGGCGACGGCAGCATCACGGGTGGTCGGAACTGGATCTTCACCGCCGGCGAGTGGCTGGACTCCGCCAGCCTGGGTCTCACTGGCGACTGGATCATCCGGGCGAAGGTGGTCACGCTCTGACCGGCCGCCGCCGGATCCGGTTCAACGCCGCGTGTATCGGGCGGCGTCCGCGTGGCCGCTGGTGATGGCGCCCTCCAGCGCCGCAGCCGGCGCGGTCGCGTCGAAGCGCCGCTGGATGCCCATACCGCGCAGGATGAGGGCGGTGGACTCCAGCAGGGCGTTCACGGGCTCGGACGTCCCGTCCACGGTGCACGGCACCTGCGCCTCACGTCCCACGGTGCCCCCTGCCTGGTCGGCGCCTGGTCGCCAGGTGGCGCGGCTCGCCGCCGTGGCGGCCGGGTGCTGGCGCGGAGCGCCGGGTCCCCATCCGGACGGCGTGTGATCGGCCGCCTCGTTCGAACGGCCGGGTGACCCCGCGGGGACCGGGCTCGCGGGCCGAATCGATGCGGAACCGCAGGTCGCATGGGCTGGAAGCCCCGGGCGGGGCCTCCAGGGGCATGGTCGTGTGCGCTACCGGCGCCCGCCGCGGTGACCGTCGTCGTGGTCACGGCCGCGGCCGTTCCCGCGGTCGTCGCCGCCGCGGTCATCGCGCCCACGATCGCCCCCGCGGTCATCGCGCCCGCGGTCGCCCCCGCGGTCATCGCGCCCACGGTCGCCCCTGCGGTCATCGCGCCCACGGTCATCGCCCCCGCGGTCATCGCGCCCACGATCGACGCGCCCGCCGCCGCGGTCGACCCCGCGGTCACGCCCGCGGTCGTCGCTGGAGCGCCCGTTCGAGCGGAAGTCGTCATGCCCCCGGCCGCGCGAGTGGTCGGCGTGGATGGCGCGCTGCTGCTCCCAGGCGCGCGGGTAGCGGTCGCCGGCGTACTGGCGCTGGTAGACGGGCAGCGGCGCGGGGCGCGGGGCGGAGTGGCGGTCCCACCGGTCCCAGCCGGAGCGGTGGCGCTCCCAGCCAGTGCCCCAGTGCGAGCCCCAGCGAGGCGACCGGTCGCGGTGCCAGCCGGCGAAGTAGGCCGGCGGCCGGTGGTAGTAGCGGACCGGCACCCGCAGCACCACCGAGGGGACGTACTCGGGCGTCACCAGCTGCCACGGGCCGTCGTACCACTCGGAGGAGTACCAGCGGTCGTCGGAGAGCACCCAGTACAGGCCATCGGAGAAGAAGTAGTTCGAGTCGCCGCGCGGGTCGTAGTAGACGGGGTGGCCCGGCACCTGGACCAGCTCCGGGTAGGACGGGACGTTCAGGCCGATGGACAGGCCTGGGATGGCGACGCCGACCGACACGCCGACGTGGGGGCTGGCCTGGGCGGAGGCGAGCGGGGTGAGCAGCAGGGTGAGCGCGACGAGCGTGGAGCGCATGGTGTGACCTCCTGCCAGGCGTGACTGCACGGGGTGCGCCAGCGGGTGGGCCCCAGCAATCCCGCTGGTATCGGCCGTTCGGGCCGGGGCGGGTGTGGCCCGGTGTCACACGGTGGTGGGGACTCCAGGCCCGGTCCGGGCCGGTCCCGCCCTACCGCGTGAAGAGCTGCACCACCCCGGTGGTGATGGCCGGCAGGTAGGTGATGGCCAGCACGCCCGCCGACATGATGAGCAGGAACGGGAAGGCGTGCCGGTAGAGCGCCGGCAGCGGCTTCTGGAAGCGCTGCGCCGCCAGGAAGAGGTTGAGCCCCATGGGCGGGAAGAGGAAGCCCAGCTCCAGGTTGGCCAGGAAGACCACCCCCAGGTGGATGGGCTCGATGCCGTAGGCCACGCCCAGCGGCGCCACCAGCGGCGCCAGCACCACGATGGCCGAGTAGATCTCGAGCACGCTGCCCAGCACCAGCAGCACCACGTTGAGCATCAGCAGGAAGAGCGCCGGGCTCTGCACGTGGGTGGTCATCCACTCCACCAGCAGGGTGGGGATCTCGGCGTCCACGAACCAGCTGGTGACCCCCAGGGCGGTGCCGAGCAGCAGCACCACCGAGCCCACCAGGGTGGCGGCGTGGGAGAGGACCCGCGGCAGGTCCTTGACGGGCTTCAGCTCCTTGTAGACCAGCACCTCCACCAGGATGGAGTAGGCCGCCGCCAGCGCGGCCGACTCCACGATGGTGGCGTAGCCGGAGGCCACCGAGAGCACCACCAGGGTGGGCAGCCCCAGGTCCCACTTGGCGCCCCACAGGGCGCGGAAGGCCTCGCGGGGGTTGAAGGCCTGGCGCGGCGCCTTGACCCGCACCCCCACCACCACGCCGTAGGCGGCCACCAGCAGCACCATGAGCAGGCCCGGCACGAGCCCGCCGATGAAGAGGTGGTCGATGGGGGCGCCGGCCACCACCGCGTAGAGGATGACCGGCAGGGACGGCGGGAAGAGCAGGCCGAGCGAGCCGGCGGCGGTGACCAGGCCGAGGCTGAAGCCCTCCGGGTACTTCTCCTCCAGCATGGCCGGCAGGATGAGGCCGCCCAGCGCCAGGATGGTCACGCCCGAGGCGCCGGTGAAGGTGGTGAAGAGGGCGCAGACCACGGTGGCCATCACCGCCAGGCCGCCCGGCATCCAGCCGAAGAACCCCTTGTAGGCGCGCACCAGCCGGCGGGCCGCGCCGCCCTCGGCCAGCACGTAGCCGGCCACCGTGAGGAGCGGGATGGCGGGCAGGGTGGCGGAGGAGACCAGGTTGAAGGTGGCGGTGGGCACCGCCGCGATGGTCTCGGCCCCCCCCTCGCGGAAGAAGAGCGCCATGGCCACGCCGCTCATGGCCACGAAGACCGGCGCGCCCAGCAGGAAGGCGGCCAGCGTGAGCAAGAGCAGCGCGCCCACCAGCGTGCCGGTGGCCGGCAGCCAGCCGAGCCCGAAGGCGGCGGCCGCGGCCACCAGGGCCAGCAGCCGCCCCGTCCACCGCTCGGCCCGCTCGCCCTGGCCGGCCAGCCAGGCGAAGCGCCAGGCCATGACCACGAAGCCGGCCGGCATGACCAGCTGGCTCCAGGCCACCCGGATGCCGAAGGCCACCTGCCCCTGGCTGTCCCACTCGGCGCGCACCAGCAGCACCGAGGCCCAGGCCATCAGGGCGCAGGCGGCCGCGCTGGCGGCGTGGCCGAAGGCGTGGGCGGCGCGGCGCCAGCGCCCCTCGGGCACCATGGCCAGGGTGGAGAGCGCCAGGTGGCGGCCGGACGAGGTGGCCAGCAGGGCGCCCAGGAAGCCCACCCACAGGGTGATGTGCTGGGCCAGCACCGAGCTGCCCGGCAGCTCGCGCCCCAGGAAGCGGCGCGCCAGCGTGGAGGCCGCCGGCAGGGCGATCATGGCCAGCAGGAAGAACGTGACCAGGCCGCGCTCCAGGCGCGTCCCGATGATGGACTGGTCGTCGGCGGGATCGGCGTGCGGGGCGGGCGGTGCGGACACGGTGGCTCTGGCGACCCCTGGGGCGTTGACCCGTGGAACGAGGGCTCCTATAGCTACCACGCGAAACGCCCTCCGGGGACCCTCCCATGACCAGCCCCTCCCCCTCCCTGCGCCGCGCGGCGCTCCTCGCGGCGGCGCTCCTGCCGCTCCTCGGCTGTGGTGGACTGGCGAGCAAGATCGCCGCCCGCGCCCTCACCTCCGGCGGCGACGCCTACGCCACCGACGAGGACCCCGAGCTGGTGCGCGCCGCCGTCCCCTTCGGGCTGAAGACCATGGAGGGGGTGCTGGAGTCCCAGCCCGAGGACGAGCGGCTGCTGGAGACCCTGGCGGCCGGCTTCACCCAGTACGGCTACGCCTTCGTGGCCAGCGACGCCGACGAGGCCGACCTGGCCGGCCGGCTCGGCGAGGTCCGGGCGCTGCGCGACCGCGCCCGGCGGCTCTTCCTGCGCGCTCGCGACTACGGCCTCAGGGCCCTCGACGAGCGGCGGGACGGCCTGGGCCAGGCGCTGCGCGAGGCGCGCCACCCGGCCGCCCTGCTGGACCGGGCCCGGAAGGAGGACGTCGGCGCCCTCTACTGGACCGCCTCGGCCTGGGTGCTGGCCATCGTGAACGGCAAGGGCGACATGGGGCTGGTGGCCGAGCTGCCGGTGCCGGTGGCCATGATGGAGCGGGCCCTGGCGCTCGACGAGGCCTGGGGCGAGGGGGCGCTGCACGAGTTCTTCGTCTCCTACCTGGCCACCCGCAGCGCCGCCGAGGGCGGCGGGCCGGAGCGCGTCAAGGCCCACCTGGACCGGGCGCTGGCGCTCTCGATGAACAAGAAGGTGGGCCCGCGCGTCGCCTATGCGGAGGGGTACCTGGTCCAGGCGCAGGACCGGGCCGCCTTCACGGCCACGCTGGAGGAGGTCCTCTCGGTGGACCCGAACGCCTCACCGCGCCACCGGCTGGTGAACGTCCTGTCGCAGCGCCGCGCCCGCCAGCTGCTCGACCACGTCGACGACCTGTTCCTCTGAACCGCCCCACGCCCGAGAAGGTGACCCCGTGAAGAAGCTCGTCCTCGCCGCCCTGCTGGCGGCCCTGGCCCCGGCCGCCCCGGCCCAGGTCACCACCGTCAAGCTGGCCACGCTGGCCCCGGCCGGCTCCTCCTGGCACGAGATCCTCAAGGAGATGACGCAGCGCTGGGACGCCGCCTCCGGCGGCACCGTCAAGCTCAAGGTCTACGCCGGCGGCGCCCAGGGCAGCGAGGGCGACATGGTCCGCAAGATGGGGATCAACCAGCTGCAGGCCGCCGCCATCACCAACGTGGGCATGCACGACGTGCTGCCCGAGCCGCAGATGCTCTCCCTGCCCACCTTCTTCGGCGACGAGGCCGAGGTGGAGTGCGCCTTCCAGAAGGTGCGCGCCAAGCTGGAGGCCGGCTTCGACCAGAAGGGGTTCGTGGTGCTGCAGTGGAGCCGCATCGGCGCCATGTCGCTCTTCTGCCGGGCGCCCTACCGGACGCCGACCGAGATGGCCGCCGCCAAGATCTTCGCCTGGGAGGGCGACCCCAAGAGCGTGGAGGCCTTCCGCGCGGTGGGCTTCCGGCCGGTGGTGCTCTCCTCCACCGACATGGTGCCCTCGCTGCAGACCGGCATGATCGACTGCGTCACCAACGTTCCCCTCTACGTGCTGACCACCCGGCTCTTCGAGAAGGCCAGCTACATGACCGACCTCCCCTGGGGCTACATCTTCGGCGCCACCATCGTGCGCAAGGAGACCTGGGAGAAGATCGCCCCCGAGGTGCGGGTCAAGCTGGCCGCCATCGCCGTGGAGCTGGGCGTCAAGGTGGACGCCGAGGTGAAGCGGCTGGGCGCCGACGCCGTCACCGCCATGAAGAAGCAGGGGCTGAACGTGGTGACGGTGGACCCGGCCCCCTGGCGCGCCGCCATGGAGAAGAGCTGGCCGGTGGTGCGCGGCGGGGTGGTGCCGGCGCCCTTCTTCGACGAGGTGAAGGCGGCGCGCGACGCCTGCCGGGCCGCGGCGGGGAAGCGGTAGGGGCGCCGGCCGACGGGGCCGGGCGCCGCCTCACATCCGCAGGCCCGACCCCAGCACCTTCCAGGTCACCAGCAGGGTGAAGATGCCGAGCAGCACCACGGCCGCCCCGGCCAGGCGGCGCTGCAGCGCCGGGATGGCCTCGGCCAGGCTGGGGATGCGGCGGAAGGGCGCCAGCAGCCCCACCCCGGCGCCGGCCACCACGCCGGCCAGCAGGGCGGCGTAGAGCGGGTAGCCCAGGTGGTGGTACTCGCGCTGCAGCAGGCAGAACGGGCAGTGGTGGGTGGGCAGCTCGTAGACGTAGGGCGACACGAAGCTGACCACCGCCGCCAGGGCCACCGGCAGCGCCGCCGCCGAGAGCAGGCCGGTCACCGCCGCGCCGCGCCCGCTCAGCCGGAAGAGCAGGGCCGCCCCGATGGCGGCGCCCAGCGAGGCGAAGAGCGCCACCCCGGAGGCGGCCGGCGGCAGCGAGGCCAGGTCGGCTCCGACCCCCGTGCCGCCCTCGCCGAAGAGGCTGCCGCAGCAGGAGGTGATGACCTCCGGCCTGAGGTCGGCGAAGTAGGCCGCCTGCAGCCCCGCCTCCAGCAGCACCGGTGCGGCCAGCACCAGCAGGAGCGCGTACTTCACCCGGATGAGCGGGTAGTCGTAGCCCTTGGAGTCGGCGTGGTCGAGGAGCAGCCACAGCCCGGCCAGCACGGCGTTGCCCAGCTTGAGCAGCAGCACCGGGTAGCCCCAGGGGCTGACCTTGAGCGATCCGGCGGCGCACATGGCGCCGGTGAACTGCGGCGCCAGCGCGTCGGCGGTGAAGACGAAGAGGAAGAGTGAGAGGATCTCGAAGGCCAGCGCGTAGCCCAGCAGGGTGGAGACCAGGTAGGTGCGCCGCTCCAGCTCCAGCTGCCGCTCGCTGCCGCTGTGCAGGTCCCAGTGGCGCAGCACCGCCGCGCCCTGCCAGGCGGCGGCGCCCACCAGCACCGCGCCCATGGCGGCGCCGCCCACCAGCGCGATGACGGCCGGGTTGACGATCACCGGCCGTCGTCCTCGACCCGCCCGTCGCGCATGGAGACGGTGCGGTCCACCACGCCGGCGTCGAAGACCAGCGGGTCGTGGCTGGCGATGACCACCGTCTTCCCGTCCCGCTTCAGGCCGGCCACGATCTCCAGGAACTCGGCGGAGAGCTTGCTGTCGAGGTGGGCGGTGGGCTCGTCGGCCACGATGACGCTTGGCTGGTTGATGAGCGCGCGCGCGATGGCCACCCGCTGCGCCTCGCCGCCTGAGAGCCAGTCGGCCCGGGCCCTGGCCCGGTGGCCCACCGAGAGCCGCTCCAGCAGCGCCAGCGCCCGGCCGGTCAGCTCGGCGCGGGGGAGGCCGAGCGGCGTGGCCGGCAGCATGACGTTCTCGAGGGCGGTCAGGCCGCGCACCAGGTGGAACTGCTGGAAGATGAAGCCGAAGGTGCGGCGGCGGATCTCGGTGAGGAAGCGCTCCGGCAGGCTGGTGAGCTCACGGTCGCCCAGCAGGATGCGCCCCGAGGTGGGCCGGGCCATGCCACCCACCAGCGCCAGCAGGCTGGTCTTGCCCGAGCCGCTCGGCCCGCGCAGCACCGTGACCGCGCCGGCGTCGATGGCCAGCGTCACCCCCGCCACCGCCGTCAGCTCGTCGGGGCGGCCCTGGTGGAAGACGCGCCGGACGTCCTTGAGCTCGATCAGGCTCATGAGCGCATCACCGCGTCGGGGTCGGTGGTGGCGGCGCGCCAGGCCGGCGCCACGGTGGCCACGGTGTAGGGCACCACCGTCAGGAAGAAGAGGGTGGCCACCTGCAGGGCGCTCACGTCCGGGGTGAGGCGGAACTCGGGCGAGAGGGTGGACCAGCCCTTCAGCACCGGGGCGAAGAGCGAGGCCGAGCCCAGGAAGACGTGGGCGTAGGCGCCCAGCACCCCGGCAGCGAAGGCCAGCAGCGAGACCACCGCCCCCTCCCAGAGCTTCACCAGCAGGACGTCGGAGGTCTCCCAGCCGAGCGCCTTCAAGATGCCGATCTCTCGCCGCTCCTCGGCCGACAGGCCGGCCGCCTTGTCCCAGGCCACCACCGCGAAGGCCAGCACCGAGGTGGCCAGCACGATGACCACCAGGCCGGAGCGCCAGTCGAAGACCGACTCGTAGGTGCGGGCCATCTCCAGCTTGGTGATGGCGCGGGCGTCGGGCAGCAGCTTGATCACCTTCTCGGCCACCGTGACCACCTCCTTGGCGTTGGGCACGGTGAGGGCGATGTCGGTGAAGCGGTCCGGGTCGGGCCCGAAGAGCCGCTGGAAGTCGTCGCCGCTCATCAGCACCAGGTCGGACGAGACCAGCGCCGAGGCGGCCGGGATGACCTCGCGGACGCGGAAGAAGACGAAGCCCCCGGCGGCGCCGCGCATGGGGAACTCGGAGCCGGCCGCCACCTCGCGGGCCCGCGCCACCCCCTCGCCGATGACCACCTCGCCCGGCGCGCCCCAGAACGCGGCGGGGGCCTGCACGGTGAGGTTGGCCTTGCTGCCGCGGTCGAAGTAGTAGCCCCAGCGCCGCCCCTCGGCGGCGCGCACGCCGCGCAGCTTGCCCAGCTCGGCCAGGTGGGCGGCCGGGATGGGGTCGTGGCGCCCGGCCACCATGCGCTGCACCACCACGTCGGGGGCGTCGGCCAGCACCAGCCTGGCCTCGGCGCGCAGCGCCTGCGTGAAGAACAGGGTCGAGGCCACCGCGAAGACGATCAGGGCGTAGACCAGCAGCAGGGAGAGGTTCTTGCCCTTGCGGCGCGCCAGCGAGGCCAGCGTGAAGTCGACGAGGGAGCGCTGCCGCTCCAGCCAGGCGCGGAAGGTCATCGGAGGGCGGGGGGCGGCGCCACCACCGAGCCCGACGGGAAGTGGTCGAGCGCGTGCGGGTGGTCCTGGAACGGGGCGAAGCGGTCGGCCTGCGACGGGTGGCGCGTGTAGCGCGCCTCGGTGGAGAGCACCAGGTCGGTCAGGCCCAGGCGCCGCACGATGGAGGCCCGCGCCGCCTGGCCGCCCAGGTCGCGGCGCCGGCCCTCGGCGTCGAGCCAGCACAGCTCGCCCAGCAGCAGGGCCAGGAGCACCACCAGCAGCAGCCCGTCCGACCGCCTCATCCCGGGTCCTGCAGCTGCTTGATGGTGGCCGCGCCCACCTCGGAGAAGCGCAGGACGCCGCTGCCGTGGTGGTCGGTCAGGAACTCGCGGGCGTCGGCCTCGGTGCCGAAGGGCACCAGCTCGGTGCCCATGGGGCCGAAGACGTCGCTGCCGATGACGAACCAGGCGTCCCGGGCGTCCACCTGGGTGACCGCGTAGTAGTCGGTGACGAAGACCCGGACCACGTCGGCGCCGCGCCGGGCCGGGCCGTAGCGCTCCGGCTTGAGGAGGAACTTGAAGAGGTCCTTGGCGCCGTCGAACCAGGCGACGGCGCCGTCGCGGAAGACCACCCCGGCCACCCAGTCCGGGTACTTGGCCACGAACATGCCGCACACCGGGCACTTGTCGCCCGGGCCGGGGCGCGCCTGGGGCTGGGCGGCGGCGGGGGCGCCGGCCGCGGCCTGGCGGGCCGGCCCGGCCGGCTGGGCCGCCGCGGGTGCGGCCGCGACGGCCAGGCCGAGGAGCAGGGCGAGCCCGGCGGACCGGGCCACGGGGTGGCGCAGGGTGGTCATCTCGGTCAGTGCTTGGCGGGCTCGGCCGGCTTCTCGCCGCCGTGGCCGGCCGCCTTCTCCATCATCATCTTCTGGCGCATCATCTTCCGCTTCTCGCGGATCATCTTGGTGTCCTGGTACATGTCCTCGTAGGAGGCGCGCAGGGCCTCCTCGAAGGTCACCAGCGCGGCGCCCTGCTCCTTGGCGAAGGCCTCGGCGGCCGCCTTGTCGGCGAAGGCCCACTTGGCCCGCTTGGTCATGACGCCCGGCTTGCCGCCGCCCATGACCCAGAAGGCCTTCTCGGCGTCGATCAGCTGCGTGCCGGTCATGTCGGCCACCTGCAGGGCCACCGGGGCCTTGTCGAGGGTGACCGCCAGGTCCACCGCGGCGCAGTGCAGCGAGCAGGTGCCGGCCGAGGTGCCGTCGTCGAACTGGATGACCATGCGGCTGGAGGCGAACTTCGCGCGGTCCATGCCGCAGTGCGGGCAGGACGGCGCGGCCTTGACGTCGTCGGTGGGCGCGGCGAGGGAGACCAGCGGGGTGAGGGCCAGCGACAGGAGCGCGGCCAGGGCGAGCTGCTTCATGGGGGATCCTTCCGGGTGTGGGGTGCGGCGCCGGCGCAGGCCGGACGTCTGATGAGACCCGACGGTAGGGCGGAGGATTCCCAGGCTGGTAGCGAAGAGGCGCACGGAGAGCACGGTTGCGGCGAATGGACGCGCCGCAGTGTACCCCAGGTTGGCGCCGGCCAGCCCGCCGCTGGCGCCCCGTCCCGCGCGCCAGGGGCGCCGGGCGGGCCGGCGACGGGAGGGGATGGTTTCAGGGCCTCTCAGGCCTCGCCGAGGAAGACCGCCAGGTCCGCCCGCACCGGCCGGCAGGCGAAGAGCAGGGTGAGGTGGCCGCGGTCGTAGCAGCGGGGCAGCACGCCCCACCCGTGCACGGCCGGCAGGTGGCCGCGCCTCGTGGCCACTCCGTCGTGGCGGCCGGCGGCCAGGAAGACGCGCCGGGAGACCAGGGGCCGCGCGCCGGGGTCGAAGGGGGCCAGCTGCGCGGCCAGCCGGTGCGCCTCCGGGAGCGGCGCGCCGGCGGCCGCCGCCAGCCGCTGGTAGCGCCGGCCCAGCCTGGTGCGCTCGAGCACCGCGGCGAGGTCGAGCGGCGGCGCCACCAGCGCCACCGAGGCGGGCGCCTCGGGGGCGGTGGCGCACAGGGCGGCGCCGAGCGCGCCCAGCGAGAGCCCCACCAGCGACACCACCCCGCCGCGCGCCGCCGCCGCCGCGCAGAGCACCCTGAGCTCGAGCACCAGCTGGCCCACCGCGTCGCGCAGCCGCCCGAGGTCGGGGGAGACGAAGCCCTCGCCGCTGCGCGCCCCCGGCGTGGCGCGCCGCATGTGGAAGGGCGGCACCACCAGCCAGCAGTCGAGCCCGGCCCGGAGCAGCACCTCCCGCCAGCCGGCCACCAGGCCGGGCCGGGAGATCTTCCAGGGAGGCACCAGCAGCGCCACGCCGCGCGAGGACGGCCCGGCCCGCGTCACCTGCACCTCGAGCGGCGGCGCGCCGGGCCAGGGCGAGGGGGCCTGCCACGGGCCGTCGCGCTCGGGCGCCACCCCCGGCAGCGGCGACGGCAGCGGCCCGAAGCAGGCCAGCGGCTCCGCCGGGGCGGGCCGGAACGGGCGGGGCGGCCGCGCCACCCGGTCCTCCACCCACATGGCGACCTCGTCGACGGCTCGGTGGAGGCGCTGAAGCGGCATGGGACCCCTATTATGAGACCCCCTCCGCGCGCGGCCATCACCGGCGGGGGCCAGGCGATCAGGGGCGTAACGAACTGGTTGCCCGGGAGTCGGTAGAGGAGCTGGACCCGAGGAGGCGCCATGGCAGGAAGCTTTCGGCCCGACGTGAAGGAGTCCGAGGCCACGCCCGAGGGGCTGTGGCTGCGGCGGCGCGAGTTCCTCACCCTGGGGGCGGCCGGGGCCCTCGGGCTGGCCGTGGGGGCGCGGGCCCGCGCGGCCGCCGGGCCCACCGGCCAGCCGCTGCCGGTGGCGCGCCGGGTGGACTCGGCCGGCGGGGAGGCGCCCACGCCGTGGGAGGACGTCACCAGCTACAACAACTTCTACGAGCTCGGCACCGACAAGGCCGATCCGGCTCGCCTGGCCGGCTCGCTGCGACCCCGCCCCTGGACGGTCACCGTGGACGGCGAGGTGAAGAGGCCGCTGACGCTGGACGTGGACGCCCTGTGGCGCCTCTTCCCGCTGGAGGAGCGGCTCTACCGGCACCGCTGCGTGGAGGCCTGGTCGATGGTGGTGCCCTGGGTGGGCTTCCCGCTCGGCGATCTCCTGCGCCGCGTCGAGCCGACCTCGCGGGCCAGGTTCGCGGTCTTCACCACGCTCCTCGACCCCGCGCAGCTCCCCGGGCAGCGGCGCGCCGTGCTCGACTGGCCCTACCAGGAGGGGCTGCGGCTCGACGAGGCGCTCCACCCGCTCACGCTGCTGGCGGTGGGGCTCTACGGGCGGGTGCTGCCGGGCCAGAACGGCGCGCCGCTGCGCCTGGTGGTGCCGTGGAAGTACGGCTTCAAGGGGGCCAAGTCGATCGTGCGCATCACCCTCACGGAGCGGCAGCCGACCACCACCTGGGTCCGCATGGCGCCGCGGGAGTACGGCTTCTACGCCAACGTGAACCCCGAGGTGGACCACCCGCGCTGGAGCCAGGCGCGCGAGCGGCGCATCGGCGAGTTCCTGCGGCGCAAGACGCTCCCGTTCAACGGCTACGCCGCGGAGGTGGCCGGGCTCTACGCCGGCCTCGACCTGCGCCGGAGCTTCTGATGGCGCTGGCCGCCGTCCCCTCGAAGGCCGCACCCGCCGTGCCGGCCGCCCCGCGGGCCGGTCCGCCGGGGTCTCCGGCCCCGGCCCCGCGCCGCCGCTGGCTCCAGCCACTGGCCCTGGCCGCCTGCGCCGCGCCGCTGCTGAAGCTGGCCGCCGACGGCGCCACCGGCGGCCTGGGCGCCAACCCCATCGAGGCCGGCCTGAGCCGGCTGGGCTTCTGGACCCTCACGCTCCTGTGCCTGACCCTGGCGGCCACGCCGCTGCACCAGCTGGCCGGCCTGGCCTGGCCGCTGCGCCTGCGCCGCCTCCTCGGCCTCGCCACCTTCGCCTACGCCACCCTCCACTTCCTCTGGTACCTGGGCGTCGACCAGGGGCTGGAGCTGGGGCTGGTGGCGACCGACGTGGTGAAGCGCCCCTTCATCACGGTGGGGTTCGCGGCGCTGCTGCTGCTGGCGCCGCTGGCGCTCACCTCCACCGACGGCTGGGTGCGGCGGCTCGGCTTCCGCGCCTGGAAGCGGCTGCACCGGCTCACCTATGCGGCGGCGCTGCTCGGGGTGGTCCACTTCGCCTGGCGGGTCAAGGCGGACCGGCTGGTGCCCTCCGTCTTCGCGGCGGTGCTGGCGGCGCTGCTCCTGGCGCGGCTGGCGACCTGGGCGCGCCGTCAGAGGCCGTGAGGGGGCTTCCTCACGGCCTCTCAGTGGCGGACGCAGTAGCGGTCGACCGCGTGCAGCAGGCGCTCGAGCTCGAACGGCTTGGGCAGGAAGGCGGCCGGGGCCATGCGGTCCACCGTGGCCTCCGCGCCGGCGCTGGCCGACAGCACGATGACCGGGATGGCGGCGATGCGCGGATCGCTCCGCTGGGCCGAGCGGAACGCCGGGCCGTCCATCACCGGCATCATCAGGTCGAGCAGGATCAGGCCGGGCTGGGCGGTGGCCTCGTCGAGCCGCCGCAACGCCTCCGCGCCGTTGGCGGCGCAGGTCACCTGGAACCCCTCGTAGGACAGCACCTCGGCCACCGTCTCGCGGATGGCGAGGTCGTCTTCGACCAGCAGGATGTGAATGGGCTCTGACATGGGCTGACCTGATCTAGGCACGCGCCGGCGGAGGCGGAACCCCCTCCGGCCACTTTGGCGGACAGCGGAGCCCGTCCGGGTCGGAGGGGTCGAATTCCCGTGGGGAGTCGGGCGCCAACGGGATTGTGGGGCCAGCCGGGACGCGTCGTTGACACCCTCTCGAACCGGGCAGTAAAGGCGGTGGCGGGGAGCGCGACCACATGGCGGGCGAGCAGGAGATCACCGGCGCGGCGAGCGCCGTCTTCGGGCGGAGCGGACCGCCGCGGGTGGCGCTGCCCTCGCGCGGCACGGTGCTCGGCCTGTGCTGGAGCGGCGTCGAGGGGGCCGGCAACCAGATCGTGGCCGCCAAGGTCGAGTGCGAGCCGGAGCGGGCACGGCTGACGCGGGTCTGGCGCCCCTTCTCCGACGCGCCCGGCCGGCGCGACATCCGCGAGCGGCTGGCGCCCTGGCTGGCCGAGGAGCTGCGCTGGGCCGAGGGCCGGCTGGTGGTGGGCGTGGACTTCGCCCTGTCGCTCTCGGAGACCCACCTGCGGCAGCTCGGACTGCTGCGCCAGGCGCTCAAGGGGCCGGTGGCCCTGGGCAAGGCGCTGGAGGAGCGGTTCCTCACCGAGGCCGCCGACTTCACCGAGGGCGCGGCGCGCTTCCGGGAGGAGCTCGGCAAGGACCGCTTCCGCGGCACCGACCACTACCGCGCCGAGCTCTACCCGCCCTCGTCGGCGCGCACCCACCGCGCCACCTTCTTCGGGCTGGTGGCGATGGCCGGCCTGAACGCCAGCTTCCCGCCCTGGGACCCGCCGCGCGGCGGCGCGCCGGTGGTGGTGGAGGTGCGGCCGCACCACGTGGCCCGCACCCTGTGCGGGGTGGGCCCCCACCGCGACGACCCGCGCGACGGCACCTCGCGCGCCTCCACCCGCGCCACCGTGCTGCGCACGCTGCGCGCCGCCGGCCGCCTCGAGTTCGAGATGGAGCTGGCCGCGCCCATCGTCCAGGGCGAGGACGGCGACCACCTCGACGCGGTCCTGGCGGCCACCGGCGCGGCGGCGGCCTGGGCCCAGGGCTTCAACGGCGTGCCCAGCAACGTGCCCCGCTGCGAGGGCTGGATCCACTCGGTCCCAGAGGAGCCGTGGCGCGAGCGGTGAGGTCGCCGGCGGCCGGTCGCACCGAGGCGGCGCTGCGACGCCTGCAGCGCGAGCTGGCGGCGTTCCACCCGCCCGGGTTCGGCCCCACCGTGCACGGGCCGCCGGTGGTGAGCGGCGTCTTCCTCCTCGGCCAGGCCCCCGGGCCGCACGAGGCGGCGCTGGGCCGGCCGTTCGCCTGGACCGCCGGCAAGACGCTCTTCCGCTGGCTGGAGCGGGCCACCGGCGCCGGCGAGGCGCTGGTGCGGGAGCGGGTCTACATCTCGGCGGTGGCGCGCGGCTTCCCAGGCAAGGCCAGGGGCGGCGGCGATCGCGTGCCCACCCCCGACGAGATCGCGCTGTGGCGCCCCTTCGTGGCGCGCGAGGTGGCGCTGCTCCGCCCGCGGCTGGTGGTGCCCATCGGCCGGCTGGCCATCGGCGAGGTGCTGGGCGAGCGCCCGCTGGCCGAGGTGGTCGGGCGCTCGTTCGAGGTGACCTGGCACGGCGTCGCCACCCAGGTGGTGCCGCTGCCGCACCCCTCCGGCGCGTCCACCTGGTACAAGGTCGAGCCCGGCCGCGCCCTCACCGAGCGCGCCCTCGAGCTGCTGGGGCGCCACCCGGAGCTGCGGCGCTGCCTGGCGGCCCCGGGGCGCCCGTGAGCGGGCCGGCCCCTCAGCTGCGCTGAGGCGCCTCGGGCAGCTCCACCACCGCGCGCGTCCCGTGCCCGGGGCGGCTCTCCAGCCGCAGCTCGCCGCCGTGGCTCTCGGCCAGGGCGCGCGCCACCGGCAGGCCCAGGCCGCTCCCCTTGCCCTCGGCCTTGGTGGTGAAGAACGGCTCGAAGGCGCGCCGCACCACCTCGGGCGCCATGCCGCTGCCGTCGTCGCTCACCACCACGCGGACCCGGCCGGCCTCGGTGGGCTCGGCCGTCAGCTCCACGCGGCCGCGCCGCCCCTCCGGCACGGCGTCGGCGGCGTTCTGCAGCAGCGCCGCCAGGATCTGGTGCAGCACCTCGGGGCGCACCCCCACCTCCAGCGCGGCGGGGACCTGCGCCGAGTGCTGGATCCGGTCGCCGGAGCGGGCCCGCGCCTCGGCCAGCGCCTGCTCGGCCACGCCGAGCAGCGGGGCGTTGCCGCCCACCTTGGGCGAGGCGGCCAGGCGGCCGGCGTCCACCAGCCGGCGCACCAGCGCGTTGATGCGCTGCATGGCCTCCAGCGACTCGGCGATGGACTCCTGCGACTCGGCGGTGGCGCCCTGGGCCCGGGCCTCCTCCTCCAGGAAGCGCAGGTTGGCGGTCACCACCGAGGAGGGGTTGTTCACCTCGTGGGCCACCCCGGCGGCGAACTGGCCCAGGGCGGCCAGCTTCTCGGCCTGGTGCAGCCGCTCCTCGGCCAGGGCCAGGTCGCGGGTGCGGTCCTCCACCAGCGTCTCCAGGCGGCCCCGCAGGGCGTGCAGGGCCTCGGCCTCCGCCACGAAGCGCTTGGTCATGGCATAGGCCACCGCGCCCACCGGCACCACGAAGGCGATGTCGAGCAGGTAGGGGAGCGGGTAGAGGCCGGCCGCGGCCACCGCGTCGTTGGTCCCGAAGACCAGGATGGTGGCGTAGGAGACGGCGTGCAGGCCGGCCTGGGGCAGGCCGCGCCGCCAGGCGCCCACCAGCCGGAGGGCGACCACCCCGGCGGCGGCCAGGCCGACCACGAAGATCCCCCCGCCGATCCAGGTCGGGACCGCGTCCTTGTAGAAGGTGTGCAGCCAGGGGACCACGTGGGCCGTCACCTCGTGGCCGTAGGCCACGTGCGGCACCAGCGAGAGCGCCGCCAGCCCCAGCAGGCCGTTCACCGCCAGGCGCTCGCCGCGGCCGGGGCGCCGCGCCGCGTAGGCGTCCACGTAGCCGAACCAGGCCCAGACCTGGAAGAGGACGGCCGCCAGCTGCACCCGCGAGAGGAACAGCACCTGCTCGTCCGGGAGGTGCAGCGTGGTCCCCAGGTTGCCCAGGGCGTAGGTGGCGGCCCCGAAGGCGATCAGGCCGAACCAGCGCTGCTCGCCCCAGCCGGGGGCGCGGCCCATGCGGCGCGCCAGCGTCCCCACGTAGATGGCCAGGACGCCAGCCGCGAAGGCGAGGGCCGGAGCGAAGATCACCGGGGGCCCGCCTGCCTGGAGGTCGCGCCGCGCCTCACGGGGCGGCCCGGGGTCCGGCCTGGCGAGCCAGGCGGCTCACGGTGAGGCCCGCGCGGCCGCGGCGCCGGCCCGGAGGTCGGCGATGGCCTGGCGGTAGTCGGGCGCGCCGAAGACGGCGGAGCCAGCCACGAGCACGTTGGCGCCGGCGGCCGCCACGGCGCCCACGGTGTCGGCCTTGAGGCCGCCGTCCACCTGGATCTCCAGCGCCTGCCCGCGGGCGTCGGCCATGGCCCGCAGGCGGCGCACCTTCTCGGTGCAGGCCGGGATGTAGCGCTGCCCGCCGAAGCCAGGGTTGACCGACATGAGGAGCACCATCTCGCAGTCGCCGAGCACGTACTCCAGCACCTCCAGCCCGGTGGCCGGGTTGAGCGCCACGGCGGGCCGGGCGCCGGCGGCGCGGATGGCCTGCAGCGTCCGGTGCAGATGGGGCGAGGCCTCGGCGTGCACGGAGATGACGTCGGCGCCGGCCCTGGCGAAGGCCTCCACGTAGCGCTCCGGCTCGACGATCATGAGGTGGACGTCGACGGGGAGCCGGGTGGCCTTCCGGACCGCCTCCACCACCAGCGGACCGATGGTGAGGTTGGGCACGAAGCGCCCGTCCATCACGTCCACGTGGACCCAGTCGGCGCCGGCCGCCTCCACGGCGCGGATCTCCTCGGCCAGGCGGCCGAAGTCGGCGGAGAGGATGGAGGGGGCGATCCGCAGGGGAGGCGTCATGCCGGGGCACTCTAGCCGAGGGCGGGCCGCCCGTCCCCACCGTGTCCAGGCGCCTGGCCCCCCCCAGGGCCGGGCGCGCCGGACCCGGTCCGGGCACACTCACCCCCCAATGGCCGACCTGCTCAAGACCATCTTCGACGCGGCCCTGGTGGCCGACCTGGCCGCCATGCTGCGAGGCGCCGACCCGTCCTTCGCCTCCGAGGCCTTCCGGGCCGAGGCCAGCGCCGGGCTCGAGGCGCTGGAGCTGAAGGACCGGGCCGCCTGGATCGCCGCGGTGATGGGCCGCCACCTGCCGGCCGACTTCGAGCGCGCCGCCGGGGTGGTGGAGCGCTCGCTCGGGCCCGAGATCGAGGGGGACGAGCTCACCGGGCTGGGCCGGGCGCCCTTCCGCTACCTGCCCCACGTCCTGTGGGTGGCCCAGCGCGGCACCGGCCACTTCGAGGCGGCCATGCGGCTGCAGCACGCCCTGACCCGCCGCTTCAGCTGCGAGTTCTCCATCCGCAG
The DNA here is from genome assembly GCA_016718565.1 of Anaeromyxobacter sp. Lineage (NCBI taxonomy): Bacteria > Pseudomonadati > Myxococcota > Myxococcia > Myxococcales > Anaeromyxobacteraceae > Anaeromyxobacter > Anaeromyxobacter sp. The sequence continues at coordinate 135,483 of JADKCZ010000005.1, read as the reverse complement.
CTCCCTCGAGGCCGAGCCGGAGCGGACGCTGGCGCGCCTGCTCGAGTGGACCGCCGACCCCAGCCCGCACGTGCGCCGGCTGGCCTCGGAGGGGACCCGGCCCCGCCTGCCCTGGGCGACCCGCTTCACCGGCCAGGCCGCCGACCCTCGGCCAGCCCTGGCGCTGCTGGAGCGGCTGCGCGACGACCCCACCACCCTGGTGCGCCGCTCGGTGGCCAACCACCTGAACGACCTCTCCAAGGACGACCCGGCCCTGGCCCTGGCCACCTGCCGGCGCTGGCTGCGCGGCGCCTCGCCGGAGCGGCGGGCGCTGGTGCAGCACGCCCTGCGCACGCTCCTCAGGACGCGCCACCCCGCGGCGCTGGCGCTGGCGGGCCACGGCGCGCCGCCCCGGGTGGCGGTCACCCTGGCCGTCACGCCGCGCCGGGTGGCGGTGGGCGGCACGGCGCTGGTGCGGGTGGAGCTGCGCAGCCGCGCCGCCCGGGTCCAGCCGCTGCGGGTGGACCTGGCCGTCCACTTCGTCAAGGCCAGCGGGCGCACCGCCCCGAAGGCCTTCCGCGTGGCCAGCCTGGAGCTGGCGCCGCGGGGCACCGCCAGCCTCTCGAAGCGGGTGTCGCTGGCGGTGCACAGCACCCGCACGCCGCGCCCCGGGCGCCACCGGGTGGAGCTGGTGGTGAACGGGCAGGTGCTGGGGGAGGCGGCGTTCCAGGTGGCGGCGGCCCCGGCCGGCGCGGCGACGCGGGCGCGCTGAGCCGCGCGGCGCCCGCCGCTGCGACGCGGGCCAAGCCCGGAGGTGGTAGGGGACTCCCCCCGGACCGGTCCGGAGGGGGAGTCCCTCGCGGCCGCTCAGCCCTTCACGAGCCTGGCGGCGTAGAAGCCGTCGGCGCCGTGCCGGCTCGGCAGGGTGAGCAGGTCGCCGTCGGCGGTGAGCGCGTCGGGCGGCACGGCCGCGGGCGCGGCGTCGCGCCGCCAGCCCTCGGCCAGGAAGGTGGCCACCAGGTCGGGACCCTCGGCCCGGGAGAGCGAGCAGATGGCGTAGGTGACCGGCGCGCCCGGCCTGGCGTAGCGGGCGCAGGCGCGCAGGATCTCCTCCTGCAGCAGCGCCAGCCGGGCCAGGTCCGGCGCCAGCCGGCGCTGCTTGAGCTCGGGGTGGCGGCGCAGCGTGCCCAGGCCGGCGCAGGGCGCGTCCACCAGCACGGCGTCGAAGCTCCCCTCGACCAGGCCGGGGATGGGGCGCGAGGCGTCGGCGCACAGCACCGTGACGTTCAGGCCGCGCCGCCTGGCCTCCTGCCGCAGCAGGTCGGCCTTGCGCGGGTGCAGCTCCACCGCCACCACCTCCGAGCCTGGGCCGAGCAGCTCGGCCAGGTGGAAGGCCTTGCCGCCCGGCGCGGCGCAGGCGTCGAGGACGCGGGCGGTCCGACCGCGCAGGTGGCCGGCCGCCATCAGGGTGGCGAGCTGGGCCCCCTCGTCCTGCACCTGGAAGGGCACCGCGCCGGCCGCGCGGGCCAGCGCCGACACCGGGGTGCCCGAGAGCACCAGGCCGTCGGGCGAGCGGGCGCAGGGGCGGGCCTCCAGGCCGGCGGCGCGCGCGGCGGCCAGCAGCTCGTCGCGGCGGGGGAGCGCACCGTGAGCGGCGCGGCGCCGTTCATGGCGGCGGCCAGGGCCAGCGCCTCGGCCGGACCGAGCCAGGCCACCCACTCGTCGGCCAGCCAGCGCGGCAGCGCCTCGACCGCGGCCACGTGGGCCGCCGGGTCCTCCTCCAGCGAGGGGGGCGGGGGCGGCGGGCCGGCCCGGAGCAAGGAGCGCAGCACGGCGTTGACGAAGCCGGTCAGCCGGTCGAAGCCGCGCTGCCGGGCCAGCTCCACCGTCTCGCCCACCGCGGCGTGCGGCGCCGTCGACAGGTAGAGGAGCTGGTAGGCGCCCAGCCGGAGCAGCACCCGCGCCACCGGCTCCACCTTCTCGAGCGAGCGCGACACGTGCGGGGCCAGGGCCGCGTCGAGCGCCAGGGCGCGGCGCAGCGTGCCGTAGGTCAGCTCGGTGGCCAGCCCCAGCTCGCGCGGATCGAGGGCACCGGCCTGCGAGAGCGCCACGTCGAGGGCGCGGGAGGCGAAGGAGCCGTCCTCCTCGACGCGCCGCAGGACGTCGAAGGCCAGGGTGCGGGCGGTGACCGGGGCGGCGCCGCCCGGGGTGGCGCGGGGCGGGCGGTGGGGCGTGTCGTTCATGATCCGAGCACCAGGGGGCGGCCGCCGAGGCCGTGGAGGAAGTCGGCCGCGGGCATGCGCCGCTTGCCCTCGGGCTGCACCTCGGTGACGAGGAGGGCGGTGCCGGCGCCGCAGCCGACGAGCAGCCCCTCGGAGGTGGCGCGGGCGGCGCCGGGCGGGGCCCCGGCGTCCGGGCCGCCGGGGGGCCGGGCGCGGGCGGCGTGGATCTTGAGGACCTTCCCGTCCAGCGTGGTGAAGGCGCCGGGCCAGGGGGTGAAGCCGCGCAGCCGGGCGGCCAGCTCGGGGGCTGGCCTGGTGAAGTCGAGCCGGCCGTGTTCCTTCTCCAGGATGGGGGCCAGCGTGTGGCGGGCGCCGTCCTGCCGCACCGGCACCAGCGCCCCGGCCGCCAGCAGCGGCAGCGCCTCCACCAGCGCCTCGCCGCCCAGCGCCGCCAGGCGCGGCGACAGCTGCTCGGCGGTCTCCTCCGGGCCGATGGCCAGCGCCCGGGCCATGAGGACGTCGCCGGTGTCGAGCCCCTCGTCCATCTGCATGATGGTCACGCCGGTCTCGGCCTCGCCGCTGGCCACCGCCCACTGGATGGGGGCGGCGCCGCGCCAGCGCGGCAGGAGCGAGGCGTGCACGTTGACGGCGCCGAGCGGGGCCAGCGTGAGCAGGTCCCGGCCCAGGATGCGGCCGTAGGCGGTGACCACCAGCACGTCGGGCGAGAGCGGCCGCAGCGCCGCGGCCAGCGTTCCGTCTCGCACCTTCTGCGGCTGCAGCACCGGCACGCCGTGGGCCTCGGCCCAGGCCTTGGTGGCCGGCGCCCGCAGCGCCCCGCCGCGGCCGGCCGGCCGGTCGGGCTGGGCCACCAGGGCGACCACCTGGTGGCCGGACCGCTCGAGGGCCGCCAGGGTCGGGACGGCGAACTCGGGCGTGCCGAGGAAGACGACGCGCATAGGGCGCGGGTATACGCGGATCAGCGGACCGCCACCAGCACCAGGTCTCCCAGGTGGGTGCCGGTCTCGAAGCGCGGCAGCGTGGCGCCCAGGGCGTCGCAGGCCGGCCCGCTCCTGGCCTCGGCGAGGGCGGCGTCCAGGTCGAGGCCGAGCCGGGTCGCCAGCGCGGCCGAGCGCCCGTCCACCACCGCCCCGGCCCGCTCGGTGGGGCCGTCGCGGCCGTCCGAGCCGGCCGCCAGCGCCGCGGCCGGCAGCCCGTCGAGGGCCCGCGCCGCCAGCAGCATCAGGGCCTGGGCCCGGCCGCCGTCGGGCCGGGCGGCGCCGGGCGGCACCACCACCGTGGGCTCCCCGCCCAGCGCCAGCAGCCGCGGGCCGCGCCCGGCGTGGGCCCGCGCCCAGGCGCCGAGCCGGGCCGCCACCTCGGCCACGTCGCCGGAGAGCGGCAGCGGGTCCGCCTCGGCCGCGAGCCCGAGGGCCCGGGCCGCCTCGGCCGCGGCGCGCGCGAAGCCCACCGGGCCGGCCAGCAGCTGGTGCTCGACCCCGTCCAGGCGGGGATCGCCGGGCTTGGGCGTCTCCGCCGGGGGGCCGCCCGGCCCGGCGGTCCCGCGGTCGGCGCCCGCCTCCACCAGCCGGCGCACCGCCGCCGGCAGCGCCCCGGCCACGCCGCTGGCGGCCAGGACCCTGGCCACGTCGGCCCAGCTGGTGGGGTCGCCGGTGAAGGGGCCGGAGGCGATGGTGGAGAGGTCGTCGCCCGGCACGTCGGAGAGGACCAGCACCCGCACCGGCGCGCCGGCCAGCCGGAGGCCGAGCCGCCCGCCCTTGAGCGCCGACAGGTGCTTGCGGACCGCGTTGAGCTCGCCGATGGGTCGGCCGGCCGCCATGAGGCGCGCCACCGCCTCGGCCTTCTCCTCGAAGGTGACCCCGAGGAGCGGCGCGGCCGCCAGCGCGCTGCCGCCGCCGGAGAGCAGCACCAGGGCCGGGGCCGGCGGGCCGGCGCTCCAGTCGAGCAGCGCCCGGCCGGCCGCCAGGGAGCCGGTGGTGGGGCGGGGGTGGCCGCCGCGCAGGGCCGCCACGCCGGGGGGGACCCAGGCGCCCTCCGGCAGGACGCACACCAGGTCGCGGGCGCGCGGCCCCAGCGCCTCGAGCGCGGCCGCCAGCATGGCCCCGGCCGCCTTGCCGAGCGCGGCCACCCGCACCGGCCCGGCCGGGAGCGGCCTGGCCGCCAGCGCCTCCGCCACCAGGCGACCGGCGCCGAGGCGGGCCACCGCGGTCCGGTAGGAGGCGGCGCACGCCGCCGCGAGGGCCTGCGGGTCTTGCGGTGCGGAGGTCGGGGAGGTCATGGTCACCGGTGCCGTCGCGGGTCGTGTGTCTCACGGGTCGTTGCCACCCCGCCCCCGCGGGGTAGAATCGGCCAGCGAAAGGGGAGCATCGCATGGCCGACGCATCCACGGCATCGGCTGGCGTGCCGGTGCACCACCGCCGGACCTACCTCGTCGATCGAGGGTTCCAGCTCCGCTACGCCCTCCTGCTGGCCGGGGCGGGCGCCATCCTGGCCCTGCTGTGCGGCCTCTGGCTCCACCAGGCCCACCTGCAGGCCACCGAGCTCCTGCCGCTCGACGCCGAGGCGCGCGCCCTCATCGAGCGCAGCGACGGCGAGCTGATCGGCGCGCTGCTCGGCATCACCGCGCTCATGGCGCTGGCGCTCGGCGTGGTGGGCGTGATCCTGACCCACCGCGTGGCCGGGCCGGTGCTGGTGCTGGGGCGCTACCTGGCCGCCTTCGCCCAGGGGCGTTATCCGCGGGTGCGGCCGCTGCGCCGCGGCGACGAGCTGCAGCGGCTGGTGGGCGTCTTCGGCCAGGGGGTGGAGGCCCTGCGGGTCCGCCAGCTCGCCACCGCCGACCTGCTCGACTCGAGCGCCCGGCGGGTCTGGGCCGCCGTGGACCGGGCCCCGGAGCTGGCCGAGGTGGCCGAGGCGCTGGCAGCCGCCGCCCGGGCCCACCACGAGGCCCTGGCCGACGCGCCGCCCCCGCCGCCCGCTGCGCCACCAGCGACCTGATCGCCTCACCTCGCGTCGCACCCGTCCGCAAGGGAGCCCGCCATGCGCCAGCCGCGAAGCCACCTCCGCCGCACCGCCCTCGCCCTGGCCGCCCTGGCGGCGCTGGCCGCCTGCTCCGAACCGAGGGACCTGGCCGGCTGGGCCGCGCGGGCCGCCTCGCGCAACCGGCTCGACGAGAAGCTGGCCGCCCTGGCCTCGGCCCGCGCCGCGGCCGGCGATCCGGCCACCATCGGCGACCGCGCCGCCGCCGTGGCGCCGCTGGTCGAGGTGCTCGGGCAGGCCCCCAAGGCGCGCCAGCAGGCGGCCGTCATCCTGGGCGAGCTGGGCCGGCCCGAGGCCGCGGGGCCGCTCCTGGCGGCGCTCGACCGCTCCGGCACGGCCGACCGGGACGTCAACCTGGCCAACGCCGCCATCGCCGCGGCGCTCGGCGCGCTGCGGGCCCAGGAGGCGGTGCCGGTGCTGGCGCCGCTGGCGGTCCGGGCCAGCGACCCCTTCGTGCAGGTGGCCGCCATCGACGCCCTGGGGGCCATCGGCGCGCCGGCGGCGGTGGACTCGCTGCTGACGGTGGTGGAGGACGGGCAGGCCGCGCCGTTCGCCGTGAAGAAGGCGCTGCTGGCGCTGGGGCGCATCGGCGACCCGCGCGCCGTGCCGGCGGTGGTGCGCTCGCTCTTCACCGAGGGACCGGGCGTCAGCTACTTCCCGGAGGCGGCCTTCGCGGTCTCGCAGCTGGGCGAGGCGGCGGCCGGGCCGCTGACCGCCCTGGTGGAGGGCCGGGACGCCCCGCTGGCGGCCTGGGCGGCGGAGCGGCGGGTGCACCCGGCCGCGCTGCGGGCCAAGGCCGCGCAGCTGCTGGGCGACGTGGGAGGCCAGGCGGCGGTGCCGGCCCTGGTGGCTGCGCTCGGGTACCAGGACGAGACGCCCGAGGCGCGCCTCTTCGTGAGGGTCTTCGCCGCCGAGTCGCTGGGCCGGCTGCGCGCCCGCCCGGCGGTGGGGCCGCTGGCCGCGGCGCTGGCGGCCGAGAAGGACCCGGACGCGCGCCACCGCTACGCCGACGCGCTGGCCCGCATCGGCGACCCGGCCGGGCTGCCGGCCCTGCGGGCCGCCGCGGGGGCGCCGGGTCCGGTGGCGGCGCGAGAGGCCATGCTCGAGGCCCTGTCGAGGGTGGGCGGCGAGGTCGATCGGCCGCTCCTCGAGGCGGCCCGCGCCGCCTGCGCCGTGGGGTGCCAGCCCGGCCTGCTGGCCGCCCTGGACGGCATGGCGGCCCGGCTGGACGCCGCCCGCGCCTGCGGCGACAGCCTGGCCTGCTGGAGCGGCAGGCTGGCAGACCAGCGCGCCGAGGTGCGCGACCGGGCGGCGCTGGTGGTGGGGCGCGACGGCGGCGCGGCCGAGGTGGCGGCGCTGCGGATGGCGCTGGTCCGGCCGGTCGGCACCGACGCCGAGCTGGCCGCCCGGTACCACGCCGTGCTGGCGCTCGACGAGGTGACCCGCCGGCACCCGCCCGGGTCGGCCGGCCTGGAGGCGGCGGCCGCCATCGAGGCCGCGGTGGCCGCCGACAAGGGCCGGCTGCTGACCGCCGGGGTGAACGAGGACGCGCTCCGCCTGGCCGGACGGCTGCGCCGGGCCGCCAGGTAGGCGCCCGCCCGCACCGGGAGTTCCGCCGCCCGGACGGTGGTCCGCGAGACGGCCGCGGCCCGCCGGCCCGGCCGCTCAGCGCGGGCCGTCGTCCTGACCTGGTTCCTGGGCCGCCGCCGGATCGGGCGCCTCCGGCCCGGGCTCCAGCACCCGCGGGCCGACGGGGGCCGACGGTGCGGCGGCCAGGGCCCGCGCCGACCGGTCCCAGGACGAAGGCAACATGTTGAAGGGGAGCAGCTTGGCCAGGAGCGGCAGGAGCAGCATGCCGCCCGGCGCCGCGAAGATGGCCAGCGCCGGCACCGCCTTGGCCAGGTCGATGAGCTGCGCCTTCACCTTGCGCTTCTCCTCGGTGCTCAGCCTGGCGCCGCCGGCGGCCCGGGCCAGCAGCTGGCCGAGCTCGCCGGTCTCGCGCAGCTCGGTGACCAGCGCCTCCAGGTTCTCGGTCACCACCCCGGTGACCCGCTCCACCACCAGGTCCGCGGTGGCCTCCCACTCCGCGGCGACGGCCTCCCAGTCCTGGCCGCTGTCGCCCTGCACCGCCTCGAACCAGGCCAGGTGGTCGTCGTGCTGCGCCGCGGCCTCCACCCGCGCCGTGGCCACGGCCAGCGCGTCCAGGCCGGCGCCGGTGGCGAAGGCGCCGACGTAGGCCCCGGCCGCCGCGGGGTCGAGCCCGGCGCGGAGCTGGGCCAGCAGCAGCTGCTCCAGCAGGAAGAGCCGCACCCGCTCCGGCGCGCCAGCCCCCAGCGCGGCGGGCGGGCGCGGCGCGGTCATGGCCCGCCGGGCCTCGCGGGCCTCGGCGCGCGGCAGGCCGAGCCGCAGGAGCTGGCGGGCCCGGACGGCGGGGCCGTCGGGCGCGGGCGGCAGGCCGGCCACCCACTGCTGGCCGGCCACCGCCTCGACCAGCAGCACCAGCTCGCGCTGGGCGAAGGCGCGGTGGCGGGCCAGGGCCTCGACGTCCAGGTCGCCGGTGCGCAGGGCGCCGCTGGCGACGCGGGCCAGGTGGCGGCGCAGCACCGCCAGCGTCCCCGGGTAGAGCGGCAGGCCGTGCAGCGGGTCGCCTGGCGGCCGGAAGCGCAGCCGCAGGGCGCGGGCGGCCACCTCGAAGGCCCGCTCCACCGACAGCGACGAGGCCAGGTCGGGGTGGGCCGGGTCGGCGTCGAGCGCCAGGTCCGGCTCGCCGGTGGCGGCGGCCAGGCAGGCGGCCACGATGGCGCGGCGGCGCTGGCGGTGGAAGGGATCGCCGGCCAGCAGGCTCAGGTCGAGCACCAGCCCCACGTGCCCCCGCACCGTCTCCAGGAAGTGCTCGTCGCCGTCCGCCGCCCCGGCGCCGAGCCGCCGGTGGCGCAGCGAGCGGGCCACCAGGACGCGGGCGCCGGGCTCCAGGTCGCTGCCGGCCGGTGCCAGGGTCAGCTCGGAGGGGAGGCGGGCGCGCGCCGCCGCCACGTCGTAGCGCGCCAGCTCCTGGTCGACGAGGGCGGCCAGCCAGCCGCTGGTGGTGAGGTCGAGGGGCACGGGGCGGCCAGTCTAGCGCGCCGCCCCGTGCCGACGCTGCCCCGTCGAGCCCCTGGACGGCACGGCGGGCGCTGGAGGGGGCCAGCCCCTGCCGCGCGCAGGTGTGCAGGCCGGCCTCGGGCCGGTGGGTGGTGACGGTCTGGGCGCCGCCGGGGGCCCCACGGGCCGCGCGGTGGCGACGGGGGAACCGGCCAGGCGAGGGGCGCCCTCCGGCCGCACGGCCACCGGAGGGGAGCCCTCGCGGTCGGTCAGGCCGCGCCGCGCTTCCCCATCTTGGAGTCGAGGTACCAGATGCCGCCGCCCTTGTCGCCGACGGCGTGCAGGTGGGCCACGACCTGGCCCACGGTGCTCTCCTCCTCCACCTGCTCGGTCACGTACCACTGCAGCGTGATCTCGCTGGCGTGGTCCTTCTCGGCGCGGGCCCGCTCGAAGAGCGCGCTGATCTTGGTGGTGATGGCCTGCTCGTGGGCCAGCACCTGCTCGAAGACCTGGACGACGCCGCCGAAGTCGCGCGGCGGCGCCTGCACCGACTGCAGCTCGAGCCGGCCGCCCCGGTTCACCAGGAAGTCGATGAGCTTGACGGCGTGGGCGGTCTCCTCGCCGGCCTGCACGCGCAGCCAGTGGGCGTAGCCGCGGAAGCTGAGGGTCTCGCAGTGCGCGCCCATGGCCAGGTAGAGCTGCGCGGAGTACTGCTCGACGTTGATCTGGGCGTTGAGGGCTGCCTGCATGGACGTGCTGATCACGATGGCCTCCTGGGGGGTGAGCAGGCAGCTTAACCGGCCCAAGAAGTCGGGGCCGGCCCCTCTCGGAGCCAGCCCCTGTCGTCGAGGCGCTCGCGGACGCGGGCGCGGGGACGGGTGTGCTCGCCTACTTCACGGCCTTGACGCGCCCCTTGCGCTCCTCGGGGGCCTCCTCGGCCTCCGGGTGGGCCGCCGGGCCGCGCTTGACGCCGAACTTCTCGAGGACCAGCGCCTCGATCTTCTGGAGCGCCGCCGGGTGCTCCTTCAGGAAGGTCTTGGCCTGCTCCCGGCCCTGGCCGATGCGCTCGCCGTCGAAGCTGAACCAGGTGCCGCTCTTCTCCACCACGTTCTCCTGGGCGGCCAGGTCGAGCAGGTCGCCCTCGCGGCTGATGCCCTGGCCGTACATGATGTCGAACTCGACCTCCTTGAACGGCGGGGCCATCTTGTTCTTGACCACCTTGACGCGGGTGCGGTTGCCGATGACCGCGTCCCCGTCCTTGATGGCGCCGATGCGGCGGATGTCGAGCCGCTGGCTGGCGTAGAACTTGAGCGCGTTGCCGCCGGTGGTGGTCTCCGGGTTGCCGAACATCACGCCGATCTTCATGCGGATCTGGTTGATGAAGATGACGATGGTCTGCGACTTGGAGATGGTGCCGGTGAGCTTGCGGAGCGCCTGGCTCATGAGGCGGGCCTGCACGCCCATGTGGGCGTCGCCCATCTCGCCCTCCAGCTCGGCCTTGGGCACCAGCGCGGCCACCGAGTCGATGACCAGCACGTCGATGGCGCCGGAGCGGACCAGCGTCTCCACGATCTCCAGCGCCTGCTCGCCGGAGTCGGGCTGCGAGATGAGCAGGTCGTCGGTGCGGACGCCCAGCTTGCGGGCGTAGCCGACGTCCAGGGCGTGCTCGGCGTCCACGAAGGCGCAGATGCCGCCGGCCTTCTGGGCCTCGGCGATGGCGTGCAGCGCCAGGGTGGTCTTGCCGGACGACTCCGGGCCGTAGATCTCGATGATGCGACCGCGGGGGAAGCCGCCCACGCCCAGCGCGATGTCGAGCGAGGTGGCCCCGGTCGAGACCGCCGCCACGTCCTTCACCAGCGACTCCTGGTTGCCGAGCCGCATGATCGAGCCCTTGCCGAACGCCTTCTCGATGGACGAGACGGCCAGCTCGATCGCCTTCTCCTTCTCCGGACCAACAGCCATCGCTCCGCTCCTTGCTGCCTGGGCGCCTGGCGGCGCCGGGTGTGCTGCCTGGGCGCCGTGGGGCGCCACGCCTGCTGCCTGGGCGCCGTAGGGCGCCGCGTCTTGGGAGGGGCGCTATCTCGCGCCCCCGTCGTGCTTCGGGTGTGACGACCTCTACCGCGGGACCCTGACAGTGGCCGCCCCGACCACTGAACAGATGAATACTGAACGGACGGACCCACGTCAAGCTTGCGCTCCGTCACTTGCCGGCCGGCCGTCCCGGAGCATGATGCGCCCCGATGCCCGCCGACCGCACCGACCTCGCCGCCCGCCTCGCCGCCGCCACCCGCGAAGACACCATCCGCGGCCTGGCCTTCAACTCGGCCTTCGACGTCGTGCGCGAGCACGCCGACGAGGCGACCATCCTGCTGTGCGATCCCACCGGGAAGGGGAAGCGCTCGGACTTCATCTCCTACCCGGTGGCCGACTTCCTCAACGTCCTGTGGGCCGTGGCCGACCGGCTGGAGCGGAAGGTGGGCGGGCCGGACGAGGTCTCCTTCCAGGTGGGCTATCGGGCCACCGCCGGCGTGCTGGGGTCGATGCTGGGCCACACGCTCCTCACCTTCGGGCGCACGCCGAAGGCGGTGATGACGCAGGTGCCCACGGCCTTCAAGGCCATCGCCGGCTACGGCCAGCGCTTCGTGACCTGGCAGGGCGAGCGCCACGCCACGGTGGAGTTCGAGCGCGAGTTCCTGCCGGTGCCCTACCTTCGGGGAGCGCTCAGGGCCGGGCTGGACGCGACCGGTGCCACCAACCCGGTCATCGAGGCGCAGGAGGCCCGGTTCATGCGGGTGGTGTTCGACGTGACGTGGGGGTAGGGGGGGCGGCCACGCCCAGGCGGGGGAGGACGGCGTCTCCACCACCCCATCGACCGGACCCCCTCCATCGGGTCGGTCGATTTCTGCCGGTCGGCCCTTCATGCCGGGCGCTGGCGCGCCGATGGACCTGGCGAGAGGTTCAACGCCATGCGCATCACCTCGTCGTCCGTCGTCCTGGCCTCGACCCATGTCCTGCAGCGCGTCTCGACCCGCCAGGAGTCGCTGAAGCTCTGGATCGGCGACGAGGAGCCGCCCGACCGCCGGGTGGTGGCGGCCCGGCCGGGCCTCCCGCCGCCGGCGCTGGCGGCGGCCGCCCAGGGCGCCGCCGCGGCGCCGCCCGCGGCGCCGGGCGACGCCGACGGGGGCGAGCCAGGCGACGCGGAGCGCGCCAGGGGCACGCCCCGGGACGAGCTCGACCTCGCCATCCTCCGCAGGACCTTCCGGCTCGGGCGCAGCCTCTCCAGGGGGGCGCACGAGGTCCGGAGCGCCTACGCCGACGGCCGCCGGGCGGCCGACGAGGCCAGCCAGCGCACCGGCCAGGCCCACCGGGCCGAGGGGCAGGCCGCCGAGGAGCCGGCGCGGGAGGGCTGGGGGCTCCGCTACGACCTCAGCGAGACCTCGGCCACCTTCGAGCGGACCACCTTCGCCGCCGCCGCCCAGGTCACCACCGCCGACGGCCGCTCCATCCAGCTCGCCGCGGCGCTCTCGATGGAGCGGTCCGAGCTGTCCACCCGCGAGGTCCACCTGCTGGCGGGCGACGCGCGGACGATCGATCCCCTGGTGCTCAACCTGGCCGGCGGCGCCGCCGCCTTCGCGGGGACCACCCGCTTCGACCTCGACGCCGACGGGCGGGAGGAGTCGATCGCGGCCCTCGGCCCCGGGTCCGCCTACCTGGCCCGGGACCGGGACGGCGACGGCGCCATCGGCTCGGGCGCCGAGCTCTTCGGCCCCACCACCGGCTCCGGCTTCGGCGAGCTGGCGGCGCTCGACCAGGACGGCAACGGCTGGGTCGACGAGGGCGACGCCGCCTTCTCGTCCTTGCGGCTCTGGAGCCCGAGCGCCGGCACGCTCACGCCGCTGGCGGCCGCCCGGGTGGGGGCGCTCTACACCGGCGCCGCCGCCACGCCCTTCGAGGTGAAGGGGCCAGGCGGCCAGGCGCAGGGCGCGGTGGCCGCCACCGGCCTCTTCCTGCGGGAGGACGGCTCGGCCGGCACCGTGCAGCACGTCGACCTGGTGGCGTAGCCGCCGCGCCGGGTCAGGGCAGCAGCGTGAGGTCGGTCACGCTGCGGCGCCAGCTCTTCTCGCCGGCGCCGGCCGAGCGCTGCTCGGTCTCGCGGTGGGTGGTCACCAGCCGGTCGCCCTGCCGCGTGAAGCGGAGCCGCTCGACCTGCTCGAGGTCGAAGGTGATGACCAGGAACGCCCGGCCCTTGGCCGTGACGTGCTGCTCGGCGGCCAGCGGCAGGCCGTCGGGGCCGAGCCAGACGCGGGCGGTGGCCGACAGCTCCTTCACGTAGCGGCGGTCCCGCGCGCTCAGCGCCGGGGTCACGGTGAGCACCAGCAGGCGGGCGGGCGCCCCGTCCTTCGGCTCGTCGCGCGCCTCCACCAGCCTGGCCCCGCTCAGGATCCGCAGCAGCTCGGGGCCCGGGTCGAGCACGTGGGCCAGGGCCAGGATCCGGAGATCGAGGAGGGCGTCGCGCACCGGCGAGGCGGCCTCCGGATCGGTGACCAGCCGCCGCTCCTCGCGCTCAGCCTCGGCGAGCAGCGCGCGGTCCCAGGTCACCTGCAGCCCGTCCGGCCCGGCCACCGCGGTGGCCCGCACCAGCCCCTCCGGCCGCGGCGGGTCGTCGCCCTGGGAGAAGGAGTGCCGGTGGGACACCTGGGCCCGGACCACGGCCGAGCCGGCCAGCCGGCCGAGCGCGGCGATCAGGTCGGCCAGCGGGTCGGCCGGGGGCGGCGCCAGGGTGGCGGGCGGGGTCACGGCGGCGGGCTCGGTCCCGGGCTGGGCGGCGAGGGCGGCCAGCAGGAGCGTGGCGGTGGAGATGGGCACGGTGGGGGACTCCTCGGGGTGTGCCCGGTGGAACCGCGAAGGGGCCGCGCCTGTTCCGCCGGCGGACGGTGGCCGGCCGGGCGGCGCGGGCGGCGGAGGGTGGTCAGGGGGTGGCAGGTGGCAACCTGGCCAGCAGGGCCTCGGTGGAGGTCACGGTGGCGTAGGCGCTGGCCATGGCCGCCAGCGCCGCGGCGTGGACCTGGGGCGCCGGCACCTCCAGGCCGCCGAAGGTGAGGGGGCGGCTGGCGCAGGCGTCGTGCACCACCGTGACCTGGAAGCCGAGGTCGGCGGCGGCCCGGGTGGCGGCCTCCACGCACATCTGGGTCTGCATCCCGGCGATGACCAGCCGGGTGGTCCCGAGCGACCGGAGCGTGGCGAGCAGCTCGGTGTCGCGGAAGGCGTTGGCCTCGCGCTTGCCGATGACCACCTCCCCCGGCAGCGGCCGCACGTTCGGGTGGGCGCGGTAGCCCTCCTCGCCGGAGTCCGGGCTGGGCGCCGCCTGCCCCTTGCCGAGGTGGAGCACGTGCACCACCGGCCAGCCGCGCGCGCGGAAGGCGTCGAGCAGGGCCCTGGCCTTCAGGCTGGCCTCCAGCGGTCCGGTGAGCGGGAGCGTGCCGCCGGGGAAGTAGAAGTTCTGCACGTCGATGACGAGCAGGGTGGCGGGGCCGAAGGGGGCCGGAGCCGCGGTCGAGGTCGGGGGGGTCGCAGTCGCGGTCGAGGTCGAGGTCGAGGTCGATCCGGCGCCCAGGAGTGCGGCGACTGCCAGCGTGAGCACGTTCATGGTCCAGGTCTCCTGTCAGGGTCCGCGCGCCACCTGCTCCACCAGCCGCGCCGCCACCCGGGCGGTGCGGCCGTCGAGGTCGAGCCTGGGGTTGAGCTCGGCCACCTCGAAGAGCGCCAGCTTGCCGCTGGCCAGGACGTCGTCCACCAGCGCCTCGGCCACCTCGAGCGCCAGGCCGCGCGCCGCCGGCGCCGAGACGCCGGGGGCCACGTGGGCCGGCAGGGCGTCGAGGTCCACGGTGAGGTGGACCCGCTCCACCGGGCCCAGGAAGGCGGCCAGCGCCGCGCGCACCTCCTCCAGGCGGCCCGGCGTGCAGTCGCGATCGCGCCGGAAGGTGGCGCCCAGGCCGGCGGCCGTGTCCAGCAGCGCCGCGGTGTTGGCCGCCTGGTCCACGCCCAGGCAGAGGTAGCGGAAGGGCCGGCCGCGCGCGGCGCAGGCCTCGGCGATCTGGCGGAACGGCGTGCCCGAGGAGGCGCGCCCGGCCCGCAGGTCGAGGTGCGCGTCGAGGTTCACCACCCCGAGCCGGCCGGCGTCCGCGGCGAGGAGCCCGAGGAAGCTGCCGTAGGCCACCTCGTGGCCGCCGCCCATGACGATGGGCAGGTGGCCGTCGCCGAGGAGCCGGGCCACGTGGGCCCCCAGCTCCGCCTGCGCCTCCTCCAGCGCCTCCTCCTCGACCACCACGTCGCCGGCGTCGTGGACCGGCCGCCCCACGTGCCAGGCCAGCCCGGCCAGCGCGCGCCGCAGCGCCGCCGGCCCCTCGGCCGCCCCCACCCGGCCCGCGTTGCGCCGCACGCCCTCGTCGCAGGCGAACCCCAGCAGCGCCACCCCCGGCGCGGCGCCCGGGGCCAGCGGCGTGACCTGCCGGTGCCAGCGCACGGCGCGCGGCCCCTCGCCGGCGTCCTCCCGGCCCTGCCAGCGGTGCGGCTCAGCGGGACGGTGCATGGTGCACGCCTCCGGCCACCACGCGGGTGGCGAGCGAGGGGACGGCCAGGCGTCCGCACAGCTCGGCGGGCGTCTCCAGGTTCCAGATGGCGAGATCGCCGCGCAGCCCGGGCGCCAGCGCGCCGCGGTCGGTCAGGCCGAGCGCCCTGGCGCCGTGCCGGGTGGCGCCGGCCAGCGCCTCCTCGGGCGAGAGCCCCAGGAGCGTGCAGGCCAGGTTCATGGCGGTGGTGAGCGCGCCCAGGGGCGAGGTGCCCGGGTTCCAGTCGGTGGCCACCGCCAGCGGCACGCCGGCGGCCCGCAGCGCCGCCACCGGGGGCGGCCTGGTCTCGCGCAGGTGCAGGAAGGCGCCGGGCAGGAGCACCGCCACCGTGCCGGCCCCGGCCAGCGCCGCCACGCCCGCCGGCGAGAGGTGCTCCAGGTGGTCGGCCGAGAGCCCGCGGTGCGCCGCCACCAGGGCCGCGCCGCCCGAGTCGCTGCGCTGCTCGGCGTGCAGCTTGACCGGCAGGCCGTGGCGGGCGGCGGCGTCGAAGAGCCGGCCGACCTGGGCGGGGGAGAAGGCGCCCACCTCGCAGTAGGCGTCCACCGCGTCGGCCAGCCCCCCCGCCACCTCGGGCAGCAGCCGCTCGACGAGCAGGTCGACGTACCGGTCGGCCCGGCCCTCGAACTCCGGCGGCACGGCGTGGGCCCCGAGGAAGGTGGTCCGCACCGTCACCGGCAGCAGCTCGCCGAGCCGCCGCGCCACCCGCAGCATGGTGAGCTCGGTGACGAGGTCGAGGCCGTAGCCGCTCTTCACCTCCACGGTGGTGACCCCGTCGGACAGCAGCGCGGCCAGCCGCGGCAGGCTCTCGGCCAGCAGCCGGTCGAACCCGGCGGCGCGGGTGGCGCGCACGGTGGCGCGGATGCCCCCGCCGGCCGCGGCGACCTCCTCGTAGCTGGCGCCGCCCAGCCGCGCCGCCCACTCGCCGGCCCGGTTCCCGGCGTGGACCAGGTGGGTGTGGCAGTCGACCAGGCCGGGCGTGAGGAGCCGCCCCTCGGCGCCGAGCTCGGCCCGCGCCGCCGCGCCGGCCGGCAGCGCCGCGTCCGGGCCCACCCACCGGATGCGCCCGCCCTCCACCGCGATGGCCCCGTCCTCGACGAGGCCCGCGGCCCCGGGCCCACCGGTCACCTGGGTGGCGAGGCGGGCGTGGCGGACGAGCAGGTCCCACATGGCCGTCAGCGCTCCGGCGGCAGCGAGGGCAGGTCGAGGCCGGCGCGCCGCGCCGTCTCCATCGCCAGGGGGTAGCCGGCGTCGGCGTGGCGCATCACCCCGCTGGCCGGGTCGTTGAAGAGGACGCGGTCGAGGCGCCGGGCCGCCGCCTCGGTGCCGTCGGCCACCACCACCATGCCGGCGTGCTGCGAGAAGCCCATGCCCACCCCGCCGCCGTGGTGCAAGGACACCCAGGTGGCGCCGCCGGCGGTGTTGAGCAGGGCGTTGAGCAGCGGCCAGTCGGAGACCGCGTCCGAGCCGTCGCGCATGGCCTCGGTCTCGCGGTTGGGGCTGGCCACCGAGCCGGTGTCGAGGTGATCGCGGCCGATGACGAGAGGCGCCCGCACCTCGCCGCGCGCCACCAGGGCGTTGAAGGCCAGCCCGAGCCGCCGCCGGTCCTCCACCCCCACCCAGCAGATGCGGGCCGGCAGCCCCTGGAAGGCGATCCGCTGCCGCGCCAGGTCGAGCCAGCGGTGCAGGGCGGCGTCGTCCGGCAGGAGCCGCTTCACCTCCTCGTCGGTGCGGTGGATGTCGGCCGGGTCGCCGGAGAGCGCCACCCAGCGGAACGGCCCCTTGCCCTGGCAGAAGAGGGGCCGCACGTAGGCCGGCACGAAGCCGGGGAAGGCGAAGGCGTCCTCCACCCCGGCCTCCAGGGCCATCTGGCGCAGGTTGTTGCCGTAGTCGAAGGCGTGGGCGCCGCGGGCGCGCAGCGCCAGCATGGCCCGCACCTGCGCGGCCATCGAGGCCTTGGCCGGCCCGACCACCGAGGCCGGCTCCCGCGCCCGCGCCTCGCGCCACCGCGCCAGCGTCCAGCCCTGCGGCAGGTAGCCGTTCACCGGGTCGTGGGCGCTGGTCTGGTCGGTGACGAGGTCGGGCGTGAGGCCGCGGCGCGCCACCTCCTCGAAGACGTCGGCCGCGTTGCCGAGCAGCCCCACCGAGACCGGGCGCCCGGCCGCCCGCGCCTCGGCCAGCAGGGCCAGCGCCTCGTCGAGGGTGGCGGCGCGGCGATCCAGGTAGCGGGTCTCGAGCCGCTTCTGGATGCGGGTGGGGTCGCACTCCACCGCGACCATCGAGAAGCCGGCCATGGTGGCGGCCAGCGGCTGGGCCCCGCCCATGCCGCCCAGGCCGCCGGTCAGGATCCAGCGCCCGGCGGCCGCGCCGCCGAAGTGCTGCCGCGCCGCCTCGCAGAAGGTCTCGTAGGTGCCCTGCACGATCCCCTGGCTGCCGATGTAGATCCAGGAGCCGGCCGTCATCTGGCCGTACATCATGAGCCCCTTGGCATCCAGCTCGTGGAAGTGCTCCCAGGTGGCCCAGCGCGGCACCAGGTTCGAGTTGGCGAGCAGCACCCGCGGCGCGTCGGCGTGGGTGCGGAAGACGCCCACCGGCTTGCCGCTCTGCACCAGCAGCGTCTCGTCGTCGCCGAGCCGGCGCAGCACCGCCAGGATGGTGTCGAAGGCGGCCCAGTCGCGCGCCGCCCGGCCGATGCCGCCGTAGACCACCAGCGCCTGCGGGTGCTCCGCCACCTCGGGGTCGAGGTTGTTCTGCAGCATCCGGTAGGCGGCCTCGGTGAGCCAGCTCCGGCAGGAGAGGGTGGCGCCGCGCGGGGCGCGGACGGTGCGGGTCTCGTCGAGGCGGGGATCCATCGGGGGCACCGGGGGGCCAGGTGCGGACAGGCTACGCCTGCGCCCCGCCGCCGCCCACCATGAAGCCGCCCGGCACCAGGCCGAGCCGGCGCACCGCCTCGTCCCAGCGCTCCGGGTGCGGCACCTCGAAGACCAGGTCCTCGTGCAGGTCGAGCGGCAGCCAGGCGCCGGCCGCCACCTCGTGCTCCACCTGCATCGGGGCCCAGCCGGCGTAGCCCAGCAGCAGCAGGAACGGCCCCGCCCCGGGCTCACGCACCAGCGCCTCGAGCAGCTCCCGGGAGCCGCCCAGCGCCAGGCCGTCACCCACCCGCAGCGCCCCCTCCTCGGCCTCCACCGCGCCGGGCCGGTGCAGGATCCAGAGCCGCTCCGGCGAGACCGGGCCGCCCACCAGCACCTGCCCCTCCAGCCGGCCGGAGGCCTGGGCCAGGGCGGCCAGCTCGGGGTCGAGCCCGCGCAGGACGTCGGCCACCGCGATGGGGCCAGGCCGGTTCACCACGAAGCCGAGCGCCCCCTCGCCGTGGTGCTCGGCCATGAGCACCAGCGACCCGTCGAAGTTGGGGTCGGCCAGGGTCGGCGAGGCGACCAGGAAGCCGGGGGCGAGGCCGGCGGGCGCGTGGGCGGGAGCGGTCATCGGGTGAGGGGAGGCCGGAGGCCCCTTCACCTGTTCTTCACCGGAGCGGCCCCGCGCGCAAGCCTCGATGCGGGGTGCCCTCCTGACCGTGCCCTCCTGACCGGGAGTTCCGGCGTTCGGCCGGTGGTCCGCGCGGCGGCCGGCGGGGCGGCGCCGTTCGCACGGCCCGTGTAGACTCTCTCGGTGCGCGACCCCTTCCCGCCCCCCACCGGTCCGGCGGCGCTGGCCGTGGTGGTGGGCACCGCCCTGGTGGCCCGCTCGCAGCTGACCGGCGGCCTGCTGGCCGCGGTGGTGGACGGCTTCGACCTGGTGGTCCACGAGGCGGGTCACCCGCTCCTCGGCCTGCTCGGCTCGCGCTTCCTCATGTTCCTGGGCGGCACCCTGGCGCAGCTCGCCTTCCCGGTGGCCGCCGCCGCGATCTTCGCCGCGCGGCGTCAGCCGGCGTCCTTCGCCACCGCGCTGGTCTGGCTCGGCGTGAACCTGGTGAACGTGGGGCGCTATGCCGCGGACGGCCAGGTGCGCCTCCTGCCGCTGCTGGCGCCGGACGCCGACTCGCACGACTGGTGGAACATGCTCGGGATGCTGGGAGTCCGGCGCCACGCCGCCCTGATCGGCGGCGCCATCGGCGCGGCGGGCTGGGCGCTCGAGGCGGCCGCGCCGGCCTGGGCGGCCGGGCGCTGGCTCCGTGCGCGGCTGGATGACGCAGGCTCCAGCCAGGAGATTTGAGTAGGCTATCCGGGCGCCCCCCATGTCCATCAAGCAGAAGCTCATCATCAGCATCGCCGCCTGCATGCTCGCGCTGGCGGCGGTCACCGCCACGCTGGTGGACGTGGCCTCGGCGCGCAGCGTGCGGCTGGCCGCCGACCAGGCCCTGGCGTCCGCCGCCGGCGCCCTCGAGGCCACCGAGCACGCCGACGCCGAGAAGCTGGGGGCCACCCTGCGCGCGCTCAGCGCCCACCCCGGGCTGGTGGCGGCCTTCCGCGCCGGCGATCGGGCCCGCCTCCTGGTCGTGGCCGAGCCCATCTACCAGGGGCTGCTGGCGCACCACGGCGTGACCCACTTCTACTTCCACACGCTGGAGCGCGTCTGCTTCCTCCGGGTCCACCGCCCGGCCCAGTTCGGCGACACGGTGGTCCGCGTCACGCTGGGGCAGGCCGCCTCCAGGGCCGGCCTGGGGGCCGGCAAGGAGTTCGGGAAGACGGCCTTCGCCCTCAGGGTGGTCGAGCCCTGGGTGGTGGACGGCCAGACCATCGGCTACCTGGAGCTGGGCGAGGAGTTCGCCCACTTCCTGGGGCGCATGCGCACCCAGACCGGCGACGACTACGCCCTGCTCTTCGCCAAGCGCGACGCGGCGGGGCAGGAGGTCCTCGCCCACCAGGACTGGCGCGCCATGCGGGCGGGGCGCGGGCTGGCGGACGACTGGGACCTCCACCCCGCCTTCGTGGTGGCGGAGGACACCGCGCGGGCCCCGGACGCCTACGCCGACGTCGGCCCGGAGAGCCTGGCGGGGCTGCGACCGAGCGGGCGCGTCCTCTCCGAGCAACTCCGCGGCGGGCGCAGCCTGGCGCGCGGCCTGGTCCCGGTGGCCGACGCCGCCGGACGCCAGGTGGGCGCGGTGGTGGTGGAGCACGACATCACCGCGCTGCACGACAGCCTGGACCGGGCCCGCTCCGGCATCCTGGTGACGCTGCTGGCGGTGGCCATCATCCTCACCCTGGTGCTGCTGGCCATCGTGCAGCGGCTGGTCTTCGGCCGGCTCGACGCCCTGAGCGCCACGCTCGAGGACCTGGGCGGGCGGCTGGCCGGCGGCGAGTACGACGTGGGCCAGCTGGCGCCCACCGGGCCGCGCGACGAGATCGGCCGCTTCGAGGCGCTGGTGGGCAGCTTCCTCACCGGCATCGGCCGGCTGCTGACCGAGCTGACCGGCCGGCGCTGACGGCCTGCGCCGCGGCGGCCGCCGCCAGGCGGCGGCGGTCCACCGGCCCCCCGCTACTCGACGGTGACGCTCTTGGCCAGGTTGCGCGGCTGGTCCACGTCGGTGCCCTTGAGATCGGCCACGTGGTAGGCCAGGAACTGCAGCGGGATGATCGACAGCAGCGGCGTCAGCAGCGGCGGCGCGGCCGGGACGGTGAGCGCCACCTCGGCCAGGCTGGCCGCCTGCACGTCGCCCTCCGAGACCACGGCGAAGACGTGCCCGCCGCGGGCCCGCACCTCCTCCATGTTGCCCAGGGTCTTCTCGTAGGCCGGCTCGCGGGTGGCCAGCACCACCACCGGCATGGCGTCGTCGATGAGGGCGATGGGGCCGTGCTTCATCTCGCCCGCGGCGTAGCCCTCGGCGTGGATGTAGGAGATCTCCTTGAGCTTGAGGGCCCCCTCCAGCGCCACCGGGTACTGGGCGCCGCGCCCCAGGAAGAGGACGTCGCGGGCGGCGGCGCAGCGCTTGGCGATGGGCATGACGGCCGCCTCCTGGCGGATCATCTGCTCCATCCAGGAGGGGAGCTGCCGCAGCGACTCCAGCAGCTCGCGCCCCTTCTCCTGGGTCAGGGTGCCGCGCAGCCGCCCCAGCCGCACCGCCAGCAGGTAGAGGGCCGCCAGCTGGGTGGTGAAGGCCTTGGTGGAGGCCACCCCGATCTCCGGGCCGGCCCGGGTGAAGAGGGTGCCGCCGTCGCACTCGCGCGGGATGGCCGAGCCCACCACGTTGCAGATGGCGAAGGCGCGCGCCCCGCGGGCCTTGGCCACCTTGACCGCCGCCAGGGTGTCGGCCGTCTCGCCCGACTGCGAGATGGCCAGCGTCATCACCCTGGGCCCCACCAGCGGGTCGCGGTTGCGGAACTCGCTGGCCAGCTCCACCTCCACCGGCAGGCGGGCCAGCTGCTCGATCATGATGCGGCCGGCCAGCCCGGCGTGCCAGGAGGTGCCGCAGGCCACGATGGCGAGCCGGTCCAGCGAGCGGGCGTAGGGCTCGTCGAGCGTCACGCCGTCCAGCAGCACGTCGCCCTGCTCCAGCGAGGCGCGGCCGCGCACCGTGTCGGCCACCGCCCGGGGCTGCTCGAAGATCTCCTTGTGCATGAAGTGCTTGTGGCCGTCCTTCTCGGCGGCCACCGCGCTCCACTCGATCTTGCGCGGCTTGCGCTCCACCGGGGTGCCGTCCAGCGTGGAGATGCGGACGCCGCCGGCGGTCAGCACCGCCACCTCGCCCTCCTCCAGGTAGACCACCAGCCGGGTGTGCTCCAGGATGGCCGGCACGTCGGAGGCCAGGAAGTTCTCGCCCTCGCCGTAGCCGATCACCAGCGGCGAGGCGTTCTTGGCGGCCACGATCTCGCCGGGCCGCGCCTCGCTCACCACCGCGATGGCGTAGGTGCCGTGCACCCGGCCCAGCGCCTGGCGCACCCCGGTGACCAGGTCCGGCGCGCCGGCCTTGAGCGCCGCGGCGATCAGGTGGGCCACGATCTCGGTGTCGGTCTCGGAGGAGAAGCGGTCACCCTGCGAGGTGAGCTCGGCCCGCAGCTGCAGGTGGTTCTCGATGATGCCGTTGTGCACCACCGCCACGCCGCCGTAGGCGTGCGGGTGGGCGTTCTCCTCGGAGGGGCGGCCGTGGGTGGCCCAGCGGGTGTGGCCCACGCCGGTGGTGCCGGCCAGCGGCCGCAGCGCCAGCGCCGCCACCAGGTTGGCCAGCTTGCCCTTGGCCCGCTCCACCCGCAGCCCGTCGGGGCCCAGGGCGGCCACGCCGGCCGAGTCGTAGCCGCGGTACTCCAGCTTCCTGAGGCCGCCGACGATGATGTCCACGCACTGCCGGGGGCCGACGTAACCGACGATTCCGCACATGCTGGCGGTCATACCGCGCCGGTCGCGGCGCAGCCAGCCTGCGGGTCGGGGCAGGCGGGGCCTGGCCCGGGAGGGCCCCGCGGCCCCGAGGGCGCCCCGCCGCCGGCGCTCGCAGGCCGGGAGGGGAGTCCGTCGCGGCCGCTCAGGCCGAGGGCTTCACCGAGCGGCGACCGAGGAAGGTGGCCAGGAAGCGCCCGAAGCGCCGGTCGGTGGTGCCGACGTGCTCCACCATCCAGCCGCTGAGCAGCGCCACCAGCCGCCTGGCCAGGCCCAGGGTCGGCCCGGTGCGCCGCAGCTCCTCGGAGAGGAGGTGCAGGTCGGCCTCCAGCCGCTGGTGCGCCTCGAGGTGCTCGCCCAGCTCCGGGTAGCCGCTGAACTCCATGAGCCGCTGCTCCTCCGCGAAGTGCTCGCGGACGTACTGGCGCAGGTAGAGCGCCAGCGGCTCGAGCTCGGCGGCGCCGCGCTTCTCCTCCAGGGCCCGGAAGAAGAGGCCGATGCGCCGGAACAGCTCCTGGTGCTGCGCGTCGATCTCGTCCACGCCCACCGAGAGCGCCTGCGTCCAGGCCACCTGGCGCGGCACCACGAGCGGGCCTGTCCCTGCTGGAGCGTCGGTCACGAGTCGCCTCCCGGGGCGCTGCCCCGGACCGGGGTCCGGGGGGGCCTCCACTCTACCCCCCCGAGAGGCGGCGTCCACGGCCTTGGTGTCGGCCCAGCACCTACCGGCCGAGCACGGCGCGGTCGTAGTACTCGGCGCGCGGGATGCCGCTCTGGCGGGCGGTGGCCAGCGCGGCGTCCACCCGGGCGCGCAGCACCGGATAGAAGGTCCCCGGCGGGCCGGCCCCCACCAGGACCTCGCCGTTGATCACCAAGGTTGGGGTGCCCGACACCGGCACGGCCCGGCCCTGCGCCAGGTCGGCCTCGACGCGGCTGCGGTCGTCCGCCGCCACGCAGGCCCTCCAGGCGCCCTCGTCGAGCCCGGCCTGCTGGCCGGCCTGGTCCGCGAAGAAGGCGGCCGCCGTGGCGGGGCTCACGCCGGCGGCCCCCCAGCTGCCCTGGGTGGCGAACAGGGCGTCGTGCATGGGCCAGAAGTGGCCGTCCGGCGCCGGCCCCTGGGCGCGGGCGCACTCGGCCGCCACCGCGGCGGCGGCGGCGTGGGCGTGGAAGGAGAGCGGGAAGTGCTTGAACACCACCCGGACGTCGGCGGGGTAGTCCGCGGCGAGCAGCGCCAGCGAGGCCTGGGCCTGGCCGCAGTACGGGCACTGGAAGTCGGAGAACTCGACCAGCGTGACCCAGGCGTCGGCCGGCCCGCGCTGCGGGGCGGACCCCAGCGTCACCCGCGCCAGCGGCGGCTCGGCCCCGCCGCCCCCGCAGCCCGCCAGCAGGGCCGCGGCGGCGAGCGCGGCGGCCAGGGGGGCGGCGGCGCGGTGGGCGAGGCCCCTGGGCGCGGCGGGGTGCATGGTGGCGTCCGGTCGGCGCGGCGGGCCAGGTGGCTAGCGCGGGCCAGGTCGCGCGGCTGCCTTCGCCTGCGCCGCCTTGGCCGCCTGCCGCCTGGCCACCCAGCCCTCCTTGTTCACCTGCTGCGCCCGCCCCAGCGCCAGGGCGCCCGGCGGCACCGTCTGGGTGACGGTGGAGCCGGCCGCCACGTACGCCCCCGCGCCGATCTCGATGGGGGCCACCAGGATGGAGTCGGAGCCGATGAAGGCGCCGTCGCCGATGCGCGTCTCGTGCTTCTTCTCGCCGTCGTAGTTGCAGGTGATGGTGCCGGCGCCGACGTTGACCCCGGCGCCCACCACCGCGTCGCCCAGGTAGGCCAGGTGGTTGGCCTTGGAGCCCTTGCCGAGCCTGGTCTTCTTGGTCTCCACGAAGTTGCCGACGTGCACGCCCTCGCCCAGCTCGGAGCCGGGGCGGATGCGCGAGAAGGGGCCGAGCAGCGCCCCGCTGCCCACCGTGGCCGGCCCCTCCACCACCGTGTAGGGCCGCACCGTCACGCCGTCCGCCAGCAGGCCGTCGGTGATCACCACGCCCTGCCCCAGCCGGCAGCCGGCGCCCACGCGGGTGGCGCCGCGCAGCCGCACGTCCGGCTCGATCACGGAGTCGGGCCCCACCTCCACCCCCTCGTCGCACAGGAAGCGGTCCGGATCCTCCACGGTGACGCCGGCGCGCAGCAGCGCCAGGGTGCGGCGCCGCTGCAGCTCCTTGCCGGCGCGGGCCAGCTCGGCCAGGTCGTTCACCCCGGAGGCCTCCTGCGGGTCCACCTCCACGGCCACCGCCGGCGCCGCGCGGGCCGCCAGCGCCACCAGGTCGGTCAGGTAGAACTCGCCCTGGGCGTTGCGGGCGTCGACCCGGGCCAGCGCCTTCCACAGGAAGGCGGCGTCGGCGCAGTAGAGGCCGGCGTTCACCTCGGTGACGGCGCGCTCCGCCGCGGTGGCGTCCTTCTCCTCGACGATGCGCACCGGCCGGCCGCGCCCGTCGCGCAGCACCCGGCCGTAGCCGCGGGGCTCTGCCAGCCGCATGGAGGCCAGCGCCAGCGGGCTCCTGGCGCGGGCGCGAGCCTTCACCACCGCCGCCAGCGTGGCGGTGGTGAGCAGCGGCACGTCGCCCGAGAGGATGGCGATGGGCCCGGTGACCCCGCGCAGCGCCGGCTTGGCCGCCAGCACGGCGTGGGCCGTCCCCTTCTGGTCGGCCTGCAGGGCGAAGCGCAGCGGGGCGTCGGGCAGGGCGGCGCGCAGGGCCGCCTCCACCGCCGCGGCCTGGTGGCCCACCACCACCACCACCGGCGAGGCGCCGGCCTCCAGGGCGCGGCGCACCGCGTACCAGACCAGCGGGCGTCCACCCAGCGGGTGGAGCACCTTGGCGGTGATGGACTTCATGCGGGTGCCCTTGCCGGCGGCGAGGACGATGGCGGCGAGCGGCGTGCGCGGCTTCCTGGTGGCCATGGTGACCGGAGTCTGTGGCATGGCCGGGGGGTGCGGCAAGCCTCGCCGGCGGGTCGGCTCGCCACGGACGCCCGGTGCGCCTCCCGGCCCGCCGGTTGATCCCGGTCAGCCGGAGCCGGTGGGTCTTCACCGCGGGTGCACGCGACCCCGGCCGGCGGACCCGCCGGAAACGTCGGAAAGCTCGTGGATCCGGGGTGCTTCGTGCTAGCACCGCGGCTCCACCCGCCTCGATGCGCGCGTCTCCTGGAGGTCGAGCCTTGCCGCCCTGCCCCTGCGTCCTCGTGCCCGTCCCACGCCGCCTCGCCCCGGCCGCCCGGCGCCTGCTGGCCGCCGCGGCCCTGGCCTCCCTGCTGGCCTCGCCCGGCGCCCGCGCGCTCGACCAGACGCCGCCGCCCGCGCCGGTCCTCGAGACCCCGGCGCCGGGCCAGGTCCTCGACGCGGCCGCCGCGCCGGGCGGCCTGGTCACCGTGCTCGGTGGCGTGGAGGAGGGGGCCCTGGTGGAGCTGGTGCTGGACGGCCAGCCCGTCCGGGCCACCGCCGCCGGCGGGCTCTTCGCGCTGGTGCGCGCCCTGCCCGACGGATCGCACCGGCTCGAGGTGGCGGCGGTGGACGCGGCCGGCAACCGCTCCGCCGCCACCGCTCTCACCTTCTCGCTCGACACCGTGGCCCCCGCCGCCCCGCGGCTCACCTGGCCCGGGCCGGACGATCGGGCCGCGGCGGGCGCGCTGGCGCTGGCCGGCACCGCCGAGCCGGGCTGCACCGTGCTGGTGGCGGTCGGGGCCGTGGAGGCCCGGGCCACCGCGGCCGAGGACGGCACCTGGACCGCCGAGGTCACGCTGGCCGAGGGCACCTGGTCCGCCACGCTCTCCGCGGTCGACGAGGCCGGCAACCGCTCGGCGGCGCGCCAGGCCAGCCTGGGCGTGGTGCCGCCGCAGGACCTCGAGGGCGGCGGGTGCGGGCTGGCCGGCGGCCCCACCTCGGCGCTGGCGCTCCTCGGCCTGCTGGCGGCCTGGCCGCGCCGCCGCGCCCCGGGGGCGGCCTGATCCTCCGGACCCCGGGCGCCACCGGGTCGCTGGGCGGCGCCGGGCAGCGGTCGCCCGCCGATCCCTGGTAATCTCGTTCGGATGGGGATCATCAAGGACGAGACCCCGGCCGCCGGGGCGGCGGCGCGCGCCAGCCTGGTGGGGCGGATGCGCCAGCTCGAGGAGGAGCTGTCGCAGGCCCAGGGCGCCCTCGCGGCCATCGGCGGCGAGCAGCTGCCCGGGCTGCACCTGGTGGTCGAGGCGGCCGGGCGGCGCGGGCTGCTGGCGGCGGCGCGGGTGAAGGAGATCGTCCGCATGGTGGCCACCGAGCCGGTGGCGGGCGCCCCGCCGGCCATCCTCGGCACCTTCGTGTGCCGCGGCGTGCCGGTGGTGGCGGTGGACCTGGCGGCGCTGCTGGGCGTCCGCCGCCCGGTGGCGCTCGACGCGCAGATCGCCGTGCTGGTGGGCACCCCGGCGGTGGGGCTGGTCTTCGACCGCATCATGGGCCTGCACGAGCGCCCGGTGCTGCACGCCGCCGGGCGCGAGGTGGTGCCCGGCTGGGAGGAGTCGCGGCTGGTGGTGGGGCTGTGCACCGTGGCCGGCGAGGTGCTGCCGCTGCTCGACCCGTCGCCGGTGATCGCCTCGGTGCGGGAGGAGCTGTCGTGAGCGGACCGGCCGGCGCCGCGCCCGGGCTGCCGCTCGAGGAGCTCGAGCGGGTGGTCGAGGGGGCCTGCGGGCTGGCCCTCTCGCCGGGGGTGCGGCGCACGCTGCTGGAGGGCTTCCTGCGGGCCGCCCGAGACGCCGGCTCCGCCCCGGAGCCCTTCCTGCGCCGGGTCCTGGCCGGCGAGGCCCGCAGCGTGGCGGCGCTGGTGGAGCAGGCGGTGGTGGGCGAGACCTACTTCTTCCGCCACCCGGAGCAGCTGGCCGCGCTCTCCGGCCTGCTCGACGAGGCCGCGCCGGGCGGGCGGCCGCTCACCATCTGGTCGGCCGGGTGCGCCTCCGGCGAGGAGCCCTACGGCCTGGCCATGCTGCTGCTGGAGGCCGGGCGCGGCGGCGTGGCGGATCGCATCCTGGCCACCGACGTCTCGGCCCGGGCGCTGGAGGCGGCGCGGGCGGCCCGGTACGGCGGCTGGTCCCTGCGCCGCACCGACGCGGCGCTCCGGTCGCGCTGGTTCCGTGAGGCGGGGCCACGGCTCACGGTGGCGCCGCAGGTGCGGGAGCGGGTCTCCTTCAGCCGCCACAACCTGGTGCTGGAGCCGCCGCCCGGCGCCGGCTTCGACGTGGTGGTGTGCCGCAACGTGCTCATATACTTCTCCCCCGCCACGGCGGCGCAGGTGCTGGCGCGGCTGGTGGAGGCGGTGCGGCCGGGCGGCTACCTGCTGCTCGGGCCGGTGGAGGAGCCGCTGGCGGCCGGGCTGCCGCTGCTGCGGGTGGAGCGGCCGGGCGCCACGCTGCTGCGCCGGCCGCCCTACGCGGTGTCGGACGCGTCGCGGCGCCTGCTGGAGTCCCTGCGCGGCCGCCGGGCCGAGCCGGGGAGCCCGCCCCCAGACCCCGCCGCCCGCTGCTGCGGGCCGGTCGGCGCGGCCGCCTTCCGGGCCGCCCGCGAGGCGGCGCGGGCCGGCGACCTGGCCGGCGCCGAGCGGCTGGCCGGCGAGGCCGCCACCCGCCACCGCTGCCCCGAGTCCTTCCTGCTCCTGGCGGTGGCCGCCGAGGTGCGCGGCGACGACGCGGCCGCCCAGGAGGCGGTGCGGCGGGCCCTGGAGCTGGCGCCAGGGCTGGCGCAGGGCCACGCCACCCTGGTGCGCCTGCACGCCCGGCAGGGCCGCCCGGGCGAGGCCGCCCTCGCCCGCCGCGCCGCCCTGGACGCCCTGGAGGGGCTGCCGGACGAGACCACCCTGCGCGGCGTCGAGCCGCTCACCGCCGGCGCCCTGCGCCAGGCCCTCGGCGCGCCGCCCGCGCCCGCCGCCACGCCTTCCCCCGGGAGCACCAGATGAAGGTCCTGCTGGTCGACGACACGCGCACGCTGCTCTCGCTCATCCAGGTCTACCTGATGGGCTGGCAGATCGAGTTCCACGAGGCCAAGGACGGCCTGGAGGGGCTGGCCAAGGCCCGCGAGCTCAGGCCGGACCTGATCGTGTCGGACGTGCGCATGCCGGGCATGGACGGCTTCGAGCTGTGCGCGGCGGTGCGCGGCGACCCCGCCCTGCACGAGATCCCGCTGGTGCTGCTCACCTCGCTCAACGACGACACCAGCCGCAAGAAGGGCAAGCTGGTGGGGGCCAGCGCCTTCCTCACCAAGCCGGTCTCGGTGGACGAGCTGCGCAAGACGGTGGGCACGCTCCTCAAGCTGCCGCCCCGGAGGTAGGCCGTGGCGAAGGCTCCCCACGGCGCCGTCGACTTCGGCGCCCTGCACCGCCGCCTCGACGAGGCCGAGGCGCGCCTGGCGGGCGACGCCACCGGCGAGGAGCGGCGCCGCGAGGTGCTGGCGGAGCGGGCCCGCGCCATCGCCGGCAGCCGCGAGGCCCCGCGCGCGGAGTGCGAGCCGGTGCTGGCCTTCGCGGTGGGCGGGGAGCGCTACGCGGTGGCGGTGGAGGCGGTGAGCCAGGTGCTGGAGGCGCGAGGGCTGCAGCCGCTGGTGGCCGCTCCCCCGTGGCTGCTGGGCGCCATGGTGGCGCGCACCCGGGTGGTGCCGGTGCTCGACCTCCGGCAGCTGCTCGGCCTGGGCGGCGGCGGGCTCTCCGACCTCGGCAAGGTGATCGTGGTGGAGCACGAGGGCGAGGCCTTCGGGCTGGCCGCCGAGGTGCTGGAGGGGCGGCTGGAGGTGCCGCGGGCCGGGCTGGTGCAGGCGCCCGCCGGCCCCTTCCTGTGGGTGGCGCCGGACCGGCTGGCGCTCCTCGACCTCGGCCAGCTCGGCCTGGCGGGCCGGGGGTAGCCGTGGAGCCCGAGCTCTTCCGCCAGATCTGGCCGGTCTTCTCGGCCGAGGCGCGCGAGCACCTGGCGGTCATCTCGGGCGGGGTGCTGGAGCTGGAGGCCGATCCGGCGCGGGTGGCCCTGCTCGACCCCATCCGACGCACCGCCCACAGCCTGAAGGGCTCGGCCGCCAGCCTGGGGCTGGGCGACGTGGAGGCGCTGGCGCACGCCATCGAGGGCTCGCTGGCCGGCTACCGGCCGGAGGTCGGGCTGGGGCGCGAGGTGGTGCAGGTGATCCTCGACGCCATCGAGGCGGTGGAGGAGGCGGTGGCGGCGGCCGACGCCGGCGGGCCGCCAACCGTGGCCTCGCTGGAGGCCCTGCTGGCCGGCCTGGGCGTCGGCGACGCGCCGCGGCGACGGGCGGCCGAGGCCTGGCGGGTCGGGGCGCCGTCGCCCGCGCAGCCCCGCGCGCGGGCCTGGCCCAGGCCGGACGACCCGGAGCCGCGCGAGCCGGAGCCGGAGCCGGAGCCGGCCGCCACCGCGCCGGTGGGCCTGGCGGCCACCACCGCCGGGCCGCTGGCGCGGCTGGAGGTGGCGCTGGAGGCGCTCTGCGCCCCGGTGGACGACGCCGCGCGGGCCGCGCTGGTGGCCGAGGCGTCGGCGGCCGGCCGGGACCTGGCGGCCGCGGTGCCGGCCCACGCCCGCGAGCTGGCGGAGCGGGTGGCGGGCGGCTTCCCGGGGCTGGGCGCCGGCGGGGCGGCGGCGGCGCGCGCCGCGGCGGCGCTGGCCGGCGACCTGGTGGAGCTGCGGCAGCGGCTGGAGCAGCCGCCCTCCGCCCCGGGCGCCGGCGCCGCGGCCGCCGAGCCCCGCCACGCCGACAAGTCCATCCGCGTCCTCACCTCCACCCTCGACTCGCTGGCCCGGCAGCTCGAGCTGCTCTCGCTCTCCGAGGCCCGCCACGCCCGGCGCGCCCGCGAGGTGGCCGCCACCGAGGACCGCTCGCGCGAGGTGGTGCGCCGGCTGGAGCAGGCGCTGCACGCGCTGCGCAGCAGCGATCCGGCCGAGGCGCGCACCGCCGTGGAGGCCGCGGCGGCGCGGCTGCGCGGCCTCACCGCCGACCTGCGCCGCCTGGCCCGCGACGGCCAGCGCGAGGCCGAGGCCCAGCAGCTGGCCGGGGCGGTGCTGCGCGACGACCTGCGGGCGCTGCGCATGGTGCCGGCCGCGCTCATGCTGGAGCCGCTCAAGCGCGCCGTGCGCGAGGTGGCGGGCCGGCTCGGCAAGCTGGTGGAGGTGGAGGTGGCCGGCGGCGACGTCAAGCTCGACCGGCGCATCGCCGACGAGCTGCGCGATCCGCTGCTGCACCTGGTGCGCAACGCCGCCGACCACGGCATCGAGGCGGCCGCGGTGCGCCTGGCGGCCGGCAAGCCCGAGGGCGGCCGCCTCACCGTGCGCGTCGAGCCGCGCGGCAGCCGCGTCGGCGTGGTGGTGGAGGACGACGGCCGCGGCCTCGACCTGGCCGCGGTGAAGGCCTCGGCGGTGCGCCGCGGCCTGCTGGCGGCCGACGCAGCGGCCCGCCTCAGCGACGAGGACGCGGCCCGGCTCATCTTCCTGCCCGGCTTCTCCACCGCCCGCGCCGTCACCGCCATCTCCGGGCGCGGGGTGGGGCTGGACGTGGTGCAGTCCACCGTGGCCCGGCTGGGCGGGGCGGTGGACGTCACCTCGGTGCCGGGCCGCTCCACCCGCTTCGACCTCGAGCTGCCGCTCACCCTGGCCGCCACCGCGGCCATCCTCTTCCGCGTCGGCCGCGACCTGGCGGCCCTCTCGGCCGACTCGGTGGAGCGGGTGCTGCTGCTGGCGCCGGCCGACGTCGGCACGGTGGCCGGGCGCGCCACCGTGGAGGTGGGGCGGGTGCAGCTGCCGGTGGCCTGGCTGTCGCAGCTGCTGGGCCTCCCGCCGGGGCGGGCCACCGGCAAGGCGGTGCCGGCGCTGGTGCTGGCGCTGGGCGCGCAGCGCGCCGTGGTGGTGGTGGACGAGGTGCTGGGGCAGCAGGAGGTGGTGGTCGGGGCGCTGGGCCTCCGGGCCGCCGGGGCCACCCACCTGGCCGGCGCGTCGGTGCTCGACGACGGGAGGGTGGTGGGGGTGCTCAACGCCGCCGAGGTGCTGCGCCGCTTCCTGCCGGCGGCGGCGCGGCCGGCCGCGGCCACCCCGCCCCGCGTGGTGGTGGCCGACGACTCGCTCACCACCCGGGCCGCCATGAAGGCGCTGCTCGAGCTGGCCGGCTACCAGGTGGCGGTGGCCGGCGACGGCGAGGAGGCCCTGGCCCTGGTGCGCGACGGCGGAGCGGCGCTGGTGGTCACCGACGTGCAGATGCCCCGGCTCGACGGCCTGGGCCTGGTGCGGCGGCTCAAGGCCGACCGGGCGCTGGCCGCCATCCCGGTGGTGCTGGTCACCTCGCTCGACACGCCGGAGGACCGCGCCGCCGGCCTGGCCGCCGGGGCAGCCGGCTACCTGGTGAAGCGCGAGGTGGAGCGCGGGCGGCTGCTCGAGCTGGTGCGGCAGCTGCTGCCGGGGGGCCCGTGATCCGCGTCCTGGTGGCCGACGACGCCCGCGCCGCCCGCGCCCTGCTGCGGGCCATCCTGGAGCAGGTGCCCGAGATCGAGGTGGTGGGCGAGGCGGCCGACGGCGCGCAGGCGGTGGCGCTGACGCTGACCCTGCGGCCAGACGTGGTCACCATGGACGTGCGCATGCCCGGCAAGGACGGGCTGGCGGCCATCGAGGAGATCATGGCCCGCGCCCCCACGCCGGTGGTGGTGGTGACCGGCCAGTCCGGGCCCGAGCACCAGGAGACCGCCTTCCGGGCGCTGCAGCTCGGCGCGGTGGAGGTGCTGCCCAAGCCGTCGGACTCCGAGCCCGGCCGCTTCGAGCGCCAGGCCGACGCCATCCGGCTGGCGGTGCGCGGGGTGGCCAGGCTCACGGTGATGACCAGGCACCACCGGCCGGCGCGGGGCGCCGGGCGATGGGGCCGGCGCTGACGCCGGCGCGGGGGACGAGCGGGGTGGGGCTTCCGGCGGGGGCCCTGCGGACGACCGCGGCTCCGACCCCGACCGCGCCCTCGACCTCGACCCCGACCCCGACCGCGCCCTCGACCCCGCCCTCGACCTCGACCTCGGCCCCGACCTCGGCCTCGGCCTCGCACCCGGCCCTGACCCCGGCCCCGACCTCGACCCCGCACACCCGCCACCGCCCCACCGCTCCGCCCCAGCGCCCCGAGGGCCCTGCGCCCCTCCCCTCCGCCCTCCACCCGCGGCCGCCGCGCGGCGTGGTCGGGGTGGTGGCCTCCACCGGCGGTCCGCCGGCCTTGGCCCGCCTGCTCTCCGGCCTGCCGGCCTCCTTCCCGGCCGCGGTGCTGGTGGTGCAGCACATCGCCGCCGGCTTCGAGACTGGCCTGGTGCACTGGCTGGCGCGCCACACCCCGCTCGGCGTGAAGCTGGCCGAGCACGGCGAGCCCCTGCACGGCGGGGTGGTCTACCTGGCGCGCGAGGGGCGCCACCTCACCGCGCTGATCGGCACCGCCTACCTCGACGACGCCCCGCCGGTGCGCGGCTTCCGCCCGTCCGGCACCGCCCTCTTCCACTCGCTGGCGCGCGAGTACGGCCCCGGCGCCTGCGGGCTGGTGCTCACCGGCATGGGCGACGACGGGGTGGACGGGCTCGCGGCCGTGCGCGCCAAGGGCGGCGCCACCTGGGCCCAGGGGCCGGCCTCCTCGGTGGTCTACGGCATGCCGCGCGAGGCGGCGCGCCGCGGGGCCGCGGCCGAGACCCTGGAGCTCGACGACCTGGCCCCCGCGCTGGTGCTTCGCCTCATGGGGGACCTGCCGCGGTGAGCGGAGCCGCGCCGCTCGGCGAGGCGGAGCTGGCCGCGGCCGGGCGCGCCCTGGCGCGGTGGGCCGGGCTGTCACTGGGGGCCGGGCTGGAGGCCACGCTGCGCCGGGCCGTCGCCGCCGCCGCGCAGGAGCTCGAACGCTCGCCCGCCGCGCTGGCCGCCGCGGTGGCGGCCGGCGACCACGCCGCCACCGAGGTGCTGGCCGAGCACGCCGTGGTGGGAGAGACCTCCTTCTGGCGCCACGCCGAGGGGCTTCTGGCGCTGGCCCACCGGCTGGCCGGCGCGGCCGGGCCGCTCTCGATCTGGTCGGCCGGGTGCGCCACCGGCGAGGAGCCCTACAGCCTGGCGGTGGCGCTGCTGGAGGCCGGCCGCGACGTGGCCGGCGACACCCTGCTGGCCACCGACCTCTCCCAGCGGGCGCTCGCGCGGGCCCGGGCCGGGCTCTACCGCGCCCGCGCGCTGCGCCGCCTGCCGCGGGCGCTGGCCGGGCGGTGGTTCCAGGCCTCCGACCAGGGCGCCAGGGTGGACCCCCGCGCCGCCGCACCGGTCCGCTTCCTGCGCCACAACCTGCTCGAGCCCGCGCCGCCGGGGCCCTTCGACGCCGTGGTGTGCCGCAACGTGCTCATCTACTTCGAGGCCGCCGTGGCGGCCGCGGCGCTCCAGCGGCTGGCCGGGGCGCTCAAGCCAGGTGGGCTCCTGCTCCTCGGGCCCGTCGAGCTGCCGCTCGCCACCGGCCTCGGCCTCGCGCTCGAGGAGGAGGGCGGGGCCACGCTGCTGAGGCGGGGCTGACGCGGCTGGAGGAGCTCCCCTCCTCCGAGGGGGTGCGCTGCTGCGTGTGCACCGCGCCACCTGCGCCACCCAGCCTCACCAGCGGTTCTCTCCAGGTACACCGTCATTGCGCCTGGCAGCCAAGCCAGCACCAGGCGGGCCGTCACCGTTGGTGGTGAGCACTTCGGAGCTGGGGATGGACCCGGACCATGCGTCACATGTCGACGTCCTGCGGCGTGAAGCCACGCCAGGGTTCCAGCGGGGCGGCGCTGTGGGCGCCGGTGGGTTGGTCCAGTCGACTGGACTGGGCAGAGACGCCGGGCGCCGTATCAGGGTGCCGAGGAAGCCCCGGCGCTCGAGGCCGCGGCCGGCGTCAACGCCAGCGGCCGCCGCTGGTCGCGTCCCCGTCAGCGCCTCCGGCCACCCCCGCGTGAGCCGCGTTCCGCCCCCCGCGACCGCTGGCCGCCAACGCCTCGCCGAGGATGGTCCTCGCCGCCGCCCGGTTGTGCACGCTGCAGGTGACCCGGAGATTCTCCGCGGTGGGTGGGCCGCCGAGGGCCAGCGGCACCAGGTGGTCGAGCTCGAGCCGCATGGTGGAGCCGCAGGTGCCGCCGGCGTCGAGCGGGTGCTGGCAGCGCTGGCCGTCGCGCAGCCAGACCTCGCGGCGGACGGCAGCGGGGATGTGGCGGGAAGCAGGAGGCGCGGCCGGAGTCGAGGCCTGGGTCGCGGCCTGGGTCGCGCCCGGCGTCGCCGTCCTCTCGTTCCCTGGTGCGCGGGAGGCTGCCCCCGGCGCCTTGGAGGCTGATCCGGCGCCAGCGCCGGGCTCTCCGGTGCTGACCGCGGGGCCGGCTGGCTGCGTGCACTCACGAGCGCCGGCGGGCGAGGGGCGCGAGGGCCGATTCACCAGGCCCCGCCGGGAGGCCTGCCGCTCGAGGAGCAGGTCGAGCGCTGCCTCGAGCACCTGCTCGGTGGTGGCGCCGGGCAGGGCGTGGGAGAGGCCGTCGTGAGCGGTCGCGAGCTTGGAGAGGAAGCGGCGGGACACGGTGACGTGCAGCCTGCGCAGCTCGGCCGTGAGTGGCTCGACCTCGTCGGGCTGGCTGGCTCGGGCGGCCTGGTCGGGGCGCTCGAGGACTGCGGCGGGAGGCGGCGCGACGAGGGCGGCGGCGGGCGCCGGTGGCGGGGGCGAGGCGGGGAGGAGTCCAGTCGACTGGACTGGCGCGGGGCACGCCTCCTCCTCGCGCCGACCCGCCGCGAGGGTGGCGCCGGTCCGGAGGTCCTGGACGGGAGCGGCGGGTTCGCCGGGCTGGTCGGGGTCGCCAGGCCTGGCAGGTGCGCTGGCCCGGGCAGGAGCGAGCGACAGGACCAGTCCAGTCGACTGGACTACCCCTGCGGGGCAGGCCTTCGCGGGCGGCTCCACCGCCGTGACCACGGTGCGCCTGGCCGGGTCGGGCCTGGGCGCGAGCGCCGCGGCGACCTCGTTGGCCTCGCGTGAAGAGCAGCCGAAGAAGCGGGGCAGCACCTCGGCCTGGTTCTCCTCGGTGAGCACCCGGGCCAGGGCGGCCACCGAGGTGAGGCAGAGGTGGCCGTCCTCGAGCGCCGCCAGCACGGCCGGGAAGCGGGCCACCAGGCGGGCGGCCGAGAGGCGGAAGAAGGCGCCGCTCCTGGAGAGGCGGAGCTCGCGGGTGAGGAAGGCGAACAGGTTGGCGTGACCGAGCGCCTCCCAGCCGCGGCGGCGGTCGAAGTCGGAGAGGGCCACGAGGAAGGCGGCCGCGGCGGCGTGCTCGCGGGAGAGGAGGCGGGCGAGCTGGTCGCGTCCGGCGCGGGCGTCCGGGAGCGTGGCGGGGGGAAGCGGCTGGAGGCGGCGCTCGGCGCGCCAGGCCTGCGAGGCTTCACAGGCGAGCGGGAGCGGGGTGGCCCGGGCAGGGCCCGGCGCAACGAGCCAGGCGAACGGGGCGGGCGAGGTGGAGCCAGGGTTCGAGGGTGCGGCGAACGCCACCGGCGCGCTGGCGGCGGAGGGGAGGGTGAGGTGGAGGGCGCGAGCGTGCATGCACCCAGAGTCTCATGGGTGTCTGACATCGAGAGGTGCGTGGAACGAAACGGGGACAGTCGTTTCGTGCTCTCAGCGGCCAGGGTGGATCGTGCTTCCGGTCGCGGTCGCGGTCGCGGTCGCGGTCGGAGTGGCGGTCGCGGTCGCGGTCGAGGTCGAGGTCGAGGTCGAGGTCGGGGTCCCGGGAAACCACACTCCCTCTCCCCCAGCTTGCTGGGGGAGAGGGCCGGGGTGAGGGGGCCGCTGGGGTCAGGGTCGGGGTCGCGGTTGGGGTCGCGGTTGGGGGTCGGAACCTTGACCGCGGGGCGCACGTGAACTCCGGCCGCGCGCTGCGCGGCCTACGCCCGGTGCAAACGGGACAGGCTGCACCCGGGTCCCGCCTCCCCCTACCTCACGCCGCGCGCCGCGCCCTCGGCGCGGTCGGGCCCGGGCCCAGGGATGGCTCCGACACCACCCCCAGCCCCGGCCCCGCCGGCTCGGCCCGCGTCGCGAAAGCCACCGCGGCGGGCCGCACCTGCCACGGGTCCTCCACCGCCTCGGCGGCCGCCTCCGGCCGGGCGCGCCAGCGACCCTCGAAGATCCCCAGCGCCTCCAGCCGGCGCTTCAGCTCGCGCAGGCGGGCCTCGCGGCCGTCGTCCTCGGCGCCGGCCTCGCCGAAGCGGAGCGGCAGCCGGGCCGAGAGGCAGAGCTCGTCGCAGCCCGGGTGCTGGCGCGAGTCGTAGAGGGCGGTGCGGAAGGGCTCGAGCTCGGCCAGCGGGGCCTGCCCGCCGGCGGCCAGCGCCGCCCCGGCCACCCGCAGCAGGGACCGCACCGCCTCGCGGCAGTCCGGCCCGCCAGGCAGCCGGGCCGCGCCGCGCGGCAGCGTGGCCCAGACCTTCACCTCCAGCACCGAGGTCCTGCGCCGCTCGCCCTCGCGCACCACCTCCCGGTTGGTCTCGGACCGGACGCGGTAGTCGCGCACGATGGCGTCCAGCTCTCGGGTGTCACGGCAGGCCTGGTCGTCCATGGTCTCCCGCCTCCCCTCGAGCAGGGCGCCCGGTCTACTGGCGAGCATGGTGCGTGCCAGGCCCGGCCTGACGAGTTCCGCGGCCTTGCCGGGTCCCGGACCCCGGTCGGCGCGACGCCGGGTCCGGCCGGACGCACCACCCCGCCATGCGCCCTCGCGCGCAGCCCCGCCGCGGTACGATCCTGACCTGACCCCGACCCCGACCCCGACCCCAGCGGCCCCCTCACCCCGGCCCTCTCCCCCAGCAAGCTGGGGGAGAGGGAGTGTGGTTTCCAAGGACCCCGACCCCGACCTCGACCCCAGCGGCCCCCTCACCTCGGCCCTCTCCCCCAGCAAGCTGGGGAGAGGGAGTGTGGTTTCCAAGGACCCCGACCCCGACCCCAGCGGCCCCCTCACCGGCCCTCTCCCCCGGCAAGCTGGGGGAGAGGGAGCGTGGTTTCCCAGGACCCCCGTGACCTTCGACGCCCTCCTCCACGCCGCCTCGCTCCGCCCCGCCGACGTCGAGGCCCTGCGCTTCTTCGGCGTCGCCGGCGCGCTGGTGCCCTCCGGCGACGGGTTCCACCCCGCCACCGCGGCCGGGCTCAAGCAGCACTGGCTGGACACGGCCGCCACCGCGCGCCGGCTCCGGCGCCACGGGCTGCGAGCCTGGGCGGCGCTGGGCATCCACCCGCGGCGCATCCCCCGGCGCGGCCTGGCGGAGCGGCTGGCCGACCTGCCGGCGGTGCTGGGCCGGCCCGAGGTGGCGGCGCTGGGGCCAGCCGGCCTCGAGGCGGGCGGGGCGCTGGAGGAGGAGGTCTTCCTGGCGCAGGCCCGCATGGCCGCCGAGCTCCGCCTGCCGCTGCTGGTGCGGACCAGCGAGCGGGCGCGGGCCAGCCAGGTCGGCCGGCTCCTCGAGCTGCTGGAGTCCACCGAGCTGCCGCCGGAGCGGGTGCTGGTGCAGCACGCCGACGCCCGCACGCTGCCCATCCTGCGGGCGCGCGGCCACCGGGCGCTCCTCACCATGGCCGGCCGACACGGGGTCGAGGAGGCGGCCAGGCTGGTGGCGCGCCACGGCGCCGAGGGGATCCTGCTCGGCTCCGACGCCGGCGACGCCGGGGGCGATCTCCTGGCCCTTCCGAGGGTGGCCGACCGGCTGGCCCGCGCCGGGCTCTCGCTGGCCGTCATCCGCCGCGCCTGCCTGGGAAACGCCCTGGCCTGGCTCGGGCTCGCGCCCGACGACCTCGACTGAGGGTGAACAGACCCAAACGGGGTCGCGACGGGATGCGGCGCAAGGCCCACGGTTCTCACGGAAAGGGGAACGCCGCAGCAGGCCACCAGCGATGGGCCGGCGGCGCAGCCAGATGAAGGGCACCATCGTCACCTGCCTCTCCGAGCTGGTGGAGAAGCGCTACGGTCGGAAGGTCTGGACCGAGGCGCTCCGGCTGGCGGGCCTGCGCCCCGGGTCGATCTTCCTGCCCAGCGCCGACGTGGACGACGCGGTGGTCCGCAACCTGTTCGCCGCGGCGGCCGAGGCCGGCCACCTCACGCCCACCGAGCTGGCCGAGGCCTTCGGCGACGCCTGGATCAACGACTACGCGCCCACCCTCTACCGGCAGTTCTTCACCGAGTACCGGACGGCGCTCGACTTCCTGGCCTCCATCGACGTGGTGCACGCCGAGATGACCCGCAAGACCCCCGACGCGCAGCCGCCCAGGTTCACCGTGGTGGAGCGCTCGCCCGGCCACCTGGTGCTGCACTACGGCTCGGCGCGCAGCATGGAGGCGCTGGTGCCCGGGCTCATCCGCGGCGTGGCGCGCCGCTACCGCGAGGAGCTGGTCATCACCCGGCGCGGCCAGTCCACCTTCGAGATCCGCGCCACCCACCCGCCCCGCGCCTGAGCGCCGGACCGGCTCGGCCCCGTCCGGCTCAGCCCCGGCGCGACAGGTACTCGCCGCACCAGTCGAGGTCGCTCACCACCGGCGAGGTGGACTCGTCGCCGCTGCCCACCACCTGCGGCGGGTAGCGGCGGCACAGGCCCACCGGGTCCTTCGGGTTGCTGTCCTTGTTGGGCAGGTAGTAGCGGCAGGTGCCGCAGCGCTCGCCCGAACCGTCCGTCACCTGGCTCATGGTTCCTCCCCCGACGCAGCCCGACCTCCACGCCACTCTACCCGCCCGCGGGGCCGGCGCCGAATCGGCGGCGGCGGCGCCCCGCTCAGCGCCGGCGCCGCGCCGGCGGGCGCACCCAGCGGCCGCTCCGCCCGCCGGACTTCTCGAGCAGCTCGATCCCCTCGATGCGCATCCCCTTCTCGTGCCGCTTCAGCATGTCGTAGACCGTGAGGCAGGCGGCGGTCACCGCGGTGAGCGCCTCCATCTCCACGCCGGTGCGGTCCACCGTGCGCACCGTGGCGGTGGCCGTCACGCCGCGGGCGGTCAGGCGCACGTCCATCTCCACGCCGGAGAGCGAGATGGGGTGGCACAGCGGCACCAGGTCCGGGGTGCGCTTGGCCGCCATGACGCCCGCCAGGCGGGCCGCCGCCAGCACGTCGCCCTTCTCCACCTGGCCGGCGGACACCAGGGCCCGGGTGGCCTTCGACATGCAGACCGAGGCGCGGGCCACCGCCACCCGCTCGGTGGCCGGCTTGGACCCGACGTCGATCATCTTCACGGCGCGCTCCGATCGCGTGTGGCCGTGGCCGGCCCGCCCGGCCGCGCCACCCAGGGCGCGCCGCGGCGGAGCGGCCGGGCCGGTCAGTGGCCGGCCAGGAACCGCTCGGCGTCCATGGCGGCGATGCAGCCGGTGCCCGCCGCCGAGATGGCCTGCCGGTAGTTGGGGTCCGCCACGTCGCCGCAGGCGAAGACGCCCGGCACGCTGGTGGCGGTGGAGGGCGCCTTGACGGTGAGGTAGCCCACCTCGTTCATCGCCAGCTGCCCCTTGAAGAGGGCGGTGGTCGGCTCGTGGCCGATGCCCATGAAGAGCCCCTTGAGCGGCAGGTCGCGGGTGGCGCCGTCCACCGTGCTCTTCAGGCGCACCCCGGTGACCGCCTTGCCGTCGCCCAGCACCTCGTCGACGGCCGAGTTCCACTGGAACGCCAGCTTGGGGTTCTCGCGGGCCTTCTGCTGCATGATCTTGGAGGCGCGCAGCTCGCCGCGCCGGTGGATCAGGTGGACCTTGGTGGCGAACTTGGTGAGGAAGGTGGCCTCCTCGATGGCGGTGTCGCCGCCGCCCACCACCGCCACCTCCACGTTCTTGAAGAAGAAGCCGTCGCAGGTGGCGCAGGCCGAGACGCCGCGCCCCTGGTACTGCTTCTCCGAGGGGATGCCGAGCCACTTGGCGGTGGCGCCGGTGGCGACGATCAGCGCGTCGCAGGTGTACTCGGCCTCGTCGGTGGTGACGGTGAAGGGGCGCCGCGACAGGTCCACCTTGGTGGCCTCGGCGGAGACGATGCGGGTGCCGAAGCGCTCGGCCTGGGCCTTCATCTCCTCCATCAGCGCCGGCCCCATGACACCGTCCCGGAAGCCCGGGAAGTTCTCCACCTCGGTGGTGATGGTGAGCTGGCCGCCCGGCTGCATCCCCTCGAGGACCAGCGGCTTCAGGGTGGCGCGGGAGGCGTAGATGGCGGCCGTGTAGCCGGCCGGTCCGCTGCCGAGGATGATCACCTTCTCGTGCTGGGCCATGGTGGTGGGGTCCTTTCCGGGCGGGCGCTGGGCACTTGTAACCCCTTGGCGCCGGGCTGTCACCGTGGGGGTTCGTCGCAGGCGGCACCCCTCTGGTATCGTCCCGCGGCGATGGATCCCCAGGTGCTGCGGCGCTGCCCGCTCTTCGAGACCCTCTCCTCGGCCCAGCTGGCGCAGGTGGCCGCCCTGGCGGCGCAGCGCGAGCTGCCGGTGGGCACCTCCATCTTCAAGGAGGGCGACGGCGGCGACGAGATGTACGTGGTGGTGGCCGGCCGGGTGCGCATCTCCAAGATGGTGAAGGGGGTGGGGGAGGAGGCGCTCTCCATCCTCGACGCCGGCGCCTACTTCGGCGAGATGGCCATGATCGACGACGCGCCGCGCTCGGCCGACGCGCTGGCCCACAGCACCTGCACCCTGCTGGCGATCCGGCGCGACGACCTCGACCAGCTCATGTTCGTGGACAAGGAGCTGGCCTACGCCCTGCTCTGGACCTTCGTCAGGACCCTCTCGTCGCGGCTGCGCGAGATGAACGACAAGATCCAGGGCTTCTTCGCGATGACCGGGCCGTTCCGCTAGCGGCGGCCCAGGCGGTCACGGCGCGGCCGGACCGCGGCGTGGCCCCGCGCCAGCGGGGCGAAGCCGAAGGGCTCGGCACGAACGGTGCCCCCGGATCACGCTGGCCCGCTCAGGGCTCGTACCCGACCCGATCGACCTCCAGGAGCAGCTCCCGCAGCACCTCGGGGTCCAGGTCGTCGAACCGCCTGAAGCGGACGCAGCCCTTCCCGATGTCGGCGCCGGGGAGCCGCGCCCGGTAGCGCTCCGCCACGTGGCCCCGGGCGTCGGCGGCGCAGGTGTAGAGCGAGACGTACTGGGCCCGGCTGGCGAGGCCGATCTTGACGGTGTCGCCCTCGCGCCCCGAGGCGTAGCGGTAGTGAAAGGGGCCGTAGCCCAGCATGCCGGAGCGCACCACCCGCTCCAGGTCGGGCAGGGTGTCCCGCACGAAGCGGTCGATGCGGGTGAGCTCGCTGCGCCGCGGCTCCGGGAGGGCGGCCAGGAAGGCGGCCGGCGCCAGGTCCGGCGCGGGGGAGGGCGCCCGCGCGGCGGCGGAGCGGGGCGTGGCCTTCGACGCGGCGGCCGCGCGCCTCGATCTCGGCGCAGCCGGCTTCCCGGGACGGCCGGCGCGGGTGGCGGGGCGGGCGGGGCGGTCGGC
Source organism: Anaeromyxobacter sp. (assembly GCA_016718565.1). Taxonomy (NCBI): domain Bacteria; kingdom Pseudomonadati; phylum Myxococcota; class Myxococcia; order Myxococcales; family Anaeromyxobacteraceae; genus Anaeromyxobacter; species Anaeromyxobacter sp. The sequence goes on along the minus strand of JADKCZ010000005.1, from coordinate 93,778 downwards.
GCGGCGGCGGGAGGCCATGGCGGCTCCTTCGGGTGGAGGACGGCGCCGCGCAGCGTCTCACCACGGCGGGCGCCGCCGCAACTCCAGCGGGCCCGCTCGAAGGGGTGCTCCCCGCCGGGGCTGCGCCCCCTCCGCCGCCCGGCGGGTCAGGCTCCGGCCGACGACGGGGATCGGTGGCCGAGCCCCCGGGCGGCGCCCACCCGGTCGATGCGGAAGGCGCCCACCATGGCGGCCAGCTCCTCGGCCTGGCCGTTGAGCTCGCTGGAGGCCGAGGAGGACTCCTCGGCGCTGGCGGCGTTCTGCTGGGTGACCTTGTCCATCTCGCCCACCGCCAGCATCACCTGGTCGATGCCGGACGACTGCTCCCGGGCGGCGGCGGCGATCTCCGAGACGATGGCGGTGACCTTGCCGATGCCGCCCACGATCTCGCCCAGCCGGAGGGACACGGTGCGGGCCGTGCCCTCGCCCTCGCCGGCCTCCTTGACCGACACGCGGATGAGGGCCTCGGTCTTCTGGGCCGCCTCCTTGGCGCGCAGCGCCAGCGAGCGGACCTCCTCGGCCACCACCGCGAAGCCGCGCCCGGCCTCGCCGGCGCGGGCCGCCTCCACCGCCGCGTTGAGCGCCAGCAGGTTGGTCTGGAAGGCGATGTCGTTGATGTCCCGGATGATCTGCGAGGTGCCCTCCGCCGAGGCGCGGATGCGCCCCATGGCGCCCACCATCTGGTCCACCGCGGCCGCGCCGCCCTGGGCGGCCTGGCGGGCCTGGCCCGACAGCAGGTTGGCCTGCTGGGCGCTGTCGCTGGCGGACCTGGTGATGGCGGACACCGACTCGATGGAGGCGGTGGTCTGCTGCAGCGACGAGGCCTGCTCGGAGGCGCCGCTGGCCACCGACTGGCTGGAGGCGGCGATCTGCTGGGAGGCGCTCGACACCTGGTCGGCCGCCTCCGCCACCTGGGCGATGGCCTGGTGCAGCGCCTCGGCGGTGGCGTTGACCGAGCGCTGGATGCGGGCGTGGTCGCCCTGGTAGCTCCCGGAGACGCGCACCCTGAGGTCGCGGGCGGCCAGCTGGTCGAGCACGGCGGCTGCCTCGGTGACCGGGGCCAGCACCGCCTCGAGCGTCTGGTTGACGCCCTCGACGATCCGGCGGAAGTCGCCCTGGTGGCGCGAGGCCTCGGCGCGGGTGGTGAGCCGCCCGGCCACCGCCGCCTTCACCAGGCCGTCGATGTCGGCCACCACCGCGGTGACGGCCGCGAAGCAGGTGTTGAGGTTGCGCTTGATGGCGTCGAAGTCGCCCCGGTAGGCCTCGGTGATGGGGGCCGGGATCTCGCCGCGGGCGATGGCGTCCACGGCGCGGGCCGCCGCGCCGAGCGGCCCCACCACGGCGTCCAGGGTGCGGTTCATCCCCTCCACCACCTTGCGGAAGTCGCCCTGGTGGCGCGCCGCGTCGGCGCGGGTGGAGAGGCGGCCCTCCACGCCGGCCTGGGCCAGCCCGTCCACGTCGCTGACCAGCGCGCGGATGGCGGCGATGCAGGTGTTGAGGTTCTGCTTGATGACCTCGAAGTCGCCCCGGTAGGCCTCGGTGATGGGGGCCGGGATCTGGCCGCGGGCGATGGCGTCCACGGTGCGCGCCGCCACGCCCAGCGGCCCCATCACGGCGTCGAGGGTGCGGTTCATCCCCTCCACGATGACGCGGAAGTCGCCCTGGTGGCGGGCCGCGTCGGCGCGGGTGGAGAGGCGACCGGCCACCCCGGCCTCGGCCAGCAGGTTCACGTCCACCACCAGCGCGGTCACACCGGCGAAGCAGCCGTTGAGGCTCTCCTTGATGCGGTTGAAGTCGCCCTGGAAGGGCTCGGTGATGGGCGGCGGCACGTCGCCGCGGCCCAGCCGGGCCACGTTCTCCACCGTCATCTGGAGCGGCCGGGCGTAGGCGTCGAGGGTGGCGTTGAGCCCCTCCACGATGGGCCGGAACTCGGCATCGACCAGGGAGGGGTCGCCGCGCTGGTCGAGGCGCCCCTCCGCCACGGCGCGGGTGAGCGCGCCGGTCTCGGCCACCAGGTGGGCCAGCGGCCGGGTCACCGAGCCGGCCAGGACCCAGGCGGCGGCGGCGGCCAGGCCCACGATGGCCAGCACCGCCACCAGGGTGGCCCAGCGCTGGGCCAGGCGCTGCCGCTGCGCCGCGGCCCGCTCGGCCGCCACCACCGCGTCGATGTCGTCCACGTAGTTGCCGGTGCCCACCACCCAGCCGAAGGGGGCGAAGGCCAGCGAGTAGGAGCGCTTGGGCAGCGGGGCGCCGGCGCCGCCGCGCGGGAAGCGGTAGTCGGTGAAGCCGCCGCCCTTCCGCCCGGCCTCGATGATGCGGCGGATGAAGGGGACGCCCTCGGCGTCCTTCGAGTCGAGGCGCGGCTTCCCCTCCACGGCCATGCCCATCATGACCACGTTGACGCCGTCGTAGGTGTCGGCCCAGAAGTACTGCGCCCCGTCGTAGCGCAGGCCGCGCAGCAGCTCGGCCCCGAGGGTCCGGGCCTGCTCGGGCGACAGGTCCCGGCGGGCCGCCACGCCGGACAGCAGCGAGATGGCGGTCTCCACCTGGAGCTTGGCGCTGCGGTCGAAGCCGGCGCGCAGCGCGGAGTCGAGATCCTCCATGCGGTGCTCGGTCTGCGTGCCGGTCACCACGTCGAGGTAGACGCCGAGAGCCGCGCCGACCACCAGCGCGCTTGTCACCCCGAGGGTGACGATCTTTCCTTTGATCCGCATGTGGGGCTCCCGCGAGGCCGACGCCCGCCGCTGAAGCACCTGCCGTGCCAGCCGCAGAGGCGGCCGGAGCCGCGCCTTGTCGCTGGTCAAGCCATGGAGATCTGGCTGGACAGGCGGCGACGCTCCGCCGGCTCGCACCAGGGCCGCGGGGTGAAAGCTACCCTCCGGGTGTCGGGGCACCGGGTCACGGCGGCACAGGGGGGGAATTGTGGAGTGATGCGGCCACCCTGTGGACCACCGCGGGGTCCCCCCCTTACCCGGCGCAGGCCCGCCGGGGCAGCGCGGCTGGTCTCCGCGGGCCGGGCCAGGCCGCCCGCCCGCGCCGGTTCGCCGCGTGCGCCAACCTACCGCGCTCGCGGCCTGGTCCGGCGTGGCACCGTGCGGTGCGTGAAGGTGGCGATGTCCCACACGGTGGAGGCAGTCCCGAGCAGGCCGGCGCCCGGCGAGGCCGAGGCGGCCGACGGCTTCTGGCTGGTGGATCGCGAGGGGCGCTTCCTCGACGTCAGCCAGTCCTACTGCGAGCTCTCCGGCTACACGCGCGACGAGCTGCTCGGCATGCGCATCTCCGACCTGGAGGCGCGCGAGAGCGCCGCCGAGGTGAGCCAGCACCTGGAGCGGCTGCGCCAGCAGGGCTGGGACCGGTTCGAGACCCACCACCGGCGCAAGGACGGCCTGCTGCTGGAGCTGGAGGTGGCCGCCAACTACTTCGCCCGCGAGGGGAAGCTCTTCGTCTTCCTGCGCGACCTGACCCAGCGCAACGAGTGGGACGCCCGGCGGCGCGCCGACCTGCGGCGCCACGAGTGCCTGGAGCGGCTGGCCCGCAGCCGTGGCGCCACGCTGCGCGAGCTGCTGGACCGGGCGCTGGAGGAGTCGCTGGTGCTCACCGGCAGCGCCCTCGGCTACATCTACTACTACGACGAGGACCGCCGGGAGTTCACCCTTCACTCGTGGTCGCAGTCGGTGATGCGCGCCTGCTCCATCCCCGACATGCAGCGGGTCTACGCCCTCGACAAGACCGGGCTGTGGGGCGAGGTGGTGCGGCAGCGCCGCCCCGTCGTGGTGAACGCCTTCGCCGCGCCGCACCCCCACAAGAAGGGCTACCCGCTCGGCCACGCCGCCCTGACGCGCTTCCTCACCGTGCCGGTGGTGGTGGACGGGCGCATCGTGGCGGTGGCCGGGGCCGCCAACAAGGCCGACCCCTACGACGACGAGGACGTGCGCCAGCTCGGGCTCTACATGGACGCGGTGTGGCAGCTCTCCAGCCGGGACCGGGCGGAGGAGCTGCGCACCAAGCTGTCGGCGGTGCTGGAGCAGACCAGCGCCTCGGTGGTGATCTTCGACGCCGCCGGCATCGTCGAGTACGCCAACGAGCGCCACCTGGAGCAGGTGGGGCTGCCGCGCGAGGCCGTGCTGGGCCGCCCCTTCGACCAGCTGCAGGCGCCCGCCGTCACGGCGGAGCAGTCGCGCGAGATCTGGGGCCGGCTGCTGGCGGGCGAGCCCTGGGCCGGGGAGCTGTCGCGCCCGGGCCGCGACGGCCGGCCCGCCTGGCAGGCCGTCTCGGTGGTGCCGGTGCGCCAGGGCTCCCGGGTCATCACCCACTTCGCCTCGATCGCGGAGGACGTGACCGAGCGGCGCCGCCTGGAGGGCGCGCTGCGCCACTCCCAGAAGCTGGAGTCGCTCGGGACGCTGGCCGGCGGCGTGGCCCACGACTTCAACAACATCCTGACCGGGCTGGTGGGCCTGGTGGGGGCGGCGCGCGAGGCGCTGGGCGACAACCACCCCGTCAGCGAGGACCTCGACGAGGCCATGCAGCTGGTGGACCGCGCCACCGGCCTGACCCGCGGCCTGCTGGCGTTCGGCCGGCGGGTGGGCGGCCAGCCCAGGCTGGTGGAGCTCGGCGAGGTGGTGGAGGGCGTGGCCCGGATGCTGCGCCGCATCATCGGCGAGGAGGTGCGACTGCTGGTGACGCCGGCGCCGGGCCGCCTGCCGGTGCGGGGGGACCGCGGGCAGCTCGAGCAGGTGCTCATCAACCTGGCCACCAACGCCCGCGACGCCATGGCGGGGCGGGGCGATCTCGAGGTGACGCTGGCGGAGGTGGCGCTCGACGCCGCCGCGGCCGCTCTCCACCAGGTGCCGCCCGGGCCCTACGCCGTCCTCTCGGTGCGCGATCACGGCGCCGGCCTCGACGAGGCCACGCGGGCCCGCATCTTCGACCCCTTCTTCACCACCAAGGCGGCGGGGCGCGGCACCGGCCTGGGGCTCTCCATCGTGCACGGCATCGTGCGCGGCAGCGGGGGGTTCGTGGAGGTCTGGAGCGAGCCGGGGCAGGGGGCGCGCTTCGACGTCCACCTGCCGCTCCTGCCCGGGGCGACCGAGGAGGCGGTGGCGGCGGCGCCCCCGCTGGCGGCGCGCGGCCACGGCGAGCTGGTGCTGCTGGCCGAGGACGACGCCACCGTGCGCGGCGTCTGGGCCAGCCTGCTGCGCCGTCACGGCTACCGGGTCACCACCGCCGAGGACGGCGAGCAGGCGGTGGCGGCGGTGCGGGCGGCCAGCGAGCCGTTCGACCTGGCGCTGCTCGACGTGACCATGCCGCGCCTCACCGGCGTGGAGGCCTACGAGCGCATCCGCGCGCTCGACCCCCGGCTGCGGGTGCTCTTCGCCAGCGGCTACGCGGCCGATCGGGTGCAGCGGGGCACCGCCGCGGCGCGGGAGCGGCTGCTGGCGAAGCCGCTGGCCCCGGCGGCGCTGCTGGCCGAGGTGCGGTCCGCGCTGGATCGGCCGGTGCCCGGGGCGCGCTGAGCGGGCGCCGCCGTCCCGGGTGTCGGGCGTGCCGGGGACGTATCGGGCGCCACCCGCCCGTCCAGCCCGTGCCCGGGGCTGTCCGCTCCGGTCGCACCCCCGCTGGGGAATGGCGCGGGCACCTCGTCGATTGACCTGTGGCCCCTCCCGCGGCAATCTGCCCCGGCTTTCCCTCACTCCACCTGGAGCCACATGCGCACCCGTCCCCTCTTCCTCGGCGCGCTCGCCGTCGCCGTCGTCGCCTGCCAGTCCCCCCGCCCCACCCAGGCGGCCTCCGCCGACGCCGGCGTCACGGGCAAGAACGCCCCGGTGGCCCGCATCGGCGCCGAGGTCATCACCGCCGACGAGGTGGACAAGCTCATCCGCAACGAGCTCAACGAGGTCGAGCAGAAGACCTACGACCTGCGCAAGCAGGCGCTCGACCAGCTCATCACCCAGCGGCTGGTGGACGCCAAGGCCAAGGCGGCTGGGCTCAAGGTCCCCGAGTTCCTCGAGAAGGAGCTGGCCACCAAGGTGGCCGCGCCGTCCGACGAGGAGATCCGGGCCATCTACGAGCGGGCCAAGGCGGCCAAGCAGGTGGAGGAGCCGCTCGACAAGGTGAAGCCGCAGATCGCCCAGTTCCTCAAGCAGCAGAAGGGGCAGGTGGTGCTGGCCCAGTACGTCGAGCAGCTGCGCGCCGAGGCCAAGGTGGAGGTGCTCCTGCCGGCCTACCTGCCGCCCAAGGTGGAGGTCTCGTCCACCGGTCCGTCCAAGGGGCCGGACGACGCGCCCGTCACCATCGTGGAGTTCTCCGACTTCCAGTGCCCCTACTGCGCCCGGGCCGAGTCCACGGTGAAGGACCTGATGGAGCTCGAGAAGTACAAGGGCAAGATCAAGCTGGTCTACCGGGATTACCCCCTGCCCAGCCACAACCTGGCCCCCAAGGCGTCCGAGGCGGCCCACTGCGCCGGCGACCAGGGCAAGTACTGGGACATGCACGGCAAGCTCTTCGCCGTCACCCCGCGGCTGGAGGTCACCGACCTCAAGGCCTACGCCCGCGAGCTGAAGCTGGACGAGGGGCGCTTCGACAAGTGCCTCGACTCCGGCGAGAAGGCGGCGGTGGTGGCGGAGCACGCCGCGGCCGGCGAGAAGGCGGGCGTGCGCGGCACCCCGGCCTTCTTCATCAACGGCCGGCTCCTCTCCGGGGCGCAGCCGCTGGAGGCCTTCAAGCCCCTCATCGACGCCGAGCTGGCCGCCAAGAAGTAGGCCGGCGTGGTGGCGCCCGGTGGCCCGGGCGTTAGATCCGGGCCGTCGGGAGACCACATGGGCGCATACGGACAGGGTGAGTCGTCGGGGCTGGGCGAGCGGCGGCCGACCCGGCAGGTGAAGGTCGGCGGCGTGGCCATCGGGGGCGGGGCCGCCGATCTCCGTCCAGTCGATGACCACCACCGACACCGCCGACGCGGCGGCCACGCTGGCCCAGATCCGGGCGCTGGCCGAGGCCGGCGCCGACCTGGTGCGGCTGGCGGTGCCGGGCGCCGAGGCCGCGGCGGCGCTGCCCGCCATCGTCAAGGCCACGCCGGTGCCGCTGGTGGCCGACATCCACTTCGACTACCGCCTGGCCCTCGCGGCGCTCGACGCCGGGGTCCACGCCATCCGGCTCAACCCCGGCAACATCGGGGCGCGCGAGCGGGTCCGCGAGGTGGTCCGGGCGGCCCGCCAGCGCATGGTCCCCATCCGCATCGGCGTCAACGCCGGCTCGCTGGAGCAGGACATCGTGGAGAAGCACGGCTGGCCCACCGCCGAGGGGATGGTGGAGAGCGCCGAGCGCCACATCCGCTTCCTGGAGGACGAGGGCTACCAGGAGATCAAGGTCTCCCTGAAGGCCCACGACGTGGCCATGACGGTGGCCGCCAACCGCCTCTTCGCCAGGCGCTTCGACTACCCGCTCCACCTGGGCGTCACCGAGGCCGGCACCCTGCTGGCCGGCACGGTCAAGAGCGCCGCCGGGCTGGGCATCCTGCTGGCCGACGGCATCGGCGACACCATCCGCATCTCGCTCACCGCCGACCCGGTGGAGGAGGTGAAGGTGGCGCGCCTGCTGCTCAAGTCGCTGGGGCTCAAGTTCGGCGGCGCCACCCTGACCTCCTGCCCCACCTGCGGCCGCTGCTCGGTGGCCATGATCCCCATCGCCGAGCGGGTGGAGCAGCGGCTCTCCACCGTGAAGGGCGAGGTGTCGGTGGCGGTGATGGGCTGCGAGGTGAACGGCCCCGGCGAGGCGGCCGCCGCCGACGTGGGCGTGGCCTACGGCCACGGCGGGGTGGGGCTGCTCTTCAAGGCCGGCAAGGTGGTGCGGCGCATGAAGGCCGAGGACCTCGAGGAGGCGCTGGTCTCCGAGGCGCTCGACATCGCGGCCGGGCGGGCGCCGGCCGAGGGGACGTAGGCGGGCGCGACGCCGGGCCGCCGCCCTGCCCGAGGTGGCCTGCCGACCTCGACGCGGCCGGCGCCGCCTGCTACCTCTGGGGCGCCGCCACACCCCCTCGCCGCGAGGTCTCCCCTGCGTTTCCAGCCCCGTCACGTCGCCTTCGTCGTGGTCGGTGGCCTGGCCGTGGGCGCCGTCGCCCCGGGGGCCGCCACCGTCACCGCCGCCGTGGCGCGCGCCGGGCGCTCGCCGGTCCCGTCGCTGGTGGCGGACGCGCCGGCCGGCCGGACCGTGGTCCTCACCGACGCGGTGCTGCGCTGTGACACGCGGACGCCGGTGCGCCAGGGCACCAGCACGCTGTTCCTGGCCGCCGATCGCGAGGGCGCCCACCCGTTCGTCGCCCAGTTCCAGGGGGAGGTCACCTGCCAGGACGCCGAGCGCGAGGTGAGGGGCGCCTTCATCCCGGGCGCCGCCGATCCGGTCGAGCTCGCCGCGCTCGGGTTCGACCCGCGCGGCGTGCAGGGGGCGCGCTTCTTCACCTCCATGGCCGGCGGCCGCACGCTCCTGGCGGCGCTCGGCCTCCTGCTGGCCGTCGGGGGCGGCGGGCTGGCCCTGCTGCTGCTCGGCGCTCGGGGGCTCTGGCGTGCCGCGCAGGGCTGACCGGGCGCGCCCGGCGCGCTACGGGAGGCGCGCCCGCCCGGCCCCGAGCGCGGCCATGAAGATCGCCAGGGCCCGGCGGTCCTCCTCGGTGCCCGGGAAGGGCGGCATGTTGGCGCGCGGGTGCTCCTGCAGCCGGCCGATCTTCTCGTAGGCCTGGTCGGCCGACAGGCCGACCACCTTCGGGGCCAGCGCGACGTCGCGGTGGCAGGAGGCGCAGCGGTAGGCGTAGACCCCCTGGCCGGCCGCCAGCAGCGCCGGCGTCTCCAGCAGCGGCGGCCGCGGCGGGGCCAGGAGGCCGGCGTCCCAGGCCAGGCCTCCGGCCAGGGCCAGGGCGGCGAAGACCAGCAGGGCGATGATGGTCCGGGTGGGCACGGCCTCCTCCTATCCCGGCGGCGGCCGCGAGGGAAGGGCCGAGGGCGGCCGCCGCGGCGCTTCGGGCGGCCTCGGCCCCGGTGTATAAACCCCGGACCATGACCGTCGTCCGCGCCTCGAAGGCCTTCATCCCCACGCTCAAGGAGGCCCCCACCGACGCCCAGGTGGCCTCGCACCGCCTGCTGGTCCGGGCTGGCTTCGTCCGCCAGCTGGGGGCCGGCCTCTACGACTACCTGCCGCTGGCCCGGCGCTCGCTGGCCAAGATCGAGGCCATCATCCGGCAGGAGATGGACGCCATCGGGGGCCAGGAGTTCTACCTGCCGGCCCTGCACCCGGCCGAGATCTGGAAGGAGTCGGGGCGCTGGGACGTCATGGGCGACAACATGTTCCGGCTCAAGGACCGCAAGGGCGGCGACTACTGCCTGGGCATGACGCACGAGGAGATCTTCACCGCCATCGCCCGCGACGAGCTGCGCTCCTACCGCCAGCTGCCGCAGGTCTGGTACCAGATCCAGGCCAAGTTCCGCGACGAGCCGCGCCCCAAGTCCGGGCTGCTGCGGGTGCGCCAGTTCACCATGAAGGACGCCTACTCCTTCGACGTGGACCAGGCCGGCCTGGACCGGAGCTACGACGACCAGAAGGGCGCCTACGAGCGGATCTTCACCCGCTGCGGCCTCGACTTCGTGGCGGTGCAGGCCCACTCCGGCGCCATGGGCGGCTCGGGCTCGCAGGAGTTCATGGTGCGCACCGACGCCGGCGAGGACCTGGTGGCCGCCTGCGCCGCCTGCCGCTACGCCGCCAACACCGAGACCGCCACCTCGCGCCTGGAGGTGGTGGCCGACCTGCCCGGCCCGGCCGCGCTGGAGCAGTTCGCCACCCCCGGGGTGGTCACCATCGAGGCGCTGCAGCGCCAGCCCTACGGCGTGGGGGCCCGCCGGCAGCTCAAGACCCTGGTCTACTCGGCCGACGGGGCGCTGGTGGTGGCGGTGGTGCGCGGGGACCACGACCTCAACGAGGCCAAGCTGCAGACCGCCACCGGCGCCGCCGAGGTCCGCCCGGCCCACCCCGAGGAGATCGTCGCGCTGCTGGGGGCGCACCCCGGCTCGCTGGGCGCGGTGGGCGTCACCCGGGCCCCGGTCTTCGTCGACCCGGCGGTGGCCGGCCGCACCAACATGGTGACCGGCGCCAACCTGGACGGCTTCCACGTGCGCGGGGTGGACGTGGCGCGCGACCTGCTGGCCCACGGCAGGCTGGCCGAGCTGCGCAACGTCAAGGCCGGCGAGGGCTGCCCGCGGTGCGACGGCACGCTCGACGTCTTCAAGGCGCTCGAGATCGGCCACATCTTCAAGCTGGGCACCAAGTACTCCACCTCGCTCCGGGCGGCGGTGCTGGACGCCCAGGGCGCCCAGGTGCCCATCGTCATGGGCAGCTACGGCATCGGGGTGGAGCGCATCCTGGCGGCCGCCATCGAGCTGCACCACGATCAGGACGGCATCCGCTGGCCCATGGCCATCGCCCCCTTCCACGTCACCGTGCTGCCGCTCGGCAAGGAGCCGGAGCTGGTGGCGGCCGCCGACCAGGTGGTGGCGGCGCTCTCCGCGGCCGGGGTCGAGGTGCTCTACGACGACCGCGACGAGCGGCCCGGCGTGAAGTTCAAGGACGCCGATCTCATCGGCATCCCGCTGCGGCTGGCGGTGGGCAAGAAGGGGCTGGCCGAGGGCAAGGTGGAGTGGAAGCTGCGCGGGGTGAAGGACGTGGAGCTGGTGCCGCTGGCCGAGGTGGCCGACCGGGTGGCCGACCTGGTGCGGCGGTCGACCGGGCGCTGAGCCCACGGGACGAGGCCAGGCGTGCGCGCGAAGCTGACCATCGGGTTCGACGGCGAGGTGGCGGTGCCCCCGCGGGCGGCCGAGGCCCTGGGGCTGGTGCCGGGCGACGCGGTGGAGGTGGCCTCGGCCCGCGGCGCCTTCCTGCTGGTCTCGCCGGCGCGCCACGGGCGCGGCGAGCAGGCCTACTTCGCCGGGTCGCTGGCGGCGCTCACGGTGGCCGAGGTGGTGCAGTTCGTCTTCACCTCGCTCAAGACCGGCGTGCTGCTGCTCGACGCCGGCCGGGAGGGGGAGCGCGGCGCCCGCGGGGCGCCCACCCCGGACCGGCTGCGGCGACGCACCATCTACTTCCGCGACGGGCAGGTGGTCTTCGCCTCCTCGTCCGACCCGTGCGACCGGCTCGGTCCGGTCCTGTGGCGCCTCGGCCTGTGCAGCCTGGAGGTGCTGGAGCGCTGCGGGCGGCTGGTGCGCAGCGGCCGCCCGCTCGGCCAGGTGCTGGTGGACGAGGGGGTCCTCTCCCCCGGCCAGCTCTACGCGGCCGTCTGCCACCAGGTGCGCGAGATCCTGCTGGGCGCCTTCCTGGAGGCCAACGGGGAGTTCGCCTTCCTGGAGGGGCCGCACGACGAGACCAACGCGGTGAAGCTGCCGGAGCGGACCCGCGACCTCTTGCTGCAGGGCATGAAGCGGGTGGACGAGGCGGAGCGGCTGCTCGGCGAGGTGGGCGGGCGCGAGGTGGTGCTGGCGCGCACCGTGGAGGTGCCGCCCGGCCTCGGCGAGCACGCGGCGCGCCTGATGCGGACCGCCGACGGCACGCGCACCTTCGCCGAGCTGGCCCAGGAGAGCGGGCTGGGGCTGCTGGAGGCGCTGCGCCAGGCCGCGCCGCTGCTGGCGGCCGGGGCGCTGGCCCCGGCCCCGGCCCCGGCCCCGACCCCGACCCCGACCCCGACCCCGACCCCGACCCCGACCCCGACCCCGACCCCGACCGCGACCCCGACCGCGACCCCGACCGCGACCCCGACCGCGACCCCGACCGCGACCCCGACCGCGACCCCGACCGCGACCCCGACCGCGACCCCCGTCCCTACCGCCGATCCCCTCCTGCCACGCCCCGGCGGCGCCTTCGACATCTACCGGCGCATCTTCCTCAGGGTGCACGCCGCGCTGCAGGAGCTCCGCCCCGGGGCGCCCACGCGCTTCAACAGCTACTTCGAGCGGATGCCCGAGCGGCAGCGCCCCATCTTCGAGGGGGTCCGCTTCGACGCGCAGGGATCCCTCGACGTGGCGCGGGTGCTGGCCAACGTGAACGCCCAGGGCGCCTACAAGGGCGCGGCCGCCAAGGCCCGCGCGCTCGAGGCGCTGGAGGACCTGCTGGCCTACTCGCTCTTCGAGGTGAAGAACCTCCTGGCCCAGCACCAGGCCGAGGCGCTGCTGCGCGAGGTGGGGCGCATGCAGGTCGGCAAGGCCTGAGCGCCGCCCTTCGGCCGGTCCCACCCGGCCCGACTCGCCGCGAGGCCGCGCCGAGCGGCGCGCCTCGCCCGGAGGAACCATGGACCCGAAGGACCGCCTCTGCTGCGCCCTCGACTTCCCCAGCTGGGCCGCGGCCGAGCCGTTCGCCCGGGCCATCGCGCCGCACGTCGGCATGCTCAAGGTGGGGCTGGAGCTCTACCTGGCCGAAGGGGCCCAGGCGGTGCGAGCCGCCGCGGCGCTGGGCCGCCCGGTCTTCCTGGACCTGAAGCTGCACGACATCCCGGCCACGGTGGAGGGGGCGGCCCGCAGCGCCGCCGCCTCCGGCGCCTCCCTGCTGACGGTGCACGCCGCCGGCGGGCAGGAGATGGTGCGGGCGGCGGTGCGCGGCGCCGGTCCGCAGGTGCGCATCCTGGCGGTCACCGTGCTCACCAGCCTGGACGCCGCCACCCTCGACCAGATCGGCCTGGCCGGCCCGCCCGAGGCGGCGGTGGTCCGGCTGGCCCGCCTGGCGGTGGCGGCCGGGGCCGGCGGGCTGGTCTGCTCGCCGCAGGAGGTGGCGGCGGTGCGCGCGGCGGTGGGGCCCGGGCCCCTGCTGGTGGTCCCGGGCATCCGGCCGGCCGGCGCCGCCCTGGGCGACCAGGCCCGGGTGGCCACCCCGGCCCAGGCGGTGGCCGCCGGGGCCGACGTGCTGGTGGTGGGCCGCCCGCTGCGCGACGCCCCCGACCCGGTGGCGGCCGCTCGCGCCATCGCGGCCGAGCTGCCGCCGGCCTGACCCGGCCGACCAGCCGCCCGACCAGCCGCGCCCCGCACCCGGAGGCCCCGTGAGCAAGACCCCCAGCACCCCCGCCACGCGCCTGCTGCGCGAGCGCGGCGTGGCCTACACCGAGCACCCCTACCGCTACGAGGAGAAGGGCGGCACGCGGGTCAGCGCCCGCGAGCTCGGCGTGGAGGAGCACGCCGTGGTGAAGACCCTGGTGATGGAGGACGAGGCCGGGGCGCCGCTCCTGGTGCTGATGCACGGCGACCGCGAGGTGAGCGTCAAGGCGCTGGCCCGCCAGCTCGGCCGGAAGGCCATCGCCCCCTGCAGGCCCGAGGTGGCCCAGCGCCACTCCGGCTACCAGGTGGGGGGCACCAGCCCGCTCGGCACCCGCAAGGTCCTGCCGGTGTACGTGGAGCGGACCATCCTCGACCTGCCGCGCGTCTACGTGAACGGCGGCTCGCGCGGCTTCCTGGTGGGGCTGGACCCGAAGGCCCTGGCGGCGCTGGCGCGGGCCACGCCGGTGGACGCGGCCATCGAGGGGTAGGGGCCGGGCCAGCCCAGGAACGAACCGGCGCGAGCCACCGAGGGAGGGTGACCCGCGCCGCGTCCGGTACGACGGTGCTGCGACGGCTCGCTGCCTAGCGGGCGGCCGGGCGGACCCGGCGGCGGCGCAGGAAGGCCAGGCCGAACAGGAACGGCACCAGCGCGGCCGGGTTGCCGCCACCGGCCGAGCAGCCGCACCCGCCGCCGCCGGAGTCGGAGCCGGCGTTGACCGTCACGGTGACGCTGGCGGTCGAGAGCGCCGCGCCGTCGCCCACCGTCACCTGGAAGGTGAGGGTGGCGGGGCCGGCCGGGGCGGTGAACGACGGGGCGGCCGTGGCGGCGCCGCTGAGCGCCACCGCCGGGCCGGCGGTCTGCGTCCAGGCGTAGGTGAGGGCGGCGCCGGCGTCGGGGTCGGCCGAGGCGCCGGCGTCGAGCGACACCGCCACGCCCGGGTTGACCACCTGGGCCGGGCCGGCCTGGGCCACCGGCGGGCGGTTCACGTTGGTGATGGTCACGGCCACCTCGGAGGTGGCGGAGTCCTCGCCGTCGGAGACGGTGAGCTCCAGCACCACCTCGGTCGAGGCGGCGACCTCCGGGGCGGTGAAGGTGACCGCGCCGGTGTCGGCGCCGGCCAGCGTCACCGTGGGGCCGCCCAGCTGCACCCAGGCGTAGGTGAGGGCCGCGCCGTCGTCGTCGGCGCCGGCGCCCTCCACCAGCACGCTGGACCGCTCCTCGGCCGCGAAGGGCGCGCCGGCGTTGGCCGTCGGCGGCCGGTTCACGTTGGAGACCAGCACGGTCAGGGTGGCCGGCGCGCTCTGCACCCGGCCGTCGGACACCACCAGCTCGAAGGTGAGGGTGGCGCCGGCGGCGTCCACCTCGGGGGCGGCGAAGGTCGGCTGCGAGGAGTCGGGGCCCAGCAGCGCGACGGTCGGGCCGCCGGTCTGGGTCCAGCTGAAGCCCAGCACCGTGCCGGCGTCCGGGTCGCTGGAGCTGCTGCCGTCGAGGGTCACCAGGTCGCGCTCGAAGGCGCCCTGCTGGCCGGAGGTGGAGGCCACCGGGGCCCGGTTCACGTCGCGCACCAGCACGTCCACCGCGGCCGAGCTGGAGTCGGTGCCGTCGCTCACCGTGAGGCGGAAGGTGAGGAGCGTGCTGGTGGTGACCTGCGGCGCGGCGAAGGTGGGCGAGGCGGCGCTGGCGCTCGAGAGCGTCACGGCCGGGCCGGCCGTCTGCAGCCAGGTGTAGCCGAGCGTGGTGCCGGCGTCCGGGTCGGAGGAGGCGGCGCCGTCGAGGGTCACGGTGGCGCCCTCGTCGACCGCCTGGGTGGCGCCCGCCCGTGCGGTCGGGGCGCGGTTGACGTTGCGCACGGTGATCACCACCGAGGCCGTGGCGCTGACGGCCTGGCCATCGCTCACCGTGAGGCCGAAGGTGAGGGTGGCGTCGGCGGCCACCTCGGGGGCCACGAAGGAGGGCCTGGGGCCCTCGCCGCCGAGCAGGGTGACGCCCGGCCCGCCGGTCTGGGCCCAGGAGTAGGTGAGCACCGAGCCCGGGTCGGCGTCGCTGGAGCCGCTGCCGTCCAGGGTCACCACGGTGCGCTCGGCCACCGACTGGGCCGGGCCGGCGGCGGCCACCGGCGCCCGGTTGACGTTGGCGACCGTCACCAGGGTGGTGGCGCTGCTGCTGCTGACGCCGTCGCTCACCGTGACCAGGAAGGCCAGGGTGGTGGCGGCGTCCACCGCGGGGGCGGTGAAGGTGGCGGTGACGCCGCCGGCGCCCGAGAGCACCACGGCCGGGCCGGCCGTCTGGGTCCAGGCGTAGCCGAGGACGGCGCCGGTGTCGGGGTCGGAGGAGCCGGCCGCGCTGAGCGTGACCGGGCCGCCCTCGTTCACCAGCTGGTCGGCGCCGGCGGCGGCGGACGGCGGGCGGTTGACGCAGCGCCGGGCGTCGTCGGTCAGGAGGTCGAAGGGGGTGTTGGTGATGCCGCCCACCACCACGTCGTCGATGTACCAGCCCAGCTCGCCGAAGGCGGCGTCGGCGCCGATGCGGAAGCGGAACAGGACCGTCTTGCCGGCGCAGGCCGAGCCGCCGGTGCAGGCGCTGGTGAGGTCGAGCGAGACCGGGTCGAGCGCCCCGGTGACGAACAGGCTGGGGCTGACCTCCACGAAGCCGGGGCGGCCCTCCAGCGGGTTGCCGAAGCCGGTGGCGGTGATGACGCCGTTGTAGGCCGGGCCGCCCACGTCGCGCCAGGTCAGGCCGCCGTCGTCGGAGAGCTCCACCACGCCGCCGTCGTAGAAGACCTGGCCGGGCGTGCCGGACGGATCGGCCTCGAACCAGAAGAAGTGCTGCCAGGAGATGCTGAACGGCCCGGCGCCCACCCGCAGGGGCGGCGAGGTGAGCCGGATGTCGGCGGCCGAGGCGGGGTTGGGGGCGAAGATGGCGTGGTCCACCGCGTTGCCGGTGAGCCGCTCGAAGGCGGCGCTGGTGGGCAGGGTCGGATCGGCGCTCGGGGTCCAGGCGAAGGTGTCGCCCTCCAGGGTGTCGGTGGCGGAGGCGGCCTTGAGGACGTCCACGTCGAGCCTGAGCTGGAACGGGAGGGTGGTGGGCTGGGCCAGGTAGCCGTCGGCGAAGGTGAGGGTGAGGTCGGCCAGCTCGGCGGTGGTGGCGCCGCTGGCCGAGACCCGCACCGTGGCGACCGCCTCGCCGCCCACCACGGACGGGCCGACGGTCACGCTGCCGCCGTCCGGGAAGGTGAGGCTGGGGCTGCTGCTGGTGAGGGTGCCGGCGCCGGCCGGCAGGTCGCCGGAGCCGGTGTTGAGGAGCCGCAGGGTCAGGGTGCCGGTCTCGCCGTCGTCGAGCGTGCCGTCGCGGTCGTCGCAGCCGGAGGTGACCCCGGCGAAGGAGCTGCCCGCCAGGGACACCTCACCGCCCAGGGCGAAGCTCTCCGCCACGCCGCCGTTGGTGGTGCTGAACCGGCTGGCCGGCCCGACGGCGCCCACGCCGAAGCCGCGCTTGGCGAAGGCGGCCCAGAGGCGGTCGAAGTCGGTCCGGTCGGCGGCGAAGGCCACCGCCAGCAGGGCGTCGCGCCCCTCCAGGAAGGTGGGCGACAGGGGGAGCAGCTTGAAGGCCGCCACCAGGTACTCCCGCATGCGCAGGCTGGCCTCGGCGTAGCTGAGGCGCGGGGTGGCCCCCTGGGTGTCGCGCAGCAGCGCCGCGTAGCACTCCCACAGGGCGCTGGCCCAGACCTCGCCGGCGTTGTGGACCTCCGAGTTGGGCAGGCCGTTCGACACCACCGGCGGGGTCACCGCCGGCAGGGGCACGCCGTCGGCCACGTGCCGGAAGGTGAGCGGGGACTTGCTCATGTCGGTGGAGTAGGGGGTGCGGCGGATGCCGTAGTAGTAGCCCTGGTTCGGGTCGCCGAAGGTGTCGGTGCCGCTGCCCACGAAGCCGGCCGCGCCGTAGACGCCGGCCCAGCCGGCGTTGGCGGCGGAGAGGGCGTCCTCCTCGCGGACCGACTGCAGCAGGGCCACGAAGTCGCTCCAGCCCTCGCCCATGCCGCGGGCCTGCACGGTGTCGAGGCCGGCGGCGTCCTGCACCAGGCGGTTCGACAGGTAGTGGGCCCACTCGTGGGCCACGATCAGGTTGTCGATGGTGCCGTCGCGCAGCCGGCCGAGGACGCGCTGCAGGGTGACGTTGATGGTGTCGCCCGCCAGGATGGCGGCCCCGAAGGCGTCGCCGTCGGCCTTGCCGAGCAGCAGGGAGGGGATGGTGATGGTGGGGTCGGCGCCGCCCATGGTGCCGAGGGGCGAGGCGGCCAGGACGTTGCGGACCAGGGCGCCGGCGTAGCCGGCGTTCTGGGCGTTCTTCACCTTCACCGTGAAGGTGCAGGTGCCGCGGTCGACGAGGGCGATCTGCCCGGGCCCGGTGGACGGGTTGAGGAAGGCGCCGCAGCCGTCGGCCGGCCGGGACGGGACCAGGTCGCCGGTGAGCTCGAAGGTCTGCTGGCCGAAGGCCGCGCTGGCCGAGCGCTTGAAGCCGGCCAGCCCGGCCGGGGCGTTCACCAGGGTCCGCACCAGGTCGCCGTTGTTCCACAGGTACATCTGCATGCGGGGCGAGAAGCCGTCCGGCGGCGTGGCCATGTTGGCGTTGTTGATGCCGCCGAAGTCCTGCGCCTCGACGTGCAGCGGGTCGCCCTCGGCGCCGCCGCGGCCGAAGTTGAGGGCCTGGGCGTTGCCGGCCGCCTCGTCGAAGCCGGCGTCGTAGAACCAGTCGTGCAGGGCGTTGTTGTCGTAGAAGAGCTGGGTGACGGCCGCCTGGATCTGGGTGGTGGAGGCCTGCGGGTCCTGCGCCAGGTCGTAGGCGTAGTCGAAGGCGGTGGGGCCGGTGGCGGCGGCGCGCAGGTCGAGCGAGGCCGGGTCGGCGGCCAGCGAGGTGAAGCCGTCGGGCGCGGTCAGGTCGGCGTAGGCGTCCACGTTGTTGCCGGTGGTCTCGACGGCGCCGGCCGGCAGCCACGGGTCGTTCTGGCTGAAGGGCAGGCTCTGCAGCGTCACCAGCCCCTGGGGGGCGAACGGGGCCTGGTAGCCGTCGGCCTGGCCGGTGGGGTGCGGCGTGCCGGCCAGCCCCTGCGGGCCGTCGTCGGGCAGCAAGGTGGCCGGGTCGGAGGCCCAGACGCGGTAGCTGAAGGACTGGTGCTCCTGCTGGTCCTTGCGGAAGAGGACCCGCCCGTCCACCGCCGAGACCACGTAGCCGTAGGTCAGGTCGTCGGCCTGGCCGAGCCTGGCCACCGCCAGCTCCACCTGCCAGGCCGGCTCGAGGGCGGAGGGGAAGCGGAACCAGACCTTCTTGGCGCCGGCCACCCGGGTGAACCGCTCGGCGCGCGCCGCGCGCCACGCCGGGGGCGAGGTCCAGGGTGAGGAACTTGCCGCGGGTGGCGCCGGCCGTGAGGTCGCCGGCGGCGAAGGCCTCGCCGGTCAGGTCGGTGAGGGCGGCGGCCACGGCGGCGCGGGCGTCCAGGGCGAAGGCGCCGCCGGCGCGGGCCGAGGCGGCCGCGGCGGCGGGGGCCAGGTTGCCGGAGACGGCCACCAGCGAGAGGTCGCGGCTCATGGCCACGCTGGCCTCCTCGCGGAAGACCTCCACGCCGCCGGGGTACTGGCGGAAGGTGACGATGACCGGCCCGCGGCCGGTGTCGTGCACGCGGGTGGCCACGGCGCCCTTCACGTCGGCGGCGCTGAGGGCGTAGGCGGGGGCCAGGCCGGAGAGGTGGGCGCGGGCGGCCTCGACCGGGCCGCCACGCGGGGCGGCGGCGCCGGCGCGGGCGGAGGTGAGGCCGGCCGACTCGGCCCACAGGAAGGAGGGCACGCCGAGCTCACGGTTCATGTGCACCGGCGCCCGCGGGGTGCCCCTGGGCACGGCCGCGCTGGCGGTCGGGGCGCCGATGACGGCCTTGCCGGCCGCCAGGGCGTTGAAGTTGCCGGGGCGGCCGGTGCTGCTCGGGACCACGCTGCCGGCGGCGCGCGCCTGCGGCTTCGCCGCGGTGGCGCCGGCGGTGGGCTGGCTCTGCGGCTGGCCGCAGGCCGCGAGGAGGAGGGCGAGCAGCAGGGACGGCTTGAGCGATCGGATCATGATCGGCGACTCCCAGGGGAGAGAGGCTGCGACCTGCCACCAGGGCCGCGGTGGGCGGCGTGCTCCATCTGGGTGGTCAGGGTGAGAGGCAAGAACTGAGCACGGTAGCGAGAGGCGGGGCGCCGGGGCAAGCGGGATCGGGCGCGGTCACGGGTGGCGGGGCACCCGGGAGGCCCGGAGCGCCCGCCCCGACCCGGCTCCCGCCATCGAGGGGGACGGGCGGCGGGCCGGGCGCAGCAGGAGCAGGCCGAGGACGAGCCAGGCCAGCGGGCCCGGAGCAGCGCCCCCGGACGAGCAGCCGCCGCCGGAGGCGGGCGCGGCGGGCGGCGGCACGACGCAGCGCCCGGCGTCGGGGGCCAGCCGGTCGAAGGGGGTGTTGGTGAGGCCGCCCACCGCCACGTCGTCGATGGTCCAGCCGTCCGGGACCCCGAAGCCGAGGTCGGCGCCGATGCGGAAGCGGAGCAGCACCGACTTGCCGGCGCAGGACGCGCCGCCGCTGCAGGCGCGGGCCAGGTCGAGCGCCACCGGCACCAGCGCGCCGGGGGTGAGGTGGTCCGGGCTGGCGTCCACGAAGGCCGGGCGCCCCTCCAGCGGGTTCGAGAACCCGGTGACCGAGATGGCGCCGTTGTAGGCCGGGCCGCCGACGTCCAGCCAGGTGGCGCCGCCGTCGTCGGAGAGCTCCACCACGCCGCCGTCGTAGAAGACCCGGTCCGGGGTGCCGGCCGGATCGGCCTCGAACCAGAAGGTGTGGCGCCAGCCGAGCGTGAAGGGCCCGGTGCCCACCAGCAGGGGCGGCGAGGTGAGCGTGATGTCGGCGGTCGTGTCCGGGTCCGGGCCGAAGATGGCGTGGTCCACGGCGCTCAGGGTGCGCCGCTGGAAGAGGGCGTCGGTGGCCAGGGCCGGATCGGCGCCCGGGGTCCAGGCGAAGCGCTCGGCCTCCAGGGTGTCGGTGGCCGAGGCGGCCGCGAGGACGTCGGCGTCGAGCCGGAGCTGGAAGGAGAGGGCGGTGGGCCTGGCCAGGTAGCCGCCGGCGAAGGTGAGGGTCACCTCGGCCAGCTCGGCGGTGGTGGCGCCGCCGGCCGAGACCCGCGCCGTGGCGACCGCCTCGCCGCCCACGACGGCCGGGCCGACGGCCACGGCCCCGCCGTCCGGGAAGGTGAGGTGGGGCGTGGAGGAGGTGAGGGTGGCCGCGCCGGCGGGCAGGTCGCCGGAGCCGGTGTTGACCAGCCGCAGGGTGAGGGTGGCGGTCTCGCCGTCGTCGAGGGTGGCGTCGCCGTCGTCGCAGGCCGGGGACACCGCGAGGGTGGGCGGGCCGGCCAGCGACAGCTCGCCGCCCAGCGCGAAGCTCTCGACCACGCCCTGGTTGGTGGCGCCGAAGCGGTCGGTCGGGCCCGAGGCGCCGACGCCGAAGCCGCGGGTGGCGAAGGCGGCCCAGAAGCGCTGGGCGTCGACCGGATCGCCGGCCAGGGCCGCCGCCAGCAGGGCGTCGCGCCCCTCCAGGAAGGTGGGCGACCCGGGCAGGAGCTTGAAGGCCGCCACCAGGTACTCGCGCATGCGCAGGCTGGCCTCGGCGTACGAGAGGCGCGGGGCGGCCCCCTGGGTGTCGCGCAGCAGCGCCGCGTAGCACTCCCACAGGGCGCTGGCCCAGACCTCGCCGGCGTTGTGGACCTCGGAGTTGGGCGCGCCGGTGAAGCGCAGCGGCGGGGTGGCCACCGGCAGCGCCTCGCCGTCGGCCACGTGGCGGAAGGTGAGCGGCGACCTGGTGAGGTCGGTGGAGTAGGTGGTGCGGCGGATGCCGTAGTAGGCGCCCTGGTTGGGCGCGCCGGTGGCGTCGAGGCCGGTCGCGACCCAGCCGGAGGCGGCGTAGGCGCCGGCCCAGCCGGCGTTGGCGGCGGCCAGGGCGTCCTCCTGGCGGACCGCCTGCAGCAGGGCCACGAAGTCGCTCCAGCCCTCGCCCATGCCGCGGGCCTGCACGGTGTCGAGGCCGGCGGCGTCCTGCACCAGGCGGTTCGACAGGTAGTGGCCCCACTCGTGGGCCACGATGAGGTTGTCGATGGTGCCGTCGCGCCGCAGGCCGGGGATCCGCTGCAGCGTCACGTTGACCACCGCGCCCGCGCCGAGCGCCTCGCCGATGGCGTCGCCGACGGCCTTGCGGACCATCAGCGCCGGGATGGTGATGGCCTCGTCGAGGCCGCCCATGGGCAGGAAGGCCGCGGTGGCCAGGACGTTGCGGACCAGGACCCCGGCGTAGCCGGCGGCCTGGGCGGCCTTCACCTTCTCCACGAAGGTGCAGGTGCCGCGGTCGATGAGGGCGATCTGGCCGGGCCCGGTGGCCGCGTTGGCCAGGGCGGCGCAGGCGTCGGCCGGCTGCGACGGGACCAGGTCGCCGGTCAGCTCGAAGGCCTGCGGGCCGAAGGACGCCGGCGCGGCCTGCTTCAGGCCGGCCTGGGCGGCGGGGGCGTTGACGGTGGCCTTCACCAGGTCGCTGTTGCTCCAGAGGAACATCTGCATGCGGGGCGAGAAGCCGTCCGCCGGCGTGGACATGTTGGCGTTGTCGGTGCCGGAGCTGTCCTGCGCCTCCACCTTCAGCGGGTCGCCCTCGACGCCGCCGCGGCCGAAGTTGAGGGCCTGGGCGTTGCCGGCCGCCTCGTCGAAGCCGGCGTCGTAGAACCAGTCGTGCAGGGCGTTGACGTCGTAGAAGAGCTGGGTGACGGCCGCCTGGATCTGGCTGGCGGAGGCCAGCGGATCCTGCGCCAGGTCGTAGGCGTGGTCGAAGGCGCCGGGGGCGGTGACCGCGGCGCGCTGGTCGAGCGAGGCCGAGCTCTCCACCAGCGAGGTGAAGCCGTCGGGCGCGGACAGGTCGGCGTAGGCGTCGGCGTTGTTGCCGCTGGTCTCGACGGCGCCGGCCGGCAGCCACGGGTCGTTTCGGCTGAAGGGCAGGCTCTGCAGGGTGACCAGCCGCTGGGCGGCGAGCGGGGGCTGGTAGCCGTCGAGCAGGCCGGTGGGGTGCGGCGTGCCGGCCAGCCCCTGGGGCCCGTCGTCGGGCAGCAACGTGGCGGGGTCGGAGGCCCAGACGCGGTAGCTGAAGGCCTGGTGCTCCTGCTGGTCCTTGCGGAACAGGAGCGCGCCGTCGCCGGCCGCGACCACCGAGCCGTAGGAGAGCGTCTCGCGGGCGCCCAGCCGCTGGTAGGCCACCTCCACCCGCCAGGCGGGCGTGAGGCCGCCGGGCAGCCGGAACCAGGTCCGCCGCACGCCGGCGGGGCGCAGGAAGCGCCCGGCGCGAGCGACCGCGGCGGCGGGTCGGAGGTCGAAGGTCTCGAAGGCGCCGGCGCGGCCGGCCGGGGCGAAGTCGGCCGCGGCGAAGGCCTGGCCGGTCAGGTCGGTGAGCGCGGCCGCCAGGGCCGAGGGGGCGTCGAGCGTCCAGCCGGCGGCGCCGCGGCCGGCGCGAGCCGGGGCGGCGGCGCGGGCCGAGGCGGCCGCCAGCGCGGAGGTGGGGGCCAGGCTGCCGGAGACGGCCACCAGCGAGAGATCGCGGCGCATGGCCACGCTGGCCTCCCCGCGGAAGACCTCCACGCCGCCGGGGGCCTGGCGGAAGGTGACCACCACCGGGCCGCGGCCGGTGTCGTGGACGCGGGCGGCCTCGGCGCCCACGACGTCGGCGGCGGTGAGGCCGTAGGCGGGGGCCAGGCCGACGAGGTGGGCGCGGGCGGCCTCCACCGGGCCGCCGCGCGGGGCGACGCCGCCGGCCCGGGCGACCGGGGCGCCGGCCGGCCCGCCCCAGAGGAAGGAGGGCACGCCGAGCTGCTGGTTCATGTGGCCCACCGCCCGGGCGGCGGGCCTGGGCACGGCGGCGCCGGACGAAGGGGCGCCGCCGCCGGCCGCGGCGAGGGCCAGGGCGTTGAAGTTGCCCGGCCGGCCGGCGGGGCTGCCGGCGGCGGCTGGCGCCCGCGGCTGCGCGGGGGTGGCGGCCGGTGGGGCGCTCGGGGGAGCGGCCAGGGGAGCGGCCAGGGGCGGGCTCTGCGGCGGGCCGCAGGCCGCGAGGAGGAGGGCGAGCAGCAGGGCGGACGGGGCCTGGCGGGTCATGATCGACGACACCCGCGGCACCGTAGCGACAGGTCAGGCCGGGGAGCAAGCGGCCGGGCCGGCGCCGGGCAGCACCACCCGAGGAGGGGCCGCGGATGGCCGTCGCCATCGGCCCGCGCGGCCGGTAGCATGCCGGCATGACCGTGGAGGAGCAGATCAAGGCGACCCTGGCCGGAGGCGACCACCGCGCGGCGGCCACCGAGGCGCTGCGGGCCTACGGCCCCAAGATCCTGGGCTACCTGCAGGCCGTGCTGCGCGACGAGGCCGACGCCGCCGACGCCTTCTCCATCTTCGCCGAGCACCTGTGGCGCGGCCTGCCCACCTGGCGCGGCCAGTCGTCGCTCAAGACCTGGGCCTTCAAGCTCGCCTGGAACGCCGCCCTCAACCTGAAGGACGAGGCCTGGCGCCGCCGCGGCCGCCGCTTCAAGACCGGCGAGGCCTCGAGGCTGGCCGAGGAGATCCGCACCCGCACCGGCCTGCGGGTGGAGCGGCAGCGCCAGGCGCTCGACGGACTGCGGGCCGAGCTCACCGAGGAGGAGCAGACCCTGCTGGTGCTGCGCATCGACCAGCAGCTGGCCTGGGAGGAGATCGCCGAGGTCATGGCCGTGGACGACGTCCCGGTGGACTCGGCGGCCCTGCGCAAGCGCTTCGAGCGGCTCAAGGAGAAGCTGACCCGCCTGGCGAAGGACCGCGGGCTGGTCTAGTCCGTCAACCCCTGCTCCCTGGCCAGCTTGGCGAGCCGCTCCTTCAGCCGCTCGTAGCGCTTCCGCAGGGCGGCCGCCTCGACCACCGGCCCCCCGGCCGAGAGCACCTCGGCCACCTCGCTCCACTCCAGCTGCTGGTCCAGGCGCAGGAAGAGCAGGGTCTGCTCCTCGGCGGAGAGCGCCTCGCGCAGCCGCTCCAGCGAGAGCCGCTGCCGCTCGTCGCGCACCACCGACTTGGTCCGCACCTCGGCCGCCAGCTGCGAGGCCTCGCCGGTCTCCAGCCGCCGCCCCAGCCGCTTCCAGGCGTCGGAGCGGATGTGCATGGCGGAGCACCAGGCCAGCTTGTAGGCCCAGGTCTTGAGCGACGACTCGCCGCGGAACCCGCCGATGCCCTTCCACAGGTCCTCGGCGAAGTGGCTGAAGGCGTCGGCGGCGTCCTCGTCGTTGCGCAGGATGGAGCGCAGGTAGCCGAGCACCTTGGGGCCCAGCCCGCGGATCGCCTCGGAGGCGGCGCCCCGCCGGTCCCCCGCGAGGAGGAGCACCTTGACCTTGGCCTCGAGCGACACCATGCCGCATGGTACCCGCAGGACGGACAGGGGGGGAGTGGGGCCTGAAAAAGAGAAGCGCCGGGGGCCCGGTCTCCCTGGAAGGATCCGGACCTCCGGCGCTTCAGGCGGCTCCCCGCCACGCGACCGGGTGAGCCAAGCCCCCCCGGGCTCGATAGGTAGACCGCCCAGCCGGCCAGGTGTGACCGGCCGGGGCGGTCGCAGGCGAAAAAACAGGCCGACTCCCACCGGCGCGCCGACCTGCGGCGTCACGACCGGCCCGCCGCGCTGTCTCCTCTGCGTCCGGGTGATCCGGACCGGCGCGGCCGGGTCAGCCCCGGCGGGTCGCCGCAACCAGGGAGAGGTCTGCATGCGCCCGAGCCGATCGCCGTCGCCCTTCCGAGACGCCAGCCCAGGTGGCGGCGCCCGCCTCGCCGGCCTGACCCAGGCGGCCCTCCTGGTGCTGGCGGGCTTCCTCGCCTGGCCGCTCGCCACCCACGGGCGCGCCCTCATCCAGCCGGGCACGGACGCCACGCTCTGGCACGCCCTCGGGGCCATCGCCCCCCTGGCCTTCTGGGGGCTGCCGCTGGCCTCGGTGGTGCTGGCGGTGGTCTCGGCCCTGCCGCGGCCGGAGCGCGACGACGGGCGGGGAGAGGCGCGCGACGCCAGCTGGCTGGACCGGCTCTGGCTGGCGCCCAGCTCGCAGGACGAGGCGGAGTGATCGGCGAGGTGGCTCGCCACGCCCGCGGCGCCCGGTGAACCGGACCGCGCGCGGGCCGAGGTCAGCGCGCCAGGAAGGCCGCCGCGGCCAGCAGCAGCGCGGCGGCCAGGGCAGCCAGCCAGAGCGGGCTCGGCCGCGGCCGGGCCTGCGGGGGGAGGAGGGTCCCGGACCGCACCAGCTCTTCGAAGCGGCGCCCCCCGAGCCCCGCGCGCAGGTCCACCTCGGGCACCCGGCCGAGCTCCACCACGATGGACGGCAGCGGCCGGTGGATGGTCGAGGGGGTCACGGGGCCCCCTCGGAGCGGCGCGGCCGGCCGGAGCGGGCGGCCACCAGGTAGTAGATGGTCCGGTGGTCGAGGCTGCGCACCACCCGGCGCAGCTCGGGGAGCGCCGGGTCGTCCACGCCGGCGAAGGTCTCCTCCACCAGCGCGTCCAGCTCACGCCGCGTGGCGAGGCCAATCCAGTCGTCGAGCTCGGTGAGCCGCGCGGCCAGGTGGCCCTGCTCGAAGCGGCGCCCCAGCGCCTGCCAGAGCCGGTCGGAGGGGGGCAGGTCGGAGATGGCGCGCGGGGTGGGCCGCCGGGGCTGCGCCCGGCGCCACTCGAACTCGGGGTCGAAGGGGTCGCCGATCCAGAGGGAGCGCCGGTCCAGCCCGGCCTTCTTTGCAGAGGTGCCCACGATCACTTGGACCGACCAGGAGTCGAGACGTGACGCGAAAAGTCGGCCCGGACGCTGCGCTGAACCCCGCTGGGGGTGTGCGATCAGGGTCCGGCGTGACTCCCGGGTACCCGCAGGGCCACGGCGGCACCCCGACCTCGACCCCGACCCCGACCCCGACCCCGACCCTCAGCGCCCTGGCCGGCGCAGCAGCACGTAGACCGCCCCGCTGCCGCCGTCGGCCGGCCGGGCCGTGGAGAAGGCCAGGGCGT
The DNA here is from genome assembly GCA_016718565.1 of Anaeromyxobacter sp. Taxonomy (NCBI): domain Bacteria; kingdom Pseudomonadati; phylum Myxococcota; class Myxococcia; order Myxococcales; family Anaeromyxobacteraceae; genus Anaeromyxobacter; species Anaeromyxobacter sp. Next base: position 67,605 of record JADKCZ010000005.1, on the reverse strand, counting down.
GCCTGGCGAAGCGCCCCTGGCCGAGCCAGGTCCGCAGCGCCTCCTTCAGGACCGGCAGCTGGTCGCGCGAGTGGAGCCCCCGCCCGTGCACCAGCACCACGCAGCGCTTCCCGCTGCGGCGGGAGTCCCGCAGGAAGAGCTCCACCGCCCGCTTGGCCTCCTCGCGGGTCTGCCCGTGCAGGTCGAGGTGGCCCTGCACGGCGTAGTCGCCGCGCCGCAGCTTCTTCATGACGCCGGCGTCCAGGCCGGCCACCTTGCCCTCGATGAACTCGTCGCCGTCGGCGATGTCGAAGGGGGCGTCGCCGCTCACCAGGGCCCGCAGCGCGTCCACCGCGTCGAGGTCGGCGTACCAGATCTGCTCGGGCGGGCCTCGCGGGGTGGGCGGGGCGGCCAGCCCGGGCCCCGGATCCACCTGGCGTGCGCCGGCGGTGGCCTCGGCCCACAGCTCGGCCTCGCTCCGCTCGCGCGGCGGCGGCGGCGGGAGCGGCCGCGGCGGCGCGGGCTTCACCCTGGGCGCCGGCGCCTCCAGCGCCTTCTTCAGGCCGGCCAGCTTCTCGAAGGGGGCGTGGAAGGGCTTCTTCTTCACGGGGTCGAATGTAGTGCCAAGCGGCCGCGGCCGGAAGCCGCCGGGCGGAGCGGCCCGGGCGGGGTGGTGCGCGGTGACGGCGGCCCGCCGCGGGTGGCCAGGGGTAGACTGCCGGCGTGGACTTCGACGTGGAGTGCCCCTACTGCGGTGAGGTGGTCACCATCTTCATCGACCCCTCGGGGGGCGAGTCGCAGACCTACGTGGAGGACTGCCCGGTCTGCTGCCGGCCGTGGCTGGTGCACGCCGTCGAGGAGGAGCCTGGTGGGTTCGCGGTGGGCGTGGCGCGCCAGGACGAGTGAGGCCTCGCCGCGGGGCGAAGGCCGCCTCGGCGCGCAGGCGGAGCGCCTCGGCCCGGAAGATGGCCGAGGCCCGCATCACGTAGTCGGCGATGACGGCGCGCTGGGCCGGCCCGAAGCCGGCGTCGAGGGCGTGCACCGCGGTGTGCAGGGGCTCGTGGACGCGCAGCACCGGCAGCAGCCGCTCGGGCACCAGCGCCACCATGACGCGACGCCGGTCGCCCGGGTGGGGAGCGCGGCGCGCGTAGCCGGCCCGCTCCAGCCGGTCGATGACCCCGGTGACCGCGCCGGTGGTCAGGCCGGTGGCCTCGGCCAGCTGCCCCGCCGTCCGGGCCCCGCGCAGGCCCACCAGGGACAGCACCTCCAGGTCGGTGCGGGTCAGCCCCAGCCGGTCGGCGATGACCTGCTGGTAGAGCCCGGCCGCCTCGCCGAGCTGCTGCAGCACCAGCAGGAGGTGGTCCGGGCCGGGCGGGGGAACGAGGCTGTCACTTGACATGTCGGCGGGGTCGACCTAGATCGAGAATGTCTTAGCAGCTAAGTTAATCAGCCACTGAGAAGTATAGCAGCCCGGGCGGCCGGCGCCGCAAGGGGCCCCCGGCCGGGCCGGACCCCGCCCGGCGCGGCGGGCGCGGGATCAGGGAGGCAGCCACATGTCGATCATCTCGGTGCGCGACGTCACCAAGGACTACCTGCTGGGCAAGACCCAGGTGCACGCCCTGCGCGGCGTGTCGCTGGAGGTGGAGCAGGGCGAGTTCCTCTCCATCGCCGGCCCCTCCGGCTCCGGCAAGACCACCCTGCTCAACCTCATCGGCTGCGTCGACACGCCCACCGCCGGGGTGGTGCTGGTGGGCGGGCAGGACACCGCGGCGCTCTCGGAGCGGGACCTGACCGACCTGCGCCTCCACCAGATCGGCTTCATCTTCCAGAGCTTCAACCTGGTGCAGGTGCTCTCGGTCTTCCAGAACGTCGAGTTCCCGCTGCTCCTGCAGGGCGGGCTGGCCGCGCCGGCGCGGCGCGAGCGGGTGGCCGGGCTGCTGGAGGCGGTGGGGCTGGGGGCCTACGGCCGGCACCGGCCCAGCGAGCTCTCCGGCGGGCAGCGGCAGCGGGTCGCGGTGGCGCGCGCCCTGGTGACCCGGCCGGCCCTGGTGCTGGCCGACGAGCCCACCGCCAACCTCGACTCGGTGACCGGGCAGAACATCATCGACCTGATGCGGGACCTCAACCGCAAGGACGGCACCACCTTCGTCTTCTCCACCCACGACCCCAAGGTGATGGCCCACGCCAGCGCCATCGTGCGCATCGCCGACGGGCAGGTGGCGGCGCGCGAGGTGGTGGGAGGCGTCCAGGCCGCCGGGAGCCCGGCGTGACCGCGCCCCCCGCCCGCCCCGCCGCGGCGCCGCCGGGCGACCGGCCGCGCCGGAGCGGCGACGCCGCGCGCGTCCTCCTGCGCATCGCCGGGCGCAACCTGCTGGCCAGCCGCGCCCGCACCGTCATCATCGGCCTCATCGTCCTGGCCGGCTCGCTCATCGTGGTGGTGGGCGCCTCGGTGATGGACTCCATCGACCGCGGCATGCGCACCTCCATCCAGGGGTCGCTGGGCGGCCAGCTGCAGGTCTTCAACCGGTCCTCGGAGGGGCAGCTCGAGCTCTACGGCGGGCTGCGCGGGGAGTCGCTGCTCGACCCCATCGAGGACTTCGCCCGGGTCAAGGCGGCGCTGCTGGCCGTGCCCAACGTGCGGATGGTGGTGCCCATGGGCATCGACCAGGCCATGGTGGCCACCGGCAACGCCTTCGACGTGACCCTGGAGAAGCTGCGGGCCGACACCCGCCGCGTCGAGGGCGGCGACCGCGGGCCGGAGGCGCTGCGGGCCTGGCGGGCCAGGCAGGCCCACCTGCGGCGCATGGTGGGGCTGCTCGGCGAGGAGCTGGCCCAGGCCCGCGTGCTGGTGGACCAGGACGGGCCCGACTGGCCGGAGCGCCAGCAGCAGAAGGCCTGGCTGGACCAGGCGGTGGCGCCGGCCTTCTGGGAGGGCTTCGAGGCCGACCCGCTGCCGGCGCTGGAGTTCCTGGAGAACCGCATCGCCCCGCTGGCCATGGACTCGGCCTTCACCTTCATCCGCTACGTCGGCACCGACGTGGACGCCTTCATGAAGGCCTTCGAGCTGGCCGAGATCGCCGAGGGCCAGGTGGTGCCGCCGGGCCAGCGCGGCATCCTGCTCGGCAAGCAGTACGCCGAGGAGTGGCTCAAGCTGAAGAACGCCCGGCGCCTCGACCAGATCAAGGACGCCCGCGACCGCTTCGGGCGCACCCTGGCCAAGGACGAGGAGCTGCAGCGCTGGAAGAAGGAGCTGCAGGGGCGCAGCCGCGAGATCCTGCTGCAGCTCGATCCGCTGCAGGCCGAGGTGGCGGCGGCGCGGCTCCGGTCGGCCCTGGGCGCGCCGGACGACGAGGCGCTGCCGGCGCTGCTGGCGCGGCTCTTCGACGTGGACGACGCCAGCTTCGACCAGCGCCACGACCTCTTCTACCGCGAGCTGGCGCCGCTGCTGCGCCTCTACCAGATCAGCGTCGGCGACGTCATCACCATCAAGGCCCCCGGCAAGACCGGCGCCTTCAACTCGGTGAACGTCAAGGTCTACGGCTTCATCCAGTTCAAGGGGATCGAGAAGTCGGGCATCGCCGGCACCACCAGCGTGATGGACCTGCAGTCCTTCCGCGACCTGTACGGCTACCTCACCAAGGACAAGGCCGACGAGCTGGCCGGCCTGCGGGCCGCCCAGGGGGCGCGCCAGCTCTCGCGCGAGGAGGCCGAGGCGGCCCTCTTCGGCGGCGCCGCCGGGCCGGCCCCGGACCAGGCCCGCCAGGTGGACATCGACGAGGGGGCGCTGCTGTCCGGGGTGGCGGCCAAGCGCCAGGCCGCCGAGGCGCTGGCCGGGCGGGTCTACACCCAGGAGGAGATCGACCGGGGGGTGGCCCTCAACGCCGCCATCCTGCTGCACGACCCCGCCCGCCTGGAGGCCACCCGCCGGGACGTGCAGGCGGCCGCCGACGCGGCCGGCCTGGGGCTCACGGTGGTGGACTGGCAGACCGCCTCCGGCTTCGTGGGCCAGTTCGTCACCGTGCTCCGGGTGGTGCTCTACACCTCGGTGGTGATCTTCTTCGCCATCGCGCTGGTCATCATCAACAACGCCATGGTCATGGCGGCGCTGCAGCGGGTCAAGGAGATCGGCACCATGCGGGCCATCGGGGCGCAGCGCCGCTTCGTGGTGGTGATGCTGCTGGTGGAGATCGCCGCGGTGGGGCTGGTCTTCGGGCTGGGCGGCGCGGCGCTGGGCGCCGGGGTGGTGGCGCTCATGCGGGCCTTCGGCGGCATCCCGGCCTCCACCGACCTGCTCTTCTTCCTCTTCTCCGGGCCGGCGCTCCTGCCGCGCATGGGCGGCGCCAGCGTGGCCGCCTCCCTCCTGCTGGTGCTGGGCGTCAGCGTCCTCTCCGGCCTCTACCCGGCCCTCATCGCCATGCGGGTCACGCCCGTCGAGGCGATGGCCTCCGACGACTGAAAGCGGCCCCCGCCATGCTCCTCGTCGACCTGCGCATCGCCGCCCGCAACCTGACCCGCCACACCCGGCGCAACCTCTTCCTGGGCGGGGCCCTGGCGGCGGTGACCGGCCTGCTGGTGCTGCTGGGGGCCCTCACCGCCGGCATCGAGTTCGCCATGCTCGAGTCGGCCACCACCCTGATGACCGGCCACGTCAACGTGGGCGGCTTCTTCAAGGTGACCAGCGGCTCGGCCGCGCCGCTGGTCTCCGACTACCCGAAGGTGCTGGCCGCCACCCGGGCGGCCGTGCCCGAGCTCGACTACTTCACGGTGCGCGGGCGCGGCTGGGCCAAGGGGGTCTCCCCCAGCGCCTCCATGGACCTGGTGCTGGGCGGGGTGGACATCGCCAGCGAGCCGGCGGTGCGGCGCGTGCTGCAGCCCCTGGCCGGCTCGCTCGACGAGCTGGCCCAGCCCGACACCCTGCTGCTCTTCCAGGGCCAGGCCGAGCGGCTCAAGGTCACCGCCGGCGACGTCATCACCCTCTCGGCCCCCACCGACCGCGGCGTCAACAACACCGTGGACGTGCGGGTGGCGGTGGTGGTGAAGAACGTGGGGCTGCTCTCCGGCTTCTCGGCCTTCATCCAGGCCGGCACCCTGCGCAGCCTCTACGGCCTCTCCCCCTCCACCACCGGCGCCATCCACCTGTTCCTGAAGGACCAGGCCCTGGCCCCGCAGGTGGCGGCCCGCCTGCGCACCGCGCTGTCCGAGCAGGGCTGGCGGGTCATGGAGCCGGACCCGCAGCCCTACTACATGAAGCTCTTCCAGACCGTGCCCAGCGAGGACTGGACCGGGCAGAAGCTCGACGTCACCACCTGGGAGGACGAGCTGGGCCAGTTCAAGCAGCTGGTCTTCGGCCTGCGGGTGCTGACCGGCCTGCTGGTCTTCATCCTCATGGTGGTGGTGATCATCGGCATCCTCAACACCCTGGCCATCGCCATCCGCGAGCGGACCCGCGAGATCGGCACCCTCAGGGCCATCGGCATGCAGCGCCGCAAGGTGCTCTGGCTCTTCGTGCTGGAGGCCGGGCTGCTGGGGCTGGCCGGCTGCACCGCCGGGGCCCTGGGCGCGGCGGCGGTGGCGGGGGGGCTCAACGCCGCCCACATCCCGGTGCCCGAGGCCATCCAGCTCTTCCTCTCCCAGGAGCACCTCGGCTTCCGGTTCGACGCCGGCGCCGCGGTGGTCGACGTCCTCCTGCTGACCGCCATCACCGTGCTGGCCTCCGTCTTCCCGGCGGTGCGGGCCGCGCGCCTCCGGCCGGTGACGGCCATGCACCACATCGGGTGAACGCCATGCCAGCCTGCCGCACGCCCCTCGCCGCCCTGCTGCTCGCCCTGGCCGCCGCCGCCGCGCCGGCCCGGGCCGCCGCCCCCGCCGCCGAGCGCCGCTTCGACCCCTCCACGCCGGCCGGCCTGGCCGCGGTGGTGAAGGAGATCGACGAGCGGCAGCGCAACCAGGGCGACTGGAAGGCGCTCTGCTACATGGAGTCGAAGGAGAAGGGGAAGACCGACCTGGCCTCCGAGCTGCTGGTCTACCGGCGCGACGCCGACGACAAGCAGATGTTCCTCTTCACCAAGCCCAAGGCCGAGGCCGGCAAGGGCTACCTGCGCATCGAGAAGAACCTGTGGATGTACGACCCGGCCACCGGCCGGTGGGAGCGGCGCACCGAGCGCGAGCGCATCGGGGGGTCGGACACGCGGCGCGGCGACCTCTCCGACTCCCGGCTGGCCGAGGAGTACGACGCCAGGTTCGAGGGGGAGGCGAAGCTGGGCGCCTACCAGACCTGGAAGCTGACGCTCACGGTGAAGCCGGGGGTGGACGTGGCCTTCCCGGTGATGCGGCTCTGGGTGGACCAGGCCACCCTGAACGAGCTGAAGCGCGAGGAGCTGGCGCTCTCCGGCAAGCTGATGCGGACCTCCTACTACCCGCGCTGGCGGCGGATCTGGTCGGAGTCGAAGCAGGGCGAGGTCTGGTACCCGGAGGAGATGCGCTTCTTCGACGAGATCGAGAAGGGCAACCAGACGCTGGTGCTCATCAAGGAGATCGATCTCAGGCCCCTCGAGGCCAACCTGTTCACCAAGGCCTGGCTCGAGGCGAGGAGCCGGTGAGCGCCGCCCGCCCGCCGGCCGCGCTGCTGCTGGCCGCCCTCCTCGCGGCCGGCCCCGTTGCCGCGCAGGAGCGGCCCAGCGAGGAGGACCTGTTCGGTGCGCCGACCCCTCCGCTCCCGGCGGCCGTGCCCCCCGCTCCCCAGCGGGGAGAGGGCCGGGGTGAGGGGGTGCCCGTCACCACGTCTGCCCCCTCTCCCCTCCGGGGAGAGGGCCGGGGTGAGGGGTGCCCGGCGGCGCCCTCGACCCTCGCGAGGCCGAGCTCCTCGGCGATCGCGACCGCGCCGGCCCGACCGGGCGCATCGACGACGCCGTGGACGATCCCCTGGCCCTGGGCGGGCAGCTCTACCTGCGCGCCACCACCACCTGGCAGCGCAACGTGGTGCCGGCGCTCTGGCCGATGAGCTCGCCCAACCTGCTCGACGCCTTCCTCGACGTGCGCCCCAACGACCGGGTGCGCGGCTTCGCCCTGGGGCGGCTCTCCTACGATCCCACCGCGGCGCTGGAGGCCACCGATCTCCTCGGCCGCACCACGCCGCAGGCCCAGTCGCGCGGCGCGCTCGACCAGCTCTACGTGAACTTCGACCTGTCGCGGACGGTCTTCGTCACGGCCGGCAAGCAGCACGTCAAGTGGGGGGTGGGCCGCTTCTGGAACCCCACCGACTTCCTCCACCCGGTGCGGCGCGATCCCCTGGCCCCCTTCGACGCGCGCACCGGCCTGGCCATGGTGAAGGCCCACCTGCCCTGGGAGGCGCGCGGCTGGAACCTCTACGGCCTGGCCATCCTGGAGGACCTGGCCGGCCGCAACCAGGGGCCCGGCACGCTCGGCCGGGTGGGCGGCGGGGCCCGCGCCGAGGTGGTGCTGGGGGGCGCCGAGCTGGCGGCCGACGTGGTGGGCCAGCGCGGGCACCGGCCGCGCTTCGGGCTGGACGCCAGCCTGGCCCTCTGGGAGCTCGACCTGCGCGGCGAGCTGGCCCTCACCTCGGGCCGCGACGCCCCGCGCTGGCGGCTGCGGCCGGGCGCCGACCCCACCCAGCTGGCCAGCTGGGCGCGGGACGCAGACACCCGCACCACGCCGCAGCTGGTGCTGGGCGCCGAGTGGTCCTGGAAGTACTCCGACGAGGACGCCCTGACCACCGGGGCCGAGTACTTCTTCAACGACACCGGCTACGACACGGCGCGCGCCTACCCGGTGCTGCTGGCCTCGCCCTACGTGCCGCTCCACCCCACCGACCCCGCCTGCCTGCCCACGCCGGGCGAGCTGGTGCCGGCCGCCTGCCCGGTGGATCCACGCCCCGCCTTCACCCCGTTCTACCTGGGGCGCCACTACGCGGCGGCCTACCTGGTGCTGGCCTCGCCGGGGCGCTGGAACGACACCACCCTCACCACCTCGGTGGTGGCCAACCTCTCCGACGGCTCGGCGGTGCTGCGGCTCGACCACTCGGTGCTGGTCAACACCTACCTGACGGTGGAGACCTGGCTGGCGGGCCACCTGGGCCACGAGGGGGGGGAGTTCCGCTTCGGCGGGACGGTGCCGGCGCAGGCGCTGGGCAACGGCTCCGCGACGGCGCCCCTGCCGATCCCGGTGCCGGTGCTGGACCTGGGCGTGGCGCTGCGGATCAGGCTGTAGGTCCGCCGCGCCGCTCCTCCCACCTGCCCCGACCTGGACGCACCGGCCCGGCCCACCGGCCGGGTGACGCGTCGACGTGGGCGCCGCCAGGGCCCCGTACACCGTGGAACTCCACGCGGCGTTGGAGCAGAGTGGAGCGGTCGACATCGGCGCCGCCTCCGGGCGGCGCCCCGGGGGGGCGATGAGCGGCATCGGGATGAAGCGGCAGGTCCCAGGCTCGTTCGAGCTGGTGGTGGAGCGGGTGCAGTCGGCGCTGCAGGCCGAGGGCTTCGGGCTCTTGACCCGGGTGGACGTGCAGGAGCACCTGCGCCAGAAGCTGGGCGCGGAGTCCCGCCGCTACCTGGTGCTGGGCGCCTGCGACCCGAGGCTGCTGCAGCAGGCCCTGCTGGCCGACCTCGGCGTGGGCGTGCTCCTGCCGTGCAACGTGGCCATCTACGAGGACGAGGCCAGCCGGGTGGTGGTGATGGCGGTCGATCCCATCCGCACCCTGGGGGCCTCGACCCCGGAGCTGGCCGGGGTGGCGGCCGAGCTGCGCACCCGGCTGCGCTCCGTGCTGGAGCGGCTGGCGCCCCCGGCCTGAGCCCCCCTCACCCCGGCCCTCTCCCCGGAGGGGAGAGGGGGCTTGACCGCGGGTGAACGCCAGGCAGCCCTCACCCCGGCAACCGGGGGGAGGCTCACCACGCTCTGCCCCCTCTCCCCCAGCTGGCTGGGGGAGAGGGTCGCGGTGAGGGGGAGCCTGGTCCGCTAGAAGGTGAACTGGTCGCCCTGCGCGCGCAGGGCGGTGATGGCGGCCAGGTTCACGATGGCCTGCACCGAGCAGCCCATCTGCAGCACGTTGACCGGCTTGTGCATGCCGAGCAGCACCGGCCCGATGACCTCGGCGCCGCCCACCCGCTCCAGCATCTGGTAGGCGATGTTGGCCGAGTCCAGGTTGGGGAAGACGAAGACGTTGGCGTCCTCGCTCAGCGAGGAGAAGGGGAACTCCTCGCTGCGCACGTCCGGGGAGGTGGCGATGTCCACCTGGATCTCGCCGTCGATCTCCAGGTCCTTGGCGCGCTGCCGCACCAGCTCGGTGGCCTCGCGCATCTTCTTGGGGCTGGCGCCGGCGGCGCTGCCGAAGGAGGAGTACGAGAGCATGGCCACCCGCGGCGTGACGTCGAAGTAGCGGGCCAGGTCGGCGGTGGCGATGGCGATCTCGGCCAGGGCCTCGGCGGTCGGGTCGATGTTGACGGTGCAGTCGGCGAAGAACTTGAAGTCGTTCTTGGTGACCACGATGTAGACGCCGGCGGCCTGCTTGCCGACGCGGGTGCGCAGCACCTCCAGCGGCGGGCGGATGGCGTCGGCGTAGCCGGTGGTCAGGCCGGTCACCAGGCCGTCGGCGTCACCCAGCTCCACCATCATGGAGCCGAAGTAGTTGCGGAAGCGGAGCTTGCGGCGGGCCTCCTCGTGGGTGGTGCCGCGGCGCTGCCGCAGCTCCCAGAGGCGGGTGACGTAGCGCTCGAAGTCCGGGCTCTCCTCGGGGGCGATGACCGAGACGCCCTCCAGGGCCTCGAGCCGCAGGTCGGTGATGGACTGCCGGATCTGCGCCACCGGCCCCAGCAGCACCGGCTCGCAGATGGCCTCCTCGCGCAGGATCTGGGCGGCCGCCAGGATCTTGGGGTGGTTGCCCTCGGCGAAGACGATCTTGGTGAGCTTGCTCTTGGTCTTCTCGATGATGTTGCCCATCACCTGGTGCGACCGGCTCTGCATCTTCTTGAGCCGCTCGCGGTACTCGTCCAGGTCGATCTTGACGCGGGCCACCCCGCCGTCCATGGCGGCCTTGGCCACCGCCGGCGCCACGTAGATCAGCACGCGCGGGTCGAGCGGCTTGGGGATGATGTACTCGCGGCCGAAGTGGAACTTCTCGCCGCCGTAGGCGCGCGAGACCGACTCGGGCACGTCCTGCTTGGCCAGGTCGGCCAGGGCGCGCGCCGCCGCCATCTTCATCTCCTCGGTGATCTGCCGGGCCCGCACGTCGAGGGCGCCGCGGAACAGGTAGGGGAAGCCGAGGACGTTGTTCACCTGGTTCGGGTAGTCGCTGCGGCCGGTCGCCATGATGACGTCGGCGCGGGCCTCCTTGGCGTCCGGGTAGGTGATCTCGGGATCCGGGTTGGCCAGGGCGAAGACGATGGGGTCCTTGGCCATCGCCTTGACCATCTCCTGCGTGAACTGCCCCTTGACGGAGCAGCCGAGCAGCACGTCGGCGCCCTGGGAGGCCTCCAGCAGCGTGCGCGCCTTGGTGTCGCTGGCGAACTGGGCCTTGTACTCGTTCATGCCCTCGGTGCGGCCCTTGAAGACCACGCCCTTGGTGTCCACCATGATGACGTTCTCGACCTTCACGCCGAGCGCCAGGTAGAACTTGGTGCAGGCGATGGCCGAGGCGCCGGCCCCGGAGACGACCACCTTGATCTGGTCGATCTTCTTCCCGTTCAGGTCGAGCGCGCCGAGCAGGGCGGCGCCGGAGATGATGGCGGTGCCGTGCTGGTCGTCGTGGAAGACCGGGATGTTCATCTCCTTCTTGAGCCGCTCCTCGACCACGAAGCACTCGGGCGCCTTGATGTCCTCGAGGTTGATGCCCCCGAAGGTCGGCTCGAGCGACTTCACGATCTTGCAGAGGAGGTCCACGTCCTTGCAGTTGACGTTGATGTCGAAGACGTCGACGTCGGCGAAGCGCTTGAAGAGGACCCCCTTGCCCTCCATGACCGGCTTGCCGGCCGCCGCGCCGATGTCGCCGAGGCCGAGCACCGCGGTGCCGTTGGAGAGCACCGCCACCAGGTTGCCGCGGGCCGTGTAGAGGTACGAGTTCTCCTCGTCCTTCTCGATCTCGAGGCAGGGCTCGGCCACGCCGGGCGAGTAGGCCAGCGACAGGTCGCGGGCGGTCATGCAGGGCTTGGTGGGGACGACCTCGATCTTCCCCTTGCGGCCGCGCGAGTGGTACTCGAGCGCGTCCTCGCGCCGGATCTTCTTCTGCACGGGGGCCGTCGGGGGGTTCTTCTTCGGGGTGAAGTCGGTGGACATCGGCTGCCTCGGACGTGAGGGTGGGACCTGGATGCCTTCGCTTTGGGAGGCGGGGAGGAAAGCGCCAACGCACACCTGGTGTCAAGGGCGAGCGAGTCAGGGCACGTCTTTTGCATAAGTGGACTGGAACGGGCCGTGACGCCGGGCCAGCCGGGCGCGGTCTCCCTCCCCGATCACTGCAAACAGGGCTCCTGGTGAGGCTGCGGGCCGGTCTGTCGCAGCCACTGGGGTGCGTCGCCGGCCTCGCAGGCTTGCGAGGCGCGCGACGCAGCCGCCGGACCAGGCCCATCCGGAGCGGCGCGAGGCGCCGCCCTCGCTCAACCCTGGCGGATGGGGGTCACGGTCAGCGGCCCGCCCAGGTCCAGCACGATCTCGGCGACGATCTCGGCCACCGTGGCGGCCAGCCCGGTGCACATCCCGGCCCGCGCCTCGGAGAGGAACTCGGGGAAGGGCGAGGTGAGGTCGTTGCAGACCAGGGTGCCGCCGGGGCCCAGGGGCACCCGCCGCGCCACCTCGGCCTGGTAGCGCCGCATGGCCTCCAGCAGCACCGGCGAGGTGGGGGCGGTGGCGCCGGGCGCGCCGAACAGCTCGCCCAGCACCAGCTGGCCGGCCAGCACCGCGCCGCAGGTGCCCACGCCGGTCAGGCCGCCGCGCCGGAGCGCGTGGTAGGGGCGGGTCTCCAGGTCGAAGGTCTCGGCCAGCGCCATGCCGCAGCTGCGGTGCGGCACCTGCTTCCCCTCGTAGAGGATGCGGGCCTTCTCCCGGATGGCGGCCACCACGGTCTCCCTGCCCATCAGCTACCTCCTGGTCCCCGGTCAACCTCCCGATGATGACCTGGCCCGCCGCGGAGCGCACGGGAAAGGCGGTGTCGTCCGCGCCGCCGCGCTAGCATCCCGATCCATGCCGAGCCCACCCTCCGCCGCTCGCCGCGCCTTCCTCCGCCTGGCCGCCCTGGCGCCGCTCTGGCCCCTCCTGCCGCTCTCGCCCGGCTGCGCCGGGGCGCGGGTGGGCGGGGGCGCCGGGCCCGCCGCCGGCCCCTCCGCCGCGCCGGGCGCGGGCGCGCTCGAGCTGGTGCGCGCCTTCCCGCTGCCCGACGACGCCGAGCCGGCGGCCGTCTTCCGCGCCGCCGCGCCGCGCCGGGGCGGGCGGTGAGCCTGCCGGGCGACGAGGTCCTGTGGGCCGGCGTGGCCGCGCAGGGGGAGCTGCTCCGCGCCGGCGCGCTCTCGCCGGTGGACCTGGTGCAGGGCGTGCTGGCCCGCCTGCAGCGGCTCGGGCCGCGGCTCGGCGCGCTGGTGACCCTCACCGCCGAGCGGGCCCTGGAGCAGGCCCGCGCCGCCGAGGCCGAGCTGGCCCGCGGCGCCTGGCGCGGGCCGCTGCACGGCATCCCCTACGGCCTGAAGGACGTGGTGGACGTGGCGGGCCTGCCCACCACCTGCGGGGCGCGCCCCTGGGCCGGCCGGGTGGCGGCGCGCGACGCCACCGTGGTGAGCCGGCTGACCGAGGCCGGGGCCATCCTGGTGGGCAAGCTCTCGCTCATCGAGCTGGCGGGCGGCCTGGGCTACCACTCCGGCGCCGCCGCGCTCACCGGTCCGTGCCGCAACCCGTGGGACCAGTCCCGCTGGGCCGGCGGCTCCTCCTCCGGCTCGGCGGCGGCGGTGGCGGCCGGGCTGGTCCCCTTCGCCATGGGCACCGACACCTGGGGCTCCATCACCTGCCCGGCGGCCTTCTGCGGCGTGACCGGGCTGCGCCCCACCTACGGCGTGGTCTCCCGCGCCGGGGTGATGCCGGTGGCCTGGTCGCTCGACAAGGTGGGGCCGCTGGCGCGCAGCGCCGAGGACTGCGCCCTGGTGCTCCAGGCCCTGGTCGGCGAGGACCCGCGCGACCCGGCCTCGACGCCGGCCCCGCCGGCGCTGGGGCGCGTCCGGGCCGACCTGCCGCGCGGCCTGCGGGTGGCGCTGCTGGAGGACGTGGGGCGGCCGCTCGACGCCGCCTCGGCGGCCGGGCTGGAGGAGGCCAGCGCGGCCCTGCGCCAGGCGGGGGCGCTCCTGACCCCGGCCCGGCTGCCCGACGGCCCCTGGGAGGCGGTGGCCGAGCTGCTGCTGGAGGCCGAGGCGGCCGCGGCCTTCGAGCCGCTCATCCGCGCCGGGCTGACCCGCCAGCTGGCCGACCCGAGCCACCAGGGGCGCCGGCCCGAGGACTACCGGCCGCGCGCCAGCTCCGCCGACCACGTGCGGGCCAGCCGGGTGCGCGGCGAGCTGGTGCGGGCGCTGGCGCGCTTCTTCGAGCGCTTCGACCTGGTGCTGGCGCCCAACCTGCCGGTGGCGCCGCCGCTGGCCGAGGCCACCTTCGACGACCTCTTCGCCGTGCCGGATCCGCTCGGCGCGGCCGGCGCGGTGGGCGGGCTGCCGGCGCTGGCGCTGCCCTGCGGGTTCGAGGCCGGCCTGCCCCGCTCGCTGCAGCTGGTCGGGCCGGCCTTCTCGGAGGCCCGCCTGCTCTCGGCCGGGGCGCTGCTGCAGGCCAGGACCTCCTTCCACCGGGCCCGGCCGCCGCTGTAGGGTGCCCGCGTGGACGCCCTCGCGAAGACCGTGGGCTGGACGGTGGCCGCGCTGCTGGTGCTGCTCGGCCTGCCCATCCAGCTGCTCCTGTGGCTGGTGAGCCGACCCTTCGACCCCAACCTGGTCCTGCCCGGGCAGTTCCTGCGCGGCGTGGGGGTCAACTTCGGGCGCTGCTACCCCGGCTGGAGGTTCCGGGTGGAGGGGACCTGGCCGGCCGGCCCCGGCCCCTACGTGGTGGTGGCCAACCACCAGTCGCTGCTCGACATCGTGCTGCTCTCGCGCATGCCCCGCGAGATGAAGTGGGTGGGCAAGGAGGAGCTCTTCCGCATCCCCTGGATCGGCTGGATGCTCCGGCTCACCGGTGACATCGCGGTCAAGCGCGGCGATCCGGAGAGCGGCGGCGAGGCCATCGGCAAGGCCAAGGCCTACCTGGCCCGCGGCATGAGCGTCATGATCTTCCCGGAGGGGACCCGCTCGCGCGACGCGCGGCTGCTGCCCTTCAAGTCGGGCGCCTTCCGGCTGGCCATCGAGGCCGGCGTCCCCGTGCTGCCGGTGGCGCTCAGCGGCACCGCGGCGGGGCTGCAGAAGGGCGGGCTGGCGGTGGCGCCGTGCGACGCGGTGGCCACCATCCTGCCGCCCTTCTCCACCGTCGGCCTCACCCAGGGCGACGCGGTGGCGCTGCGCGAGCGGGTGCGCGCCGCCATGGCCGCCACCATGCCGCCCGAGCTGGTGGGGCCCGCCTCGCGGGCCAGGGTGGCCCAGCCGGAGCCGGGCGCCCCGCCGGCGTCGCCGCCGCCGCCGGAGCCGCCGGAGGGGGCGTGATCGCGCTCGGGTACGGCGCCCGGCCGCTGCTCCTCCCCGAGGGGCTGGTGGCCGAGGTGCTGGCGCCGCCCGCGCCGCCGGCGGTGGCCGACCTCCCGGCCGCCCTGGCCGATGCCCTGGACCACCCGGTGGGCAGCCGCCCGCTGCGCCAGGTGGTGACCGCCCGGACCCGCGCCGTGGTGGTGATCTCCGACGCCTCGCGCGACGAGCCCAGGGCCGAGCTCTTCGCCGCCGTGCGCCGCGAGCTGGGGGCGCTCGGCGACGACCGCATCACCCTGGCCGTCGCCAACGGGACCCACGCGCCCGGCGATCCGGCCGGGCTGGGCCTGCCGCCCCAGGTGCTGGCGCGCCACCGGCTGGTCAACCACGACGGCCACGACCTCGCCGCCATGGTGGAGATGGGCCGGACCTCGCGCGGCACGCGCCTGCGGGTCAACCGCTGCCTGGCCGAGGCCGACGTGG
Organism: Anaeromyxobacter sp.; assembly: GCA_016718565.1. Taxonomy (NCBI): domain Bacteria; kingdom Pseudomonadati; phylum Myxococcota; class Myxococcia; order Myxococcales; family Anaeromyxobacteraceae; genus Anaeromyxobacter; species Anaeromyxobacter sp. The sequence goes on along the minus strand of JADKCZ010000005.1, from coordinate 52,504 downwards.
TGGTGACCACCGGCCGCATCAAGCCGCACTACTTCGCCGGCTACGGCGGCGGCTGCAAGGGCATCTTCCCCGGGCTGGGGTGGCACGAGGACGTGCGGCAGAACCACCTGCTCAAGGCCGACCGGGCCTCCTCGCTGGGGCGGGCCGACCAGAACCCCTGCCGCGAGGACCTGGAGGAGGCGGTGCGCCGGCTGGGGCGCGACACCTTCATGCTCAACGTGGTGGAGGCGGGTGGCGCCATCCTGGGCGCGGTGGCCGGGGACCTGGTGCTGGCCCACCGCGAGGGGGTGCGCCGCCTGCGCCCCTGGGTGGAGGTGGAGGCCGCGCCGGCCGACGTGGTCGTGGTCTCGGCGCCGCTGCCGGTCTCGGGCAGCCTCTACCAGGCGTCCAAGCTGGTGCCGCCGGCCGGGCTCCTGCTGCGCGACGGCGGGGTGGTGATCGTGGCCGCCGAGTGCCCGGACGGCATCGGGCCGGTGGCGGTGGTCAACGAGGCCATCTTCACGCTGGGCGTGCGCCGCTTCCTGCCGGAGCGCTTCACGCTGCTGCTGGTGTCGGGGATGCCCCCGGCCACCGTGGCCCGGAGCTACGCCACCTACGCGCCGTCGCTGGAGGCGGCGCTGCTCGAGGCGCGCCGCATCACCGGGCCAGGCGCGCGGGTGGTGGTGATGCCCGACGCCGGGGACCTGGTGCCGATCCGGCGACCGGGCTGAGCCGGCCCGCGCCGCCCCCGCCCGCCGCCGGTGCCGCTGCGCGCCCGTGAGGCGCGGTGAACCGAGGCCCCCGCCGCTACTTCTGCTCGCCCTTGCCGCGGTTCCTGAGCTGGACGACGGTGAGGGCGGTGAAGAGGGCGATGGGGGCGATGCCGAGGGTGTAGGTGGTGTGCTGGACGTTCTCGGAGAGGGCGGGGAGGGGCTCCCTGGGGAGGGTGGGGAGGCCGAGGGCCTTGAAGGAGACGTCGGCAGGGGAGAGGTAGAAGACGTTGGTGCCGCCGCCGTCGATCTCGCCGTAGACGCGGTCCTCGGCGTACTTGCCGGGAGAGGCCTTGACCCTGCGCTGGGCCTCCTTGAGGAGGTCGGCGCGCTTGCCGTAGATGACGGCGCCGCGAGGGCAGACCTCGCAGCAGGCGGGCCCGCGCTGGTCGTGGCGGCAGAGCTCGCACTTGACGATCTTGGGGTCCTCGGCGATGGGGAGGGACTTCTGCCACTCGTACTTGGGGACGTTGAAGGGGCAGCCGATCTGGCAGTAGCGGCAGCCGACGCAGGTGGCGGCGTTGTAGGCGGTGATGCCGCCGGCGACCTTGTGGAGCGCCCCGGCCATGCAGACGGAGATGCAGGCGGGGTCGACGCAGTGCATGCACTGCATCTTCATGTAGGTGGTGGCGGAGCCGTCCTGGGCGATCTTGATGACGTTCTTGGTGTTGCCGTTGAGGTCGAGGGGGGCGTCGTAGACGCCGCCCTGGGTCTCGCGGGTGTCGGTGACGAGCTTGTTGCGGACCTTGCAGGCGGTCTGGCAAGCGCGGCAGCCGACGCAGAGGGTGGAGTCGAAGAGCATGCCGACGTCGTCGGCCTGGACCTGGTAGCCCTCGCGGGCGTCGGCGGCGACCGGCAGGGAGGCGGCGGTCGCGGCGACGCCGGCGGTGGCGAGGCCCTTCAGCACGTCTCGACGGGAGATGGTCATGGTGGCTGCTCCTGGTGCGATCGACCGGGTCCAAGGACGGTGGCGCGGCTTGACCCAGATCCAGATGCAGATCTCAGGCCCACGAGAACACGGACAATTCTGACCTGGTACCCGCAGTCGTTGCGTCTTGACCTGGGTCAAAAAACGTTTGATGCACCTCCTGCGGCGCGGAGGCGGTCCAGCGCCGGACGGAGCTCCTGCGTCCAGGGCATCCTCGGCAGAATCCAGCCGGATCAGTCGATGTCTAGCTTGCGTCCATGATGTGGGTTGGACATATTCCAGTCTGCCCCATACGGGCACCGCCGCCAGGGAGACCACCGAATGAAGCCCCTTCGCTACCCGATCCGCGCCGTGTCCAAGCTGACCGGCGTCTCGGTGGACACCCTCCGGGCCTGGGAGCGCCGCTACGCGGTGGTGGAGCCCGAGCGCGACGAGCGCGGCCGGCTCTACTCGGAGGCCGACGTCGAGCGGCTCAAGCTGCTCCGGCAGGCGGTGGACCAGGGCCACGCCATCGGGCGCGTGGCGGCGCTCACCACCGACGAGCTGCGCGCCCTGCTGAGCCGCGGCCCCGACTCGGTGCCCTACGACGGCCCCGTCCCGACCGGCCCCTCCGATCTCTCGGTCCTGCAGGGGGCGGTGGAGCGCTTCGACGCCCCGGCGCTGCGGCGGGAGCTGAGCCGGCTGGCGGCCATCCTGCCGGCGCGCACCCTGGCGCGCGACGTGGCGCTGCCGCTCCTCACGCTGGTCGGGGAGGGCTGGCACGAGGGGCGCTACACGGTGGCGCAGGAGCACCTGGTGACCGCCGAGCTGCGCAGCCTGATCGGCGCGCTGGCCCGCCTGCACGCCGTGCCGGACAACGCCCCGCGGCTCATGCTGGCCACGCCGGCGGGCGAGACGCACGAGCTCGGCACGCTGGTGGCCGCGCTGGTGGCCAGCGGCAGCGGCTTCGCCACCTTCTACCTGGGCGCCTCGGTGCCCTCGGCCGACGTGGTCAACGCGGCCCGCCGGGTCGGGCCGCGGGCGGTGGTGCTCGGCTTCACCGGCGCCGAGGAGTCGGCCCGGGCCACGGTCCACCAGGCGCTGGCCGACATCGTGCGCGGGCTGCCGGCGGCCACCGAGTGCTGGGTCGGCGGGGCCGGGGTCGGCGGGGCGGGCGCGGCGCTGGCCGGCACGCGCGCGCTCATGCTGGCCGACCTGGACGCCTACGAGCAGCACCTCGGCCGGCTCAAGGGGCGCGAGCTGCAGCGCCCCGCCGAGGCCCGCCCGACCGCCTGACCGCCCGGCCCGCCGCGGCGCCCGCTAGCCGTGGGAGTGGCCGCCCGGGCCGTGTCCGTGGCCGTGCGGCTGGGCCGCCGGGTGGACGTGGGCCGCCAGCCCGGCCACCTTGCCGACCAGGCCGTGCTCCAGCCGCCTGGCCGCCAGCCAGGCCACCCAGGCGTCCATCCCCTCGCCGGTGCGGGCCGAGACCTTCAGCACCTGGGGCCTCGGCATGACCCGGGCCAGCGCGTCCTCCAGCGAGGCCATGTCGAAGTCGAGGTGCGGGATGAGGTCGCACTTCGAGATCAGCACCAGGTCGGCGGCCAGGAACATGGTGGGGTACTTGAGCGGCTTGTCCTCGCCCTCGGTCACCGAGAGGACCACCACGTTGGCGGCCTGCCCCAGGTCGTAGATGGCCGGGCAGACCAGGTTGCCCACGTTCTCGATGAAGAAGACGTCGGTCTTCTGCCAGGCCACCCCGTGCAGCGAGCGGTGCACCAGCTCGGCGTCCAGGTGGCAGGCCTGCCCGGTGGTGATGGCCTTGGAGGGGATGCCGGCCTTCTCGAGCCGCACGGCGTCGTTGTCGGTGGCCAGGTCGGCCGAGACCGCGCCCAGCCGCCAGCCCTTGCCGGCGGCGGCGCGGGCGGTGGCCTCCAGCACCGCGGTCTTGCCGGCGCCGGGCGAGCCCATCAGGTTGAGGGCCAGCACCCCCGCCTCCAGGAAGTGCTCGCGGTTGTGCCGGGCGGCGCGGTCGTTGCCGGCCAGGATCTTCTCGTGCAGCTCCACCGGGACCAGCTCGGAGTCGCCGCAGCCACAGGTCGTGCACATCAGGGGACCTCCAGGTCGATGCCGTCGAGGGTGAGGGCGTCGGAGCCCTCGTCCAGCCGGGCCGGCTCCTGGCAGGCCTGGCAGCGCAGCACCTCGCCGCGCGGGATGGGGGTGGCGCAGCGCGGGCAGCTCCAGCTGGCCGGCACGAAGCGCAGGGTCAGCGGGGCCGCGGCGCACAGGGTGCCGGCGCGGAAGGTGTCGTAGGCGGTCTGGAAGAGCTCCGGGTCCACCCCGGCCAGCTCGCCGATGCGCACCGACAGGCCGTGCACCCCCAGCGCCTGGCGCCGCCGGGCCTCGGCCTCGACGCGCGAGATGAGCGCCTCCACCAGCGAGTACTCATGCACGGCGGGTCACCAGGGGGCGCGGGGGCGGGGCGGGGCGGGGCATCAGCAGATCCGCGGCAGCAGCTCCCCCTCCGGCTCGGAGAGGAGGCGCCGGCCCAGGCCGGTGTCGAGGATGACCGCGCCGGGCCGCTCGGCCATGGCGTGGGCGAAGACGGCGGCGTCGCGGCCCAGCGGGTGGGCCCTGAGCGCCGCCAGCACCTTCTGCGCCGAGGCGGCGCGCACGCCGATGACCGCCTTGCCCTCGTTGGCCACCAGCAGGGGGTCGATGCCCAGCATGTCGCAGGCGGCCCGCACCTCGTCGCGCACCGGCACGGCCTGCTCGGTGAGGACGATGCCCACCCGGCCCTTGGCGGCCATCTCGTGCAGCGAGCCGGAGACGCCGCCGCGGGTCGGGTCCTTCATGGCCACCACGTCGTCGCCGCCGGCCGCCAGCGCGGCGCGGATCAGGCCGTTGATGGGCGCCACGTCGGAGCGCAGGTCGCCCTGCAGGCCCAGGTCGTGGCGCTTCGCCATGATGGCCATGCCGTGGTCGCCCACCTGGCCGGTGACGATGAGCAGGTCGCCGGGCCGCAGGCCGGCGTCGGTCACCACCCGCCTGGTCAGCGCCACGCCGGTGGTGTTGAGGACGATGCCGTCCAGCTCGCCCTTGCCCATCACCTTGGTGTCGCCGGTGACGAACGGCGCGCCGGCCTCCAGCGCGGTGGCCTTGAGCGAGTCGCGGATGCGCTCCAGGTCGGCCCGCGGGAAGCCCTCCTCCAGGATGACGGCGCAGGTCAGCGCCAGCGGCTCGGTGGCGCCCATCATGGCCAGGTCGTTGACCGTGCCGGAGACGCTGAGGCGCCCGATGTCGCCGCCCGGGAAGACGATGGGGTGGACCACGTGCGAGTCGGTGGTGATGACCAGCCACTGGTCGCCCACCCGGATGGCGGCCCCGTCGTCGAGGGCGCTCAGGCCGACGCCGTCCACCGGCGAGGCCAGCTCCAGGAAGACGTCCTCGATGAGCTGGCGCATGGCGCGCCCACCCGAGCCGTGCTTCAGGCCGATCTTCTGAACGGGCTTCTCCATGCCTGGTCTCGCTCCTAGCCCTGGCCGGCGGGGCGGCCTTCCACCTGCCGCAGGTCGGGGGCGCCGCCGTAGGTGTGCCAGATGCGGCAGGTCCCCTCGGAGGAGACCATGCAGGCGCCCACCGGCGCCTCGGGCACGCAGGCCTTGCCGAAGAGGGCGCAGTCGTGCGGCGAGGCCAGGCCCATCATGATGGGCCCGCAGATGCACTCGCGCTCCAGGCCGGCGGCCGCCTCGTCGCGCACCGCGCTGGTGTCCAGGCTGAGGCCGAGCCGCTGCCGGGCGTCCAGCCTGGCGAACTCCGGCCGCAGGTCGAGGTTGCCGTCGGGCACCTCGGCGATGCCCCGCCACTTCCCGGCGCGCGGCTCGAAGACCCTCCAGAGCACCTTCTGGGCCGGCAGGTTGCCGGCCCGGGTGACGCAGCGCGGGTAGGCGTTGAAGACCTCCGGCCGCCGCTCCAGGATCAGCTCGGTCAGCTTGACGATGGCCGCCAGGATGTCGAGCGGCTCGAAGCCGGCCACCACCACCGGCGAGCCGGTGCGGGCCGCGAAGGGCTCGAAGATGGCCGAGCCGGTGATGATGGCGGCGTGGCCGGCGGCGATGAACCCCTCGATGTTCGACTCCTTCGAGCGGGACACCACCTCCATGGCGGCCGGCACGTACTTGTGCACCGACAGGATGGAGAAGTTGCGCGGCAGGTCGGTCAGGGCGATGGCGGCGGTGGCCACCGCGGTGGTCTCGAAGCCGGAGGCCATGAAGACCACCTGGTCGGCCGGGTGGGCGCGGGCCACGTCCACCGCCTGGGCCACCGAGTAGACCACGTGCACCCGGGCGCCGTCGGCCTGGGCGTCGGCCAGGCTGCGGGAGGTGCCGGGCAGGCGCAGCATGTCGCCGTAGGTGCAGACGTGGGCGCCGCCCTGGGCCAGCGCCACCGCCTCGTCCACCTCGGGGCCGTCGGTGACGCAGACCGGGCAGCCGGGGCCCATGATCAGCTTGAGCTGCGGCGGCAGCACGGCCCGCAGGCCGAAGCGGGCGATGGCCTGCTCGTGGCTGCCGCACACGTGCATCACCGACACCTCGCGCCCCAGGGCGTCGAGGTTCCGCTGCATGGCGGCGGCCAGGGCCCGCGCCTTGGCCGGGTCGCGGAACTTCAGCTCCTGGGTGAGGTCCTTCGCCATGGCCTCAGGCCTTGGCCTTGGCGCCGGCGGCGATCTCGCCCTGCACGTCCATGGCCATGAGGTCCTGGCGGGCGCCGGTCACGTCGAGGATCTGCTCGAAGAGCGCCAGCGTCTCCTGCACCTCGTCGGGCGGGATGCGGCGGATGGCGAAGCCCACGTGGTTGAGCACGTAGTCGCCCACCGCCACCGGCTCGTCCACGATGTCGAGCCGCAGCTCCTTCTTGACGCCGAAGAAGTCGACGGTGGCGCTGAGGCCCTCGATGGCCAGGACCTTGCCGGGAACTCCGAGGCACATGCTGCGGCTCCTTCCTGCTGCACCGGTCAGCGCGCCGTGACCGCGTCGGCCACCAGCGCCTGCCCCAGCGCGAGCCCCCCGTCGCCGGGGGGCACTTGGGAGTGGGTGTATACCGCGAAAGCCGGCGAAAGCTCGCGGGTGATCCCCTCGGCCAGCCGGGCGTTCTGGAAGCAGCCGCCGGTGAGCACCACCGGCAGCCGCCCCAGCCGGGCGGCGGCGTCGCGCACCAGCGCCGCCCCCCCGGCGCAGAGCCCGGCGTGGAAGCGGGCCGAGACGGCCCCAGGGTGCGCGCCGGCCAGCAGGTCGGCGGTCAGGGCGCGCCACAGCGGCCGGAGGTCCAGCGAGGTGAGCGGGCCGGCGCGGGAGAGCTCGACGGGGTAAGCGCCCGCTTCGGCCGGGTCGGCCGCGCCGTCCAGGGCCAGCGCCACCTGGCCCTCGTGGCGGGCCAGGGCGCGCCCCAGCGCCAGCGCCCCGGCGGCGTCGAAGGCCCGCCCCACGCCGTGGGCCAGCGGGCTGGCCACGCCGCCCCGCAGCATGCGCCGCACCACCTCCAGCTCGGCGGCCGGCACCTGCCGGAAGAGCGGGAGCCGCTCCAGCGGCGGCGCGCCGTCGAAGGCGTCGAGCAGGGCCGCCAGCGCCAGGCGCCACGGCTGGCGCACCGCCTGGTCGCCGCCGGCCAGCGCCAGCGGCCGCAGGGTGGCCAGCCGCTCGAAGCCCGCCGCCTCGGCCAGCAGGAGCTCGCCGCCCCAGGCCGCGCCGTCGCTGCCCAGCCCGACCCCGTCCCAGCAGAGCGCCAGCACCGGGCCGGTGAGCCCGTGCTCCAGCAGGGCGCTGGCGGCGTGGGCGTGGTGGTGCTGCACCTCCACCAGCGGCAGCCCCTCGGCGGCGGCGCGCGCCCGGGCGTAGCGGGTGGAGGGGTAGAGCGGGTGGAGGTCGCAGGCCAGCACCTCCGGGCGCAGGTCCAGGAAGGCCTCCAGCCGGGCCACCGCCGCCTCGTAGGCCGCGTAGGTCTCGAGGTCGTCCAGGTCGCCCACGTGCGGCCCCAGCGTGGCCTCGTCGCCGCGCGCCAGGCAGAAGGTGTTCTTGAGCTGGGCGCCGGCCGCCAGCACCCGGGCCCGGAAGCGCCGGGCGGCGCGCACCGGGCGGGGCACGAAGCCGCGGGCCCGCCGCATCACCAGGGGCCGGCCGCCCACCACCCGGACCACCGAGTCGTCGCAGCGCGAGGCGATGGGCCGGTCGTGCAGCAGGAACAGGTCGGCCAGCCCGCCCAGCCGCCGCAGCGCCTCGGCGTCCTCGAAGGCGATGGGCTCCTCGGAGAGGTTGCCGCTGGTCATCACCAGCGGCACGCCGGCCTCGGCCAGCAGCAGGTGGTGCAGCGGCGCGTAGGGGAGCATCAGCCCCACCAGCGGGCCGTCCGGCGCCACCTCGGCGGCCAGCGCGGCCCCGGGCCGGCGGCGGCACAGCACGATGGGGCGCTCCACCGAGCCGAGCAGGGCCGCCTCGGCCGCGGTGGGCTCGGCCAGCGCGGCGGCGGCGGCCAGGTCCCGCACCATCACCGCCAGCGGCTTCTCCTCGCGCCGCTTGCGGACCCGCAGCGTCCGCACCGCGGCGCCCGAGGTGGCGTCGCAGCACAGGTGGAAGCCGCCGATCCCCTTCACCGCCACGATCCGGCCGGCGGCCAGCGCCGCCGCGGCCAGCGAGAGCGGGTCGCCCGGCAGCGGGACCCCGGCGGCGTCGGTGAGGGTGAGGCGCGGCCCGCAGGCCGGGCAGGCGTTGGGCTGGGCGTGGAAGCGGCGGTCGAGCGGGTCGGCGTACTCGGCGGCGCAGGCCGGGCACATGGTGAAGCCGGCCATGGTGGTGGCGGGGCGGTCGTAGGGCACGCCGAGCGCGATGGTGAAGCGCGGCCCGCAGTCGGTGCAGTTGGTGAAGGCGTAGCGGTGCCGCCGGTCGGCCGGGTCGGCCACCTCGGCGGCGCAGGCCGGGCAGGTGGCCAGGTCCGGCGGCAGCGCCACCCGCCGCTCCTCGGCCTGGCCGCTGGCCACGATCCGGAAGCCGGCGCAGGCCGGCTCGAAGGGCAGGGGGGTGGCCAGCAAAGTCTCCACCACCGCCGCCGGCGGGTGCTCGGCGCGCAGCCGCCGCGCCAGCTCGTCGAGCGCGGCGGCCGGGCCGAAGGCCTCCACGGTGACGCCGCCGGCGTCGTTGCGGACCCGGCCGGAGAGCCGCAGCGCGTGCGCCAGCCGGTAGACGAAGGGGCGGAAGCCCACCCCCTGCACGGTGCCGGTCACCACCAGGCGCCGGCCCTCGCCGGACCCGCCCGGGCCGCTCTCGGTCACCACGGTCGCTCCACCACCTGCGCTCCTGCTTCCGTCCGCGGCCCCGGCCCGCGCGGGGGCCGGCCGGTTGGTCCCGCTAGGTGTGCTGCGGCTTCTCCCACCACAGGTCGGCCTCGAGCGGCGGCACCCGCGGCGCCACCGGCACGCCCAGCGCCAGGAGCTCCAGCCGCACCTGCTCCACCGCGGCCGGCAGGGCCGCCCGCACCTCGGGGGTGAGGCGGCAGCCGAAGTCGATGGAGCCGGCCACCACGCCGATGAGCTTGACCACCCTCGGCGCCACGCCCTGGAACTCGGCGTGCATGATCGACTCGCGCAGCCCGGGCTCGTGCGGGCTCATGGCGATGATGGGGCCGCGGTCCAGGATGCCGGGCTTGTCGAGCACCTTGAGCTGGCCGGGGGCGCCGCCCTTGAGCTTCATGGCGTCCACCACCACCAGCGCCTCCAGCTCGGCCATGTAGGCCGTCAGGTCCAGGCCGGGGGTCCCGCCGTCCACCACGCTGACGTCCTCGGGGACGGTGTAGGCGGCCTCGAAGAGCCGCACCACGGTGGGGCCCAGGGCGTCGTCGCCCTCCAGGACGTTGCCGATGCCGATGACGGTGATGCGAGCCACGCGCGACCTCCTTCGACCCCACCCGGAAAATGGAAGACCCCGCCACCGGCGAAGGTGGCGGGATCCGGATCCTACGCCAGCTGGTGGCTTACGCCCCCACCTTCACCTGGCTGACCTCGTTGCCGTCGGCGTCGTGGGTGTGGATGGCGCAGGCCAGGCACGGGTCGAACGAGTGGATGGTGCGCAGCGCCTCGAGCGGCAGCTTGGGGTCGGCGATGGGGTTGCCCACCAGGCAGGCCTCGTACGGGCCGGCCACGCCGTCCGCGTCGCGCGGGCCGGCGTTCCAGGTGGACGGCACCACGCACTGGTAGTTCTTGAGCTTGCCGTCCTCGATGACGCACCAGTGGGACAGGGTGCCGCGCGGCGCCTCGTGCAGGCCGACGCCCTCGATGGTGCCCTTGGGGAAGACCGGCGCGTTGAAGATGGCCGTGTCGCCCTTGCCGATGTTCTCGGCCAGCAGCCCCCAGTGCTTGAGCGAGAGCTCGCCCATCATGGCGCAGCGGATGGCCCGGGCCGCGTGGCGGCCCAGCGTGGAGTGCAGCATGGCCGGGGTGACGTCGATGCCGTGGATGGCCTTGACGGTCTTGATGGCGGCGGTGACGTACTTCACCGTCAGCTCGTGGCCGGTCAGGAAGCCGACCAGCACCTGGGCCAGCGGGCCCACCTGCACCGGCTTGCCGTCGAGGCGGGGCGACTTGACCCAGCTGTACTTCTCGGGCGCCTCGGTCTCGAACTTCCAGTCACCGGTGTAGTTGGGCTTGGTCTCGCCCTTCCACGGGTGGCGGGCCTCCTTGCCCTCGTAGTAGCTGCGGGCCACGCCCTCGGTGACCTTGCCGATGAAGGCCTGGTCCTTGCCCCAGCCGGTGACCTTCTCCAGGTCCTTGGCGCCGGCCATGATGATGCCGCCGGGCAGGTCGAACTTGGTGGCCTTGGCGTCCAGCGGCATGTCCGGCACGGCCAGGTAGTTGGTGACGCCGGCGCCGTACTTGAACCAGTCCGGGTAGAAGCCGGCCACCGCCGCCACGTCGGGCAGGTAGACCTGGGTGGTGAAGGCCTGGATTTCGTCGAGCAGGCTCTTGACCCGGTACAGCCGCTCCATGTTGAGGGTGGCCGGGTTGTCCAGGTTGATGGCGTTGGCGACGCCGCCCACCGCCAGGTTCTGGATGTTGGGCGTCTTGGAGCCCAGGATGGCCACCACCTGGTTGGCCTTGCGCTGCACGTCGAGCGCCTGGAGGTAGTGCGCCACCGCCAGCAGGTTCACCTCGGGCGAGAGCTTCATGGCCGGGTGGCCCCAGTAGCCGTTGGCGAAGGGGCCCAGCTGCCCGGCCTTGACGAAGCCGGCCAGCTTCTCCTTCACCGCGGTGAGCGCCTGCACCGAGTTGCCCGGCCAGTTGGAGATGCTGGCGGCCAGGGCGGCGGTCTTGGCCGGATCGGCCTTGAGCGCGGAGACCACGTCGACCCAGTCCAGCGCGGACAGGTGGTAGAAGTGGACGATGTGATCGTGCTGGGCGTGCGCCGAGATGATGATGTTGCGGATCAGCTGGGCGTTGAGCGGGATCTCCAGGCCCAGGGCGCTCTCGACCGAGCGCACCGAGGCGATGGCGTGCACGGTGGTGCAGACGCCGCAGATGCGCTGGGTGAACACCCAGGCGTCGCGCGGGTCACGGCCCTGCAGGATGACCTCGATGCCGCGCCACATGGTGCCCGACGAGTAGGCCTTGGAGATCCGGCCGCCGTCGACCTCGAGGTCGATGCGGAGGTGACCCTCGATGCGGGTGATGGGGTCGATGGTGATGCGCTGGCTCATTGAAGGACCTCTCGCTGGTTAGTGGCTGGCGGCGGACTTCTGGCCGCCGGGAGCGGTCGTCGCCTCGACGCCACTCAGGATGGGGAAGAGCTTGACGAAGAGCACGTAGACCGTGACGCCGATGGCCGCCAGCGTGATGGAGAAGAGGATCTCCAGCGGCGTCGGGAAGTACTTCCAGCCCGCCCCGGGCTGGTAGGCCACGAGGTACGTGTCGAACCGGTAGAGGGCGCCGCTGAAGAGCAGGAGCAGCCCGGCCCCGAAGAGGGTGCCGCGGTTCTCGCGCAGCTTCCTGTTGAACAGCATGGCGGCGGCCACCCCGAACAGGACCAGCTCCAGCAGGAAGAAGGCCCCGTAGAAGAGCGGGGAGCCCATCGACTCGAAGCGCGCCAGGATCACCGGGTCGCGGAAGCGCCAGAAGACGTCGGCCACGCGGATGACGATGTAGGCCACCAGGATGTAGGCCGGCACCACCGAGACCCGCGCCAGCAGCGCCTGGTCCAGCTTCTTGCCCCAGGCGATGGTGGTGAGGTTCTCGATGACCACCACCGCGCCGAACCCCATGGTCAGGCAGGTCATGAGGAACAGCGCCGGCAGCCAGCCGGTGTGCCAGTACGGGTGGGTCTTGGTGTGGGCCACCATGAAGAGGCCGCCCAGCGAGGACTGGTGCATGGTGGGCAGCAGGATGGCCAGCGAGATGACGAACGGCATCACCTTCTTCAGGCCGCCCAGGATCCCCTTGGCCCGCGCCGCGGTGGCGGGGGTGGCGGAGGCCTGCAGCTTCTCCAGGATGCTGGGCGCCACCTCGACCCACAGGACCAGGGTGTAGGCGAGCACGCAGAGCGCGATCTCCAGCAGCACCGAGTTCCAGTTGAGCCAGGACGGCACGAAGATGACCCACAGGTTCCAGTAGCGGCCCAGGTCGATCATGATCGACGTGCCGCCCAGGGTGTAGCCCATGGCGCCGGCCATGACGGCCGAGCGGACCAGCGGGTGGTACTCACCCTTGTTGAAGCCGTAGGTGAGCAGCCCGATGGCGAACGCGCCGGCCGAGATGCCGGTGAAGGTCACCACGTTGAGCGGCTTCCAGATGCCCCAGGCGTAGCCGTCGCTCTGGGCCGAGACGCCCAGCAGCGTGTCGTAGCCGAAGGGGCCGTTGAGCCCCCAGACCAGGCGGACCAGCACCAGCAGCACCCAGACGCCGCACAGCGCCAGGAGGAACTTGAACGCGGGGGTGAGGATGGCCCCCCCGAGGGGCCTCTCGTGCACGTGGGCGGCCATCTACTTCTCCTCCTTGTGGCCCTGCTCGCCCTTGCCGCGGTTCCTGAGCTGGACGACGGTGAGGGCGGTGAAGAGGGCGATGGGGGCGATGCCGAGGGTGTAGGTGGTGTGCTGGACGTTCTCGGAGAGGGCCGGGAGGGGCTCCCTGGGGAGGGTGGGGAGGCCGAGGGCCTTGAAGGAGACGTCGGCAGGGGAGAGGTAGAAGACGTTGGTGCCGCCGCCGTCGATCTCGCCGTAGACGCGGTCCTCGGCGTACTTGCCGGGAGAGGCCTTGACCCTGCGCTGGGCCTCCTTGAGGAGGTCGGCGCGCTTGCCGTAGATGACGGCGCCGCGAGGGCAGACCTCGCAGCAGGCGGGCCCGCGCTGGTCGTGGCGGCAGAGCTCGCACTTGACGATCTTGGGGTCCTCGGCGATGGGGAGGGACTTCTGCCACTCGTACTTGGGGACGTTGAAGGGGCAGCCGATCTGGCAGTAGCGGCAGCCGACGCAGGTGGCGGCGTTGTAGGCGGTGATGCCGCCGGCGACCTTGTGGAGCGCCCCGGCCATGCAGACGGAGATGCAGGCGGGGTCGACGCAGTGCATGCACTGCATCTTCATGTAGGTGGTGGCGGAGCCGTCCTGGGCGATCTTGATGACGTTCTTGGTGTTGCCGTTGAGGTCGAGGGGGGCGTCGTAGACGCCGCCCTGGGTCTCGCGGGTGTCGGTGACGAGCTTGTTGCGGACCTTGCAGGCGGTCTGGCAAGCGCGGCAGCCGACGCAGAGGGTGGAGTCGAAGAGCATGCCGACGTCGTCGGCCTGGACCTGGTAGCCCTCGCGGGCGTCGGCGGCGACCGGCAGGGAGGCGGCGGTCGCGGCGACGCCGGCGGTGGCGAGGCCCTTCAGCACGTTGCGGCGTGAGATCTTCATGCGATTGCTCCTGGAAGGGGCCGTTGGCGGGCCCTACTTCCCCTCGTCCTTCGAGAGCTTCTTGGAGGCCACGAAGCCCGCGCCGATGGCGGCGCCGATGGCCAGGCCGGCCACGCCAGCGGCCACCGCGCCGACACCGCCCTGGGCCGGCCCGACGCCCGGGTACGCCATGGGGGCGGTCGGGTTGGGGATGGGCAGGTTGGTGTGGATGGGCACGTTGAAGACGATGCCCTCCTCGGTGCAGCCGACGCAGGGGTGCCCGATGCCGATGGGCCAGGCGCCCGGGACCTCGCAGAAGTCGAGCAGCGAGCAGTTGGCGTGGGTCTGCGGCCCCTTGCAGCCGAGCTGGTAGAGGCACCAGCCCTCGCGGTGGCCGGCGTCGCCGAACTGCTTGGCGAAGCGCCCGTTGTCGAAGTGGGCGCGGCGCGGGCAGTCGTCGTGGATGACCCGCTTGTAGGCGAACTCGGGGCGGCCCTTCTCGTCCAGCTTCGGCAGCGTGCCGAAGGTGGCGAACTGGAGCACGGTGCCGAGCAGGTTGTACGGGTTGGCCGGGCAGCCGGGCAGGGTCAGCACGGTCTTGCCGAGCACCTTGCCGACGCCCACGGCGCCGGTCGGGTTCGGCGAGGCCGAGGGCACGCCGCCCCAGGAGGCGCAGGAGCCGATGGCGATGACGGCGGCGGCGTCGGCGGCGTACTTCTTCACCGTCTCGACGGCGGTCTTGCCGCCCACGCGGCAGTAGATGCCGTTGTCCTTCTCGGGGATGGCGCCCTCGACCACCAGGACGTACTTGCCCTTGTTGTCGTGGGCCGCCTTCTCCAGCGCGGCCTCCACCTGGTAGCCGGCGGCGGCGGCGAGGGTCTCGTGGTAGTCGACCGAGATGAGGTCGAGGATGAGCGACCCGAGATCCGGGTGGCTGGTCCTGAGCAGCGACTCCGTGCAGCCGGTGCACTCCTGGAAGTGCAGCCAGATGACGGAGGGCTTGCGGCCCTTCTCGACGTTCTCGGCCATCTTCTCGCCGGCCCAGGCCGGGAGGCCCACGGCGCCTGCGGCCATGGTGCAGACCTTGATGAAGTCACGGCGGGAGACGCCCTTGGTCTCCAGCTCGGCGATCATGTCGCTGCCAATGTCGGTCATTCCAATTCCTCCGGAGTGGTGCGCGAATCTACGAAACCCGACCTGGATTGCAACGTCTGAGATTTCGGCAGCTTTTTCGGACTCGGTCTCATGCAGGAAATGCGCGGACATTGGCGCGCAGGTGCGGAATCGGGGGCTCGGGGAGGTGGGCGGAAGGGCCACGTTCTTGATCGAGGTCAACGAATCACCGGGCGGATCGGGGAAACCGTCCCGATATTCAGCGATTGTGGACTGGTCGGCGCAACATTGACTTGATGACTCCATGTTCAAATTTGCGCGTTCCGGGGTCCGAAAAAAAACCGCGGCCAGGACCCGTCCGGGCGGGTGGATCGGCGGAAGATCGCGCGAACGCGTACCCAGGGTCCGTTTCGGACCCTCGCCGCCGGCCTCCCCGCCGCCCACGTTGCCGGGGCGCCGCCCCGCCGTGCAGGTGTAGAAGAGAGGCCACCGGAGGAGTCCATGCAAAGCCCCGCAGCCCTCGCCCTCGCCGCCGCCCTCGCCACCGGGCCGGCCGCGCCGCCCGCCACCTTCCCCGACGCCGCCACCCTGGCCCGCCGCGAGGCACGCTACGCCCCGGTGTCGCTGGTGGTGGACCTGACCGGGCTGCCGGCCAGCGAGCGCCAGGCGCTGGCCAAGCTGGTGGAGGCCGCCCGCCTCATGGACGGCCTCTTCCTGCGGCAGGTCTGGGCCGGCAACGAGGCGCTGCTGCTCGAGCTGCTGGCCGATCCCTCGCCGCTGGGGCGGGCCCGGGTGGCGGCGCTCCTGCGCAACAAGGGGCCGTGGGACCGGCTGGACGCCGAGGCGCCCTTCCTGCCCGGGGTGGGCGAGAAGCCGGGGGCCGCCAACTTCTACCCGGCCGGCGCCACCAAGGCCGAGGTGGAGGCCTGGCTGGCCGGCGCCACCGAGCCGGTGCGGGCCGAGGCGCTGGGGTTCTTCACCACCGTGCGGCGCGGGCTGGGCGGCCGCTTCGAGGTGGTGCCCTACGCCATGGAGTACCAGGGCGAGCTCGCCCGCGCCGCCGCGGCCCTGCGCGAGGCGGCCCGGCTCACCGGCGACCCGGCGCTGCGCACCTTCCTCGAGGCCCGCGCCACCGCCTTCCTCACCAACCAGTACCGCGAGAGCGACGTGGCCTGGATGAAGCTCACGGGGGCGCTCGAGCCGACCATCGGGCCCTACGAGGTCTACGAGGACGGCTGGTTCGCGGCCAAGGCGGCCTTCGAGGCCTTCGTGGGGGTGCGCGACGAGGCCGAGACCAGGAAGCTGGCCCGCTTCTCGGCCGAGCTGCAGGGCATCGAGGACGTCCTGCCCATCGACCCCGCGCTCAGGAACCCGAAGCTGGGCGGCCTGGCCCCCATCCGCGTGGTCAACCAGGTCTTCGCCGCCGGCGACGCCGCCCGCGGGGTCACCACCGCCGCCTACAACCTGCCGAACGACGAGGTGGTGGTGCGGGAGATGGGCTCGAAGCGGGTCATGCTGAAGAACGTGCAGCAGGCCAAGTTCGACGAGGTGCTGGTGCCCATCTCGAAGGTGGTGCTGGGCAAGGCCGACCGCGGGCGGGTGGCCTTCGACGCCTTCTTCACCCACATCCTGATGCACGAGCTGGTGCACGGCCTCGGGCCGCACCAGGTGGCGCTGGCGGCCGGCGCCACCGCCACGGTGCGGGCCCAGCTGGGCGACACCTACAGCGCCATCGAGGAGGCCAAGGCCGACGTGGGCGGCCTCTTCGCCCTGCAGAAGCTGCTCGACGACGGGACGATCGAGCCGGGCATGCAGGCCACGCTCTACCCGACCTTCCTGGCCTCGGCCTTCCGCTCCCTGCGCTTCGGCCTGACCGAGGCGCACGGCAAGGGGATGGCGCTGCAGCTCAACTGGTTCCTCGACGCCGGGGCGGTGACGGTGGCGAAGGACGGCACCTTCGCGGTGGACGGGCCGAAGATGCGCCAGGCGGTGGTGGCGCTGACCGGCGAGCTGATGACGCTGCAGGCGCGGGGCGACCGGGCCGCGGCCACCGCGCTCTTGGCCCGGCTGGCGGTGCTGCGGCCGCCGGTCAAGCGGGCCCTGGACCGCCTGGAGGGCGTGCCGGTGGACATCGCGCCGCGCTTCGCCACCGCCGACGCCCTGACGCGCCGGCCGGCCACCCCGGCCAGGCCGCGCAAGCCGGTGCTGCCCACGCCGGGCCCGAAGGCCCCCGACCTGGAGCGGTAGCGGACCCCAGCCCCGGCGCGACGGGCCGGCCGGCCCGGGAGGCCCCCGGCCTGGCCCCGGCGGGCGGCCCCCGGCCGGGAGGGGTGGCGCGGGCCGGGGTGGTCGCCCTATACGTCCGGCGCCCGCCGCGCCGGCGGGCCCTCGAACCCACGGGAGCGACCGACATGACGCAGGCAGCCGGCTGGCAGGCGGGGACCGACACCGGGGTGGCCGAGCTGGACGTGGAGCACCAGCTGCAGGTGCGGCTGGTGGAGTCGCTGCACCAGGCGGTGGTGGCGCGCCAGGGGCGCGACACGGTGGACGCCCTGCTGACCCAGCTGGCCGACGCCTCCAACGTGCACTTCATGAGCGAGGAGCTGCTCATGCGGCTGCACAGCTGGGAGCGCTACGAGCAGCACACCGAGGAGCACCGCCGGCTGCTGGAGGACCTCGACGCGCTGCGCGCCCTCTTCGCGAAGGGCGTCGACGCGGAGCTGGCCGCCGGGGTGGAGCGGGTGCAGGCCTGGCTGGTGTCGCACATCCGCGGCATGGACCGCGCCTTCGCCGAGTACGTGGCCCGGGGCGGCCTGGGCGCGCCGGCACCTTGACCAGGCGTGCCGGGGCTGGCACGGATGGGGGCATGCCCTCCAACCTGACCGCGCTCGAGGCCCTGGACCGGCTGCGCGCCGGCAACGGCCGCTTCGCCTCCAACGTCATCTCCATCGACTCCCTGGCGCGGAGCCTCGACCGGGCCTCGCTCACCCGGGAGCACAACCCCTTCGCCATCCTGCTGGGCTGCTCCGACTCGCGGGCGCCGGCGGAGCTGGTCTTCGACCTGGGGCTGGGCGACCTGTTCGTCATCCGGGTGGCCGGCAACGTGGTCTCGCCCTCGCAGGTCGGCTCGGTGGAGTTCGCGGCCGACCGCTTCGGGACCCGGCTGGTGGTGGTGATGGGCCACACCCACTGCGGCGCCATCGAGGCCACCATGGAGGCGGTCGAGCAGGGCACGCCGCCGGCCTCCGACAACGTCATGTCGATCGTGGACCGGGTCCGCCCGGCGGTGGAGGCGGCGCTCACGGCCGGCGGCACCGACCGGGCGGCGGTGGCGCGGGCGGCCAGCCGCATCAACGTGAAGATGGCGGTGGCCCACCTGCGCCACGGCACCCCGGCGCTGGAGCGGCTCATCTCGCTCGAGGGGCTGATGATCATCGGCGCCGAGTACGACCTCGCGACCGGCAAGGTCGAGTTCTTCGGCTGAGGCAGGGGGCCCGCCTGGCCGACCGGACACTCTCCCTCTCCGAGGGCGACGTGGAGGTGGCCGCCGCGCCGCCGCCGGCGGCGTTGCCGGAGGGCACCCTGCTCGACGGCCGCTACCGCATCGGCCGGCTGGTGGCCGAGGGCGGCATGGGCACCGTCTACCAGGCCGAGGCGGTGCGCATCGGCCGGCAGGTGGCGGTCAAGGTGCTCAACCCCATCTTCGCCCGCGACCCGCTGGAGGTGGAGCGGTTCCGGCGCGAGGCGCGCATCGCGGTGCGGGTCTCCTCGCCGCACGTGGTGGAGATGCTCGACTTCGGGCAGGCGCCCGGCGGCGAGCTCTTCCTGGTGATGGAGCTGCTGCAGGGCGAGTCGCTGCGCGACAAGCTGGAGCGCGAGGGGGCGCTGCCGCCGGCGCAGGCGGCCGAGCTCCTGCGCCAGCTCCTGCGCGGGCTGTCGGCGGCCCACGCGGCCGGCATCGTCCACCGCGACCTCAAGCCGGACAACCTCTGGCTGGTGCCGGAGGAGGGGCGCGACCGGCTCACCCTGCTCGACTTCGGCATCGCCAAGCTGGCCGGGCCGGCCGGCGCCCTGGTGACCCAGTCCGGCCTGGTGATCGGCACGCCGGAGTACCTGGCGCCGGAGCAGGCGGTGGGCGGCGAGGTGGATCACCGGGCCGACCTGTACGCCGCCGGGCTGCTGGGCTGGGTGATGCTGACCGGCAGCCACCCCTTCCCCATCTCCGACACCCGGGCGCTGCTCAGGGCCCAGGCCTTCGACCCGGTGCCCTCGCCGGAGCGCGAGCGGCCCGAGCTGGCCGACCACCCGGTGCTGCTCCGGTTCATCGCCCGCGCCACCGTGAAGGACCGCGCCGGGCGCGCCCAGTCGGCCGAGGAGCTGCTGGCGGTGCTCGACGGGCGCGAGGGGGGCGGCCGCCGCGCGCCCCGCCACGTGGCGCTGCCCCGGGCCGCGCCGCCGCGCCGCGGGGGCGCCCGGCCGCTCACCGCCTGGCTCCGGCCGGTGGTCTCGGGGCTGCCGCAGGCCCGCACCGCCACGCTGCTCACGCTCCGGCTGGACGGCTGGGAGGCGCAGGTGGCCCGGCGCCCGGCGCCCGACCGGGCCCGGCTCCTCCTGGCCCACGACCAGCTGGTGCTGCCGGCGCTGCGGGCCTTCGGCGGGCGGCGCGCCCTGGTGACCGGCGCGTCGCTCACCGGCGCCTTCGCCTCGCCCACCAACGCGGTGCTGGCGGCCCGCGCCATCCTCGACCGGGTGGCCGCCTGGAACGCCGCCGCCCCGGCGGCCGATCGGCTCTCGCTCAGGGCCGGCCTGCACGCCGGCGAGGTGCCGGCCGGGCGGCTGGCGCCGGGCCAGCCGGCGCTCCTCCTGGCCGAGGCCACCTGCCTGGAGGCCCCGCCGGGCGCCATCTGGCTCACCCGGGCCGTGGCCCTGACGCTCAACTCGTCGGAGGCGCCGGTGGAGGTGGCCGGCGCCGCGCTGGCGCTGCCCGGCGGCGAGCGGCTCTCGCTCTACCGGGTGCGGGCGGTGGCCGGGCCGGCGCCCTACGGCGGGCGCGAGGCGGCGCGGGTGCCACCCGGCGACCGCGCCTCGCGGCTGCTCTCGCCGGTGAGCGCCGGGCTGGGCTCGCTGCACGACGGCGGGGAGGGGCGGGCGCGGGCGCTCTCGCGGGTCAGCGGCGCCACCGCGGTGCTGCTGGCGCTGGGGCTGGCCGAGGCCGGGGCGCTGGCCGCAGGCGGCGCGGTGGCCGTGGCCGGCCGGGTGGCCGGGGCGGGGCGGGAGCCGCCCTGGGCGGCGCGGGCGCTGGAGCGGGTGCGGGCGGCGCGCGGCTGGCTCGAGGCGCGGCGGGCCGTGGGGCGGGCCTGGCTGACGCGGCCGGGGGGCTGACCCGGGTGCGCACCGAGAGCCTGGTGGTGATGCTCACCGACATCAAGGGCTTCACCGCCGCCACCAGCCGGCAGACGCGGGAGGAGAACGCCCGCATGCTGGCCAGCCACGAGGCGCTGCTGGCGCCGGTGCTGGAGGCCTTCGGCGGGCGGCGGGTCAAGGCCATCGGCGACGCCTACCTGGTGCTCTTCCCGGCCCCCACCGCGGCGCTGCTGTGCGCCGCCGCCATCCAGGACCGGCTGCACGACCACGGGCGGCGGGTGGTGGAGGCCGATCGGATCGAGGTGCGGGTGGCCCTGGCGCTGGGCGAGGTCCGCCTGGAGGGGGGCGACGTCTTCGGCGAGGCGGTCAACCTGGCCTCGCGCATCGAGGGGCAGGCGGCGTCCGGGGAGATCTGGTTCTCCGAGGCGGTCTTCTGGGCGCTCGACCGGGCCCGCGTGCCGGTGGAGGACCTGGGCTGGCGGGCGCTGGACGGCCTGCCGGAGGAGGTCCGGCTCTTCCGGGTGGCGCGGGCCGCCGCCGCCGAGGGCGAGCCGCCCTACGCCGGCATCGGGCTCGACCTGGTGGCCGGGCTGGCCCCGCCCGAGCCGGAGCGGCTGGCCCGCGCCGGCCGGCGCGGCTCGGCCTGGGCCCGGGCCGGCGGCGGGGCGCGGCTGGCGCTGCGGGGGGCGGCGGCGCTGCTGGTGCTCCTGGCGGCCGGGGCCGGGCTCTGGTGGACCTGGCTGGGCCCGGCGGAGCGGGCGGTGCGGCTGGGGCGCTTCGACGACGCGCGGGCGGCGGTGGAGACCCTGGCCGGCCAGCGCGGGCCCGAGGACCGCGAGGTGCTCTACCTGCGCGGCCGCCTCGAGCTGGCGCGGGCCGACGCCGGGGCGGGCGGCACGGTGCGCGGCGCCTTCCACCACTGGTCGCGGGCGGTGGCCGCCGGGAGCCGGCCGGCGGTGGCGGCGCTGGCGCGCGAGGGGGAGGCGGAGGCCTGCCTGCGGCGGCGCCTGGCGGCGCGGGCGCTGGCCGACAGCCGGGTGCAGGAGGCGCTGGCGCCGCTCGAGGCCATCGCCGCCGCCGAGCCGCCGGCGCCGGCTCCGGACGGCGCCCTCGACCGGGTCAAGCGGCTGGTGGCCGGCGACGGCCGGTGCGGCGCGGGCGACGTGGCCCGGCAGGGCATCGAGGAGCTGGAGGCCATCCACGCCGGGGCGGCGCGGTAGGCCCGACGCCGCGTCCCAGGTGCGCGGGACAGCGCAGCCCGAGCAGGCGCGGGCGGGGCGCGCTGCCGCCTGCCATACTCTCCGCGTGATGCCGCCCTGCTTCGCGCTCGCCTTGGTCCTCGCGCTCGGCCAGGTCTCGACCGGCGGGCCTGCTGCGGCGCCGGCCACCGGCGAGCGCATCGAGTCGCGGCTCACCCATGAGCTGGTGGTGGTGGGGCGCCAGCGCGGCGCCGCGGCGGTGCGGTTCTCCGCCGAGCTGCGCGGCAGCGAGCGGCAGGCGCTGCTGGTGGAGCCGCTGGCCGGCTCGACGCGCACCCTGGGGCGCCGGCCGGTGGTGATCACCGGCGCGCGCGCCTGCGGCCTCGGCAGCTGCGGGCCGGTGGAGCTGCACGTGGTGGCCTGGGACCCGGGACGCCGCAAGCTCGAGGGCTACGCCTGGGCCGACGCCGAGCTGGCGGTCTACACGCCGGCCGGCGCGATCGAGGTCTGGTTCGCCGACCGCCGCCCCGGCGACCCGCTCTGCTGCCCGAGCGGCTACTCGGTGATGCGGCTGGTGCAGTTCGGCGCCGACGTGGACGTGGCCGAGCAGCGCAGCGTGCCGGCCGACCGGCAGAAGCGGCTGCTGCTGCCCGGTGGGCTGATCCTGCGCGGGGACGCCCTGCCGCCGAAGCGGGCGCCGCCCGCCGCCGCGGTGGCCGCGCCCCCAGCGCCGCCTCCGCCGGCCCCGAGGCCGCCGGTGCGCCGCGGCAACTCGGTGTCCTTCGAGCCCGATCCGCCGGCGCCGCCGCAGGCCCCGGCGCCCTGACGGCCCCCCGGCGCCGCCGCTCAGCTCGCCGCGGCGTCCTTCTTGCGGGGCGCCCGCTTGCGCGGGGCCTTGGGCGGGCCCTCGGCGGGCGCCGCGGGCGTGCGGGCCGCCTTGGCGGGCGGCTTCCCCTCCGCCGCGGCGGGCCTGGCCTTGGCGGGCTTCCCGGCCTTGCCGCGGGCCGGGCGCTGCCCCTTCTTGGCCGCGCGCAGGGCCGCCTTCTTCTGCCCCTCCGGCGAGGCCATGTACTCGCGCCGCTCGGCCAGCAGCTCGGAGGCCCGCTCCGGCGTGACGTCGGCCGGGTCGTCGCCCTTGCGCAGGGAGGCGTTGGTCTCGCCGTCGGTGATGTAGAAGCCGAACTTGCCCTCCTTGAGGACCATCGTCCCGCCCGACACCGGGTCCTCGCCGAAGGTGGCCAGCGGCGGCTTGGGCTGGCCGCGGCCGCGGAACTGCTTCGGCTGCTTGAAGATCTCCAGCGCCTGCTCGAGCGTGATGGAGAGGGCCACCCCGTCGTCCGAGCCGCCCAGGTTGCGGCTCTCCTTGCCCATGGTGAGGTACGGGCCGAACTTGCCGTAGCAGGCCAGCACCTCCTCGCCCTCCGGGCTCCGGCCCAGGCCGCGCGGCAGCGAGAGGAGCTGCAGCGCCTCCTCCAGGGTCACCGTCTCCGGCTTCATGGTCTTCAGCAGGGACTGGGTCTTCTGCGGCTTCTCGCCGTCCTTGGCCTCGCCGAGCTGCACGTACGGGCCGAAGCGGCCGGACTTGGCGAAGATGGGCAGGCCGGTGGCCGGGTCGTCGCCCAGCCGCTTGCCGCCGCGCGGGGTGGCCAGGATCTCGAGGGCCTTCTCCACCGTCAGCTCGTCGGGGGCCAGCTTGTCCGGGATGGGGGCGGTGTCCTCGCCGCGCTTCAGGTACGGCCCGTAGCGCCCCACCCGCGCCACCACCTCGACGCCCTGCGGGTCGAGCCCGATGGGCAGCCGGTTGAGCGCGGCCGGGTCGATCTTCTCCAGCCCCTCGGTCACCAGCTTCTTCAGGCCGGGGTGCTGGCCGTCGCCGAAGTAGAAGGCCTTGAGGAAGTCGAGCTTGGCCCGGTCGCGCCCGGCGATCTGGTCGAGGTCGTCCTCCATCTCGGCGGTGAAGGCGTAGTCCACCAGCACGCCGAAGTGCTGCTCCATCAGGGCGATGACGATGAAGGCCACCCAGTCCGGCACCAGGGCCTGGCCCTTCTTCCAGACGTAGCGGGCCGCCAGCGACCCCATGATGCTGGCGTAGGTGGAGGGGCGGCCGATGCCCAGCTCCTCCAGCTTCTTCACCAGCGAGGCCTCGGTGTAGCGGGCCGGCGGCGAGGTGGCGTGGCCGTCGGCGCTGACGGCCTCCACCGCCACCTGGGCGCCCTGGGCCAGGGCCGGCAGCGGCGTCTCCTGGTCGTCGAGGGCGGCCTCCGGATCGTCGGTGCCCTCCACGTAGGCGCGCAGGAAGCCGGGGAAGACGATGGTGCGGCCCGAGGCGGCGAACTCGCAGCGCTCGCCGCGCGCCCCGGCCACCTCCAGCTTCAGGCTGACCGACTCGCCCACCGCGTCGGCCATCTGCGAGGCGATGGTGCGCTTCCAGATCAGCTCGTAGAGCCTGAGCTCGGCGCCGTTCAGCTCGCCCTGCAGCGACTCGGGGGTGCGGAAGGCGTCGCCGGCCGGGCGGACGGCCTCGTGGGCCTCCTGGGCGTTCTTGGCCTTCTTGAGGTAGCTGCGCGGCTTCTCCGGCAGGAACGTGTCGCCGAAGAGCTCGCCGATCTGGGCGCGGGCCGCGGCCACCGCGGTGGCCGAGAGCGTGGTGCTGTCGGTCCGCATGTAGGTGATGTAGCCGCGCTCGTAGAGCCCCTGGGCCAGCCGCATGACCTGCTGGGCCGAGAGGCGCAGCTTGCGGCCGCCCTCCTGCTGCAGGGTGGAGGTGATGAAGGGGGGCTTGGGGCTGGAGTGGTAGGGGCGGCGCTCCAGCGAGCGCACCGTGAACGGGCGGCCCGCCAGCGAGGCGGCCAGGGCGCGCGCCGCGGCCTCGTCGAGGAGGCGGGCCTCGCTGGTGAGCTTCCCCTGCTCGTCGAAGTCCTTGCCGGTGGCCACCTTGCGGCCGTCCACGGCGGTGAGGGTGGACTCGAAGCGCGGCTGGGTGGGGTGGGTGGCCGTCAGGTCCCAGTAGCCGGCCGAGCGGAAGCGCATCCGCTCCAGCTCGCGCTGCACCACCAGGCGGGTGGCCGGCGACTGGACCCGGCCGGCCGACAGCCCGGTCTGCACCTTGCGCCACAGCACCGGCGAGACCTCGTAGCCGTAGAGCCGGTCGAGGACGCGGCGCGCCTCCTGCGCGTCCACCAGCCCGGTGTCGAGCTCGCGGGTCTGGGTCACCGCCTCGGTGATGGCCTTCTTGGTGATCTCGTTGAAGACCATCCGCTTGACCGGGATGCGCGGCTTGAGCCGGTCCATCAGGTGCCAGGCGATGGCCTCGCCCTCGCGGTCCTCGTCGGTGGCGAGGTAGAGGGTGGAGGCGCCCTTGAGCGCCTCGCGCAGCGCCTTGACCACGTCGCCCTTGGTCACCTCGTAGGTGAGGGCGAACCCGTTCTCGACGTCGACGCACAGCCCCTTGGAGGGCAGGTCGACCACGTGGCCGATGGAGGCCATGACGCGGTAGCCGGGGCCGAGGTACTTCTCGATGGTCTTGGCCTTGGCCGGCGACTCGACGATGACGAGGGCGGGGGCTGACATTGGCGGGGACCGATAAAGGCTGGCCGGGGGTGCTGTCAAGCCAGCCCAGATAATAAGGAGTGGCGGCCGGAGGCCGCCGGAGCGGCCCAGGCAGCCGGAATCACGGGGCGATCCGACCCGGAAGGCGCACCCTGGGTGCGGGCAGCCGGGGCGGTGCGTCCGTCGCCCGGGCAGGGTGGCGAGCTGGGGGGGTGCCAGGATGCCGGTGATCGTGGAGCTGAACTCGCTGGTGGCCGGGGTCGAGCCGCTGCGGCGCGCCACCGGCGAGGCCGACCTCGGCGCCCGCGCCCTGGGGGCCACCGCCGCGGCGAGCGACGGGGAGGTGGCGGCGCTGGCCTTCGACACCCCGCAGGCCATCCGGCGGGCGGTGGGCCTGCTGGCCGGCGGCGGGCTCACGCTCGACCGGGTGGACGGCGAGCCGGGCGACCTGGCGGCGGTGCAGCAGCAGCGCGGGCCGCTGGGCTGGTGGCCCTGGCTGGAGCTGGCGCAGGTGGCCGGCCCGGGCGGCCAGCCGGTGCTGGCGGCGCGGCTCGAGGGCGGCGAGGCGCGCGCCCTGGCCGTGCCGGGCGGGTGGCGCTTCGAGGGGAGCGCCACCCAGGCCTACGGCCTCGATCCGCTCCGCCTGGTGGACCGCCCGCTGCGCCACCTCGGGCGCGAGGCGACCTGCGATCTCTACCGGGATCGCTGGACCGGCGAGGAGGTGCGCTTCCCGCGCCGGCGGCCGCCGGTGCGGGTGGTGGTGGAGGGGCCGGGCGCGGGGCGCGCCGAGGTGCTGGCGGAGCGGGTGGTGGCCGGCCTGGAGGTGGAGCTGGGGCTGATGTTCCGCGAGGCGCTGCCGCCCGGCACCGGCATGCTCTTCGACTTCCCCGCCGCCTGGCACCACGGCTTCTGGATGAAGAACACCCTGGTCTCGCTCGACCTGCTGTGGGTGGACCCGGGCGGCCGGGTGCTCAACGTGGCGGAGGGGACCAGGCCGCTCTCGGCGGCGCACCACCACCCCGCCGGACCGGTGCGGCGGGTGCTGGAGGTGCCGGCCGGCTGGTGCCGGGCGCACGGGGTCGGGGCCGGGGCGCGGCTCGGCGTGGTGGGCGAGGCCGCGCCGCCCTGATTCGGGTAGACTGCCGCCCCTTTCCAGCCACCCCGAAGGTCAGCGAGCGCCATGCCCCCGTACGTGATGTCGATGCACCGCGTGTCCAAGATGGTCCCGCCCAAGCGGCAGATCATCAAGGACATCTCCCTCTCCTTCTTCGCCGGCGCCAAGATCGGCCTGCTCGGCCTGAACGGCTCCGGCAAGTCCACCGTGCTGCGCATCATGGCGGGCGTGGACACCGAGTTCGAGGGCGACCTGCAGCACCAGGGCGGCCTCACCATCGGCTACCTGCCGCAGGAGCCGGTGCTCGACCCGCAGAAGACGGTGCGTGAGGAGGTCGAGTCGGCGCGCGGGGACGTGCAGGCGGCCCAGGCGCGGCTGGAGGCGGTGTACGCGGCCTACAGCGAGCCCGACGCCGACATGGAGAAGCTGGCCGAGGAGCAGGCCCGCCTCGAGGCCACCCTGGCCAACGCCGGCGCCGACACCGGCCTGGCGCTGGAGCTGGCCGCCGACGCGCTGCGGCTGCCGCCCTGGGAGCAGACCATCGGGACCCTCTCCGGCGGCGAGAAGCGCCGGGTGGCGCTCTGCAAGCTCCTGCTCGGCAAGCCGGACATGCTGCTGCTCGACGAGCCCACCAACCACCTCGACGCCGAGTCGGTCGAGTGGCTGGAGCAGTACCTGGTGCGCTTCCCCGGCACGGTGGTGGCCATCACCCACGACCGCTACTTCCTCGACAACGCCGCCGAGTGGATCCTGGAGCTGGACCGCGGGCGGGGCATCCCCTGGAAGGGCAACTACTCCTCCTGGCTGGAGCAGAAGGAGGCGCGGCTGGAGGTCGAGGCCAAGCAGGAGAGCGCCCGCATCAAGGCCATGAAGCAGGAGCTGGAGTGGGTGCGCGGCAACCCCAAGGCCCGCCAGGCCAAGTCCAAGTCGCGCCTGGCCCGCTTCGAGGAGCTCTCCAGCGTGGAGTACCAGAAGCGCAACGAGACCCAGGAGATCTTCATCCCGGTGGCCGAGCGGCTGGGCGACCAGGTCATCGAGTTCAAGGGCGTCAGCAAGGCCTTCGGCGACCGGCTGCTGATGGACGACTGCTCCTTCATCGTGCCGCCCGGCGCCATCGTGGGCATCATCGGCCCCAACGGCGCCGGCAAGTCCACCCTCTTCAAGATGATCACCGGGGCGGAGAAGCCGGACCAGGGCCAGGTGGTGGTGGGCAAGTCGGTCAAGCTGGCCTTCGTGGACCAGAGCCGCGAGAACCTCTCCAGCGGCAAGACCATCTTCGACGAGCTCTCCGGCGGCTTCGACCAGATCAAGGTGGGCCGCTACGACATGCCCAGCCGGGCCTACATCGGCCGCTTCAACTTCAAGGGGGCCGACCAGCAGAAGGTCATCGGGACCCTCTCCGGCGGCGAGCGCGGCCGGCTCCACCTGGCCAAGACGCTCATGACCGGCGCCAACGTGCTCCTGCTCGACGAGCCCTCCAACGACCTCGACGTGGAGACCCTGCGGGCGCTGGAGGACGGCCTGCTGGAGTACGCCGGCAGCGTGCTGGTCATCAGCCACGACCGCTGGTTCCTCGACCGCATCGCCACCCACATCATGGCGTGCGAGGGCGACTCGAAGTGGTCGTTCTTCACCGGCAACTACCAGGAGTACGAGGCCGACAAGCGGCGCCGCCTCGGCGAGGAGGGGGCCAAGCCGAAGCGGCTCCGCTACAAGCCGGTGACCAGGTAGCGGCCCGGCGGCTCAGCCGTCCTGGTACTGCCGCAGCAGCTCGGCGGCGCGGGCCCGGAGCAGCTCCACCACGTCCGGCGGCCCGTCCACCGCGGCCTCGCCGCCCTGGCCGAGCAGGCTGCCCACCAGGTAGTTGCCCGGGGTGACCGCCACCGTCACGCCCACCGTGCCGTCCGGGTTCGGGCGGGCCCGGGCGCCGTGGCGCTCGCGGGCCAGGCGGGCCGCGTGGCCGGAGTAGCGCAGCGTCACCTCGCGCTCCCGGCCGGACTCGAAGTAGAGGTTCCTGCGGGTGTAGCGCGCCACCGGCGGCCCCTTGTGGTCGCCGAAGACCCGCGCCCCCAGCTCGGCCGAGGCCAGCCGGTCGAGCCGGTAGAGGTGCTCCTCCGCCCGGGCCACGCTCCAGGCGGCCAGGTACCAGGCGCCGCCGCGCTGGAAGAGCAGCCGCGGCTCCACCACCTTGCGGGACACCGCCCCCTCGGCCACCGCCCGGTACTCCAGCGTGGCCTCGCGCCGCTGGTCGATGGCCTGCTGCAGGGTGGCGGCCCAGGGGCCGGGCGGCGTGGCCACGTCCAGCCCGCGGGCCAGCCGGTCGGCCTCCTGGCGCAGCGGGGTGGGCACGGCCCGCCGCAGCTTCCTCACCAGGTCCTTGACCGGCTTGCCGCCGTCCTGGGCGTAGGGCTCGAGCGCCGAGAGCAGCAGGGCGCCCTCGGCCAGCGAGAAGGCCGGCGGCGTGCCGAAGGGCTGGGCGTAAGTGACCCACACCTCGCCGTCCTCCAGGTAGAGGTCGATGGCCTCCTCGGTGCCGGTGGGCTCCACCCACAGGGAGCGCACCGCCGCCACGTCGTCGCGCACCGCGGCCTCGTCGCGGGCGCCGGTCACCTCCACCGCCTTCGCCAGCGGCAGCCCCTTGCCGCGGGCCGAGGCGCGCGCCACCACCGGGAGGAGCAAGAGGAGGCGCCGCATGCGCTGCAGGCTGTCGCTCACGGCGCCACCCCCGGCCGCGCCGCCGCCAGCGGGGCCAGGATCTCCCGGGCCATGGCCCGCCCCTCGGGCGGGGCCGTCAGCTCGGCCTCCGGGCCCCAGGCCAGGGCCTGCCGCACCAGGCCGCGCAGGTTGCGCACCTGCAGCCGCGCGGTGCGCGAGCCGTCGGCCTCGGAGGTGATCCTGGCCTCGGGCAGGAGCACCCGGGCGATGCGCGCCAGCGAGCCGCGCAGCCGCAGCGCCGCCTCCAGCGGCGGGTGCACCTGGTAGTCCCACAGCTGCTGGCGCGACCAGCGGCGGACGTCGAAGTCGTCCGGGATCTGGTAGTCCGGGTCCTGGGCGCGCACGCCGTTCATCTTGAGGGCGCGGCAGCGCGACAGGTAGAAGATGCGGACCCCGCCGCGCAGGTGGCAGTGGCCCACGAAGATCCACTCGCCGCGCCGCGAGGCCCAGCCGTAGACGTCCACCTGGCGGGTCACCACCTCGCCGCTGC
The DNA here is from genome assembly GCA_016718565.1 of Anaeromyxobacter sp. Classification (NCBI taxonomy): domain Bacteria; kingdom Pseudomonadati; phylum Myxococcota; class Myxococcia; order Myxococcales; family Anaeromyxobacteraceae; genus Anaeromyxobacter; species Anaeromyxobacter sp. Next base: position 23,406 of record JADKCZ010000005.1, on the reverse strand, counting down.
CGGCCCGCCAGTAGTCGATGGTGAGCCGCTTGCGGAGCTGGCGGGCCTCGTCCAGCTTGGCCAGCCACTTCCCCTGCTGGGCGCGGCGCTGCCGCTGCTCCCTGGTCCCCGCCTCGGGCTCGCCCTCGGCGGCCACCCCGTCCTCGGCGCCCAGGGCGCGCGGCGGCAGCCCCTTGCCGCCGATGATCAGCTTGCGCAGGGCGTTCTCCAGCTCGGCCCGCAGCGGGTGATCCGAGAGCCGCAGCGCGCCGGCGCCGGCGGCCCACAGCAGCGCCGCCTCGTCGGCGGTGAACTCGATGGCCGGCAGGGCGCAGGCGTGGGCGTCCACCAGGTAGCCCTGGGCCTCGTCCTTGGTGCCGAGCTCCACCGTCTCGATGGCGAAGCCCAGGTCCTTCAGGGCGTTCTTGTCGCGGCCGAACTTCTTCTCCTTGGCCGAGGCCTGGCCGGCGTACTCGTCCGGGAACGCCGCGTAGATCCGCTCGCGGCTGACCGGCTCGGACTGCGACAGGAGCCAGCTGGCGAGGCGGAGGCAGCGGACGGCGGCGGTGTCGACGGTCGGCACGGTGCGGCTCCGGGGCAGGGGAGGCGCCGACTCTATCGCAGCCGGCAGGCCCAGCGAGCCGGCCAGCGAGAGGAGCACCCGCTCGCCGGCGCCGCGCAGCTGCCAGGTGGGCGGCTGGCCCGGGCAGCGCACCTTCGCGGCGGTGGGCAGGAGGGCGCCCACCAGCCCGCCCCAGCCGCGGACCGGGCGCAGGGAGAAGCGGCGCTCGGGCGCTGCGCCCCAGCCGAGGTAGTTGCCGGCCGCGAAGGCCAGGGCGTCGAAGGCGGCGGGCGCCGGCCTGGCGCGGGCCCGGCTCGGGGTGGCGTCGCGGATCTGGTCGAGATCGAGCACCCGCAGCGCGCCCTGCTCGTGCACCAGGGTGGCGGCCAGCCAGCGCGGCGCGTCGTGGGCCAGCGCCAGCACGGTGGCCGTCAGCCGGCTCCCGGCCGGGGGCTCGCCGCGCAGGTGGAGCCGGACGGCGCGGGAGGTGCAGCGGGCGCGGGCCAGCGAGCGCAAGGTGCGGCCGGCCAGAGGCGTGAGACGCGGCGTCGAGGGCTCCGTGGACATCCAGGCCAGCATGGCGGCGGGAGGGACATGGGCCCCCGGACGGAGCCTGGCCCGGCCGCAGGCTGGCGTGAGGCCTGCGCAGCGCCGGCGCGCCCCCCTCACCCGCGCCGCAGGCCCCCATCCGAGCCTCGACGATGGGGTGTCGCGCGAGGGGCCGGCCCGAGAGATCGATCCTGGCGCCCGGGGCCGGTGGTGACCTGGCGGAGCCCCGGCCGAGCCCGGGCATGGAAAGGGGCAGCGACGCATGGCCAGCTGGCACGATCTCGGACCGCTGACGCAGTTCACCAGGCCGGCCTCGCCGGTGCAGGTCGGGAAGCTCCGCCTCGCCGTCACCAGCGTCGGGGGTCGCCACGGGGTGATCTCCGGGGCCTGCAACCACGTCGGCGGGCCGCTCGGCGAGGGGCGGTGCGAGGGCGAGTACCTGGTCTGCCCCTGGCACGGCTGGAAGTACCACGTGCGCACGGGCAAGGGAGAGCCGGGCTTCGAGGTCGACGCGGTGCCGAGCTACCCGGTGCGAGAGGAGGGCGGCCACCTCTGGGTGGACCTCGACGGGGCGACGCCGCGGACCAAGGGGGACCACCCGCCGCACCCGCTGGCCCGGCGCGTCGAGCGCGCCCCCGGCCCCCTCCGCGTGGTGGGGATCTCCACCACCAACATGGACCTGAAGAACCCCCGCTACTCCACCTCCGAGGCGCTGCTGGAGGCGGCCATGGACCACGCCCGGGAGCTCCAGGCCGAGACGCGCACCATCCGGCTGGCCGAGCTCTCCTTCCGGGCCTGCGAGGGCTACTACTCGAAGAGCGCGCGGGCCTGCACCTGGCCCTGCTCCATCACGCAGATGGACCCGGACGACCAGCTCGACCGGGTCTACGAGGCGCTGGTCCACTGGGCCGACGTCTACCTCCTGGCCACCCCCATCCGCTGGGGCGCGCCGAGCGCGCTCTACTCGAAGATGGTGGAGCGGCTCAACTGCATCCAGAACCAGGTCACCATCGCCAACCGGGTGCTGCTCAAGGACAAGGTGGCCGCCTTCATCATCACCGGCGGGCAGGACAACGTGCAGGCGGTGGCCGGGCAGCTCATGGTCTTCTTCGGGGAGCTCGGCTGCCACTTCCCGCAGTTCCCCTTCGTGGCGCACAGCCGCGGCTGGTCGGCCGAGGACATGGAGCGGAACGTGGAGGAGGTGCAGGGCAGCGCCGAGCTGCGCGACGGGGCGCGCATGCTGGCGGCGCGCGCGGTCCAGGCGGCGGAGCGGCTGCTGGCGCAGGCCCCCGAGGCGGGCCGGCTGGTCCGCGGCGGGCGCAAGGCGCACCACCTCGACCTGCCGGCGCGGCGCGAGGGGGGCGAGCCCTAGGTGAGGCCCGGCCTCGGCGGGTCACGGAGGCCCGGCGCTCGCTCCCGGGAGGGTGCGGCAGGATCGAGCGCCCCTGCACCTGTCCTTCGGGGATGGCATTGGAGCGGCAGGCCCGCCGGCGCGATCATGGGCCGGAGTAGTTGGCATCGTCCTCGTGGCTCCCGGCGCAGCGGGAGGGGAGGGGTGTCATGGGCCGGCCTTCGACGCGGGCGCAGGTGCTGGGCAGCGCGCTCCTCCTCTCGCTGCTGGGCTGCGGTGGCGGCGGGGGCACGCCGGGGCCGGTGGTCGAGCGCGTCGAGGTGACGCCCGGCGGCTTCCTCCTGCCGGGCGGGGAGGGGTCGGTGCAGCTCACGGCGCGGGCGCTGGCGCCCGATGGGAGCGTCGTGGCGCTGCCGGCGCGCTGGAGCTCGAGCGCGCCGGGCGTGGTGTCGGTGAGCGCCGAGGGGCGGGCCAGCGCCGCCGCCAGCCTGGGGTCGGCGCAGGTGGTGGCCGAGGTGGCCGGGGTGCGCTCCGCGCCGGTGCTGGCGCTGGTGGCCTGGCCTGCGGCCGGGGCGGTGCTGGTCCAGGACCAGCAGGTGGTGGGCGCGCCGGTGCCGCTCGACCCGCCGGAAAGCCACGGCCCCGGGTGGCGCTACCAGGTCACGCTGCGCGACCTGGCCCCGCCCGCGGTGGGCGCCATCCTCATGACCACCGGCGAGCTGCCGGTGGGAGGGCGCGTGGTGGCCACCGCGCCGGCGGGGGCCGACCAGCTGGTGACCCTCGAGCTGGTGCCGCCCCACCTGCTCTTCGAGCAGCTGCTCATCGACGAGGAGATCGATCTCTCGGACGTCCCGCCCGTGGCCGGGGACGGGAGCCAGGGCACCATCCGGCGCGCCGCCGACGGGCGGTGGACGGCGCGGGCCGCGGCGCCCCAGGCCGCGGCGGCCCTCGGCCGCGAGTTCAAGGTGGGTCCATTCGCCTGCGAGCTGGCCGCCGAGATCCCCGGGCTGACCATCGAGATCCCCGACTACGGCGCCAGCCAGCACCTCCGCTTCGTGCTCCGCTACCACACCGGGGACCCCGAGCGGCTGCGCGAGCTGGCGGTGCGCGGCGGCTTCGAGGCCTGGCTCCAGCTGAAGGTGGGCCTGGCCGCGGCGGTGGAGCCGAAGATCACCTGCGAGGCGCTGCCGTGGTTCGTGCCGGTGACCTTCCTCGGGCCGCTGTCCCTGGTCTTCACCGGCGTGATCTGGTTCGGGCCGGCCTGCGAGCTCTCGGGGAAGATCACCGCGGCCGCGGCCAGCCTGGAGGTGACCGGCCGGGTCGGGGTGGAGGCCTCGGTGGGCCTCACCTGCCCGGCCGCCGGCGGCGACTGTGGGCCGGCCGGCGACGTCACGGCCAGCGGGGAGCTCTCCTTCACGCCGGACTGGGGCACGCCCGGCGAGGAGGCCCGCTTCGAGATCTCCGGCTCCGCCTACGGCCTGGCCAAGCCCGGCTTCGCCAGCCCGCTGCTGCTGGGCGCCGGCTTCGACGTGCTGGAGGTCAAGGCCGGCCTGAAGGCCACCCGCGACCACGCCCCCATGCACGTGCAGGTCACCGACGAGGCCTACCACTCCGGCTTCGTCACCGCGCTCTTCGCCGAGGCCGGCGCGGCGGCCACCGTGGAGAAGCTGCAGGACTGGGTGCCCATCAAGGTGGTGGAGGCCAAGGTCACCCGGGAGGCGGAGCTGGCCAGCTTCCCGGAGGGGACCTTCACCGTGGCGCCGGCCCGCGTCGACGCCGGCGGGTCGGCCACCTTCACGGTGTCCCTGGCCTCGCGCACCTACCTGGCCCGGGACGCCGTCGCCCGGGTCCGCATCTACCGCCGCCAGCCGCTGGCCGAGGGTGGCTTCTCGCTGGTGGAGGTGTGCAGCGTGGCGCCCACCGCCAGCGCACAGGCCGCCTTCTCCTGCCAGGCCACCTTCCCGGCGGCGCTGCAGGGCACCCACGTGCTGCACGCCTTCGTCGAGTCCACCGACGCCATGGTGCCCTGGCCCCTCGAGGTGAGCGACGACGCCCAGGTGCGGCTGCAGGTCGGCTCGCCCGGGGTGGTCATCGCCGACCCCAACCTCGAGTTCCAGGTGCGCCTCTGGATCCCGAAGCCCACCGGGGTGATCACCGAGGAGGACATGCTGCGGCTGGTGGAGCTGCCTTACGCCCACCAGAAGGGGATCACCAGCCTGGAGGGGCTGCAGTACGCCGTCAACCTGGAGATGGCGGCCCTCAACCACAACCAGATCGCCGACCTCGGGCCGCTGGCCGGGCTCACCAAGCTCACCTGGCTCTCCCTGACCATGAACCAGATCACCAGCGCGGAGCCGCTGCGCGGCCTGGTGAACCTGGAGCAGCTGTACCTCGACTACAACCAGCTCACCGACGTGGGGGCGCTCTCCGGCCTGGTGAAGCTGCTGGCCCTCGACCTCAGGAGCAACCAGATCACCGACGCCAGGCCCCTCATCGGGCTGGTGGGGCTCGACTGGATCCACCTGGGGATGAACCGGCTCACCAGCGTCGAGGGGCTGGGCGGCATGACCAGGGCCGTCTCGGTGGCCGTGAACGACAACCAGGTCGTCGACCTCTCCCCGCTGGCCGGCCTGATCAACCTGAAGACCCTGGACCTGACCAGCAACCAGGTCCGGGACATCTCGCCGCTGGTGGCCAACCCCGGGCTCTCGGTCGGCGACGCCGTGACGCTCACCTTCAACCGGCTCGACCTGTCGCCGGGGACCCGCGCCTCCCTGGACCTGGCGGCGCTCCTGGCCCGCGGGGTGATCGTGTACGCCGGGGGGCAGACCAGCGGGCCGTAGCGGGGGGCCGGCGCCGGGGTACCCTGGGTCCCGTGCCGACCCTCTTGCGCCTCCTCGTGGCCGCCGGGCTCCTGCTGGGGGTGGTGCTGCTGCTCGCCTGGCTCGGGCAGCGGCGCCTGCTCTACTTCCCCACCACCGGCGATCTCGCCGCCTCGCTCCCCAGGGCGCGGAGCGCCGGGCTCGAGCCGTGGCTCGACCCCGCCGGCCGCTTCCTCGGCTGGCGCGCCCCCGCCGCGGGCGCGCCGCGGGCGCGGGTGGTCGCGCTGCACGGCAACGCCGGGAGCGCGCTCGACCGCACCTACCTCGCCGACGTGCTGCAGGGGCCCGGGGCGCCGCCGGTGGAGGTCCACCTGCTCGAGTACCCGGGCTACGGCCCCAGGGCCGGCTCGCCCGGCGAGGAGGCGCTGGTGGGCGCCGCCGTGGAGGCCCTCGACCTCCTGGGCGGCGAGGCGCCGGTGTTCCTGGTGGGCGAGTCGCTGGGGAGCGCGGTGGCGGCGCGCGCCGCGGCGCTGCGGCCCGGGGTGGCCGGGGTGGTGCTCATCACGCCGCTCTCCAGCGTGACCGCCGTGGCGCGGCGCCACTACCCGTTCCTGCCGGCGTTCCTGGTGCGCGACGCGCTCAGGGCCGACCTGGCGCTGCCCGGGTATGGCGGGCCGGTGGCCTTCCTGGTGGCCGGGCGGGACGAGGTGGTCTTCGCCGACCTCGGGCTGGCGCTCTTCGCGGCCTACCCCGGGCCGAAGCGGCTCTGGGTGGAGGCGCAGGCGTCGCACAACACGCTGCGGTACCAGCCCGGCGATCCGCAGTGGGCGGAGCTGTGGGGGTTCCTGCTGGCGCCGCGCCCGCGCTGACGGGCGGGCGCGTCACCCCAGCAGGTCGAGGGCGAAGCCGAAGGCCTCGGCGACCGAGCCGTTGGCCGCGTAGGACCCGAACCCGTGGCCGCCCGGGCGCGCCGGCATCACCCAGGGCTTGAGGCGCGGGTCGAAGGCGCCGAGCGCGGTGGCCGGCGGCGGCAGGGCGTCGCCCGTGTTGTGGAACATCACCACCGAGAGCCCGCTCGCCACCACCCGGCCGGCCGCGCGGGCCGCCTGCGCGATGCCGGCGCCTCCCAGCGTGGCCAGCGCCCGGGCCGACTCCTCGCCCAGCGCCAGGCCGGTGACCAGGTGGGCGCCGAAGGAGTAGCCCACGAAGGCCATGGCCGTGGGCGGCGGCCCGCCGAGGGCCGGGAGCAGCTCGTCGTGGAAGAAGTCCTCGTAGTCGTCGAGCACCGCGGAGGGGTCCGAGCGGTCCACCGGCGAGGGGGCGATCACCAGGTCGAGCCGGGGCAGCGGCGACTGGGTGAGGGCCAGCTCGAGCTGCTCCAGGATGGGGGTCGGCGCCGACTCGAACCGCTCGGCGTGCTGGCGCTCGGTGATGGCGCCGCCCACGTAGAGCAGGAGCGGGCCCGGCTGGTCGGGGGCGCCGTACCGGTAGAGGTTCACGTAGTCCGGCACTGGCCGGCCCGGGCGAGGGAAGGTGAGGCGGCGGTGGGTGCGGGGGGTGGGCGGGGAGGGCATGGTGGGGACGCAGCGCGGGCGGGCCCGCAGGGATGAGGCCCGTCCCCGACCGTGCCGGGGTCGCTCGCGGGCGCCGACGAGCCGGGATGGTTGTACCCGGTGTTCGGCCCCGCGTCCCGTCCCTGGGTGCGATGAGCGCCTGCGGGCGCTCCCGTCAGCGGGCCGGCGTCGCCTGCTCGGTGGTCTTCCCGTCGAACTGCTCGTGGTCCGCCTCGGCATCCTGGCGGGTCTGGTGGACGACGCCGTCGCGATGGTTCGGGGGGGCGTAGAGCGTGTAGAGCTTCAGCGGGACGTTGCCGGTGTTGATGATGTTGTGCCTGGTCCCGGCAGGAACCACGACCGCGAAGCCGGCTCGGATCTCGGTGCGGGCCCCGTCGAGCACGGCCTCGCCAGCGCCTTCCTCGACGCGGAAGAACTGATCGAGCTGGTGGACCTCCGGTCCGATGTCCTCCCCGGGCTTCAGCGCCATGAGCACGAGCTGGCAATGCTTCGCCGTGTAGAGCACCTGCCGAAACGCCGCGTTCTCGATGGCGAGCGCCTCGATGTCCTGGACGAAACCTCTCATGGGTGTCTTCCCTTCGTGGTGGGGTGCAGCTGGCTCCACCCTCGGGAAGCAAGAGCCGTGCTCCCACGCTCGGTCGCACGGCGCGGCCTGCGATCTCGGCGGAACGCGGCCTCTGGCGGCCTGATCAGCCGCCCTGTGGGGAGTGGGACGGGGACGCCGCCCCGTCCGCGAACGTTCTCGAGGAAGCACCCGACCGGGCCAGAGCATCCGGTGGGCGTCGCGGCCCGCGTGCTGGGCGGGCACCTGGTGCACCTCGGCTTGTATCGCCAGCTGGGCCTCACCTCCGCGCGGTGGTCGCGCTCGGGCCGATCGGCCACGCCCTGACCAGGCTGCGGCCCGGGGCCGCGGCCCGGGAGCGGCCCCGGCCCACCTGCCGCTGCGGCGGAGGCAGGTCTACACTTTCCCCGTGCCCCTCGCCCCCGCCGCCCTCCTCGACCACCCGCTCGTCACCGAGCGCTACTTCTTCCCGCGCGCCGCGGCGCCTCGGTCGCGCCTCGACGTGGACGCCGGCGACGCCACGCTCGCCTGCGCGCTCCACCGCGTCGACCCCGAGGGCCACACCGTGGTCCACTTCCACGGCAACGGCGAGGTGGTGGCCGACTGGCAGGGCGGCTTCGACGACGCCGTCAACCGGATGGGCTGGGACCTCCTGCTGGCCGAGTACCGAGGCTATGGCGGCTCCACCGGCGAGCCCCAGCTCGGGCGGATGCTCGACGACGTCGCGGCGGTCCTGGCGGCGGCGGGGCCGCCGGAGAAGCTGGTGGTCTTCGGCCGCTCGGTCGGGTCGCTCTTCGCCCTCGAGGCGGTGGCCCGCCTCCCCCAGGTGGCCGGGCTCGTCCTGGAGAGCGCCATCGCCGACCCGCTCGAGCGGCTCCTCATGCGGGTGGACCCCCGCGAGCTCGGCGTCGACGGCGCCACCTTCGAGGCGGCCGTGACCGCGCGCCTGGACCACCGGGCCAAGCTCGGCGGCTACCGTGGGCCGGTGCTGATCCTCCACACCCGCCACGACGGCCTGGTCGACGTGAGCCACGCCGAACGCCTGGCCGCCTGGGCCGGCGGGTCGGCCACGCTCAGGGTCTTCGACCAGGGGGACCACAACTCCATCCTGGCCGAGAACGCCGAGGCCTACCTGGAGCAGGTGGGGGCGTTCCTGGCGAGGGTGCGGGCCTGAACGGGCGAGCGGAATTCGGAAACGCCGTTCGTGCCGAGCGTAGCGCCTGCCCTGCAGGCGCGAAGTCGAGGCACTCCCCGCGGCTAGGGGCGCCCCTCGACTTCGCCTCGCGGAGGCGAGGCCGCTTGGGGCGAACGGGATGATGTCGAATCGTGCACGGTCGCTTGGGGACGGAGCATGCCGGGCGATCCTGCCACCGGGAGGGTTCTGCCCGCCGCCGCGCCGGTCACCCGCCCGCCTTGGAGCCCTCAGCCTCCGCGCCCTCGCCCAGCCCATCCTCGTCGCCAGCCTCTTCCTCCTCTTCGTCCTCCACCTCCTCCTCCGTCCACACCGCGTCCGCCCACCTGTTCGCCAGCGCCTTGGAGATCCTCCCCTTCGTGAGGAAGGTCTCCCAGCGCTCCTGGGAGGTCTCGGCCTCGAAGGCCCACCACCCGCGGATGATCCGGCCCACCTCGGTCACCGCGTCCTGGCCTCGCTCGAACCACCCGAGCGCCAGCCAGCGGCCGCCGATGCACTCCTCGTCGCTGGTCTTCACCACCACGTACCGGTCGAACCCCGGCACGAGGACCGCGAAGTAGGACTCGGGCCAGCTCAGCATCGCCCAGTCGATGGTGAAGAGGAGCGGCGCGTCGTAGGGCGCCTGCTCGGGCGTCTGGTCGTCGCCGGCGCGGGCCAGCGTGTCGAGCGGCGACGCGCCGGCGCGCGCCGCGGGCCGGCGGCCGACGACGTGCAGGCAGAGGCGCGCCACCGCACGGGCCAGGGCCGGGTCCTGGTGGTCGGCGTCGAGCGAGACCTCCTCCAGCCGGACGCCGAAGGCCGCGGCCGCCCTGCCCGGGCGCTCCTCGTCCTCCTCCTCCAGGTCCTTGGCGTCCTCGAGGAGCTGGGCGCGTTCGAGCCTGGTCTCGAGCCCGAAGTACCGCTTCAGGATCTCGAGCTCCACGGGGTCGAACAGCCCTTCGGCGGGGCCTGGGGCACGGCGCGAGACGCGGGGCGAGACACGGGGCTTGGGCATCGGGGCTCCATCGCGCGGCATTGCCACCGAGCCGGCTTGCGCCGGAGTTGGCTGGGAGTCGCCGGGCCGCGGCCCTCGTCCCATCTGGATGGTGCGTCCACTATGACGGATGAACATCCGTCGGTCAACGAACTGGGTCGGCGTGCGACTCCGGGTCGCAGTCGGGCTCAGGCTCGGCGGCGCCGCCGGCCAGGGCGCACTCGAGGGAGCAGTAGGGCACCGCGCCTCCCGCGTGGAGCGCGCCGCACACGGGGCAGCGCTCCCCGGGCGGGAGGCAGGTGTCGCAGGTCGGGTCGCCGCAGGGCTGGGGCTCGGTCATGTCTGCTCCCCCCTCCTCACCAGCGCTTCGAGCGGCGCCGGCTCACGCCAGCGGGCCCCGTGCTCCCCGGGGGCGGCGTGGGGCCGGCGCCCGGCGGACGCGGCGCGGCGCCGTCGCCCTGGGGCGGCGCCTGCGGCCCCCGCCTGGATCCGCCGAAGGAGTCGTCCATCTCGTCCTGGGCCCTCGTCGAGAACTTCTTCCCCATCTGGCGCAGCCGCGCCTTGGCCTCGCCCTCGAGCTCGCTGGAGGAGGCGCGCGCGAGCCCCGCCTGCATGCTCTTGCGGTGGGCGGCGCTCAGGTCGAAGGAGGCCTCGTCCCGCATCCGCTCGCCCATGGCGCGCGCCGCGGAGGCCACCGAGGCGTGGCCGCGATCCTCGAAGCTCAAGGAGGCCTGGAAGAGGCAGCTCACCGCGCCCTGGTAGTCGCCGCGGCGGGCGCGCACCTCGGCGTCGAGCTGGGCCCGCAGCAGCTCGGCCTGGGCCACGATGAGGTCGAGCGCCTGGTCGGGCCTGGCCTGGGCGAGCGGCGGCTCGACCCGGTCCACCTGCACGGCGCAGGCGAAGGTCTGCTGCGCCAGGGCGCCCCCAACCACCAGCGCGTAGCGCCCCTCCACCTGGAAGGCCGGCACGGTGGCGGGCTCGCGGCAGGCCGGCAGCCCCACCCGGAGGACCAGGTGGCGCTCCTCCTCGGCCAGGATGTCGTCCATCCGCAGCACGACGGCGCCGGCCGCCTCGGAGGCGTCCACGTCGGAGAGCACGGAGGTGACCACCGTGCCCGGGGCGGGCACCACCCGCACCTCGAGGCCGGTGGCGTAGGTGGAGAGGAGGCCCCCCAGCTCACGGGCGAAGGCGCTCACCGCGTCGTCCGGCGTGGCGACGAAGGCGTAGTTGCCGGCGCCGCGCCTGGCCAGGTCGGAGAGCAGCTCCTGGTCGGCGTCGTCCCCGTAGCCGAAGGCCGAGAGCGTGGCGCGGCCGCGGTGGGCGTCGAGCAGCGGCAGGAGCCGCTCCGAGGTGGTGGCCACCCCCTGGTTGGCGAGGCCGTCGGTGAAGAGGATGACGCGGACCAGCATCCCCGCGGGCAGGAGCGCCAGGTTGCCGAGCTCCAGCCCCGCCAGCATCCCGCCGGAGAGGTTGGTCTGCGCGTCGGCGTCGAGGTCCCCCACCCTGAGCTTGAGGTCCGCCTTGGCCGCCGGCGCCATCTCCACCGGCGGGGCGACCACGCGGACCTCGGTGGAGAAGACCACCACGCCGCAGCGGTCCTGCGGCCCCAGGTGGTCGATGAGCTTCAGCACCGACAGCTTGGCCTGCTGCAGCTTCTCGCCCTGCATGGAGCCGGAGACGTCGATGACCGGGAGGACGCACACCGGCGGGCGCCTGGCGGCCGGGTCGAGCGGCGGCGCGGTGAGCGTGATCACCAGGTGGGCGGCGGCGGGCTGGTCGAAGCGGAGGGACTCGTAGGTGAGGCGGGCGCTGGTCTTCATGGCTGGAGGATCGAGGTGGGACGGACACGGGGGGTGCGCTCCGGCTGCCTGGCACCCTCGCCGCACCCCCGTGGGGGTCCCCGCGATGCCTGTCGTCCTGCTCCCTTCGACGGTCGCATCCTGTGGGTGCATGTCAGGCAGGCGAGGCCTGTCGACCGAGCCGTCGCATCGCCTGCTTCCCGGCGCGATGCGGGGGTGCCCGCCTCGCCGAGGGGGGAGCCATGAAGCGGACCTTCGTGCTCGCGGTGCTCGTCGCAGCAGTGCAGTCGGGGTGCGGCGGTGGTGGCGGGGGCGGTGGTTCAGCCGGGGATCCGCCCCTGGCTCCGGGCGGCCTCACGGCCCAGGCGGTGTCGGCGACGTCCATCGCACTGGCCTGGTCGGACCTGTCGAGCGACGAGACCGGGTTCACCGTCGAGCGAAGCGGCACCTCCTCCTCGAGCGGGTTCGCCGAGGTCGCGAGCCTCGCCGCAGGCGCGACGAGCTGGGCTGACTCGGGACTCGCTCCAGGCACCGCCTCCTGGTACCGGGTGCGCGCCTTCAACGCGCACGGAGTCTCGCCGTACTCGAACGTGGTCTACGCCACCACCCAGACCGAAGTGCCCGCCCCGCCGGTGGCGTTGAACGCCAACGCGCAGAGCCCGACCGAGATCCTCCTGGCCTGGAGCCCAGGCTCGGTGGGCCAGACCGGCTTCGTCGTGGAGCGGAGCAGCACCTCGGTCACCACAGGGTACGCCGACCTGGTCACCGTCCCCGGCACCGCCACGTCGCACCTCGACACCGGCCTCGCCGCGGACACGCCGTACTGGTACCGCGTGCGGGCGGTCTATCCCTACGGCAGCTCAGTGCCCTCCAATCCGGCCACCGCCACCACCTGGACCCCGGCGCCTCCGGTCGCCGCCATCGCCAACGCGCAGAGCCCGACCGAGATCCTCCTCGCCTGGAGCCCGAGCTACGTGGGCCAGACCGGCTTCGTCGTGGAGCGGAGCAGCACCTCGGCCACCACCGGGTACGCCGACCTGGTCACCGTCGCGGGCACCGCCACGTCGCACCTCGACGCCGGCCTCGCCGCGGACACGCCGTACTGGTACCGCGTGCGGGCGGTCTATCCCTACGGCAGCTCCGCGCCCTCCAGCCCGGCCACCGCCACCACCTGGACCCCGGCGCCTCCGTTCGGCGCCACCGCCAACGCGCAGAGCCCGACCGAGATCCTCCTCGCCTGGAGCCCGAGCTACGTGGGCCAGACCGGCTTCGTCGTGGAGCGGAGCAGCACCTCGGCCACCACCGGGTACGCCGACCTGGTCACCGTCGCGGGCACCGCCACGTCGCACCTCGACGCCGGCCTCGCCGCGGACACGCCGTACTGGTACCGCGTGCGGGCGGTCTATCCCTACGGCACCTCTGTGCCCTCCAATCCGGTCACCGCCACCACCTGGACCCCGGCGCCTCCGTTCGGCATCACCGCCAACGCGCAGGGTCCGACCGAGATCCTCCTGGCCTGGAGCCCCAGCTACGTGGGCCAGACCGGCTTCGTCGTGGAGCGGAGCAGCACCTCGGCCACCACCGGCTACGCCCACCTGGTCACCGTCCCCGGCACCGCCACGTCGCACCTCGACGCCGGCCTCGCCGCTTACACGCCGTACTGGTACCGCGTGCGGGCGGTCTATCCCTACGGCACCTCAGTGCCCTCCGACCCGGTCACCGCCCTCACCTGGACACCGGCGCCTCCGTACGGCGCCTACGCCAACGCGCAGAGCCCGACCGAGATCCTCCTCGCCTGGAGCCCCGGCTCCGTGGGCCAGACCAGCTTCGTCGTGGAGCGGAGCAGCACCTCGGCCACCACCGGGTACGCCGACCTGGTCACGGTTCCCGGCACCGCCACGTCGCACCTCGACGCTGGCCTCGCCGCGGACACGCCGTACTGGTACCGCGTGCGGGCGGTCTATCCCTTCGGCACCTCGGTGCCCTCCAATCCGGCCACCGCCACCACCTGGTTCCCGGCGCCTCCGTTCGGCGTCACCGCCAACGCACAGGGTCCGACCGAGATCCTCCTCGCCTGGAGCCCCGGCTACGTGGGCCAGACCAGCTTCGTCGTGGAGCGGAGCGGGACCTCGGCCACCACCGGGTACGCCGACCAGGTCACCGTTGCGGGCACCGCCACGTCGCACCTCGACGCCGGCCTCGCCGCGGACACGCCGTACTGGTACCGCGTGCGGGCGGTCTATCCCTACGGCACCTCAGTGCCCTCCGACCCGGCCACCGCCACCACGGGTCCCGGGCCGACCCTCCCTCCCGACCCGTCCACCGTGGCCTCCGCCATCGATCCGAGCGTGGCCACCGACTTCCACGAGTCGACGCGGTTCCTCTCCTCCGGCCCCAGCCCGATCCAGACCGGCGTGGCGGACGGGACCATCGACCCCGACCGGGCGGCCGTGCTCCGCGGCCAGGTGCGCCGCTCCGACGGCGCCCCCGCCTCCGGCGCGACCATCGCCGTCCTCGGCCACCCGGAGCTCGGCCAGACGTTGAGCCGGGCGGACGGCCGCTACGACCTCGTGGTGAACGGCGGCGGACCGCTCACGGTGAGCTGCAGCATGGCGGGCTTCCTCCCCGCCCAGCGCCAGGTCGAGGTGCCCTGGAAGACCTTCGTGGCGGTCCCGGACATGGTCCTGCTGGGCCTCGACCCGGTCTCGACGGTGGTCCAGCTCGGCTCCTCCACGCCGATCCAGGTGGCGCGCGGCAGCGTCGTCGCGGATGGATCCGGCACCCGGCAGGCCACCCTGCTCGTCCCGGCCGGAACGGCCGCCTCGCTCGTCCTGCCAGGCGGTGCCACCATCCCACTCGACAGCCTCACCGTCCGCGCCACCGAGTACACGGTGGGAACGTCCGGGCCGGACGCCATGCCGGCCCACCTCCCGCCCTCGAGCGGGTACACCTACGCCGTGGAGCTGAGCGCCGACGAGGCCCTCGCCGCGGGGGCCGTGGATGTCCGCTTCGACCGGCCGCTCCCGTTCTACGTGGAGGACTTCCTCGGCTTCCCGGTGGGGAGCGCCGTCCCCGCCGGCTACCTCGACCGGGAGCGGGGGCTCTGGATCGCCTCCCAGAACGGCCGGGTCGTCCGCATCCTGGCGATCACCGGCGGGCGCGCCGACCTCGACGCCGACGGGGATGGCCAGGCCGATGCGCCGAGCGCCCTGGCGGCCCTTGGCGTCAGCGACGCCGAGCGGGAGCAGCTCGCCTCGCTCTACCCACGGCCGCCGACGCAGCTGTGGCGGGTCCCCGTGGCCCACTTCACGCCCTGGGACTGCAACTGGCCATACGGACCGCCGCCGGACGCCGAGCCCCCCGCGCAGCCGCCGCCCCAGGGCGACGACACCGACGACGAGTTCACCATCGAGTGCGCCTCGCTCGTCGAGGCCCAGAACCAGGTCCTGGGCGAGGCGGTGCCGATCCCGGGCACGCCCTACGCGCTCCACTACCAGAGCGACCGGGCGCCGGCCAGGCTGGGCGCCAGGTCGTTCGTGATCTCGCTGACGGGAGGCCAGGTCCCGCCCAGCCTCGCCTGGATCCTGCTCAGGGTGACCGTGGCCGGTCAGATCTTCGAGCGGGAGTACGCCCCAGCGCCCAACCTCACGCACGTGTTCACCTGGGACGGGCTGGACGCCTACCGACGCCCGATCCAGGGGGCCCAGTCCGCGCAGGTGACGATCTTCTACGGCTACCCAGCCTTCTACTACCCGGTCCCCGCGGACTTCTCCGCGGCCTTCGCCCGCTTCAGCCCGAACCGCCTCTCCCCGGTCCAGGCCCGCATGGCCGTGGTGCTGTCGCAGCGGTTCCGCCAGGTGGTCCGGGCGAGCGCCGCCTTCGCACAGCCCGTGGCCGGCTGGAGCCTCGACGTCCACCACGCGGTGGACCCCGACGTCGGCCTGCTCCTCGGTGACGGCGGACGCCGCAGCCTCCAGACCGCCGGCAACCCCCTGCGGGGTGTCGCCACGGTGGCAGGCGCGAGCTGGTGCGACCATCCCTCGCCTGACGGCACGCCGGCCACCCAGGTGTGCCTGAGGACGCCCTACGGCCTGGGCTTCGGCGCGGACGGCCGCAGCTACTTCATCGCCGACACCGGCCACTGCGTCGTCCGGCTCGTCGATGGGGTTGGGCTGGCCACCACCGAGGCCGGCTACGAGGACGCCTGCGGCTACCTCGGCGACGGCGGCCTGGCCTGGATGACGCCCCTCAACCACCCCACCGGCGGCCTGGTCACCGACAGCGGCGGTCTCATCGTGGACCGGCTGAACCACCGGATCCGCGCCGTCGACTGGGACGGCATCATCCGGACCGCGGTGGGCACGGGCGTCCCTGGCTTCTCCGGCGACGGCGGGCCCGCCGAGGCCGCCCAGCTCAATCTGCCGAGGGCGGCGGCCATGGCCCCGGACGGCAGCCTGTACCTGGCCGACTCCGGCAACCACCGGGTGCGGCGGGTGTCTCCCGGCGGCCTCATCGAGACGGTGGCCGGCACCGGGGTGGCCGCCTACGGCGGCGACGGTGGGTCTGGACGGAGCGCCACGTTGAGCACGCCGTCGGGGCTGGCCATCGGCCCCGACGGGAGCGTGCTCATCGCCGACACCGGCAACCAGGCCGTCCGCCGGCTCCGGCCAGACGGGGTGCTGGTCACCGTGGCCGGCGGGAATGGCCGAGGGCTCGATGGCGACGGCGGACCGGCCACGCTGGCCAGGCTGGACGGCCCACAGGGCGTGGCCGTCGCGTCGGATGGGACGCTCTTCATCGCCGACACCGGCAACCACGCCATCCGGGTGGTCAGCTCGGACGGTCTCATCCGCACGCTGGCCGGGACCGGCGTGGCCGGGTCCGCCGGTGACGGGGGCCTGGCCCGCAACGCCGCGCTCAGCGGCCCAGCCTCGATCGCCCTGGCCGGCGACGGCAGCGTCTACGTGGCCGACACCGGCAACGACCGGATCCGCCGCATCGCCAACGTCGTCTCGGACACCGCCATCTCCGGGTCGGTCGCCTCGGCCGACGGCTCGCAGCGGTACCAGTTCGACCTCTACGGCCGTCACGTCCGGACCATCTGGACCGCCACCGGAGCCGTGCGCCACGAGTTCGGCTACGACGCCGAGGGACGCCTGGTGTCCGTGGCCGACGGGGACGGCAACCTGACCGCCCTCGAGCGAGACCCGGCGGGCCGACCCACGGCCATCGTCGCGCCGAACGGCCAGCGCACGCTCCTCGGCGTGAATGGCCAGGGGCTCCTCGAGTCGATCACCAGGCCCGGGGGCGAGGCGACGCGCTTCGGCTACGCGCCCGGTGGGCTCCTCACCTCGGTGACGGACCCCGCGGACCAGGTGAGGTCCTTCCTCTACGACCCGGTCGGCCGGCTGATCCGGGACGTGGGGCCCAGCGGCGACTTCCTCGCCCTGGCGCGCACCACCCGGACCAGCGGCTTCGAGGTCGCGACCTCCACCGGCGCCGGCCCGCTCGCCCGCCTCGGGGTCACGCTGCCAGCGGCGGGAGGGAGCGTCCGGACCGACGCCGGCGCCGACGGTCGGGTCCTGACCCAGGCGGTGGCGCCGGACGGGACGAGGACGGTCACCCGCCCCGACGGGACCACCATCACCACGGTCCTCGGGCCCGACCCACGCTTCGGCGTGCAGTCGCCCATCGTCGTGGAGCAGACCATCCGCACGCCCGCAGGGCTGGTGAACACCTACCGCCGCGAGCTGACGGTGACCCCGGCGCCCGCTGGCGATCCCGTGGGCTACACCGCGCTGCACTCGGTGCGCAGCGTCAACGGGCGCCGCTTCACCCTGGAGGAGGACGCCGTCCGGCGCCAGGCCATCGCCACCTCGGCGGGCGGCCGGACCATCGTGGTCGACTACGACGCGCAGGGGCGCGTCGTCCGCCGGCAGCGCGGCGACCTGGCGCCCACCGGATACGCCCGTGACTGGCGCGGCCGGGTCGCCAGCGTCACCCGGGGCGAGGGCCTGGGCGCAAGGCAGCACGTCATGAGCTACGACGCCGGCGGCTTCCTCGAGAGCCTGGCCTACCCGGACGGCGCCCAGGTGGGCTACCGCCACGACGCCTCGGGACGCGTCATCGGCCAGGTCTTCCCGGACGGGCGCGAGGCCGCGTTCGGCCGCGACCCGCGCGGCCGGGTGGTGTCGTACGCGCCGCCGGGCCGGCCGGCCCAGGGGCTGGTCTTCGGCGCCGATGGCCTGCTCGTCGCGCAGACCCTGCCCGACGTCGGCCAGGGGGTCGCCACCCTCGCGCTCGAGCGCGGCGTCGACGGCCTGCCGCTCCGGCGCACCCTGGCGGACGGCACGACGGTCGACCTCACCCATGACGCCGCCCGGCGCCTCGTCCGCAAGGTGGCGGGGGCCGACCAGGTGGCCATCACCTATCACCCGACGTCCGGGCTCCTCGCCTCCATCACGCGGACGGGGGCGGGGTCGCTCTCGTTCGCGTACGACGGCTTCCTCAGGACCCGCACCGCGTGGCAGGGGCCGGTGCCCGGGGGCGTCACGCTGGCCTTCGACGGCGACTTCCGCGTCACCAGCCAGACCGTGGACGGCACGCCGCCCGTCGCGTTCGGCTACGACGCCGACGGCCTCCTCACCAGCGCCGGGGCGCTCACCGTCTCGCGCTCGGCGACCAACGGCCTGCCGGTCGCCGCGGCCATCGGCGACGTCGCCGAGACCTGGCTCTCCAGCGCCTTCGGAGAGCCGGTGGAGCGGCGCGTCTCCTTCCGGGGCGGCGAGCTCTACGCGGCGAGCTACGTCTTCGACGCGCTCGGCCGGGTCACGCTGCGGACGGAGGCCGTCCTGGGCGAGCCGCCCGAGGTGACGGCCCTGGCCTACGATCCGGCCGGACGGCTCCGCGAGGTCACCCGCGACGGGACGATCGTCGCCTCCTACACCTTCGACGAGAACGGGAACCGGGTCGCCGCGAGCGGTCCCTCCGGGGGCACCGCGGCGTCCTATGACGCGCGGGACCAGCTGCTCTCCCACGGGGCCGCCACGTTCGGCTGGACCCCCAACGGCCAGCTGGCCAGGCGCACCGAGGGCGGGAGCACCACCACGTACGCCTACG
Source organism: Anaeromyxobacter sp. (assembly GCA_016718565.1). Classification (NCBI taxonomy): domain Bacteria; kingdom Pseudomonadati; phylum Myxococcota; class Myxococcia; order Myxococcales; family Anaeromyxobacteraceae; genus Anaeromyxobacter; species Anaeromyxobacter sp. The sequence continues at coordinate 4,924 of JADKCZ010000005.1, read as the reverse complement.
ACGCCTTCGGGGCGCTGACGGGCGTCTCGCGCGCCGGCGCGCCGACGGTGCAGTACCTCGTGGACGGGGTGGGGCTCCGGATCGGGAGGCTGGTGGGCGGCGTGCTGGTGCAGGGCTTCGTCCACGACGCGGGCCGGCGGGTCATCGCCGAGCTCGACGGCGCCGGCCAGGTGGTCTCGCGCTTCGTCCGCGGCGTGGGGCGCGGCGCCCCGGACTACATGGTCCGGGGCGGCAGGACCTACCGGATCGTGTCCGACCACGTGGGCAGCCCGCGGCTGGTGGTCGACGTCGCCTCCGGGGCCGTGGCGCAGCGGCTGGAGTTCGGCCCGTTCGGCGAGGTGCTGCTCGACACCAGCCCCGGCTTCCAGCCCTTCGGGTTCGCCGGCGGCCTCCTCGATCCCGACACGGGGCTCACCCACTTCGACGCCCGCGACTACGACGCCGCCACCGGGCGCTTCCTCACCCGTGACCCGCTGGGTCCGGCCTCCGGCGGTGCCAACGCCTACCTCTACGCCTTCGGCGACCCGGTGAGCTGGGTCGACCGCAGCGGCCGGGTCGACGCCAGCTGGAACGGCGACGCCGACTACATGGACGAGGTCCCGCCGGGCACGGTGGAGCGGATCGAGGACCCCGAGACGGGCGACTACCGCGAGGTGGGGAAGACCGAGGACGGGGTGGACTTCGATCGCAGCTGCTACGCGGGGACCTGCACCGAGGTCATCTGGGACGACAAGTCCAAGACCTCGGGCGAGACCCAGTACTCCTCCGACTGCGAAGGGGCGGGGTGTGGGGACAGCAGGGAGCGAAACGCCCGGGCCCAGGAGCAGATGGAGGACATCGACCCCAGCCAGCCGGGGCCTGCGCCGCCTGCGCCGCCACCGGCGCCACCCTCGCCGCCGAGCCCCGGCCAGCCGGGGAGCTCCCCCGGCTCCGGCTCCCCGGGGGGCGGCGCCGCCGGGGCAGGAGTCTGCAGCATGAACATCTGGCGAGACTCGAACGGGAACGTCATCGCCAGGGTTGCGGTGCCGCAGTAGGGCGGCGCCGGGCGGCCTCCTCCCAGGGCGGGCCCCCGGCGCCAGAGGTGCTTCGACGTCACCGCAGCTCGTCCACCAGCTGCACCGCTCGCTCGATGCGCACCCTCGCCTCCGGATGGCGCAGCTGCCGCACGTCGAGCCGGTGGCGGCCGAAGCGGACCCGGTCGAGGGCGTCGGCGTCCTTGAGGACCCGGTAGACCGCCAGCGTCGCGGCCGGGTCGGAGGTCAGCTCGGAGGCCTCCTCACCCCAGTGGTCCTCCACCGCGTGGTAGGTCACGGCGAAGAGCGCCACCTCGAGCGTGCGGGGCTCGACGCCGAGGTGCAGCCCGAGTCCCACCGCCTTCCCGGCGCTGCGACCCCCGTGGAAGTAGTCACCGCCGTCGTGCTCCCGGCCGATGTCGTGCCAGAGGCCCGCCAGGCGTGCCGCCTCGACCTGCCAGCCGGCCAGGCCGAGCTGAGTGGCCAGCTCGACGGCGTGCACGGTCACGCGGGTGACGTGGCCCACCCCGTGGATGGTGGCCGAGCCGTCTTCCCCGTCGGGTCGGATGAACCAGGCCGGGTCGGGGCGGGTGAGGAGCTGGGGCATCGAGTCTCCTCGGCGGCGGGTCGAGCTGAGTCTAGCCGGGCGACGGACAGGGTACGGCGATTGCTTCACGGGGCGGCGCGAGGTCTCCGGACGCCGGCCCGCCGCGGCGGCTCCTGCCGCGGTCCCTGGTGTTCCAGCCACTGGGCGTAGCGGCGAAAGAGCGAGGGCAGGCGCACCATCCACTCGCGGGGCAAGGGGGGCTCGGGGAGCATGGGCCTCGCATCGAACGAGGCGGGGATCTGCCAGGGGCTCGGCTTGTGGGCGCGCGCGCCCGGGTGCCGGGCTGCGCTGGCGCCCGACCCGCGCGCCTCGACCCGGGCGGCGGCACGCACCGCCAGCCCGCGCGCGAAGGCCTCCTCGGGCGCCAGGAGGGGGTCGTAGACCCTGACGGACGATGGCGTGCCCGGGGCGGCGACGCTCCCGCCGCCCACCTGCCGCTCGACCCTGCCCCTGAACTCCTCGGCCCTCCGCTGGCTCGACCCGAGCGCGAGCAGGCAGCGAGCGGCACACGCCTGGCCCTCGACGCCGAGGCGCACCGTCGCCTCCGACTCGCGCAGCAGCTGGAAGATGATCTCGACTCCAGTGAGGGCCAGCAGGTTCTCGACGATCTGGCAGGCCAGCGCATCCGACTGGGTCTCGAGCGCGATGGGGACCGCGACCCAGAACCAGTCGGCCTGGGTCGGGACGTCGACGCCGGTGGTGATGCTGGGCAGGCCGTTGAAGACGGCCGCCGCCCCGGACAGGCTGCCCAGGCAGTAGACCCGGTCCGCGAACCGGATCGCACTGCGGATCCGCCGTGGATCGTGCCGAGAGGCGTGAAGCCAGGCCAGGCCTGCCTGGCGATACATTCCCGAGCGCTCCAGCAGCTCGGCCGCGTGCGCAAACCAGTCCGAGGCGAGCTGTGGCCGACCAGTCCTGCCGTAGAGGCTGCCGAGCCGCAGCATGAGCCAGGGGTCCTTCGGCGCGCGGCTCAGGCCGCCGTGGAGAATGTCGAGGGCGCCTCGGTAGTCGTGGCTCGCGACGCACCGCGCGGCGGCGACGACCGGGTCCAGCTGCTCACCACACATGGGGCCCCTCCCGTCCAGGGCCGGCGGAGGGGCCGGCTGGCGAAAGGTGGCTCTGCAACCTTCATTCCCCGACGTCGGCGCAGGGTGGAGCCAGGGGAATCGCGGCTTTGTCCCTGAGTACGTCTCACCTCAGGGACGAGGATGGGCAGGGTGGCTGGCGCAAACCGTCACCCCCTCCGGCCGCAGGTCTACCGGCCAGGGGGGCGCTCCTCGGCTCCTGTCCGCCGCGTGAAGGCACGGCATCCCGGGGGCTTCTGCAGGCGTGCGTGCGGGGTGTGGGGGACTCGAACGTACTTTAGGTGAACTCAGCGAAACCGCGGCGGCGCGTCGTTCTCCAACGAAACCGCTGGGAGCGTTGAGGAATCGAGGTCCGGACGAGGTCCCTACACCCGCCGTGAATGGACGCGAGTGGACACTGGATTTGGCGCCAGGTTGGCGCGGGAGGGGGCTTGGATCCTACACCCCTGGACGGTGTCTAAACTCGGATCGCGCGGTCCCCCACACCCCGAGACGCACCAGGAGTCCGCGTCTGGCGGCACCGAAAACCGGGCGGCGAGTCCCCCACACCTTCGGCACCCTCGCGGCCGAAACCGTTGGCGCTGGAGAGGGCACGCTGGGAAATAGCACGTGAAGTTCGGTGATTGGGTGGTGGGGTGTAGAGGCCAAGCCCCCTACTATTCCTGGCCAGCGCCAAGTGGGAGCGCCAACTGCCGGCCCCGAAGCGCCCTGGAGTGAGCGACAAGAGCCAATGCCGCCTCCTGGACGGGTCTCATCGGGCGGGAGTCCCAACCAGCGCTCCGATCGCGAGCAGAAGGCCGGAAACGTCGTCGACCGGGTCCAAGCGAGCCAACACGCGGCGTCGCATGCGGCGCGCCCGCTCAGCATAGGCTGCGTCGAAGTACTCGAGGAGCGGCACTACGGCCTCGTCGACCCGTCCGCGCCGGAGCGCCGCCCGGGCGATCTCTACCCGGGGGGAGCCGACGCGCCGGGCCGACCGGTTCAGCGCGATGAGCAGGTCCTCCAGCGGGACGTCGCCGTACTCGGCCACAAGCCGGGCGCGCCGACGCTCCAATGGCACCTCCAGCTCGACGCACGGAGCCTCTGCCAGGGCCAACTGCAGGGCCGGTGGAAGCCCGACGCTTCCGATGAAGTGGCCCTCGTCCTCTACCCACAGAACTCGCCGTGGATCGCTCGCCAGCCAGGCCGACTCCACGGCGAGGCCGAAGGCCTCGTGCGACGGCTGCGCGCCCTCTCCAGCAGCACCGAAGGCGGAGCCGCGGTGGCTGGCCAGCCGCTCCAGGTCGATGGTCTGCTCACCCAGGGCGGACAGGCGCCGCAACAGTTCGGTCTTGCCCGAGCCGGCGAGGCCCGTGAGCACCAGCATCCGAGGACGCGGCGGCCACCCAAGGCTCACGATGCCTCCCGGAAGGACGAATCCAATACGACCGAGCATCCACTCGAGCGAACCAGACTCGCCTTCCGGTCGGACTCCCCCGCCTTAGGAGCTTCCTCTTCAGTCCTGGTTAAAGAGCAGGTGTGCTTTCGCACATACAGGGTGGAAGAATTGGGGACGGCTGAAGGCGGAGTCAATGCCACCATCAGGTGCGGCGCCGCTCGATGACGTCGAAGCGCAGCCCCGCTCCCGCCCTCACCCCGGCCGAGTGACGCGGCGGCCATGCCACACATGGGTCTCGCCGCCACACCAGCGCGAGCGCTGGAGCGTCCCCTCTACGCACACGCCTGTCCGAGGTACCTCCTCCTCGTCGAGGTACAGCGGCCCCTCTTGGGTGTCGTCGGTGCGGAGGCCTGGGCGAAGGATAGAGGTGGTCGGACGGATTGGTGCCACCCCATCCAGGAAGAAGCGAGGCATTGATGCGCGCTGGAGGCGGATGGCGCGGGTCTGTGCGGGTTTGTGCACGGGCACAAAGGGAATCCAATTAGCGGGCACGCTGGTTCCGAGCCGGAACTGGAGCTGTGGTGGCGTGGCCGAGTTCTCCGCCGGAGATGCAGACGGGCCGGCCAGAGCGCGCTCGAGCTGGGCCAGCGCGCCATCCAGGTGGCGCGCTTGCGAGGATCCGTCGCGGCCTCGGCCGTCGCCGTCGGTGACCCGGGTCTCCACCGCCCACACCATGTTGGACATTTCGTCCCGCACGAACGCCACGGCCTCCATCGGCTCGCTTTCCAAGACCTTGTCCAGGACTGGCGGAAGGAACAGGTGCTGGCCCAGCGGTACGTGG